>CAZPPT010000005.1:0-99638 GCA_964588555.1 Microcaldota archaeon | reverse complement strand
ATACGCATCCTTTACCGCAGTATATTTCCCGACAATTGCGATCTTAAGGCTCCGGTGTTTTGGGTTTTTGATGTTTTCTACAAGCTTTTTCCATTGCGAAAGATCTGCCTCGCGCTTCTTATCAAGGTTCAACTTCTCAGCAATAAGGCCGTATATATTCTGCTTTTCAAGGAGAAGGGGCAATTCGTAGATTGTATCAAGCGAGGGGTCGTCAAACACGGCGCGTTCCTCCACATTGCAGTAGAGCGAGATTTTCTTTCGTGCCTCATCAGTAAGTTTTTCATGTTCCCTGCAGATAATAATGTCTGGCTGTATCCCCATGCTCTGGAGGAGGCGCGTTGCCTGCTGCGTGGGCTTTGTTTTCTGTTCGCCCGGCGAAAGGCTCGGCACATACGTAAGCTGAATAAAAAGCGAATGGTCTTTTTCGAAATTGAGCTGGCGCAAGGCCTCGATGAAATAGCCGTTTTCCAAGTCGCCGATTGTTCCGCCGACCTCAACGATCACGATATCCGCATTGCGCTCCTTTCCGACATTCAAAAGCCAACCCTTGATCTCATCAGTCAGGTGCGGGACGAATTGGACATCGCGCCCAAGATATTCGCCCCTTCGTTCCTTTTCAATAATGCGCTTAAACAGTTTTCCGCCCGTGATGCTTGAGCTTGCAGATAAGGAGAAATTCAAAAACCGCTCATACGTCCCAAAATCCATATCAACCTCAGTACCGTCATCAAGCACAAACACTTCACCGTGGCGAAAGGGGTTCATGGTACCGCAATCGACGTTTAAGTAGCCGTCAAACTTGACCGGCACGACGCTGTACCCGCGTGAAGAAAGAAGTTTTGCGATCGATGCACTTACGATTCCTTTGCCAAGGCCGCTCATGATCGACCCGGCTACGACTATAAAGCGAGTTTTTTTATCAGACATAAGGATTGTTATATAGCGCTAGGTTATATAAATGTTTTTTGTTTTTTACATACATTTTTAATCACGCAGCATTCGTGCTTGTAGAATGGAAATACGTCAGGAACATACGGCGCCCAAGGGACGTCCGCCGACAAATGTCTTGTCCGTAAGTACGGCCGTATTGTATGTAATGCATGTTATCGAACCTATAGCGCGTACCAACGGTACCGCAGCTTGCGATTAATGTCATGGGCATTGTGCGAACCTGCCCTGCCTGAAAAGTAGTGCTATATGTATAAGAATTTAGACTAGCAGCAGAAATGCGCGTATAAGGGCAACTACAAGCATGACAAGACATTCTGACGAAACCTACGCACGCAATGTCATTATGAGCAAGTACCTGCCAATGGCTTTGCACCGACAAATGTCTTGCCCGTAATCTGACCAATGTTGTAGGTAAAGCTTACGTTTTCGTAGATATACTGTGTCCCCGTAGCGCCGCAGGAAGAACTAAGTGTGGCACTTATGACCCGGGTCTGACCCGGGGCAAACCGAAGATTCATTGCAGAGGCAGGTATGTCAGTCCCTGAAATCTGAGTAAGCGTCACAACGCCGCCGCCAGTATTTTGCAATTCAAGCGTAAGGGCAGTGCCTGAAACGGAATAATCAAGCAGTGCCAACGGCTGCACACCCCGCCAATATGCGTGGCTTTGGGTTTCAAGGGTTGTTGATTCGGTACCTGAACCTTGGCTTACAAGATATACGACTGCAAGGGCTATAACAAGCACAACTGCAAGTATAACAAGATATTCTGTTGAAACTTGTCCTTTTTTCATACCATAGCCCCCGACAGCATTAATAAAATAAAAAAGAAAAAAATAAAGGTGTCCGGATTATGAACACGTACCTGCAAGTGGTCTTGAACCAACAAACGTCTTACCAGTAATCTGGCCTACGTTGTAAGTAAAGCTCACGTTGCCATATGAGTAGCGAGTTCCGGTCGTACCACAGGTTGCTGCCAATGTTACTGCAATGTTTCTTTGCTGACCTGGAGCAAATGTCGTACTTGTCGTGTACGCGGTTAAACCAGTACCTGCAACCTGCGTAAGGGTAATTGATTCCTGCGCATTATTCTGGATTGCAAGGGTAAGTGTTGTAGCAGATGCAGTGTAATCAGTAATCGCCAATGGCTGCGTCGCTCTCCAATAGCCTGCGCTTTGGGAGTCTAATGTACTTGTCCCTAAACCGGTTCCTTGACTAACGAGATAAACCACTACAAGGGCTATAACAAGCACAACGGCCAGGATGACAAGGTATTCTGTTGAAACTTGTCCTTTTTTCATAAAATATCACCTTGACATAGAATTTCAAATTAGGTTTATAAATATTGCGCTCGAGGAAAAGCAGGGATTTAAAAGGAAAAATGGCTCTTTTGTGCATGAAATTGCTGATCATTTTGGGAATGACAAGTATGGTAATGGCGGGATGTACGGGTGAGTATGAAGCACGCAATTTAGATTACTGGGGCCAAAACTGCCCGGCTAGCGAATATGCGGTTTACGATACGCGCGAACCGATTATGGGTAGGTCAAATTACTCGTGCGAAAACGCGCGTAGCTGTAATACGGATGCTGATTGCAGATACCTTGATATCGACAATCTTCCACCGCGGGTCGGCGTATGTAATGATGGCATTTGCAAAGCGCAATGCGGTTCTGGGAGGGCGTGGAATTGCTAAGGTAATTTGCACTCCTTCATTATAATCTCCCTTAGCTCCTCCGCGCGCTGTTCCAGTTTCTTCTTATCATTATACTCCATAGTTAGCCGAACAAACGGCTCAGTACCGCTTGCCCGGATTAAGAACCATCCGTCACGCTCATCAATGCGCAGCCCATCGTCTTCATTTTTAGTTCCCGCAATATCAATAGATTTAATCGATTCTGAAATTGCCCGAACCGCCTCATATTTCTTTCCACATTTGAATTTCTCGCGGATCATCGGGTATGATTTGTATTGTGATGCAAGTGCGCTTAATTTTCCCTTTTTGCAAAACAGTTCGACAAAGAGCGCTCCGGCTAAGATGCCGTCAGGCGCGTGATGCGGTGCACGATTAAACACATATTCGCCGCACGGTTCGCCGCCAAAAAATGCATTTTTCTTTTCAAGCTCCTCGGAAACATATACACTACTTACTGGGGTGATATGGAGCAAAATATCATTCTTTGTACAGACCTCGCGGATAAGAAGCGATGCTTCGGCAGTTGAAATAACGGTTCGTGTCGCGCTTTTTATCTTCGAATATTCATGTTCGACCATAAGTGCAAGCTGCGTGTCAAGAGGCAAGACCATGCCAGCCTCATCAATGACGACGCACCGGTCGGCATCCCCGTCATGTGCAATACCTAGGTCAGCGCCGGCTGCCCGTACGATTTCTGCGCTTCGTGCAAGATTCGCCTCATTTGGCTCACTTGCGCGGTTAAACCCTTCAAGTTCTGCATTAACACTGATGACCCGACAGCCAAGCTCCTGCAAAAGATAGGGGGTAATCGTAGCGCCGGCACCGTTGCAGTCAACAACAACAGTTGGCTTTTTGGATGCGATTGCGTCCGTATCGACAAGTTGTTTAATCATTGACGAATGCGCTTCAACTGCGCCATGATATTCGACCAGTACAGGAGGCAACCTGGGATTTACCTCGGGAAGCCGCAATTCATTGAACCGCGCCTCAAATTCACGCTCCTCGCTTCGGGTCAGTTCCCTACCTTTCTTGAAAAACTTAAAACCGTTATATTCGGAAGGGTTATGGCTTGCGGTGATCATGATGCCGGGCATGTTTTTCTCCACAGTTGCAAGCGCAAGCGTTGGCGTCGGCGCAATGCCGACGAGGATCGCATTTTTTCCGCGCGCCGCAATGCCTTCAACAAGTGCCGTCTCAAGCGCAATGCCGCTTGTTCGCGTATCACGGGCAATGAGGACGTCGCCGTCAGCAAATAAGTAGCCGAGCTTATACGCCAATTCCTTAGTGATCTCCTTACCGTAAATGCCACGGATGCCCGAAGTGCCAAATAACATAAGAAAAATAAGGGATAAACGAAATTATAAATGGCTCGTCCTTAGGGGAGAAAATCAGTGTGAACCTCAGTACGGCTATCCACGCTCCGACCGCAGGAAAAACCGATTCAAACGGATCAATGCTAAAAAGGAATTTCCGCATATGCTACAAGTGAGTTTTTTTTCACATAAATGATAGCTTTATATATAACGTAAGTAGCGTATTAGAAGTTCCGATCTTTTCGGACTGGACAATACGGTTGTCCTGAAAAGGATGTGACCATGGCAGCCTCTCTAAGGCAGTCGGCCAACAATGCGGTGACTGGACTATAACTCACTGCAGGAAACCCGTGCCTTTCATGCGAAGCCATGGCGCGAAGGAGATAACCTTTAAAGCGATCGAGTGGGCTAAGATTTCGACCCGAAGTCGCTTAAGGAACTCTTTCACCGAGTCCAGCAGTCCGAACAGGACGTACGTATGAGCAGGTTTGGGATGGCTCGAAAGAAGCAGGCGGCGGCAAAGAAGTGATGTATTCTGATTTTTTATAAATGGCTCGTCCAGCCGCCGTCAATTACAAGCGTCGTCCCGGTCACGTAGCTTGCCTCTTCACTTGCAAGATAAAGCGCGCCACATGCGATGTCTTCAGGCGTGCCGACACGCTTAACAAGAAGGGGTTGCATAAGGGAATCAAGCGCTTCTTTGTTTTTTGTAAATGACTCGGCCATCCTCGTATCGATAAGTCCGGGAGATATTGCATTTACCGTTATATTATAGGCTGCAAGGTCTGCGGCCGCGGCCTTGGTAAAGCCAATAACGCCGAACTTGGCGGCACAATAGGCGGCAGAACCGGCAAACCCCTCAAGCCCTGCGACGGAGCTTATGTTGATGATCCTGCCGTATTTCTTTTTCTTCATGGCGCGCGCGGCATATTTTGTGCAGTAAAATACGCCGTCAAGGTCAACGGACTGGATCCGTTTCCAAAGGGCAGTATCCATGCTGTCCACAGGCGCCTGCGAAAACACGCCCGCATTATTGACAAGGATGTCAAGCGTGCCGTACTTTTTTGCTACTGCCTCAACAAGGCGCTTTACGCCCGACTCATCAGACGTATCGCATTCGAAACATATCGCCGCTCCCCCGGCACGTTTTATATCTGACGCCACCAATTCGCACGCGGCCAGGTCACGCGAAGTAATAATCACGGTTGCGCCTGCGTTTGCAAATGTCTTTGCAATTGCCGCACCGATCCCCCGACTTGAGCCGGTTACGACCGCCACTTTTCCCCCCAAAGAAAACATCGTTTCACCTCATCATCTGCTCCATCGACTCATGCATTTTCTCATGCGTCTGCTCGCGCAGGCGGGATTCTTCAGGACTTACCGCACCGTCACGCATCATCTGTTCCATGGCATCGCTTGCTTGCCGGGCTGAGTCGGAACCTGTATGTATCAAATCAAATTCTTCCTCAGTCATCATGCCATTTCTCACCATTGATTGTGCCATCATGCGCATCATGCCTGAATTCATGAGCCCCACGTCAGCAGCCCCCTGCGCCATTGCATACGTTGTGCGCGTATTTGCAGTAAGCGCAAGGTAATTGAGGGCAAGGAGCACAAGTATTGCCCCAAGCCCGATCGTTGTCGTCCAAATAAACCATTGCGGGATTGTCCGCATCTCTGCCATATATATCACCCCGATTTTTCAATTGAGTTCCAGATAACCGCAAACAACGCCCCGATAGCTGCGCCAATTATGGCCGCGACAACCGTACCTACAATAAGAAGCCCCGCATTGAGCGGTTCGACCATATATTGTGCACGTACATGGTGCGTGGTCATCCACCAGCCGCTCAGTGCACCGCCACTTAACGTAATAAGGAGCACCGTTGCGAAGTGCACAATCCCAAATACCGCCCCAAGCGAAATGGCAGCCTGTCTTATGTCAAGTTTCATTTTTTTCACCTTTTTTATCTTCAGTAAGCGGCGAAAAGCCCCCGTGGGCATTGCCGTTTTGCTTTCTTACCTTTGCCTGCCTTTGCTTTTGATCCTTAAGAAGTTCGCTGATGCGGTCAAGCGTTTCCGACACAGTCTTAAGCTCTTTCACCATCTCCTCATGGTGGCTCTGGTCGGACACTGCACGCACCTGAGCCTTCTGCGAGTGCTCGATAAGCGCATTTGCGACGTCATGGTAATCCGCAATGCCCGGAAGCAGGAACTCCGAATGGTCCTTTGCCGTGGCCGCAGTCTCGATGTGGATCGTCCCGATCCCGATAAAGACTTCAAGCGGGCTTCGGGAAACGGTGACATCCTGTATCTTTTCATACGGCACAAGGTAGCGGATCTTTTCAAGGATGCCTCGCTTGATGACAAGTTCCTCCTCATCAAGCGCATAGACCCACGTGCGGTAGCGAAGCTCAACAAATAAAAGGGCAAGGATGAACAGGACAAGCGAGCCGACAATAAGGACAATGACGGAATGGGCGTCATGAAACCCAAAGGAAGGAAGAAGGACAAAGAAAAACAAAAAGAGAAGGAGAATACACCCGAAAATCACGGGGAGCGCCTCTATAAACCAAAGTATCTTGATACGTGAGCTTAGGAGTTTTCCCCCACGGATACCGCCGCGGATAAGCATACATGCCACATCTCGTATGCTATTCGCGAGATTTTCTTTCCTGGATGAGCCGGTTGAGCGCCTCAACATCTGCCTCGATTGATGCAAAACGCGCCTCTTCTTCGGCGGACTCAAAGAAGTGCTCCACTTCGTTCTCTTTTCGTCTTGGCATTTCCACCACCCCGATAAGTGAATTTAGGTTCACGGATGAATATAAATGTTTCCGTGGGTGCACATAAGGCTTTATAAGTACACGTGATAAAAATTTCACCATGCGGGCATCCGAAAGGTTCTGTATGGATTTTTTCCGCGCACTTGCAAACCCGGTGCGCATTGCGATACTCCAGCGGCTGCTTGACAAGGAACGGACGGTAAACGAGCTCGTAGCCGCAGTAAACGAAGAACGGACGCTCATATCGCACAACCTGCGCAAGCTCCTTGAGATCGACCTCATCAGGTTTGAAAAACGGGGAAAGGAACGGGTCTATTATGCACATACGGAATTTGTAGCGCCGCTCTTTTACCTTATTGAGAATTTTGTGTGTAGCAAGTGCTCGATACGGGGAACGTGCAATACGCTTAAAAGAAAAGAAATACCGCAAATGCCATTACCCGTCAATCGAGAGCCGTGCAAGAAATGCTAGCTTGGCAAGAAAAACCGTGCAATATGCGGAATGAGCTGTGGCTTAATCATCCTTGTCGGCCGGTCCATATGGCCGTTGTTTGAGAGGAATTTATCAAGTTCCATTGCACGAAGCCGTAGGCCGAGATCCCGCATCCCCGTTTCATTTTTTGATGCCAGGTAGTCGTGGACAGTACGGTGAGTAAATAGATCCAAGCCAAACCGTGCACGCCATTCCAGTTCGTAGCGCGCTGGGGAATGGGAATACCTGCCTGCGTACTGCGCACAGTTTGCGCCGACCATAACGCCGCCGCCAGTAGTTGCCTTGGTGACCCCCCCTGCATCCCCGACCAAAAGCACGTTTCGCTTCGCAATTTTTTTCGCGGTTTTCGCCCGGATGGAAATGGGGATAACTGCGCCTTTAATTTTTCCCGCGTACTCGATTTGTTTTAATTTTAATAGAGACCGCCACGCATTTCCAACATTATGTGGTAAGGTAACGCCGACACCAAACTCTGCCGTTTCTTCATTATGCGGGATGACCCACGCAAAGAAGCTAGGGAATTTCTCATTTGACAAGAAGACTTCGACCTGGCCTGGAGTTTGGCTCTTGTATGGTATGTATGCCTGCACCGTTGAGACGTATTCCTGGATTTTTGGGAATTGGAAGTTCTGTGCAACTCTTGAAAATGGGCCGTCTGCGCCAATAACAGTATCTGCTTCGTACTTATCAGTCACCTTTTGCCCATACCGAACAGCTACCCCCTCCTGTTCTGCATTGCGCGCAATGGTTGCGTCGAGTTCCGCACGGTCACAGACATACGCAATCGGGTCGCGCGTCTTGATGTCGATCTTTACGCCTGCAAAATCAATGACCGCGCCATAAATCGGATTAGTAATGAGTGGCTTGTAATCAAAGAACGGCGCAAGTGCCGTAAGCCCTGATTTTGAGAATAAGCCGGAGCAGTGCATCGGTTCTCCTGCGCGTGCATGCTCTTCAGAAATGAGCACTGATTTTCCGCTCCGTGCCGCACTGATTGCCGCAATGCCGCCGGATGGGCCTGCACCTACTACGTGGACGTCGAACATACTAGTGATTTGAGAGAAAAAGGAATAAAAAGTGATTTATCTGATACGTGATAGATTACGAAGGCGATCCTGTAACGGTACTTCGTAACCTGTGTAGCACGTATCATAAAGCACTTGTGCGGTTCCAGGATGAATCGCGGTTCCTTTTTGCCCAGCGTCTATGATCGTAGCTCCTACAGTATTTGCAATTGCATGACCTACTGCGTACTCAAAGCTAGAGCCAGGCTGTCCCACTAAAGCCGCCTCCGTAGCCCAAAGGGAACCGGACGTGTGTAATCTAATCCCACTAAGGAAGCCATACGTATCAAGAACATTGTGCTGTTTAAGAAGTCTTTCATAGTGGCGGTCCAATTGATCCTCTGGAAGGGAGTAAAGCGCAAGTTCAAAAAGTCCGCGCAGGGCCATTTCACGGATTGGGTAAAGTTCAAGAAATTGCGCAAGTGCATAAAGATTTGCTAAATCTTGACCGCTCGCACCGCACATCATTTGAAGTGCGCGCGGATCAGCAATAAGGGAATCCATAAATAATGCCATCCCTTCTCTGAATCCTTCGAAATCATATTGAAAGAAAGGGTCGGTTTGAACCCGGTTCATTCCGCCATAATGAAGTATGTGGCCGGTTTCATGAAGAAGGACTTTAGTACGTGTACGATTATCCTGATTAACATACGGATTTACAACTGCGGCGTATCCTTCTGCGCCTTTTCCCAGATAAATGCTTCCTTCTGCTTCTGGTGCAGTGTCGCGCGGATCAAGGCTCACCTTGTACGGATGGGCATCGCCAAAGCCACGTAAGTCAATATATCTACCAAAGCCAGCGGCCGTAAGCACATCTCTAAGAAAATCAAGTGCACCTGGCCGGTTTGGATACATTTCAAAAACACCGCTTTGCGACATAAGCGAATTGAAAACATTTTTATCATTAAGGACAGTTATTTTAAAACCGCGGGGAATCGAACGTCTTACCTGATCGATAAATGTGCTGACCGGTCGCTTACTCAGATCTAACAAACGTGCGATTTGTCGTTCTGCATTAGCAGGGGATTCAAGGTCATTTCGTGCAACTAAAACGTCTGCAAATGATTTAACCTCATACCCAAGCTCTTTTGAATAGCGTCGCGTAGCCTCATTTACCTTTCTGACAACTTTCAAAACGAGTGGCCTTAGCTGTGCTGATTGCTCGACATATGCATTATAAACAGCTGCCGCATCTTTTGGATCATCCAATCGTTGCCACATCTGCATCATTTGAAATCCTGTCGGAGATACACCATGAATAGAATAGGTAAACGCAGCATGCTCTCGTGCCACCCCATCGATCGCGGCAAGAAGCTCCGGGTCGCGTCTAATAGAATGATAAATATACTCCCAGAAGCGCAACTTCACCTCCCGGTCTTCGCGAGGATCGCTAACTTCTTTGCGAGCTAATTTCACTACAGCAGGATAATCTATTTCAGCGGGCAGACGGGCAAGTTCCAAAGAGGCTCTTTCAAGCTCTGCCTGATTTTGGCGTCGGTCTCCCTGGTCATGCCAAAGTGCCCATTTAAGTTTGCCAATCTTTTCAGTAAGCTGTCGCTCCCGCTTATCAAAATCAGTTAATTTGGTTCTCGTAGTTCGCTGCATACATGTATACTTCAGCAAACACCTTTTAAATATGTGGTTTTTGATGGAAAATACTATTTATGAATCCGCTTATCAAAAAAACGTAATTTCAGGTTTGAAACGCTCGTCAGGACAGAAAAATCACTGTCGCTTGCGATAAGTTCGCCGTCCCGACTTAACGCAGTTGAAGCTATGAGAACATCTATTTCGTTTATCGGCTTACCTTTTTCCCTCATACGCTTAAAAATAAGACCTGCTTCGGTGGCAGCACGCTCACCAAACGGGATTATTTCTAGCGCCCGTATAAAATAAAGAAGTTTTGCGCTGGGGTCGTTCTTCTTATTAAGCTCATAGAGCGTCAGTGCGGAAACAACAAATGGCTCGTCCTTAATGTACCCGGCGATTAGCTTGCCCACGGAATTATTCTCAAAAATATCAATAATAGCGGATGTGTCAAGTACGTACATCACAACCCCATCCTGTGAGACCGCTTCTCTAATCCTTTGTTTAGATTGCCGCGCGTTTCCTTCACAATTTCTCGTAGCTCTTGTGCCTCATTATAAGTAAGAATACCCAAAAAATCGCGTAAGTCGATCCTTTTCTTGGGGTGATACATGCGTTCGATAAGTTCACTGAAACTTTCGTCATCCTTTTTCATCTGTTTTAAGTGAGTATATGCTTCCTCGGTA
The DNA here is from genome assembly GCA_964588555.1 of Microcaldota archaeon. Lineage (GTDB taxonomy): Archaea > Micrarchaeota > Micrarchaeia > Anstonellales > Bilamarchaeaceae > JAGVWJ01. Next base: position 89,065 of record CAZPPT010000005.1, on the reverse strand, counting down.
ACGGTGATTGTCTTAACCATATTTTCACCTAAACATATGTTTAAACATACATTTTATAAAGTAGTTGGATAGTAAAACAATTTAACTTACCCTGTAATGACGTTCTATGAATCACTCTCGCGAGCTTCCCCTCCACACCATCAACACCCTTCACCAGGCGCTCTTTATTGCGCTTGCACTCCTTATGCCCCTTTACCTTTCTGAAAAGGGCCTCAAAGTTGAAGAGATCGGCCTTGTGCTTGCATTGCTACCTGCAGTCATGTTTGTCATGCGTACGGCATTTTCAGCAGTTGCAGACGTAATTGGCAATCGAAAAATTTTCATCATCGAAGGCATCGGAATGACCCTCGCAACCAGCATATACCTTGCTGCAAATACCCCGCTTCTCTTTGCAATTGGAAAAATAAGCGAAGGGATCGGCCACTCCGCGTACTGGGCGGTAATTCGAAGCGAATTATATCGTACCTCAAAAAACAGGGAACAAACTGCTGCGTACACTGGCGGTTTGCGTGACATCGGCGGATTTATTGGAAGAGTTGGTGCAGGCGCACTTGCGCTCTATCTTGGATTTACAAGCGCATTTCTTGCACTCACCCTAGTCGGCGTAGTGATCCTTTTTGCTGCGTTTCGGATCAAGAACCACGTTCGGAAAGAAAAACTGGACCTGCAAAAAATATGGGGGATTTTTACTGAAAAACGGTCACGCGCATTCTGGCATGTCGCATGCATCATTAGCATTACGGCGCCGCTGTACGCGGGTGCCGCATTCTTTCTATATCCCCTGTACCTTTCGACAATTGGACTTAACACGTTTCAGGTCGGCGCGCTCCTTGCCATTTCATTATTCATAAGCGGCGCAACGGCGCTTTTTGTAACGAGAAAAAACATCCAAACAAGGACGATCGGTGCAGGAATAGTCCTCCTTATGGCAGTTCCCTTCTTCTTCATCGCAGAGTTCAAAATGCACACAATTGCGCTTATCTTACTTGTCGCTGTCGGTGAGGGGTGCGCGAGCACGCTCTTTGAGCGGATGATTGCAGTAATAACTAAGAAAAGAAAAAATGTTTCGACAGATATTGCGCTTCTCCATATCCCCTACAGGTTTGCCGAATTTGCAAGCCTTGCGCTTCTTGGTTTTATCGTAAGCGCATTTGGGTTTGGGGCTGCATTTGCGATAATTGGCATCGCGATGGCAGCATACGCAGTGCTTGTTACGGGATTTTTTGATAAAAAAGGCAAAAACTAGCGGTTCGAATTCCGTTTAAATTTATCCATCCATAATACTGACATGAACCTCACCCCGCGTGCATACCAGCTTGCGATTTACCACTCGATACTGAATCATGGAAATACGTTAGTAGTACTTCCGACGGGATTAGGTAAGACGCTCATCGCACTACTTCTTATCCGTGACAAGGTAAACCAGGGGAGGTGCCTCTTTCTTACGCCGACTAAACCGCTTGCAAAACAGCATATCCAAAGCATACAAAAAATACTGGGATTAAGTGATAGTACGGCAACGCTTGTTACTGGAGAGATGGCACCTGAAAAAAGAAAGAAGGAGTACGAGAAAAAAGTGATTGTAAGTACGCCCCAAACGATACGGAATGATATGATGGGGAGTCGATTAAGTGGCGAGTTTGCACTTTGCATAGTGGATGAGGCGCACCGGGCAGTCGGTGATTATGCGTACGTGTTTGTTGCCGAAAAGATAAAGGGTCATGCACTTATTGTTGGCTTAACCGCATCGCCGGGCGGCCGGTCAGACCGGATCAAGGAGGTAATGGGAAACCTCCACACCAAAAACATTGAAATCAGAACGAGTATGGACGAGGACGTAAAACAATACGTCCAGCAAAGCACGATCAAATGGATCCAAATTGCACTCTCTCCGACACTTAAGCTTATCAAACAGCATTTGGATGGGATGACCTCAAAGTATGCCTATCAGCTTGGCGCAATGGGCTTTCCGCCGCCACTTAAGCACAAGGGGCGGTTCATGGCGCTTCGCCAACGCATCTTGAATATCCCTCATGCGATCAAGTATGCTGCAATTGTGAAATACTCGGTACTTTTGAATCTTTTGCACATGTCCGAACTTATAGAAACGCAGGGCGTGTATGCACTTCGCAAGTACATTGAAAAGATCCATGAAAAGGAAAGCAAGTCCGCCGCAATCCTACGAAAGGAGGAGGCATTTGGCAAGATCGAGGAACTGGTAAAAACAGAAGAGGAACATCCGAAACTCGAGGCGCTCGTCTCACTTATCAAAACGCTTACAGGCAAGAAAATTATTGTATTTGCACAATACCGCGACCAGGTCAAGCTGATTGAAACTGAGCTTACAAAGCACGCAATTCGGGCACGCCAGTTTGTCGGGAAAAAGGACAGTTACACGAAGAAGATGCAGGAGGAGACGATCGCGGCATTCCGTGCGAACGAGTTTGATATTTTGGTTGCTTCATCAATCGGGGAGGAAGGGATCGACATCCCATCAGTTGATGCAGTCGTTTTCTACGAACCGGTGCCAAGCGAAATACGGAGCATCCAGCGGCGTGGGCGGGCTGCACGACTTAAAGAAGGCGAAGTGTACGTACTTGTCACAAGCGGCACTCGTGATGAGTATTTCAGGTGGGCTGCGTTTAATAAGGAGAAAAAGATGAAGACGATCATTGAGCGGATGCAAAATGCAATGAAGCGCGAGCGCGGGGAACCGGTTGCAAAACCGCCGCCAAAACCATCGATTACGGGGCAGACAAAACTGGAGAATTTTACGATCTGAACAATAAACTTGTGCTGGAACACAATGGCGGGTGGATGTATGGATACCCAAAATCAAAAACCCCGTCCAATTAAACAAGCATTCAGAAAAGCGGTTGCCAGAGCGGCGATTGTATTTGGTCCATTTTTTATGCCTTCGATGCCGATTCATAAGACTAGCAGGCAACCCGATCCAAAAATCGCACCGCCAGATCCAACAAAATACTATACAGAAACAATAGGCAAGCCAAACCCCCCGCTTGAACTGAAGCCTAGGAAGACGTTTGCGCAATGGGTAGGGGCATTCCCACAAGATCCAAAAAGACCTCAATGATTATTCTTCCATCCGCCTAAGCGGCTTGAGCGGCGCACTTTCAGGTTTTCCCTTTCGTGAATTATAGAAGTATGCAACGCATGCCCCCACAATGAAGAGTGCAGTAATTGAAAGCACGGTAAGCGAATTATCGTCGGTCTTCTTAAGTGCGCTTATATCCTTGATGATCGCATCGCTTGCCTTAAGCGCATTGACATATTCTTCTGCGACAATCAGTTCCTTCATTCGTTGAAGGCGCGCTGCGACCTTGTCCTTTTCCCCCTGGGGGGCATCCGACTCCCGAAGCGCACGTTCAAGGCTTGCAAAGCGGCTCTTTGCCTCATGCGAAACTGCGGCAAGAACCGTTTCAAGCTGGACTGAAACCGACTCGATAGAGGCAACGCGTGCGCTGACCTCTTCATAAGGCGCACTTTTTTCAAAAAGATTGTCCGTATCCCTTAAGGTTTTTTCCACGTCCTTATAATTAACGGAAAACAGATATGCGAATGGGGAGCCGCTTGCAGCTTGTACAAGCTTCTTGTATGTGGCAAGCGTTTTTTGGATTTCCTGCTTTGTTCGGCCGTACTGGGCCTTAAGGCCAGCACGCCTTGTAGAATCTTCTGATTTCTTCTCCTCAAGCTCATCCCTTGCCGATTGCATCTCGCCAAGGAGCCGAAGGTGCCCTTCTGTGTCTTCTTCCTGTAGGGCTTGCAGGGAGCGCTCAACAACCGTAAAACTCAGTGGCTTCTCATATGACCCGCCAAGTGAAATGAACTCTTTTTTAAGGCCGTTATAAACCCCTAGGACGTGGGTACGGATATCCTTTGACAGGGATTCCTCAAAATCTGCTTCGAGCGATTCAAGGTTCTTTATTGATGGCGTGTTAGGGTCTTTATTTTCCCCGAGCGCTTTTGTAAGGGATGCAATCCGTGCACCGATGCGCTCCATAAAAGGCGAATCGACTGTAGTGCGGTACTTTTCATAAATTGCAGTAAGGTCTGAAAGCTGCTTTTCAAGCTCGGCGTAGATTGCCGAATGGCGCTGTGCCAGTTTGTTCTCTTCAAGCGTTCGGATTTCAATGGTGCGCCTGAGCTTTTCGAGCGTTTCAAGCGATTCCTCAGTACGGTTCTTGCCAAGGTAATCTTCTGCAACAAGAAGGCCGGCACGCTCGCCATCAGTCAGGTTAAGCCGCTTAAGTGAGGCGATGTCAGCAGTTATTTTTTCCGAAACGTTCTCAATTTCATACTGGACAAGGATCCTGCTTTTTTCATGGGCACGCAGGCCATGCACATCAAAGAGAAGAAGGCCGTTTGGGAACTGCCGGACGTTTTTTACCGGCTCCCCGGTGAGGGAAAGAACTTCAAGGTGCTTTACTTCAGAATGGTCAAATTCCGCCTGCACGAGAGTGCGTTCTAGATCAATGTTCGGGCTAATTACATACGTATAGCGTATGGTTGCGGATATGCCTATTTTCTGTGCAGCAAATCCGTCCACGTCAATTGAATACGCATCAAAAAGGATGGACTCGTTGTGAAGGGTGTGCCTGCCGGAACTAAGCACGCCCCCCTGATATGGCAACCCGTCTACAAGTACGGAATCGTCAGCGAGGATGGCGCTGTCAATTGCAAGGTCAAATTGTGAATCCTGTACAACTTGTGCCGACAGGTCGCCCCTTCCGACTGCGCCCGTAGTACGCTTGACAGTGCGCGCAAGCGTTACAGATGGTGCCACACGTATATGAAGCGACCCATACGGTTCAATGCTCCGTATAAGAAACGTGGTGGAATCTAAGTCGGATAGGGATTCCTCAACGTGCTCTTTTCCTTCAACAACGTCGCTTACAAGAAGCGTAAATGGAAATTGGGTATCAAATGAAACGGCTGCATTATCAATCCCATAACCCGTCGGGTTCTTGATAACAAAATCAAGGAAGACAGGTGTCGGTGCATCGATACGTACTGGCCCCGTAATAACGGAATAGTCGGTAATAAGGGAATTAAGGACGAGATGTACCCGACCTGATTCTAATTCAAGCTCAACATCATCGTATACTGCCTTAAGGGCTTGGAGGCTTCCAACTGCGCCAGGATAATCGATCGTGCCATCCGAGGCGATATGGCCGTTTTCCGCATGTGCAACCGTGGTTGCAAGGTCAGCAGTCCACTCGCCCCCGCGACGTATGTCATCAAGGATGGCGGCACGCCGGGCAAGAAGCGGGTCGAAGACAACGCGTGCCTTTGAAATAATGCGTGCTTCAATATCGCGTAGCGCATCAAGCACCCACGGCTCGTCGCTATATTCAAGCAGTGCAAATTCCTGCGTTTCGTACGCGACGTCGATACCGTCCGTTTCTGCTGCCTGAATGAGGGTTCGGAGTTCTTCCCTTGCACCTGCAATGCCGGCTGTTGCCTCAAACGGCCTATTCTCAAAAAGGTTCTTTGCAAACCTCGCGTGGTATGCCGCTTCCTCATACAGCTCAAAGCGGTCGCCGTAGGCTTTTGCCGCATCGCCCTTTTGAAATGCATCAAGCGCAGCCGCATGCTCGGCACGGGCGCGTTCATGGATAAACGAACCCTCGCTCACTGATTCAAAAGACGTAATGGCATCAAATGCCTCGGTTTTCTTGTCAAGTACCACTGCGTCGATATCAGAAAGAAGGGCAACAAGCCGTGCGTCAATTGAGTCATACAGGTACAGCGCCTCGTTTGCATCCGTAATCCCCTGCTTAAGATAACCATTTTTCTTAAGAAGAGACGTTTGCCGCGCATTGCCATGCATATTCCTTGCACGCGCAAAATCGGCCTGGATCGAGGCGTACGAAGTCGCAATTGACTGTTGGGACTCGCTTGTTACGACGCCAAAAAGCAACCTTGACCCCGTAATTTTTGAGGGACGTTCCTTGCCTATGTCCGAAATCCGTGCTGCGTAGTGTGATTCCTTTTGCCTAAGGGTCCCAAGCAGTCCTTCAAGGTCACGTTCAGTTTCTAAAAGTGCCTCGCCCGTAATGGAACGCACGTAACGCGCCTCGCTGATGGAGCCGTTGGAACCCCATATAAGTGCGAGGTACTCCCCGTATTGTGACGTATCCGGGGCGCCTTTGACAAGGCCGTTCCGTAAGCCGGCATCAGTTGCCGAAATACGTACCCCAAGCGTTCCGCTAAGGCTACTTGCCTGCGCACCTGAGAGATGGAATTTGTTCTCTGCATACCTGCATGCATCCCGGCCGCCATAGTAATAGTCCGCATCACAAACGCCGCTTTGGGCAAGGAGCAGGTAGGACGTGGTCGCATCCCCCCATTCTTTTTGCAGTTCAGAATATGAAAAATCAAGGAGGCCTACTGCCGTAGACATAGTGTCGCGCCACGCGGCACCGTATGCGTCGCATGCCGCAAGCAGTTCGGCACTCCGCAGGTCTTTCATAAGGAGGAAAATCACCCCGGAAAAACCGCCAACGTTCCCGCCGATGGCAACGGATGTGCTGATGACAAATTCATCAGGAAGCATAAAGAGTGAATCAAGCGCGCCGTCTACCCGCGTTCCGCCGACTGATTGCTTAAGGCTCTGCGCGAGGACGTGGTTTGGGTTTAAACGAATGGCACCGTACCGCGAGCTGCATTCGGCTGCCTTGCTAAATGCTAGATCGCGTTTTGCCTGAAGGGAAATAAGATAGGAGTCGAACGTATCGCTATCGACACGTGCCTTAAGCGTTTCAAGCCCAAGATCCGTAAGGGGCTTGTTAAAAACGCCTGGAAACCAGACTTCTTTGCCATATGCATGAAAAATATAGGTGTTGTTTGCGCGCCATGCCGAATTTTCCCATTCCTGGGGGAAGTGTGCGGAAAGTGGAATACAAAGAACGAGGGCCAATGCAAAGACGAACGTGACGCGTACCATATTACCAGTAGGCGTGTGGCAGTATGTGATTGGATAAAAACCATTATAAACCAATTCGAAGAATACAAAACCCTCCCAAACAACCAATAGGCGATCTGATGGCAGTCATAGAAGAGCTTGGCATTACGTTTTTCTTTCTTGTAGTTGGGATAATTGCCGCATTCAGGTTGAAGCTTCCGGCAGTAATCGGGGTGCTCCTCATTGGTGCGGCAATCGGGCCAAATGGGCTTGGGATACTGAAACAAAGCGAGACGATCGATGCGTTTGCCGACATCGGGGCAACACTCCTGTTATTTGTCATAGGCATAGAGTTCAGCCTTTCGAAAATCCTTAAGTTCGGCGTGCGGGCGCTCCTTATGAGCGTCGCAAAGGTCGCATTTACCTTTCTTCTGGTTTATGAGGTTGCGATCATATTTGGGCTTACGGCCCTTGAAGCAGTCGTGCTTGGCGCGCTGTTTTCCATAACAAGTACGACGATATTTTCAAAACTGATAAAGGAGCAGCATATAGTCTCAAAGGAGAACGTGACGCTCCTGCTTGCAGTGCTCATCATAGAGGACATATTCGCAGTACTCGTCCTTGCATTCATCTCCAGCCTTGCAAATACGAGCACAGTAAATGAAACCGAGATCATCATATCGATGGTAAAGGCGCTTGCCGCGCTTGTCATCGCATACATCATACTCGAACGGCTGATCAGGCGGCTATTTGAGTATATTGCACGGGTCGAAACGGATGAGACGCTTCTGTTTACCGCTTTCACAATTGCTGCCGCGTGCGCATTCATTGCACACGGAATAGGCCTAGAGCCGTCCATCGGCGCATTTTTGGCAGGAAGCATCATCAGCGGCCTGCCCCAATTCAAGAAAATAGAAAAGATGATCGTACCGTTTGGCTTGTTCTTTTCGTCGTTCTTTTTCCTTTCAATAGGCATGCTTACCGGGATAGACACAATGCTTGATAACTGGCTCCTCATACTTGTATTGGTGACCGTAATAAGCATTGCGACGTTTAGCAGCATTTCGCTTTCCGTATTTGCGCTTGAGAAAAACGGCAAAAATGCAATCGGGTCAGCACTCACCATGCTTGCGGTGGGGGAATTTTCGCTTCTTATTGCAAAGGAGGCAAGCGGGTTTATGAGTTTTGACCTTGTCGGCCTGACATCTTCGGTCGTATTTCTGACTTCGATATGCTCGGGTATCCTTGTTGCATATAAGGCCAGGGTGCAGGAAATGATAATGCGCCTCATCAATGCAAAGACGCGGCACACTGGGGGCAGGATTGCCGAATATGTGCGCAAAATTGTGGCAGAAGTCGAACCGGGGGGCACTCTTTTTAGCGTATACATCCAGGAGCTTAAGAACCTGGCATTATACACTGCAGCGTATCTTATCCTAAACGGGGGGCTTATCCTTTTTGGGACAATGCTTGGAGAATTCGGGATTGCGGAGGAAACCGAAGGGATTGCATTCATCATTTCAACCGCCATTTACGGCGGATTGTTTATCTTATATGCGCTAGCCATAATAAGGTCGGTGGACAAGATACTGTCAAAAACGCTCATGGCATTCAGAAAAACTGAGAGCGCAACGGTTGAGTTGAACAAGAAGCTATTATATGACATAACGGCGCTTGCCGTGATCTTAGGCACCTTCTTTATTGTCCCCCTCGTAATATCGATACTACGGCTCCCGTCGTTTTTCGGCCATTTGAGCATCATACCGCTTGGTGTTGCGCTGTTTATTTTCTGGGGCATCCTCAAGACGCTCCATAAGGCAATCATGAAAAAAGAAAAACCGCACTATTTTCAAAAAACAAAATACAAATCCGCCAGAATAAGGATTTAAACTGATCGATATATAAGAGCACTATTTATTCAGGAGGTTATACCATGATTACTGGCGGAAGAATAGATGCAGTTGAAGGAAAGAAAACAAAGGAAGACACGTTCCAGGGCCTTAATATTAACATTGCAGTTGATGGGATCGTAGTAAACGGCGAGAACGTAGAGGTACAATATACCTACGAGGCACAGTACGCAAATGAGTCCGGCTACGTTAAGATAAAGGGCGCGCTATTTGCAAAGGAGGACAAGAAACTCTCAAAGCAGATTGAGGAGGACTGGAAGAAAGCCAAGCGGATGCCGCCCGGGTTTGCCGAAAACATCCTGAGCGCCATAAATTATGCGGGAAGCGCAAACGGCATATTTGTTGCGCGCGTGCTTAACCTTTCACCGCCGATCGTGCCGCAACGCATACAAGTAAGCGGACCTGGCGCAGACTCGGCAATTTCGAAATAATACATTTATAAATATTTAACTATAAAAGACGAGTAGAAGGCTATTCGACCAGGTGATTGTATGTCAAAACTTAAAATTGCAAGGCAGCTCTCCCAGAAAAGGGTCATAACAAGTGACGGGGAGGATTTTGGAAGACTTGTTGATCTGATTATAAATGAGATAACGGGAAAAATAGAGGATCTCGTCATCGAACCGAATCCGGACAACCCGCATGCTGAGAAATTACGAAAGGACGACGGCATGGTGCTTGTTGCGTACGAAAGCGTCTTGGCAGTGAGCGACTACGTCATTGTTGACAAGAGAAACATGCAGTACTGATTCTCTTTCTACATCTTTCTTAAGATAACAATAAACATTCTTCTTTTGTATTCTTTTTGGTGAATTATATTAGTACGTTCTAGTTTTTGAATGAGCTCAATGGAGAATAAACCATTAAAAAAATCTCGGAGCTCGTTTTCGTCATATAAACGGGCGGGGATGTTGTTTATTGGGTCGGTAAAAACTGCCGCATCTTTCGAATCAACAACAAACTGCCCGTAATACCCATCACCGCGTGCCATAATATATTGAAGGATATAGGCACCTTTTTTCGCAACGCGGGCGAGTTCTTTTTTATAGGTTTCAAGTTCGCTTTTTTCCGTAAGATGAAAAAATGCAGTTACGTCAATGAGCGTGTCGAAAAATGAGGATTTGTATTGCCATGGTTTGGTCAAATCGCCAATGGAAAAATGAGTAAGATGGCGTACGTGCGCGCGTAACGCAGCCTCTTTTGCGCCCTCAATAGCCACGGATGAAATATCAATCCCATACACTTCTCTTCCAAATTCTTTTGCCAAATAGATCGCATTTCTCCCCTTCCCGCACCCCATATCAAGAATTGTCTTTCCGAGTGGTGCGTTTCGCCCTTTTAAAAATTCCAAAAACAGGATAAGTGACTCTGACGGAGTCGTGCGGTAGCTTGTTGGCACTCCTTTGTTTTGATATTCTTCGTCCCAGAGCGAGGTAAGATTTTGGCGATTCATGGATATATGGTTCGCACATATTATATGAACGTATCGGGTATGGGGGCTAAACAATCAAAGCAGTTATAATTTTTCTCCCCCTAATCTAGGCATGGACAGCTTTATCATCGGAGTCGATGAAGCCGGGCGCGGTTCGGTAATCGGCCCACTAGTCGTCGCAGTTGCCACCTGCAACAGAAACGATGAAAAGAAGCTTAATAAATTTGGTAAAAAAGACTCAAAGCAGCTCACTGCAAAACAACGGGAAGAAACGTTTGAGGCACTCAAGAAATTCTGCACCTTCAGATGGGCAGAAATCAGTGCACAGGACCTCAATCGTTTAATGCCAACGATGAGTCTCAATGACATTGAGGCAAAGGCAATGGCAGGGCTCATAAAAAATAGTGCGGGGGACGTCATGATCGACCTTCCGGACCGATACGGATACGTATTTGCAAACCGCATGAGGTCATTCGGGGTCACGCGCTTTGAGGCGCAGCATAAGGCAGATGAGAATTACCCCATAGTTGCTGCTGCAAGCATCTGCGCAAAGGTGATACGGGATAAAAAAATTACTGAAATTGCGGGGGGTATAGGCGCATTTGGAAGTGGTTATCCAAGCGATCGCTACACGCTTAATGCGCTTAAAGATAGTGAGATGAGAAAAAAGCTAACGCCCTTTATCCGTGAGCGCTGGCAGACGATAGAAAACCTAAAGCAGACGACATTAGCAACATTTGAAGGGCAAGACTATGATACAATACGGGCAGGAGTTAAGTGAAGAGCAATATGCAGTAGTCAATAATGCGAAAGGGGCAGTACTGGTACTTGCAGGCCCAGGCTCAGGAAAAACAAGAACGATCACCTACAAATTATGCAAGCTTATTGAGGATGGTGCCGAACCACATTCAATTCTCCTTCTTACATTTACGAACAAGGCAGCAGGGGAGATGAAACGGCGTGCCTCGTTACTCATTGGACAAAAGGCAAAGGAGGTTGTTGCGGGGACGTTCCACCATTTTGCGCACCGAATTATCAGGAAGTACGCTTCACTTATTGGATTAAAGAGTAACTTTACCATTCTTGATGAACAGGATAGCACAGCACTGCTAAAAAAATTAATCCCAAGGGGAAAAAAGATAAAACCTGCTGAGGTTGCGGCACTCATTTCGCTTGCAAAGCTGCGTATGTGCACTATCCAAGAGCTTCTTGTAAACGCACGGACGGCAAATGTCCAAGAAATTGTTGCAGTAGCTGCACAATATGAACGAGTAAAGCGAGATTCAAATTGTGTTGACTTTGACGACCTACTCTTTTTTGCATATAAACTACTTAAGGAAAATGAATCAGTACGCAAGAGTTTTCAGGAACGTCTTACGCATCTCCTTGTTGATGAGTTCCAGGATACAGATAAATTACAGGCGGCATTTCTTGAGCTTCTCTATAGTAAAGATACAAAGCTCTTTATGGTAGTTGGAGACGAGGCGCAGAGCATCTATTCATTTCGTGGGGCAGAGGTGAAGAATATTCTTGAGTTTAAAGATAAATATAATGCACAGGTGTTTAGCCTTCTTACCAATTACCGAAGCACTGATCCGATCATTGACCTGATAAATGAGGCGATCAAGAACAGTAATGAAACTTTTAGAAAGACGATACGCGCCGCGAGTGCGATAGATGAGAAAGCTAAACCAATACTCGTGCCTGCACAGGATCGAAAGGAAGAGGCGTGGCTTATGAGCGAACGCATTAGTAATTGTATCAAAAATAGCGAGCGAGTCGGTGTGTTGTTTCGATCAACGTACCACTGTTCTGAATTGGAGCTCGAACTCACGAAACGGGGGATCACTTACGAATTACGGGGAGGCGTTCGATTTGCTGAACAGCGGCACATTAAAGACATGCTCTCCATTATACGCGCAATTGTAAACAAGAAGGATAGTGCTGCAATAGAACGGTTATTGCGGCTATTTCCTGGAATTGGAGAGGTAAAGGCAGTGCAACTAAGCGAACGGATCGTCCGCAGCACGAGCGAAAGTTTTATGGGCGCAATCAAAACCGTTTACGAGGTGCCGCAGATACTTGCATCAATTGAAGGGAAGAACGCAGCCGCACTCCTTAACGATTTCTACGAGAGATTTTACCAGGGGTACATGAAACGCGAATTTGAGGACTACCGGGACCGGATACCAGACATCGAAACGCTTATCGGTGCCGCGGCACAGTACGAAACGGTGGATGAATTCCTTGCATCGTGCGTGCTTGAGCCGCCAGAAGCAAAAAAGGAAGAGCCGCAGCTCATCCTGTCAACAATACACCAGGCAAAGGGCCTTGAGTGGGATACAGTTTTTATCATTGGCCTAGCAGAAGGGATGTTTCCGTCGCAAAAGGCAACGTACCTCGAGGAAGAACGAAGACTGTTTTATGTTGCAGCATCGCGTGCGAAAAAGCGATTAATAATGAGCTATCCTGTAATGAGCAGTAGGTTCTATACATGGGAAGAAGGTATGCCATCATGCTTTATTCAGGAGTTGCCGCCACGATGTTATAATTTGGAGATGGGAAATAATACAAAGACTACTGCTGACTTCATACGCGCTGATTTACTAAAAGAGCAGCTTTAAACGGATTTACTACGCTATCTCGCAAAATTGTAAGTGTCGAATGATCACGGATAAGATGCGGGAAAATACGTTTGATTTCTTTTATAAATTCATGAACTTGATTTGAGTTTGTTGCATCAAGGTCAACCTCAAGATCCCAGCTTCCAAGTACTTTATTGATAAATACAACATACTGATAGTGTTGACAAAATTTGATAATTTTTTCTTCATCACTTGGAGTTGCGTGCGAAAACCAAAAAAGAATTTTATAATACTCATAACCAAGTTTTCGTCGATCAAACCATGCATTAAATGATATAATAGTTTTATTTTGAACCATGCGTTTAATACGATATGATACTGCGTCAGGCGAGAGAAGCGATCTCTGTGCAATTGCAACACTTGACATACGTGCATCATCACAGAGAAAAGAAAGAATAGTGATATCTATCGGATCAAGTTTGCTTGGACGTATTGTTTCTCTGAGAGATTTTCGTTCAGCACCAGTCAGGTACGTTATGGGTAGATATACTTGATACGTAGAGATGGCGATAGTTTTAGCTTTTATAAATTCACCAAATTGTTTTGTTAATTTTTCTATCTCGTATTTCAATTCAACTTCGTCCTTAAGTGCATAACGAATAGTGTAATCCCATTCACCCTCAAACTCGGCATGCCACTGTATACGAGGATTTGTAGAGAAGTAATGTAACAGTGCTGTTTCGTCCTTTTCAGTTGTATGTTCGACTCGCAAGTACAACCGGTATGTTTTAAGTCCTAAATAAGTAAGATTTGGTTCTGCAAAGAATTTGAGAATAACCCCTGCTTGCCTAAGTTTATTTATGCGATATTCTACAGTATAACTTCTTAGACCAACTTTTTTTCCAATTTCAGTAAAGGATTGGCGCGAGTTGTTATCTAATTCCTTCAAAATAAGAATATCTTTTTTATCTAGGACTACAGGTGAATTATACATTATCATAATTATCGGCATTTAGTATATAAATTATACGTTTTTTTTAGAAAAAGATTGTCAAATATATTAAATATATGATATTGTTATAGATAGTAATCGGTGATGATTTTGAAACAATTTCTAAAAACTGAGACATATGAAATAGTAAGGACGGCATTTGCATCCTTAAAGCAAAAAAGATTCCGTGCTGCTCATATATTATTTGAAGAGGCACTGCACAGAGAAAGCGAAAATAGACGATTATACATATATCTAGCAATTGCGTATATACGTGCTGGACGCTTGGATCGAATAGAAGAAATCAAGGCAATGACCAGCGATAGACGATTAGAAAAAATAATTGGTTTAGCAAAGAAAAAAGGAGTGCTTGGGTTTGACCCCTTATTAAATTTCGGCGAGAAGGAAAACTATCATCCAATGCGAGGGGAGTTAGTATTTAAAGCAACTGAAGAGTATGGCAAAAAAATAGAGAGTATCATGGAACGATTCCATATTCGATATACTAAATTTAACAAATGGGGTGCATGGGGATGGCAACGCGTACATGGCAAAGTGTACATTACCTTGGATGAGGAAGAAAAAATATACGCAGTACTCCAAACCGCTGGTGCCACAAAAGAAGAAATTGATGAATTGCGGAAAATAGCTGAATCATTAAAAAAGCCATACCGTAAGAGATCAAACAGATCGTTACAGATAAATCAAAGGAATCAAGATGACGCAATAAAACTCGAAAAATATTTTGAAGAAAAAGAGAAAAAATAAAAAGAAAAAATCTAAAGTTTATTGATATGTACCAGTTCTTCAAACGTCTTTCTGTTTAATCGTGGCAACTGTTCCTTGTTCTGGTATCCTAAACAGACAAACATCGGAATCTCGAAGTGCGCTGGAATCTTGAATAAATCACGTACTTTTTGCGCTTCAAATCCTTCCATAGGTTCGGTTTGCACCCCATACTGCATGGCAGCAACCATTAATGCCATGCCATATAAACCAGCATGCTTGTGCGCCCACTGTTTTAGGCCATTTTCACCAAACCACTGTGGCCATGATTTAACGACGCCAGTGGTATTTTTCATCTGTTCTTCGTTAAAATACCCTTTTGCCTTCCAGTCTGCAAATGTCTTTTCAGCCCAGTTTTGCGGGTCACTTCGTGAGAGTACAATGGCAACTGCACTTGCATCATGGACATGTTGCTGGTTGTAGGAAACCGCCTTAAGCTGCTCCTGAAGCGTTTTATCGGCTATGACAAGAAATTCAACCGGCTGGAGGTTATAGCCTGAGGGTGTATAGCGCACCAGCTCAAATATTTCCTTCAACGTCTTTTCGTCAATTTTCTTTTCGGGGTCAAAGTTATGTACGGACCGCCGTGTTGCCAATGCTGTTTTTACATCCATAGAGTTCACCATCTAATACTAGAGCGGAAATGTTTATTATTGGATATACAATTTATTCAAAAAAGATCAAAACGCTTTAATAAGCCACCCAACAATTACTAGTAAAAAGAGGTGGAAAAATGGTCGTTGCGCAAGTTTCACAGGTGATAAAACCAACAAGAGAGCCTGAACCAAAACCGTTTGTAAAAAGTGGGCCGCTTAGCCTGCGAGACGTAGTAACATTTAGACACACGGCGGTGGAGCGCGCGGCACAAGTCATGAAAAAAGCCAGGGCATTTCTAGAGCCTCATACTGTGTCTCCTGATCGTGAAATACAAAAGGCCCAACTGATAAGGGAATTGGCAGATATACGCCATGCATATGAAAATGATTTATACGATGTAATGCCGGATGAATTGGGGGGAATCACAACAATTGATACAATAATGGTAAAAGAGAATAACAACCTAATACGCCACGGCTATGACATGGTTCGGAATGCGCTTATGTACCTGGAAAAACAGCCGTGACAAACATTTATAAATACTAAAAACATACTAATCTATAGAAAATAACATATAGGGGTTGAAAAATATGTATAGCGGAAGGGATGTACTTTTCAGTACAGGATAAAGAAGTCACAGATTATATCTACGATTTAGTGAGTAGATCAAATTCTTTGAAGAAGAGAAAATTGCAGCTACTCTGCGATAAAAAATTGTACCAACTTTTGACGCTTTATTATACACAGCCGTATTCTTTGCGAAAGATCGCACAGATTCTTGGAGTTTCACGCATGGCAGTGTGGAGAACGATCCGCTGGATTACTAACGAAATGCAAGGTGGGGCAGTATAAGTTCAAATAAATACTAAAAGCATTTGGAGTATAACAGAGATATGGCAAAAATAACCGTAAAGAACGAAAACAAGGCATTTGAAATCCCAGATGGCGCACGCCTCCTACACTATTTATGGGATGAAACATCGTTCCCCCAAGGGTGTGAAGACGGTTCGGCACCAATATGCGCATGTGTCATCCTTCGGGGAAGCGAAAACATAAATGCAAAAACGCAAAAAGAGATAGAGACGCTTGCAAACGCCGGTTTACCGAATTCTTCACGGAACCGTTTGGCGTGCCAAATTATAGTAAAAAAAGGGGAAGTGGAAATTGAGTACTAGCTCCAGATATCAGCTGGCGCATTCGCTTTTATGCCCGGTGGAACTGTCGTAGGTGCCGCAGATATTGATTGCAACTGCCTATCTAGATCCGTAACCACATGCCACGCGCTTACCCGTTTGCCGTTTGTACCAGCCACAGAAGCATCGACCTCGCTTGCAAGGATATCCATAAGCTCAAGCGGATGTTGGTTAAGAAGCAGAGTTATTTTTTCCCTTAAAGAATCGACGTCTCCACGCGCATCATGTTCACCAGCTCGAGCGCCCGAAAGAAGGGATCGGACCTCTAAAATGAGTGATCTCGCGCTTGTGAGTGCTTTTTGCCTGTTGGCAGGATCAAGCACCCAGTCAACAGATAATAAACGCCGTTCCAACGATCTTGATTTGATTTGCACCCGTACATTCATCAATATCACCTTTTTTTGTTTTACCTAATGACAACAAAACAAAGAGAGAAAAGTTAGGTCCCAATAAAGTAATGAATACGGCCGGCTAGCGGCCAAAAGAAAAGCTAACGCTCGTGAAACGGGAATAATTGAGACAATATGTTTTCACGAGGCTCATAGAGTGGTCTACGCGCCATATATTTATAAACGTCTGTCACGGCAATTTAATATGCCAAAAGCGATCCTTTTTGACCTTGACGGTACAGTTGTAAATAGCGAACCCCTGCATCTTAAAACGTTTCGCGAATGCCTTAAGCCGCTTGGGATAAGGATTCAAACCAGTCGTTGGTATCGCGAATTTACCGGGATTGGAAGCAGGGCGATCATGGCGATCCTTTTTCGCGATTTTGGAATAAAGAAGGAAGTAACGCCGTGGGTTGAGGGGCGGAAGAGATTGTTTCAAAAATACGTGCTTGCGGGAAAACTAAAAACAATTAAAGGAGTTCGTGCGTTTTTGCGCGAGGTAAAAAGAAGGAAAATCAAAACGGCAATAGTAAGCGGCGGGCATAACACGAATATAAATGCAGTGCTTAAAAAACTAAAACTTGACGCATATTTCGACGTCGTTATCGGAAGCGAGGACGTAATAGATAGAAAACCGCACCCCGAGGGCTTTCTAAAAGCTACGCAATTGCTTAAGGTGAAACCAAAAGAGTGCGTTGCAGTTGAGGATTCGCCGGCGGGGGTAATGGCGGCAAAAAATGCAGGGGTGAAAATCGTCTGCATTAAATCACGAGCGCCGGCTGATCCGGGGCTATGTGATTACGTTATTTCTGATTTTACCAGCTTTCCAAAGGAAATTCTGAAATGATACAAGGATTTAAACCCTTTCTAGACACAGTATCTGTATATGGGGTTATAGCGTAACTCGGTAGCGTGGCTGAAGAGTCTTTTAGCAAAACAGTTTTGATGAAACTTTTTCTAAAAGTTTCTGCCAAAGCTCCAGATCTCGTTTGTGAAAACAAACATGAAAAGCAGCTACCAGTAGGTCGGGGTTCAATGCGGAGCCTTTTGACTCATAAATTATTATGGCAAAAGTCTACGCCTCATCCAAAAGCCCTGAGGTTTTGTACACAGGAGTCTTTTTGTTTTGGGGCTCGACCTTTTCGATATAAGAAAAACAGAAGTGTTGAAAAGGGCGAGAGGACGGATCCTCGTGACCCCATTTTTTATTTATCTCCCAGGGTGACCCATTTAAATACTCTTTTATACATATAATATAACATGACAAAGCTACGAACAGCACTAATAAGATGGCGCACGCAGGGGGATCGAGGCCATTTTAAAAGTACCTATTCGGGCAGACGGCTCCTAACTGAAGTATTTATCAAAAGAAGGTATTGGGATGAGATTACTGAAGAGACGTTCCGGAGATTCAGGTCAGATTGCGAAAACCTGATCCTTCCGGAAACCATACGAATCGAATATGACGGTGATGTGATTTATCCCAAAAAAGTCGCACTTGATACCGACAATCCGTTTATGTCGCCCAAGGAAGAAAGGATTACAATAGGGGAAAACACAAAAACAAGGATAGAAAAACGGTTTTCACGCTCAGCAAAGATAAAGGATGTCCTCGGACATACGGGGCTTCCAAGACTGGTTCCGCCGATAGCTGCCCCAAAACTATTTATGCTCAAAAGGCTTGAGGGAATAACGTATTCTATTCTCACCCAAGGGCTTGAAAAAATAATAAAGCCGTGGGTGCTGATTGGAGGATTGGCAGTTGCGAGCATGCACATGTTCAAGTTTAATGGTAACATGGAAAGCGCGCTTACGATTGGGTGCGCCTTGTCCATGACGACATATCTCCTATATATTGCGCCGCTCAAGGCGGCACGGTTCGTACTGCGTACAATAAATGCGATAACCGAACAGGCAATCCGCAACCAGCTGGCGCCGCAAGGACAAGATGAATACGATGAAGCTGCGCGTTATTATGAGATTGCGCTTGCGACGCGGCGTGCAAGCCCCTTATGGAGCGAGTTGAATAGCTATAGCACCGAATTGCAGGGGGCGAGCCTTAGGGACATGGGAGACATCGTTAATATGAGATAATTATATCTTTATTATCAGTTTTCGTACTTCTTCTACAATAAGTATCCCCATGGCAATAAGAATGATAAATAGGATGGCGGGCGTCCTCAGGGCAATGAGGTCAAAATACGATCCGACGGCGGGCACAAGCGCAAACAGCGCAAAGACGACAATGAATAGAAGAAATGGCAGCAGTGCGGAACGTGAACTGATGCTTGAAATAAAGGAGCTGTTAAGCGAGCGCGTAGAAAGCAGGGTAAATGCATGGAGCCCGATAAATGTAAGGAACACGGCGGTTGGCGCCTCGGCGCTTTTGAACGAGGAGAATGAGTACATCGCAAGAAGCACGATTGCAAGTGCGGTCAAAAGCGAGATGAGCGGAACCTTATTGAACAAAAGCCGTTTTGGCAGGATGCGCGCGGGGAGGGGTTTTGATTTTTCAAACGCGATAAGGTAGTAAGGAAATGAAAAAAGCACAAGCGATAAGAATAGCATAGAATTAAAGCTGAGAAATGGAAAATTCACCGGGTAAAGGAACGAACCAACCATAAGAAAAAGAAGCGAAAGGGAAAAGATAAGCTGTGCCCGCGCAAAGGAGGCGATGTTTGAAAGGTACTGTTTACCGCCCTCAAGCGCGGCCATAAACGACTCGAAACCAGCCATGTCCTTAAGCACATGGACATTTTTTCCAAAAAGGGCAAGGAGCCGTTTTTCAGTCTGGGGGGTGCTTTTTCCAATGACCGAAGATGCGGACAGCTGGTCAAGGAGGTCACCGTCCCGCATTGACGCATCCCATGCAAGGGCGTGTGCCCCTTCACGCAAGAGCCCAAGCTCAGTTGCAATATGGTCAAGTTGTGCAAGCGGCTTGGATGATAAGATTATGGTGCGCATATTAAGCGTACGAAGAAGCGTGATGAGGCCCGCAAGCTCCTTTTTCGGCGCGTATTCGTAAAGGAGAAACCCCACAAAAACAAATTCTTCACTTGGATTTTCAAGCTTCTTGCCGCCATATGCCTTATAGGCAAGCGCGCGAGCATGGCGGTCTTCCCGGACAAAGTCCTGAATCATACGCATAAGGTTTTTCTTTGCGCCAAAACTGAGGCGCTTGACTTTTGCTTCCTCTTCGATGAAGTCGCATCGCTCAAGGACTGCACCCGGATCCCCTTCAAGAAGGGCCATGTTCTTGCCATCATATGAATAAAATGAAAAATGCATCTCGTTCTTATTTTCAGGCTTTGCGACCTGCGGGCACTCCTTTTTGAGCTGCGCAATATCGCTTACAAGCGAGCTTGCATCGGCACCGGATGAAAGCACGATCAGGTTTGCAATTTTCGTATCCGTTGGAAAGTCGGTGATGTGGTAAACCCGTCCATCCGTAACGATATCCTGCAGGCTAAGGGATTTCTCAGTAAGCTCATTACTGTTGATTATGACCGTTTCGGTAGCGGCAAGTCGTATGGATTCTTCCGGCGAAAACTGACGGCGGGCTACCATGGTAAAAAGACGGGCGGCAAACGAGATATTTTTTGGCACGGCAAGGGCAAAGAGCATACTGCTAAAGATGGCCGTATCAATAAGCGGCCGTTTAAGGACTACAAAACCGGCAATGAAGGTAAGGGCGCATACAAGCGCAAAGAAGACGAGCACATACCGTTCAAATAAAGTGACGAACGAAGGCGCAGATTGAGCGGCGGTGTTGCGGGTGTATACGCTAAAAAGAACCTCTACAAGAACCTGGACTATAAGGTACGCGGCAAGAAAGACAAGCGTAAGCGATGCGTCTGCCTGCCGCTCGCCGTAAAAGAGAAGCGCGATAAGGATGAGGAGCCCATATAATGCAGGATCACGTAACCTGGATAAGATAAGTGATTTTGGGGATATGGCCATGACGTACTTGGGAAAAATTTATTTAAATAGCTTTTGATAGGGTTGGCGTTGCACATAAACTCTCTTCTGCACATAAATTCGGGAGTTTGCACATAAATAAAGAAAGAAAATTCAATAGTAGGAAATAATAAATAAGCAAGCTGGGTAGATTATAAAATGAGGTTTACGAATATAGCAAGCATTTTCATACTCATTTTTGTTATGGGATGCACGGGGGAATCAAGCAGGCAAAGCGAGGTGGAAATAGTCGCAACGAACCTTGACGTGCCATGGAGCATGGACTTTCTTCCTGACGGCTCACTCATTTTTACTGAAAGGAGGGGGACAATAAATGTGCTGCAAAACGGGACTGTTGAAAGGATCGGCACAGTCCCAAGCACAAGCACTGCCGAAGGGGGGTTCTTGGGGCTTGCGGTACACCCTGAGTTTGAAGAGAATAATTTTGTATACCTCTATTACACATATCGGATCGAAACGGGCGAGTTATATAACAAAGTTGTCCGTGCGCGATTAACCGCAAACACGCTCACTGAAGAACGGGTCATCATTGACAAGATACCCGGCGCACAAAACCATAACGGCGGACGTATAAAATTCGGGCCTGAGGGACTTTTATATATTACAACGGGGGATGCACAGATTAGGGAAAGTGCGCAGGATGTAAATGGCCTTGCTGGAAAGATACTACGAGTTACTGACGCGGGCGAAATACCTGCGGACAACCCATTTAATTCACCCATCTACACATATGGGCACCGAAATCCCCAAGGGTTGGCCTGGAATCCGCTTACAGGTACGTTATATGAAAGCGAGCATGGCCAGGTAGGCAACGATGAAATTAATATAATTAAAAAAGGAAAAAACTACGGCTGGCCGCATGAGGAATGCAATGCACGAAACAATCACGCGCTCATGTGTTTTAATTATACGCATGCACCTTCGGGGATCGCATTTCACAATAACAACTTGTACGTTGCAGGATTGCGCGGCTCGCATGTGCGAAAAATAGGGCTTGGGATTGACGGAAATGTGGTTTCTAGCGAAATATTTCTTGCTGGTTACGGCAGGATACGCGATGTCGTTACTGGGCCTGACGGCTATCTTTATATCAGCACAAGCAATCGAGATGGGCGGGGATTCCCGCGCCCAGATGACGACCGCATCCTTCGGATCAGACCCGGCTGAGCATCTCTTTATAAACCTTTTGAACCATAAATTATAACTGTTAGGTGAATTAATGAAAATGACAAAAATACCACTACCGACATTGCTTCTTGTATCAGTCGTTTCACGTGAGATATTGGCTGAGGGAGAGTTGCCGCCACACAAGGAACAGGAAACATATCATGTCGCATAAGGTTAGGGCATGGCATGCATACTTGAGTTTGGAAGGAGACGTGCACAACAACTCGCGCAAAATGGGGATCACAAGCGCGCACTAGCTTCCTTCAGGGCCGCAGGGGATGAAGCAGAAGCGGCAAAAATGCAAGCAAAAATAACTGCGATTGAACACGCAAAGACTATGGAGCAAAACGGGCTCTATAAGCGTGCGGCAGACATTCTTTTAAGAAGTGGATTGGATAAGGAAGCAAGGGAACTTGCAGAACGGCTTGAAAAGAAAAAAAGCCCTGAAGCGCTCCATGCGGCAGCATCTATTCATGCTACAAATGAAAGGCCGGACCTGATGCATGCAGCGCTTGAAAAACTACTTGAGCACGACCATAAGGGAATGTATTATGCAGCACTTGTTATTGCTGATACAAACCAGGAAGGAGCACGATACTTTGCAGATGTACTAAGTGAAAAACCGCAGGAAAGGAAAAGTGATGGGAAAAAAATGGAAGACGCACGCACCTATTTTGCAGTTCGAACTAAAGACGATGTGCGCACCATGATACGGGCACACGTTTCAATGATTGGATGGGGCATGAGTTGGCCGATCCGGTTCTACCATGCGCTTCGGATTTACCAGGGGCTTAATGACAATGAAGGCGTAGAGCGGTGCCTTGATACGCTTGCAAAAGAAATGAAAAGGACTGGCAGCCAGGAATATTATTTTTACGCGCTCCTTGCCGTGCGCGGGGAGGATGCGCTTCCGCTTAGGGAGATAGAAGTTGGAAATAAGCGCGAAGATGACGAACTTAATATCATCAGCAGGGTCATCCTCATTACAAGCGGGGCAGATGCGCTCATTAGATTTACTGATTCCTTAGACAAAGACAAAAAAGAACGATACGCCCGCTACTGCGAGATACTGTTCAGAGAACCAATAACGGAAAATATGGCGGATGAAGAAGTATTAAAAGTGATCAGGCGTAAGCATGAAGCCCGCGCTGCCCTCGTGCCGCATGAGTATGTAAAACTAACCCGAATAGGCGAACTGCTAAGGACGGGGACGTTCGCGGCAGCAAAAGAAGCAGAGCGCTTAATGAGAACACTCGATGCAAACTTCATGACACGACACTTTGATCTTGACAAGACAAGGCGGATACGGAGCTCGATTTTACGAAGATGTGCGGATGCCGCATATGCAGAAACAGGTAACCTGAAAGCACAAGTGTATGCAGGATCATTTTATGAAGCGCAAAGAGAAGTGGCAAAGGCAGTGGCATGCGCAGAAAACCTCATGCACCTTGGTGCGCACCGCGAAGCCGAAGATCTCTTAGTCAGGACTGCGCGCCATATGGCAAAGGGGATGGCTGAGGAGATCGCGTCACAATTTACGGAAACAAAGCCGCTCGTGGCACTGAGCATGTACGAAGCGGCAAAAAACAAAGGAGCATATATGGAAGTAGCAGAACGGCTGCTTGATTCGGAACAACCATTGGGGATCGTGGAAAAAATTGCCTGGGTAATAAGTGCGCATGCAGGAAGAACGCCCCTTATGCAAAAAGCGCTGGGGAAACTTGAATCGTTTGGGCAAGAAGGAAAAGATAGTGCAGACGGAATTCGAAGGGAGATGCACGTCGGAACTGCATTTGTAGCCCATTAGTCAAAGGTTACCGAATATACGTGGTCGGGTTAGTAAAGCTCAGGCCGCCAGTACCACAGGTTCCACTCTGATGTTCAATCTTAAGCTCAGTGGCATTTACCAACTGGATAAGAATCCGGCCGCCCCGGACGCCTTTTTCATACGCATCAAACCCATCCGCTTCGCTTTCATAGCAATAGAGACGCGCATCTTTGACATGTTTGAATTCCCGATTGACTAAACCATTTGTTTGAGGCGTAATAAACCATTTTGTCGGCTCAGGTACGAAAATGCCGCTTGTTGAAATGACAAGTTGGTCGGGAAGGTCGTTGTCATAACCCAAAAACAAAAGCTTTCCCCAATCTGCCGGGCGTGTAGGCGAGGCATTGCCAATAAACCAATCCCCTTGTGCTGTGCCCGGCAAATCGTAAAGTACCGTGCCGCACTTATCTGCGCCGCCCCGTTGTATCTTAGCCATAAGCTGAGATCGGAGGTCAGCTGAATAATAGTCAAACGGGCAGGCTGCGTGACGTGTAAGCCACCCGTGCCGCCATGGGCTAATAAATG
Organism: Microcaldota archaeon; assembly: GCA_964588555.1. GTDB lineage: Archaea > Micrarchaeota > Micrarchaeia > Anstonellales > Bilamarchaeaceae > JAGVWJ01. The sequence continues at coordinate 64,759 of CAZPPT010000005.1, read as the reverse complement.
AATGGTTAACGCGCAGGTCCCAGGTCCCGAAATTGAAATTTCCCTGCTTGCCGCCAACCGTGCCAAACGGAGTCCCCGCTTTTAGCGGTTCCAAAAGAAGGATGGGGCACTTATTATCTCCGGGCTTTGCGTTTGAAGCGGAACAGGCATACCCATCAACAATGGCCTCGATCTCCTTTGAAAAGCTTTTTACATGGTCCACCACGCCATAGACGTCCTTGCAGAATGCATACCGGATCACGTGATCCTCCGGATCATCCGTAACGCCATACCGAGGCTGGATACCTATGATCCATAGGTCGCCGGGTGCGACAAGCGGCGTTTGTGAACCGCGCTCAACGGAGACATAAGTATCCGTACTTATGCTTGCAAGCGTATGCTCCGGGGGGTTGGCATTTCCGATTGGTTCGATGTTTGTTATGGAATTAAGCGCAACCGGCGGGACAGTAAGGAGCGTATCGGTGCATTCCGGCAGGCTATCACGTTCTGTTTTAGTTAATATGTCAAAACCAGGGCGCGCTTCTGGAACAGTCGCCTGATTTTCCCCAAGGTCGGAAAGTACGCCGGTGTTTTGCCCCTGACCACCCATTCGGAGCTTCGAAAGCAATGCACGGATGCGCGCAACCTCCTCTTTTAGTGCGCCCCGCGCTTCAAGCTCGGAAAGGCGTGTGCTAATTAAAGTATAGCGGCCTGGCGCAATGTCCCCTCCAGCCTGGAGCGCCATAGTAAGCTCGTTTTCAAGCGCTGCAAGAGTGGTCTTTAGTTCTGAGTCTTCAGGCGGCGTTTCCCGAGTAGGATAGGAAAGATCAGTCCCCGGTTCTGCACGGATTTCCTGCTCTTGCGCGGTTGAACTGCCTGGATTAGTGCATCCGAAAAGAAAAAGGACCAACAAAAGCAAAACGATGGCGGTGCGCATGCGTAGATAAGAAAGGCATATTTTAAATAAAGTACGACTGCCAATAAGCTTTTATTTACGTAGAGTGTTACTTTTTTATGAGGGGCAAACTTGCAATAGGCATTCTTCTACTCATAGGCCTATTTTTTGCTGATTTTCGCCTTGAGAAGGCGGAGATCACCATTGACGAAATAGATGAAAACGGCGGTGCGCGCGTCCAGGAACGGATCAGTTTTCTTGTTACTGGCGACCTTTCAAGCTCACTTTACACAAGCGGCCTATACAACAACAACCTTGCATTCTGGGCAAACGCAACGCAGCTTAAGGACGTACGGCTCCACGTGGATGCAACAACCGTCGACATCCAGGATTTCAGGCTCAAGCCGCAGCCGCAGCGCGACTGCAACGCATTTGCACGGAGCTGTAGGGGCGTACTTATCATCGAATATAAGGCGCTCCCGCAATATAATACAAAGGGCGAACGGATGGCGGGCACGGGCCTGTTTTTCATAACGCGTGAGAAGCCGCGTACCATCACATACACGATCAACCCGCGGGCGCTTCTTTTTACGAACACCGAAGCAGGGGACATCATCATCGACCGGGAAGTGGTGCTTCGGATACTGCTTCCTCGAAACAACCTTGTAACCGAACTCAACCCGCTTCCCGAAGGGGCGACAGGACAATTGCCACAGCGCCTTAACGAACTCGTATGGACCAATACGATATTGATACGGTTCTCGCTTATGTTCCAGGTTGAGGAGCAGCTTGGAAAGGAAGTGACGGATTTCTTCTCGGAATTTATAAAAAGCCTTGAACGGATCGTATTTGGGGAACATGGCATTGCGGCAATCGTCCTTGTTATTATATTAGTAGGTGGCTATATATACATCACAAAAATACAATACAAAAAATGATCGGATATGTATAAGGGATCGGAAGAAATCGTTGCGTTTCTCTCGGCACGGCGAGGGGTTAAAACAACATTTAACCAGGTTGCCGAGGGCACCAAACTTAATGCGGACTCGGTACGCCGCGCAATCGAATGGCTTAAGGAAAATGGGTACGTAACGGTGGAACTTGCGGACGAGCGCGAAATAGTAACGGCAACTGAAGAGTTTAGGGGCTATTATTTCGGTGGAAAAATGCCTGAGTATGCAGTATATCAAAAGGCCCAGGCAAGCGCACGGATAGGGGAACTTAGCGATTCTGAAAAGGGCATCGGCTTGCGCTGGGCAAAAGTAAAGGGATATATCGACATCAAAGAAGGCACATTAATCCCGCTCAAGGACGAAGAGCAAATCAAAAGAGAGAACCAAAAATACATTGAGGCATACATGCTCCTTGAAAGGGGAGAACAAATTAAGGGCGAATTACGCGAGGAGCTCCAAAGGCGCAAGCTCATTGAGAAGAGCCGTGAAAAGACCACATATATAGAATACACAGGAAAGGAACTGCATGGGGCAGAATACGACTTACAGACGCCAAGCAAGATGGCGGATATCGGCATCCGCCACCCGCTAAGCGTCATCAGCGCACGGATAAAGCAGATATTTGCGGAACTTGGCTTTGAGGAGATGGAGGGAAGCATCATCCAAAGTTCGTTTTGGAATTTTGATGCGCTCTTCCAGCCACAGGACCACCCTGCGCGTGAACTTGCGGATACGTTTTACCTTGAGGGAGAAACGGGGCTGCCGCCGGACAAAAAGCTTGTTGAGCGCGTCAAAAAGGCGCACGAGGCAGGCTGGAAATATTCATGGCAGGAAGCCGAGGCAAAGCGCCTCGTGTTGCGGACACACACCACGGCGCTCAGCGCACAGTACCTTGAACGGCTCACGGGAAAAAATGAGCCAAAAAAATATTTTGCCATCGGGCGGGTTTTCAGAAACGAGGCAACAGATTACAAGCACCTGGCAGAATTCCAGCAGGTCGAGGGCATCGTTGCATGGGAAGGCGCGACGTTTCGGGATCTCCTTGGGCTCCTTAAGGAATTTTATCGCAAGCTTGGTTTTGAAAAAATACGTTTTCGGCCAAGCTTTTTCCCCTATACCGAACCAAGCCTTGAGATCGAAGTATTCTTTGAGCCGCGCAAACAGTGGCTTGAGCTTGGCGGCGCGGGAATTTTCAGGCCGGAAGTAAGCAAGCCGCTTGCAGGCATATACCCGGTGCTTGCATGGGGCGTAAGCCTTGAACGGCCGCTCATGCTCCTCCTTGGCATGGAGGACGTACGTGAATTTTACCGTAATGACCTTGATTTTCTGAAAAAGAAGAGATTGCCATGCTAAAAAACCTAAGCATCGTACTTGTGGCCGTATTCCTATTCATCGTAGCACTCTCATTTGTCCCAACTGCGTCAGCGCCGCAAACAGAATCGGTCAATGGCACAATACAAATAGGCAATATAAGCAGGCTTGGGGACAGCATGTATGTCCCCGTTTCATACAATGGGAGCGGAACCGTTACCATGTTCACTTATGCGGAGCGGCCGCCTAAAAACGTTTACATCATGACAGAAAAGGGCATCGGCTCAAGCAGGTTTGAACAGTTCGTACAGGAGATACGCGCGGTGGAAGCGCAGGGGTTGACCGTAAAACTTGTCGGTGCGACAAAGGCGCTCACTGACGGAATATACATCGTTGCAAGCGGCGCGATGCCGACATACGTACTGGACAAGCTCGGCCGGACAAATGTGACAGTCGTGTATATCGGCAAGAAGGACCTTGTGTTAAGCGGAAGTACGGTCAAGACCCGAAACTGGTACGATGAACTTGCACCGGAAGCTCAAAAACGGGTGATCGTATATGAGGAGACGCTTGACGAGTTTGTTGAGGGGGGCGAGGACTTAGTAACGCCGATCCTCATGAACGTGTGGAACGTACGGGAACAAAGGGAATTCAGGCTTGATGGGGAAAACATGGCGGGCACGATTTCAATGCCTCTTGAGAAAAATGCAAACAGGACATATGCACGCATCATATATCAGTTTGGCACGCGGGGGGTAGTTGATTCAAGGCCGCTTGAACGGCAGATTTCGCCGGTTGAAAGCTACTATGAGGTCCTACCCAAGGAACGCATCGACTTTCGGCTTGAGCTTAACCGGACAAATGGCACGGCATACCTCGTGGTCGAAAAGGACGGCATGGAACTTAGGCGGGAAAAACAAAACCGCATCGTGGATGGCGGCGTAATATACCAGGTACTCTCATTTGACGAACCGGGGGATTACCTCATAAAGGTTGAGGACAACCGGGGGACCGTTAGCGGCGCGGTCGCGCACGTAAAAAAGGTCGCAATAACGCTTGAGGAAAAAAGGGCGCGGACGCTTGTTTTTGGCATCGCCGTGGATGGCGCACCTGTCGAAACCCTCCAGGCGCCTATATCCCTTGACGGGGGGGCGCCGGACAATGTAACAATAAACAATGGCCGGTTGACCCTATATACAAAACTAAGCAAGGGAATGCATACAATTTCCATAAACCTCTTTGGGACAAACTATGACGTACCCGTAGAAGAAAATGCGGACGACCCCCTTGACATATATGTTAAGTACGGCCTTCCAGGGCTCGCACTTGTCGCCGTGATCTATGTCGGTGCAACGCTTTCGCGCAGGCCGACGTACATGATACGCATTGGCGATGCCGGCGAAGAGATACGAAAGGAGATGCGCATATCCGTAAAGGAAGCGCTGGACATATTCAGGACAACACAGCAGGAACTTGGGATTGACGGACCGGTGCGGGCGCATGAGTTCATATTTGCACTTAAGAAACACTATACTGAAGGCGCGGACGTGACTGAAGGAAACGGTGAGGAAATACTGCGCGAATTAAAGAAAAAGGAGCATGTCGAGGAAGCGATGGGATATTACCAGAAAGCGGGCGCGGGCCAGATACGCAAAAATGTAATGAAACGCATTATTTCTGAAAAGCTTATCGAAAAGGGCATTGCGTCCAGGATGCGCGGCGACAAGTTCATCACCCAGGATTACGAAGTCGGGTTCTTTGGCGACACATTCTCAAAAAAGGCAATCATAGTATTTGAAAGCGAAAGCGACCTTAAGAAGGCGCGTGCGGCGCTTGATGAAAGGGAGCGGGCGTCATATGCCATAAAGGAGTACAACGGGGCCGTAGAATTCGTTTCGCTCGAACGGCTCGATGAGGTCCTATGAAGGCGCTCATACTCTTGATCATCATGGGCACCGCTGCAGGCAGTTTCCCTGATCCGCCGTTTAGCCCGGTGCAAAGCGCAAACGAAGCGCTTACGCCGGGGCTTGAGGCGTCGCTTCTTACGGAATTGCCCGTGCACCAGCCAACAGTGACAGACCCCGTACGGGCGATCGGTGCGAGAATAGTGGCGGTGGACCCCTCTGTTGACGGAGTCATTTCACGCGAGCAACTGCCGCAAGTGGTCTTTGTATACGCGGAGAGCCATGCCTTATTTGTCCAAAGGCCCCCTGACCTTGAAGCATGCACCGACGGGGTGCAGCTTTCCTTCCTAAATAAGTCGGTTGATGCACGCCTCTTGTTTGAATATAACGGCACGGCCATGTCGGCTCCCGCACCCGCAAGCCTTGTCGCACCCGTACCGTTTAATGAAAGCGAACTTGATGCGGTGACGGGCTACCACAACATGACAATAACCATCCTGGGCAACATGACCTTTACGTACGACAGGACGGTGCACCACTATAGGTATCTTCCCTGCAGTGAAGGGGGAAGCGCGGGCAGCTGCGTGCCGACGTGCGAACTATACAGTATAGACACCGCGACGCAGGCATTTGTGAGGCAATTTTCCGCAAGCAAAAACTACAGCGTGGAAAATGGTGAGCCGGCATTTTTTCTGGTAAAGCCTGCACTTCGCGAGCAGTGGTACCAAAATAACCGTTTTGACTCCCTCGTGCTTTCGCGCAGGAAATTCTACAAAGTGGGAGTACTTATTGACGGCCAACCCCTTAATGAAACAAGGACGCATGAGTTTGAGGTGCATAATGGAAGCCTTGGGGCGCTTGAAATACGCTCAAAAGCACTCGTACAAAATAGCTCAATTATAGTGCAGGGAAATTATTCGGATGCCCTGCCGCGCGGGCTCCTTGAAGAAAACATTGCGTATGCATACCTCATAAACAACACCTATGAAGGAACGGGACTCCATGCGCTTACGCTTGAAGTCACTGACCGGTTCGGGCGCACATTTGGCTTTACGGAGCATATTGCAAGCAGGTTTCTTTCAGTAAATGGAAATGCCACTGTTGAGGGGATTACGAGCAATAACCGGTCGCTTGTGCGGCGAAGCCTCGAAGCCCATGATGGCAAGCCGCTTACCCTTGCCGGGGCAAGCGTTGTGCTTGGGTTTTTCCTTATGCTGTTATGGCTTCGGATCCGGAGATAGGAATATATACATACATATCAGATACATTCCATGGGAAAACTATTTTACGCACTCTTCACACTTGGTGTTGCATTATTTCTTTTTGCCATATTTTATACGCCGTACCTCGCACACCGGGGCGACCCGATTGTACCGGCATTGTATGACCCTGGATTTTCCTGGGCGTGCCACCAGAAAATATCCCGCTCACAATGCCTCTTTGCAGATGGAGCGGGAGGCTTCTTTGTTGCGGATTGCTTCAGGCAGGCGGGTGAGTACGTACCAAATGACAATAGAATTGTGCGCACGGTAAATGAAGCGGGGAATGTCGGTTATAAATTACCCGTATGTGCTCGTGACATTGGGATCTATGGGGCAGTACTTCTTGGGGCACTCGTCTACCCATTTGCCCGTAAACTTGAGGATGCGCGCGTGCCGCCGGCAATATACCTGCTACTCGCCATTATACCGATCGGATTTGACGGGGGAATGCAGCTTCTGGGCGAGCTTGGCATATTTGGCGATTACGAAAGCACGAACCTTACACGCGTAGTCACCGGTGCGATCGCAGGGATCGTTTTGCCATTTTATATATTTCCGCTCTTTAACCACTATATGGGCAAAAAAGAAAAAACAAAATAGATTTAAAGAAAGCAAGGGCATTCTAGTTATGGAAAAAAGAGAGACTATCAAGGTCTTGCGAGAGATACTGATAAAAAATCACATAATAAATAAATCTAATAAGGTGATAGAATGGGCGAATCAGAAAATGTTTATTTAAAGCAGATATCTGCAGATCTTGTATTTATAAAGAAAAAAGTGCTTGAAATGGAAGAAAATATACAGACAATAAGCAATGACCTTCACGACGTTAGGTCAGAGTACGTCGAAAAACTAAAAAAAATGGAGAACGAACCCTCCAAAAAGTACAAAAATCTGGATGAGTTTGAAAAAGAACTAAAAAGAGATTAATATGCATCAACCAGAGTTTACACATACTATATCTGAGATACTCGCGGATTTATTCAAAAACAATTATTCGCGATACGAAAAAATCAGGAAAAAGATGGAACAGATACTTCTATATCCAAACCATTACAAACCACTGCAATACGGCCTTAGGGATTACAGAAGTGTTCATATCGATACCCATTTCGTGCTTATTTTTAGAATTATAGAAAATACAAAGACGGTTAAGTTCATTGATTTTGACCACCACGATAAGATATACAAGAAAAGATTTATAGAGTGAAAACCATGTTAAATAAAACAAACCTTGCAACCGGGGCTACTATGATCTTGGCGGGTGCAGGCGAGCTCGCAGTCATGCGCACGCCATGTCCCTTATGCATAGGTGCAATAACGGCCGGGGCTGCGATCATTGTGAAGGAACTGAAACCTTAATAGGTTATTTTTTATGGAAAATAAGGTTTATAAACTAAATTATATATAGTGTAGATATGGCACGACAAAAACGGCTCGAGAGCCCGACCCTTACGCTTTTGTGGGGAGATAAGCGACAAAATTTCACAGGCTCATGCCTTAGAGGGCAGGCAAAATTTCGCGAAGGCCAGGCGTACTTTTACGAAGACAAAAGCATACTCATTCACAACGAAGCAATGCGGGCATTTCATTTTATGACAAAGGAGGGTAGGAAAAATTCGCGAATCGTTGGGCGGGGAATTCGAAGGTTCGTTGAGGAAGGCAGGCAATTTGAGGCACACCAACTCATTGCAGAATCGGTGAGCAGGATATATCGTGCGTTTGGCATGGCGGTTAAGGTAACAACGGGCCAGGATTTTGTAGAACAGGAATCTGGAGAGGGACCGTTTGGGAAATACGCGGATCGGGCAGACCTTGCAGCAATTATTCAGCTGTTCGCCGAGCTCGAAAAAAAGGGGGTTCCGGCAGCAAAATTTTATGGTTTTACTGTGAAGGATGAAATCGATTCGGGCGAATCATACCAGTTTATAGAACTCATCAACGGCCCGTCTGTTGAACAAGTAGTCGGCATTTTTCCCGCATTTGCCATTGAATATGGAAAGTCGATCAGATTTTCAGGGCAAATAGACCGGATGAACCAATACTTTAGGGCAAGTGATGAAAGAAACGCGGCACTCCTGCGAGCATTCAATAAGTTCGTTAGATCAATACGAGATAAAATCCCGGACATCGGCGACCTGAACCGAGGCAATGTGCTCGTGAGGGATTTTGACATAAGAACAGGCGAATTTGACCTAATCCTCATAGACCCAGAAAGAAAGATTACGGGACCTGATTAATTTTCACGCTCTCCTTATCCAGATGGCTTGGCAGCTGCGCAGTTTTGAAAAATTCGGCGAGTGCCATATGCGGGTTAACAAGGCGACGCGGAACACGGGCGTACATGGTTTTATTTTTAATTATGAATCGGGCGCGCGGATGTGATTTTTTGAATGCACGGACGTGTTCGCGTAGTGCGGTCGACGGGCCCCTCAGGAATATGGTTGAAGGAAGCGCATCGCTTTTGAATGAAACGACAAGCCGGATCAAGCCGTCGCTATCAATCAAAACACGCGCATTAAATTCATGCTTTTCCAAAAACTGCCGTAACTGGCGCTCGAGTTTACGGAGCTGGCCCCAGAGGACATCATCGACTACTTCGGGCTTTGCAAAGGTAATAAGATAGCGGTTTGGCAGCATGGCCATTTTTTCTTCAAATGTTTTTGGGTCCGCAAAGAAGCGACCGCTTGGATTGGCAATAAACCTTTTTGCGCGTGCAATAAAGCGCTTTAGGTTTTCTTCGCTCACCGCAGCGGCAACGTTCCTATTTCTGTCAGTCGGGTCGATGACGATGAATGGGTGTTTTAATTTTTCAGAAATCGCACGGCGTTCGCGGGATTTCCGATAAAATCCCGCACAGTCAATAAAGACAGGGAATTTCCAGCGCGATGCGTGGCGCAAAAGGGGCACAAAGCCACGATACCGTATGATAAGGAGCTCGCACAAGTACCCCGAGAACCCCTGCACCCGAATTTCTGCACCGTAGAGTTCCGCAGAACGGAGGAATTTTTTTAGCAAAAGGACGTCGTCACGCCGTCGAACCGAAAGGTTGCGGCGGATAAAGCGCGTGTGAAGCACGCTCCGGTCAACCGCGCTTTGAAGGTCGCGTGAAGAGCGTATTTCGTATGCCGGAACGATGTCGATGCGCCTGCCTTCAAGCGTAAGCCGCACATACGGATGTTCCGCATAACTAAGAAGAAATGGGCTTAAAGGGAACGCCTTTTTTGCAATATCTAGTACGCGGGACCGAAGGTCTGATTTTGGCACGTCCCTCTTAAAGAGGACAAATATGTCTATGTCCTTTTTATCCTTAAGGAAGGTATCTTTTGCGATGCTGCCGGTAAGTGTGACCTTGGCCGTAGTGGCAGACTTAATACGAAGCAAAGCCCGCCTCGCAAAGGCATGTTCCTGTGCACGCTCCCCCTTGCTTGGTTTAATGGTTTTGAGTATACTGGACAAAAGCGCATGCATGCGGGCGTTCGGCATGAATAAACTTTTAAATGAAGAGTAATAAATCTTTCCATGAGATGGGTAGTGATCCTCCTAGTGATTATGCTGGTTGCGGGCTGCAGTTCCGAACGGGACGTGTCCGCCATGCAAAAGGAAACGATTGTAACGTCAGAACCCTTTGATGTTGACAATGACGGCCGCACCGACGTCACCACGTACGTATTTGCGCCGATTAAGGCAGACGGAATCACGACGCAGCGAACGATAAGCGCGTATGTAGAAAACGAAGTTGAGGTCGGCTCGTTTAATGAAGTGCGCGGCGCCCAGATAATCGAGATAGTGGATCAGATATCTGAGTTTGACGCAAATTACAAGAAAACGGATGATGCATGTGCATCAAGCATCGGTACGCTTGAGGTAAACTGCGGAAACCTCCACACCTGCGTTGAGTTCTGCTCGGCACATTCTGCAAAATGCAAGCGGCTTGCCGAAGAGTTCCGCTCGGCACTGGGACACTCAGTGCTCCTTTATGTGCGTGATATGACCGAAGTGCGGAGAAACCTCCTGCCCGCCATCGGCTCGGACGCGCCAAAGCTAAACAGCCTGTCAGACATTCAAAAACGGCAACTTATTGAAACGATCGAACGGCTTACGGCCAAGGTCGCATCTGCAAACGCAAACCCGATCATCTCACAAAAAGAACTCATGCTCTGCGGCAGAAGTGATTATAGGGCCCCAATCCTTCAGCAGATTGCAAAGAAAGTGGCTAATTATTCTACACGACCCATGACATACCATTACCGCATAACGGTTCTGGCTGACAGGACACAGGAAAACGGGGAAAAAAGTAGGCAGCTTGGATTTAATGACTTGGTGTTTGCCGACACAGTCCCGACTGCAGCCCAAATAGGCGAGGAGGGAGTTGCCTCCCCGGACGCAATTACTACGACCGAAACCGCAAGCGGGCTGCGGATTGAATGGCCTGCAGAGCAGTCACTGCGCGAAAGAAGCATATTTTTTTATGAGATTGAGACCCCTATCCCGCCTGAGGAGCTGCTTGATTCCTACCGGAGCCCACAGATACGGCTGAAGACAATTAATCTTGAATTCCTCCAACCAGTAGTTTCGTTGTATTTGCTCCTTTTTGGGATACTCCAGAACTACTATATTGCACTTGGCCTTGCATTTGCATTTACCCTGATTGTATTACGCCTGGGATACGTATTTCTCAGGATACTCATACACATACTCCGGAAAAAACTCGCAGGGCAACCTGCCAGGCAAGGGATATATGCCGCATTTATGAGGACAACTGTCCAGTGGAAAACGGATATTATTACCGGCACGGTTGCGCTTGGGCTTGGGCTTGCCGCCGCAACGATATTCGCCAAGGCGGTTCGCGAACCCCTCCTCCTCCTTGAAAGCGTAGACTTCCTTATCGCCGAGCCGGTCGGCCTCGTGGCGATACTGGGAGTAGTAAGCGGGCCGGTGCTCATCGCACTAAGCATTGAAAACATTATCAAGGTATATACGCTTGAGCAATTCTATGGGAAACGGCTGCGTGACGAACGGGGTGCGTTCGTAAACCGCGCAAACGAATTAAAGGCAGATATAGAAGCGCTTAAGAAACTCATTGCGGTGATGCGGCAGGAAAATTTTGAGGTAAATATCGAGGACGACCTTGCATCGTCCATTTCCATAGCTCACGTAACAGAACTAAGCAAGAAAATGGATGAGTTCTCAAAACGCGAGGTGGAAAACCACCTCATAAAGATCGAGGGCGCACTCCAGCGGCTTGAGGAACGAAAGCGAATTGCACAGGAAAACTGGGAAGCCTGGAAAACGGATATACATAAACAACTTGAGGGGACCGGCGAAGTATACGGCTCAGCGCTTACCAAGATACCGCCGGCACTTAGGCTCTGGGCGCTCCGGCGATTCGCCCAGGAACACGCAGAGGTAAGCCTTGAAGGGGAGGTGCTGAAACGACGCGAGGTTTCAGTTGATACGGTTGCAAGCAACATGCTTGAGCGCGGCCTCTTTACAGGAGTAGTACTCACAAAGGATGGTAAGGCAGTATTTTCCAAAGTTAATGGGAAATCAGGAACGATGGCCGGGGCGCTCACCACGAAGCTCCTTGATTATATGCAGGTGGCGATTAAGGAGATGGCACTTGAAGAATACAACAGCATTGCAATCATCGGCGACTCGCTGGTCGCAATTGGCCTGAGGCACAAGACGATTGATGCGCTCCTCATACTAAAGAAGGAACGGTTCAAGGAAGCGATAGAAGAATGGAAGGCAAAGATGAAGAACTTCTAGGTGCGTACGTGGTAGTGAAGAAAGGGGATGTCCAGGCATGGATCGAAGAAATGGATGAAATAATACAGATATTTGGAAAAGATCCGGAAATAAAGAAAACTACGGAACGGGCAAAAAGGGAGTTTGAAAAACTTCTTTCAAAACCATTTGTGAGCGACAATGCATTCTATAAAGTAGTCGAAACATATGGCTTTCCGGTGCGTACGCTCGTTGAAGGAAAAAAATTGAAAGCGGCCCTCATGAGAAAAACCCCCACGCTCCGCCTTGCAATGCACACAAACATCATTGAGCATTCAGGAAAAAATAGGGAAGCCGGTGAGGCTGACTTAATACGTGAACGCAAGGCGGCAAAAAATGAGGAGGCGTTCCTTTTTGTTAAGGTGGTGGATGTACGGGGCATGATGCACACTAAGTGGTTTGAAATTGGCGAAGAGGAAGGTGCGCTCCAGGTGACCATAAACCCGTGGAAAATAGGTGCCATATTAAAACGGGTTGAAGGTGAAGGCGTAATCCTTGAGGCATCGGTATATCACTACCACCCAAATACGGCGCCCCACCGAAACGGGCTATCGATAGACGACCTTGTTGCGGCAGCGGGGATACAGGCAGTATTGAGTAAAACAACAAGGGCCAAGGTTGACTTTCGGGTGATTGACACGGATGGGGCGTATGTCTTTTCTGACGTAACTGCCTCAAAAGTAAGTAAATGGAACCGGTCGGACGTGTGGAAGTTCCTTCAAACATCCGGATTTGAACGGGCCAAATTCCTTGAAAAAATGGGAATAGCTGCCAGGTTTGAAGCACGAACGGAAAAACTATTTGTAAGATAATGACTGTGCAATTACTTGAAAAGCGCGGGCAAAAAGTTGATGACAAACGCGACAAGCGTAAGTGCCATAAGCATGCTTACGACCTTCTTATTCGTGATGTTCGTGTCAAGGGTCCGATAGCCGTCAAAAAAAGGAAGCGGCAAAAGGTTCACGCTTCCGATAATGACGTTAAGGGCAAATACCAATCCAAGGACGTTAAAGATAAACTGAAATGCGGGTACCGAATAGATTGAAAAGATCGAATCGCGCGTGATGGGGCGCAGGATGACGCCCAAGCGGCCATTTTCATTTGTCGTCCTGACGAGTTCCCCCTTGTTAGTTGAAAGGATGACGTCGGTGTTTTTTGAAAAGTTGAACTGGGGAAACTGGGTTGTGTCGACGGGTGTGCCATCAACTGCATAGATGACCGTGTTCTTCTCCATTCCCGCAAGTACGAGAAGCCCCTCTTCGCGGTACATGGAAGTGCCGTAAAAAAAACCAATAAAGAGGATGAAGAAGACGAGGCAGGTGATGAAGTTGGAGGTTGAGCCTGCTACAAGGACACGGGTCTGCTTGTGCTGGTCCGCTTTTCGAAGTGCGGCCTCATCAGGCTCGACAAAGGCGCCGATGGGGATAACGCCGAAAAGGACAATGCCGCTTGAAAGGACGGGCACGCGCGCAATACGCGCAAGGATTGCGTGTGCCGCCTCATGGACGACAAGGACGATAAAGAGAGCGATGACGCCCTCGAACAGGGGGAGATTTACGCCTGGCAAAAGGAGCGTCCCGCCGGACGGGAGCTGTGCGAGCTGGTCAGTACCGCTTAAAAGGTCGCTTAGCACGCCCGAAAGGATGAGGACGCCATACCCAAGAAGCCCTAAAAGTAAAAAGAGGAACATCCCGCCCGAATAAATAAGTGCAAGGACAAGGAAAAAGACGAGGTCGGTCTGCGGCACGACTGAAACGGGTTCTGGCGACGCGCCGAGTCCAAGGAACGTGATTATTATCGCAAGTGCATATGGCATAATGATAAAATGAAGAACGCTCAGGAGGGCAAGGCCTGCGATAAAGCTCTTAAGTGAAACATTACGCCGCATAAGCACAATGCTCAAAAGGCCGTACGAGGCAACTGCACCTGCATCGCTAAGGAACGAGAATATGCGGGGCCGTGAGGCAAGTGAGTCGATAAGCTTAAGGCCGTGCGTGCTTTTAAGCATGATGATGCCATGTTCACCTGCAAGCTTGTAGCGGTCGATAAGAAACCTGCCGACAAGAAACATTTCCACGAGTACGAGGATGAATTTCAGCACATCCCCGATCGGCGCTGTGACGATGCCGTAAAACACACCAAGTGCTAAAAGCACAGTGGCAAGAAGGATAATCATAGTAGGATTTCGATGGGGATGCTTAAATAGATTCGGGTTTATTGAGGGGGCTACCTAATGGTGCTCCACAAGATAGGCGACGGCATTTTTGAAGATGCGTAACCCCATCCCTTCGGTTACGGAGCCTGTTGGCCATGCGGGGGAAAGGAACGGGTTGTTGAACGCCTCGGGGTGGGGCATCATGCCGAAGACCCTGCCAGTTGGGTCGCAGAGCGCTGCGACATTCGCAATACTGCCGTTTGGGTTTGCAGGGTAACCTGACGGGCGGCCCTGTTCGTCACAATACTGTGCCGCAACGAGGTTTTCCTCAACAATATGACGTAGCACGGATTCATCGCGCGGCACGAATTTGCCCTCGCCGTGCCTCACCGGAAGTGAAAGAAAATCGATCTCCCGCGTATAGACACTCGGGGAAGCGGAGTTTATCTTCAGATTAATCCAGCGATCTTCGAAATGCCCCGAATCGTTAAATGTAAGCGTAACGCGTTGTTCAAAATCGGGGATCGGGAGAAGCCCGAGTTTTACCAGTACCTGAAAGCCGTTGCATATGCCCATGACGAGCTTTTTTTGGGCAATGAATTCGGCAAGCGGTTCACGAAGCGTTGAGCGAAGCTTGTTCGCAACGACGACGCCTGAACCAAGGTCGTCGCCAAAGCTAAACCCACCACCTATAAGCAATAGTGAATAATCTTCAAGTGATGGGGGTTTTTCAATAAGCGAATTGAGGTGCACGATGTCCGCCAGGGCTCCCGCTTTTTCTAAGGAAAACTTGCTCTCCTTCTCGCAGTTGAATCCATAGCCGGAGAGCACAAGTGCACGTGGTTTCATATATAGTAGTGGTGAGAAAATCTTTATATAACTAGTATGTAATGAGTTCTTGATGACCGTCATTGATGAGTATGTGCTTCTTCAAAAATACGGGTTTAGGCTCATTCCGTATGGAGTTGCGCGGACGCTTGGGGAAGCAAAGAATGCAGCACAAAAAATCGGATACCCGGTCGCAATGAAGATAATTTCGCCGCAGGCATCGCACAAGACAGATATTGGCGGCGTGCGGACCAACATAAAAAATGAAAAGATGCTCGAACTCGTATATGAGGAATTTGAAGCAATATCGAGAGGGAAACGCATTACGCTTGAGGGCATCCTTATCCAGAAAATGGCGCGAAAAGGCTTAGAGCTCATTATTGGCGCAAAGAAAGACCCGCAGTTTGGCCACATGATAATCCTTGGGCTCGGGGGGATATACGTCGAAGTATTCAGAGACATTAGCGCGCGGCTCTGCCCGATCAAGGGCGAAGATGTAGAGGAGATGATTGATGAATTGAAAAGTCACCCCGTAATCCGGGGCGTGCGGGGAAAGAAAGCGATCAATATTGGTGAACTAAAGAAACTTATGCTTCGTGTGTGCTCGTTTGTCATGAAAGAAAACATTAAAGAACTTGACCTAAACCCGGTTGTGTTTGATGAAAGGGGCGGGGACATTATTGATGTGAGAATGAGTAGATGATAGCATGGCAACCAAAGAACAGATAAAAAACCTCAAATACGTCTTCAACCCAAAGAGCATTGCGGTGATTGGGGCATCGCCAACGCCCAATAAGGTAAGTAATGTGATACTTAAGGCACTCCTTGAAGGCGGGTTTCAGGGCCCGATCTACCCAGTAAACCCACGATATGGGGAAGTTGCAAACCTCGCCTGTTACCCTGACCTTAGGGACATCAAAAAGCCGGTCGATTGCGTAATTATTGCAACGCCTGCACAGACCGTGCCTGAAATAATAAAGACCTGTGCGGCGCTTAAGATAAGGGGAGTCATAACGGTGAGTGCGGGATTTGGCGAAGCCGGAGAAGAAGGAAAAAAACTTGAGGAAGAGGTGCGCATATTATGCAATAAAAATAATATCGCGATGATAGGGGCAAACTGCCTCGGCGTTTATAATCCAACAACACGAGTCGATAGCATATTCCTCCCGATCTACAAGCTCGAGCGGCCAAACCCCGGGACAATATCGTTCATTACGCAAAGCGGCGCAATCGGCTCAACGATTGTTGACCTTGCGGCATTTAACGGGATTGGGATCGCAAAGTTTGTCTCATACGGAAATGCAACGGTTATTGATGAGTGCGACTTGCTTACGTATCTTGAAAGCGACCGCGCGACAAAGACAATTGTCATGTATATTGAGGGTGCAAAGCGTGGCCGGCAGATGTATGAAACGCTCAGGCGCGTTAACCGAAAAAAACCAGTCATTGCGCTTAAGGCAGGAAAATTCGAAAAGAGCGCTGACGCTGCAAAAAGCCATACGGGAAACGTTGCGGGTGCATATGCCGCATACCAGGCCGCATTTCGCCAAGCCAAGGTGGTGGAAGCAGATGGCATTGAAGACCTCTTTGATTTTATGAAAATATTCTCACAGCCGTTTCCGAAGGGAAAGAAAATTGCAGTCATAACAAACGGCGGCGGCATGGGCGTACTTACGGCCGATGAGATTGAAAGGCAAGGATTAGAGTTTGCAGTATTTTCAGACGCATCAAAAGCCGAACTAAAGAAAATACTTCCGGATTTTGGGAACGTGAATAACCCGCTTGATTTGATTGCGGAGGCAGACGCGACAAAATATGAGCGTGCGCTCGCACTCCTTATCAACGACCCTGGCGTTGATGCAATTATCGTAATTACGCTTTTCCAGACCCCGCCAATGGATGAGCGCGTGCTCAATGTGCTTGCAAAGGTTAATGATGAGCGCAAAAAACCGCTTGCAGTCGTATGCCTTGGCGGCTCGTATACGGAGAATTACCAGCGCCACCTTAATAAATATGGGGTCCCAGTATATGCATCGCCAACAGATGCGGTGCGCGCAATGAAGAAACTTATCGAATACGCAGCATACAGAAAAAATATTTGAAAAATAATTTTTCTAATTTTGTGCTACACTCCAAGAGCTAGCGCCAGGTTTATTTTTGGCTGCCCCTCCCCCCTATAATTCAAGTATTATTAAATGCAGTTAGTTGTTTGTAACTAACAACTAATGTAACTATAGTTACATAACTACGTACTTACCTAAAAATAAAATAAACAAAAATATTACTTGAACTACGCCCCCCTTCCCCTTCTGCTATGGCGGGGCTTACATTTATTAATGTGGAATAATAATTTAGCTAAGGGTAGCTGTAAGGGGATTCAGAACGCATCGTCAGCATTGAAATTTCCCCGTCTCTAATGGCCTGAACGAAAGTGTGCTTCGCAAAAAAAGATGAAAGAATAAATATTTTTTCGATGACCAGTTAGTCCTTGCCGATTAGTTCTACAAAACTAATTCCGCAATAAATACATCAAACCCGATTTTTTCTACGTGTTCTTTCTTTACCCGGCCAACAATTCCGATCGGTTTTCCATCTACGCATATTTCTGCACTGATTTCTTTATCAAAGAATTCGATATCCTTTTTCCTAAGCTCAAATGATTTTCCAATTTCGAAGAAAAATGTCTGAAGGTAACTCCTGAATTCTGAGAAGTCAAGCCTCTTGTCCATAACTGCAATGCCGACCCGCGTTTCAAGCGCACCGCCATATACGTTTCCTATTTCATATATTTTTTGCGGTACGCCCTTCATGCTGTTGATCGTAAATATCTCAAGCATGCTGCCTACAATGTTTGGGCGCAAGACTTCGCACTCGACACTTGCAGGGTTCTTGATCTCCATGCACCTTTGTGTGCCTACCACCTTGCTTTTGCTTGTAAGTATTGAGTTCTTTGTTTCTATAAATCCCATCCCATAAAGGATGTCGCTTATGCGGTCATATTTGGCAAGGATCTTGCCCGCACTAAAGAAATTTGGCAGCCTCGGCTCAAAGTTATTATAGCCGTATGCAATTGCCACGTCTTCCACAACGTCAACAAAATCAATAATGTCATTCCTATACGGGGGTATGTGCACGGTATTGCCGCGTACCCCAAAACCCATCTTTTTAAGAAGCGGCACAACTTCATCCTTTTTCAGCGTGAGTCCCAATACTCTGTTGATTGCCACTATGTCCAGCCTGATCTTCCGGCTCCCAAGGTCAGGCGAATCAAATTTTTTGTCCCCATATCTCATCTCTATTGACTCAACGCTTCCGCCCATGTCAATCAGGCTGCAGCATATGATATTAAGCGTTCCCTTTACTGCATCCATGTTCGTGCCGGTAACCTCAACAAGGATTTCATGAGTCGTCCCATCGATCTTCCCCATCTGTGCGGAGTTTACTATTGGTATAAGGCACATGATATTGTTGTTATTGTCGACATAGACGGGGTATTTTTCTTTATCTTCAAGAAGGTACCCGTATTCCTTGCCTTTCGGGTGCGCCTGCAAAATCTCCTTCGCATCTGCTTCTTTTGCATAATTAAGCGGTTGATAAACGATCTTTTTTGGATCCCAAAGCTCATATCGTATGGGGAATGCGACGCCTTTGAGGGGATAAAACCCGATGCCTAGTTTCTTTACCTTCCTTCCAATTGTGGCGTCCAATTTTTCCTGAAGCCTGATAATTTCCCGTATTTTCTGATCGTCAAGCCTAAGTTTTCTTACAAGCGCCCATGCAGCATACGGCCTAAAGGGAACGTCCCCGACAATTAACCGGTATCCTGATTTTTTTACTTTCTCATAGTTTGTTATCTTGCCGTTATAAAATGCGTTTAATGCCCGTATCAACCCCTCTTGGGAGAACCAGTCGGGCCGGTTTGGGGTAAGCTCAACAATTAATTTCCCGTCTTCTTCTTCGCAGGGTGCGCCAAGGTTGCTTAGGCCGTCAATGATCTTGTCTTTCGGGAGACCTGTTGCCTTTTTTACCGTATCAAGTTCACATTCGATGACTACCATGGTCTCAACCTCTATCCGCACTGTGCCTCAGCATCACGCCTTTCCTGCGCAAGCTTACGTGCATACGGGGTTATGTAATCCTCATTGAGGCAGCCGGTGCAAAGGGGGAGCGCAAGCGCTTTCTTTAGCCCCTCAATTGAGATATATTCAACGGAATCTGCGCCGATGAAGTCGCGTATTTCCTTAATCGTCCTGCCGTTTGCCACAAGTTCCTTGTACGTTGCCATGTCGACCCCATAAAAGCACGGCGCACGTATCGGCGGGCACGCAATCCGGAGGTGCACCTCTTTAGCACCTGCGTTTCTGACAAGCGCTACGATCTCGCGCACCGTGGTTCCGCGGACAATGCTGTCGTCAATGAGTACAACCCGTTTGCCTTTAATAACATTGCGTACGGGGTTTAGTTTCAGCCGCACCGCTTCACCGCGTTTCTCCTGAGATGGCATGATGAATGTCCTTCCGATATATCGGTTTTTGATAAGTCCCTCTTCGACATGCATGTTGCTTGCCCGTGCAAATGCCGCAGCAGCAGTTCGCGCAGTGTCCGGAATCGGCACTACCACGTCTGCCCGTACAGGGTGTTCCCGCGCAAGCTCTTCCCCAAGGCGTTTACGTGCCTCCTGTACGCCAAGATTATTAATTGCCGAATCGGTGCGTGCAAAATAGACATATTCAAACATGCAGTGCCGTATTTCGCCCGGGGATATTTTCTTTCGTATGGGCTTGTTGTTTCGTACGACTACATATTCCCCCGGCCCGACGTCGCCCACGTACGGTATATTATTGATGTCAAGCGCAGTTGTTTCTGAAGCAAACGCGATAAAATCCTCATTTTCCCCATACACGAGCGGCCGTATCGCATGCGGGTCCCTAAATGCGACAAGCTCGCCCCGAATAATCGCAACGTTTGAATATGCGCCGTCAACCTTTTCCATGACTACCTTAAGCGAGTGCTCAATGTTTTTGTCGCGCAAGAACCGCAAGAAAATTTCAGAATCCGTGGTGCTCCCTAATTTTTCTTCCTTTTCCATCTCTTTCTTTATTAGTTGGTAATTTGCAATGTGGCCGTTATGTGCGCTTGCAATGTCGTCATCTACAAACGGCTGCACTTCGTTTATGGTGATAAGGCCGCTTGTCGGGTACCTCGTATGGCCGATGCCAAGCGCCCCCGGCATTTTCACATCCTCGTCTTTAAATACTTCCCCGACAAGTCCGAGCCCCTTTCGTACTTCGATCTTTCCGTTGTGGAGGACGGCCATGCCTGCGGCATCCTGCCCCCGGTGCTGCAGTGCGATGAGCATGCGGTATAAATACGGTGCAACGTCATGATTTTTCTTCGAATAAATTGCCGCAATGCCGCACTTCTCTTTTTTTTCCATAAACAGTATTGTGCGCGGTACTTTTAAATTCCTCCATATATAATTCACTTTTTTTCATAAATATACACTTTTTAAACATATGCCCTTATATTCTCCACATGCACCCTACTCGGCTTACGGTTGACGCCAATGTTCCGTACGTGGTACGAATGCGCATTATGCGCGAGCTTACGCGCCGTTCGTTTGACGCAGGCATGCACGAGAACCCGCTGAGCCGCCTTGAACACCGTTTTCTTGGAAGCACCGTCCCGCTCGTCGAGGACCCGCTTATGCCACTTGCCCTCTTATGCGGCAGTTCCACCACTTCAAAAGGTGAGGTCCGGGCAATTGAAAAAAAGCGAAAGAAAACGAGGCTTTTCGAGACAACTCCGCTTGCACTATCATTTCCCGCAGACCTTTCACGCGTGTTTGGCGGCACCTCCCCATTTGCACGCGTGAGCCGCGATGACCTCCTCATCAGCGATGTCGTCGCTTCATACCCGCGGATTGATGCGGGGGCAGGCAGGCTCTCCGGGCTTCCGGTACTTGAGTCATTTACTGTTTCTTATAATGGGGTGCGTGCGGCATTTGAGCGGGGCTTTCGCAACCGGGACGTTTTCCGAAATGTCGGGCTCTCAACAACTTTTCCACTCACTGCAATCGGTTGTAGTTTTTCAAATATTTTTGAGGATATCGGGTTACACCATTACATCATACGCCTTGAAGGTAACTCAGACCAGACTGCAATGCTTGTCGGCCAGGTGAAGGACGGCCTTGCGGATCCTGCATATGGGATTCGCCAACTCGTGCTTCTTAATGGGGTGCTTAGTGCAGCCGACACTTCGTTTTTACGTGCCGCAGGCCTTAAGATTAGCTATTACTCCTCACATCAAAATGTTGTCCCGCAAGAAAGTATTGTCATTGGCGCACTTGGGACGCAAGATATTATTGCCCGTTTGGGACACACACGCTCAATCCTTATCGGCGAAACTGTTGACACCCGCCTTACTGAAAGCGACCGGGTTTGCGCCTACGTCCGGCGCGGGCCGTATCTTATGAGCGATCTTTTGGGCATCATTGATTTACTTGCGAGGCCATAATAAAAAAAAGAAAAAATTAGTTTGGCAATACCTCAAGCGTTGCCCGTATGTCCGGGTGTGCTGAACTGGTCCGTGCCTTCCAGCTGTTTTCGTCATCGTTGCACGTTTTACAGTAGATGGTAAACGTACCTTCCTTGTCTGCAACAAATTCGATAATTACCGGCATGCCCTTGTCCATGCTTCGCACCGCCGTATTTACCTCAAATTCATCAATGGTAAACCCGTGGTTGTGCCAGTCCTGTCCCGGCGCGTGGTTCCAAGTATCCGCACCGTGTCTCCCTTATTTACGGTAAACTTGTTTGGCGTAAATCCCGTGTGCGTAACGAGCGCCTCAAATTCCTTTACGTTTGCCGGCGCGTCTCCTGGGGCGGTTGTATTGTTGCCTGGTTCCATTATGTTATCTGGTTTGCCTGGCTTGTCATCCGTCATCGCCGGGCCGCCTTGGTTTTGTGGCTCTGCGCCGTCCGTATTCTCAACAACTGGTGGTGCATCTGCGTTTGTTTGCTGCGTGCAGCCAAAAAAGAGCGCTGCGACAAGAAGCAATGTTAAAATTCCTCTCATTATTTCACCTCGGAGAGATAGCTCAACATGCATTTTTAAATATTATCCCACATCATTTTCTCTTATGAAATCTGTTCTTATTGCAACGCTTTTCTTATTGTTTCTTCTCTTTGGCTGTTTTCACGATCCCGCGGCAGATGAGCCGCTACCGGTAGTCCCCGTAGATTCAGAAACGCCTGATACGAATGCGTCTGACGGGGTCGTTACAGACAATCGGACCGTTGTTGTTATTGAGAATACTACTGCACAACCTGCACCGGGCGGCGATCCGTCGTCCGAACCCTTAACTCCGGACGGCCTTCCATTTACGCCGGGCTATACCGAAACCCCGCAGGATAAGTTTGCTATTTATTTCATCAATGTTGGTATGGACGAGCTCCAGGGGGATGCGATACTTATTAAGAAGGGCGACTTTGACATGCTTGTTGATGCAGGCAACACCCGCTCCATAGGTACGGTCGTAAACTTCCTTAAGGGGCGCGGCGTAGACGACCTTGAAGTGCTTGTTTCAACGCATGCGGACAACGAGCATTACGGCGGTATCGCGGCAATCTCAGATGAGTTTGCCATCGAGGAATTCTGGTGGGGCGGAAAGCTCTACGGGGATGCGGAATATGATTCCATCGTCCGCCTTCTTAATGATAAGAACGTCACCATAAAGGAAGTGCGCCGCGGCGATATCGAACGATTTAATGGCATCGATGTCATGGTGCTTAACCCAAGCGATTCAAACAGCTTTGGGGATCGCGACAACGACGCCATTGTCCTTAAGGTCACCCAGGAACAATTCTGCCTTCTTCTTACCAGTGACATTCTTGGGGGTGGCCAAAGCGAACTCCTCAACGACCCTGCGATCAGCGTCCGATGTAATGTCATGCAGGTCCCGTTCCATGGCCTTGGCCGGGGGACTACCTCTATCGGGCCGTTTCTTCTTCGCGTTGCGCCGCGGGACGTCATATTTTCAGGCTCAATAAGCGACCCTGCCCCGGATCGCAAGGGGACCCGCTATACCATGTACGATAAGCTTAACTCAAGCGGCATCAAGTACTATGAGAACTATCGGTCTGGTACGGTCCGCATTACAAGCGACGGCGTCACGTATGTCATTGATTCTCTTGGTGAATAGTGCGAGGCTTTAAAAAATATCTTTTCGATGGTATCATAGGTGTGCCTTGGCTTTGCCGGGTTTTTCAGATGTGGTGCCATGAATATATTTCGTTTTGCCGTAGTGTTCCTCTGTGTTTTCTTCTTGTTCGGGTGCAGCTTTGTGCTTACTAAGAACATGCCGCTCCCAAGCCCGCCCTCCGTTGTTTCTGATGTCCGTGAGGAAACCCAGGACCTGCTCTACCTTCGGTACTTTACCTTTCAACATGCAAATTCAACTGAGCGGCAGGCTCAGCTTGAGCTTTTGAACGCATCCGGACAGCGGACAATCCAGGCATTACTTCTCCAGGGCGAATCATTTGATGTCGACGTGTGTGGGACAGGTGCAGTCATTTATTTTGGCAATTTTCTTGATGTCCCTGACTATGACCGGGTTGGCGTATCTGTCACTATGCGTGGCAGGACGACTCAATTTAACCTTTCACGAAACGACGGCAGTGCGCTTCTTCTTTCATGTGCCGGCGTTACGAAAACAACTCGTACGTTTTCAACCCGAAACGAGGCGCCGCTCGTCATTGTCGGGGAAAAACGTTTTTCAATTGTCAATGACACGATGACTGATACGTGGTGTTATGTCCGGTCGAGCGTCCGCGAAGGTGAACTGAACCGCCTTGCCCATCAGGATTGGTACAGTAGGAATTACGACGGGAGCAACCTGCGCAGGTACATGTTCCGGCCAAATACCTACATTTGCGACGGAAACACGGATTATTTCCTTGCGGAGGATGACCTTTCAAGTAAGCAGTGCTATACGTACCTCGGCAGGCGGCCGTCTGATTCGGTTGGGTGCAGGAATCTTGAGGGGCTTATGGGTAATCCGGATTTGAGATAGTTAGCTGCCCCTTAATTTTTCAACTGCTTCTCCCATTACTTTTTTTGCCTCTTCGTTACCCTCTCTTTCAAGCGCCTCTTCCAATGCTTCCAAAACACGCTTGTCGCCAATGTGCATAAGCGCCCATGCCGTTTCCTGCCGGATGACTGATGAAGGGTGCAACAATAATTCCGCCAGTTCTTGCCCATACCTCTCAAAAATTCCCTTATCTTTAGTTCTCTCACAGACCGCTCCGATCGCCCATGCCGTTGCTTCTATCTCTTCCAGGCCTCGTTTTTCGCGCATGCATGTCATTAATGCATCCATGTTACTCGCGTCGCTAACGTAATTGGCAAGTGCAATTGCCCGTATCCTTGTCCTTCCTTCGCTTTTTTTAATGAGCGTTCCGATTGCGCTATTTTGGGCTTCATTTGCACGTGCCCTGACCAGGGAATCGCGTAGGTGCTCCCACTTGCGGTCATTTAATGTTTCTATGTTTTCTACGGCCCAATCGATGAGCTGTAATAATCGCCCAGTCGTTAGCACCCTGTCCCTCCGCCTGCTCCTTCGTCTGTCTCTCTCGATTCTCGCTCTAAAGCGGGCGTCAAATTCCGGACTATTTTTCCGGACTCCATCATAGAGCCCCTTAATTCCGCTAAATATTTTTTCAGCGGCTATTCTTTCTTGTTCATGCACTGGAACCAGTCTCTTTATTTTACGGTCAGTTCCCTTCTTTCTAACCATGTGATCCCTCGCGCATTTTAGTCGCCCCCAGTTCCCTAATGATTCGCCCTATCTGCATCTTATTACTTGCAATCGTTTCGAGTTTTTCCATGTATTCCTCTAGGATTTTTTTACTCGTTTCATGCATCGAATACGCAATGGCTTGCGCAGCAAAAAAGCGGATTCTTTCATCTTTGTCATTAAGGCATCCTTGGATATCCACAACTAATTTCTTTAGTTCTTCATGCCCCCTATTCTTACGGGCCATTTCTGCAAGTGCAAAAAATGCAGATACGCGTAGCTTGGAAGACCGTGTCTTTTGTGCCGTTTCAAATAAGAACCGGGCCATTGCCGGATCCCCTGCCATGCCAGCAATTTCAATCGCTGCCCGCGCATCGTTTTCGGGGCAGTCTGTTACGGCATATATTACCCGCTTTCTTTGCGTATCATCCAATATGTGCGGCGGCCGTTCATTAAAAAAAACTTCTGTTTCGTCCCGGAATGGCGTATGTGCGGAGGAGAGGTCTCGTAGCAGGCGGTTGATTCGTTCGTTCGGGTCGCACGTACCCAGTTTTTCCAAGCGCTCCTCCAGATACTTTGCGCCTGCCATGTCCCCTTGTATGGACCGTTCACGCGCTCTTGCAGCTTTCCTGGCCTTCCTTGCAACCGGGTCTTGATGCTTTCGTTTCATGTTATAATTAGTGCATAAATGTATTTATAAACCCTTACTTCTCAAGTATGTACTCGGCAATCACCGCGTAGCTTGGCCGTGAAATCAAAAACCCTAAAAGCGCACCGAGTATTGTTGAAAGCGCAAACGGTATGAGCTCGACAATTCCTGAGAAAAGAAGCGGAAGCATCGCAAATATGGCAACAACCACGTTCATCTTGATGATGCTAAATGCAGCTTCAATGCTTTCCTGTATCTTATCCCTTGTCCGCTTTAATATCTCGTCAGTAATGACGATCTGCGCATCAACGCTTACGCCTATGGAGGCAATGATCCCTGCAATGGCAGCTAAGTCAATTGCAACTGAGCCGACAATTGATAATAATATGGTAAGTTCTGCAAAGCTTATAATGATCATGGGGATTATGATCCGTGGCGAGCGGTACCGGGTTGCAATAAGTGCCGAAACAACTATGAGTGCAAGCACGATGCCGATAAGGCTCATGCGAAGTGATTCGTTTCCAAGCGTTGCGGGTATTTCGTTTTTGCTCCCGATGGATATCTGGACTGGAAATGCGCCGCCCTTAAGGATCGTTTCAATGCGCCGTACCTCTTCTTGCGCCTGCAAAAGCCTGCTCTGCTGGTCTACGGATGCCGGAACGCTTCCGCCAATCGAATATCCCAGGTAGTTAACCCCGCCCTGCGTAACATCCGGGCTCAGTACCGGCGAGCTTAGGAGTCCAACTGCTTCCCATTGGTCAACTGAAAGTGCCTGGCCTATGTTGTATGTTGGCCGAACCGCCTCGTCACCAAGTTCGCGCAGCACGAATCCCCGTTCACGAAGCATTCCCTTGAATTCTTCAGATGCGTTCTTTGCGATAAGTGCCTTGCTTGCATTTGTCCGCGGTGTATAATTGGCTCCCGATTCACCGATTACGTATAGTCTGATCGGGTTCCCATCAAGTGCGAGCGCATCTTCCGCCGCTTCACGGATGCGTGCATCGGCCATGTCCGGCGGTGCGTTTTGCCGTAAATCTTCCAGCGTTACGAATATGTCCGTGTCTTCTGGCCGGTCAATAAACATGTAAAGGGGTTCGTTCGCCTTGCCCTTAACGGCCTCTGCGAATGCCTGGGCGCCGCTCGTCGTAAGCCTGAACTCAACGGCCCAGTCGCGTGTCGGGTCGTTTATTGGCCTGATCGAATCGCGGTATATGTCTTCCCCGCGAAGCGCCACGGTGCCGTTGGCAATGGCAGTAAATACCCCTTGCTGGGTAAGCGTCTGTTCAATCCTTTCAACCACGTCGCTGCTTGCCCTTGGCAGTTCAAGGTGTATTGCGCTGTCGCCTATTGCCCGTACGCGCACTTCGCCAAGCCCAAGGAAATTGGCGCGCGACTTTATGATCTCGACAAGCTGCGACATGGTCTGCACGTCCACCGGTCGCTCAAGAAGGATGGGGATCCGCACGCCGCCGTCAAAGTCAATGCCGAACTTAAGCCCGTTTATGCCCATATTAAGTAATGAAAGAAGCAAAAGTGCGCCAAGCCCTGCAAGCTTTACGTTTTTTTCCTTCCAAACGACCGCAAGCGTACCAAACACGAATAATGCAAGCATGAGGAAGAGCACTGCCTGGCCGCTTTGGAAAATGATGCCTGCGGCAAACAGGAGAAATAGTATGCCTATTATGGTGAGTCGTCTGTCAATCATGTCATTCCCTTTCCACGTACCACAGCATGAGCACCGCGTTTATGGTCCATGTCGCAAACAAGTCCCCGACGAACCCCGCAATTGCAACTGACGATATATCATAATATGTTGATATGCGCATGAGCTGCGCGACAAAAAACAGCACGACAAATGATGACATGCCCGTAATGCTCATCGTAGTGCCCGTTTTGAGCGCCTCAACAACCCGTTCCTTTGGCGAGCCGACGCTTGCATCAAGCATCTTTCGCGTAAGGAGGATGTGCGTATCAAGCGAAAAGCCGACGATCATAAGGAGCGCGGCAAAGCTTGGCAGGCTGAACGGGATACCAAAAAGCCCCATCGCACCAAGCGCAATGGCGATGTCCCACACCGCCCCAACCACTACGGCAAATGAGGGTATTATCTTTCTTAGGAATACGAACACAAGGACGGTAATGAGGATCGCTGCCTGGATGGCGACATATCCTGCCTTTTCAATAAATCGCTTCTGGAGCGTCGGGCTTACTGCCTGCACTGATATCGACTCATATTCCGCATGCTCGTCAATGATGCCGTTAATGAAATCCCGGTAATTGTTATATATGCGCGCATGGGCGAGATCAACCTCGTTTCGTAGATGGTTTAGGTTTGCAATGCCGCCTGCATCTGCCCCCGCCCGCGCACTTTGGAACAGCTCATTTGCGATTGCGTTTATCTCCGCGCGCTTTTCAAGGTATGCGGGAAGCTGGGCAGAATTATTTGAGCTGTTTGCCTCAAGCGCCTCAACAAGGCCGATCCGCGCATAAAAGTCGCTTTTGAGCTCGTCGGCACGTACGAGGTTTTCGCTTTGGTCTATTTCTATCTCTGTCTTGTACCCGATGGTTGTTTGGTAGCTTTGGATGTCCGCTTCTATGCCGTTATTTTCCAGTGCGTCTTTGATACCTGCGTTGTCAAGTTCCTGTGCGGATATGAGCGTAATGAGCGTTCCGCCCCTGAAGTCGACGCCTAATTTTATCTGGGGGATATAATATATTGAAATAAGTATGAGTGCGATTGGCAATAAGAGGAGGAGTTTGTAATTTCCCTGGTAGACCTTTGAAATCATGGCATCAACTAGAAATTAGTGTTATTGTAATGTTTGGATATTTAAATAAGGGTTTCGTTTTTATCCTATGGACGTTTCAATACGCGCCTCAGAAGTGACTGGCGTAGTCGTTCGCTTTTTTAGGGGTGGTGCATGCGCAGTCTCAAAGAGCCCTATGCACGAATGCCACGACAGCGCGCTTCTTGTTGTTACAAAATCATACGCGCTCATCGGCGTTTTTGACGGCGTGAGCGGTTTGCCGCACGCCCGCACTGCAAGCGAACTGGCAATGAATGCAATTGGGGCATATGTTTCGCGTGCGTTTACCGCAATTAAAAACAATAATGCGTTTGCTTTGCTTCTTTCAGATGCACTTGTAGCTGCACACAAGACAATCCGGCAAGGTGCCACAACTGCAAGCGTCGCGCTTATCCTAAATGATGGGGCCTATTCTTATGCGAGTATCGGTGATTCACACCTCTACTATCGAGCGAATAATGATAAAATTAAACGAATTACAAACGAATCTCGCGATGTAACATCCATCGACAATTACCGCGCTACGCGATTCGTCGTTGACGGCGCACTTGGTGCGGGGACGCTTACAAAATTGCAAACCGGAAACGGAAAACTCAACCGTGGCGACTTGCTTTTTGCAGTGACTGACGGGATAACGGACAATATTTATGTCGAGTTTTCAGAAAATAAGATTATTGATGCAAGCGCGGCAAATGACCTGCGCGCAATGCTGCGAAATGCGAAAACGCCAAAAGATGCGGTTACATGCGTGATCAGTGAAATAAAAAAGCGGATGGTTCGCAGTACCTCATTTACAAAAACCGCCTCAATTTTATTCCCAAAACCTGACGACGCCGCAATTGCGGCTTTCCAATACTGATTTAAACCGTTCCACACACTAATTCCTTACTTTTTGCCGAAGTAGCTCAGCTCGGTTAGAGTGCTCGACTCATACGTTTGACGCAATGAGTGCTGAGACAAATGTCAATGATCTATTGCGCACTTAGAAATCGAGAGGCCGCGGCTTCAAATATGCTTTTTATAAAAAAGTATTTGAAATTGCCGCCTTCGGCATTATTTTTCGGCCGTCCTGCCGCGGACTTCCGCATTTTGCGATAATTCGAATACTCTTGCAAGGTGCATATTGATTTGGAGTACGTTTCTCTCCAAAAGCACCTCAAACTGGTCCGGCGTATACCGGTACACGATGTTTTCGCGCGCAGGCGTGGTAAAAATGCTCAAGAATACGCCTACTATCCCGCTGCCAAGTCCCATGAGAAGGATGGTATCATCCACCTGCTTTTTTGCAAGCTCCCCTGCAATAAAGCCGCATATGCTGCCCGCAAGTACTGAGATTGACCAGAGTACCATGGCCGGGCGTATTCTTGATACTGCCTCGCCGCGCGGATATGCCCCGGTTTCCCTCGTACTCATTTCAGGGCGTACTTCAATAAGATACTGGAATTCCCGCGCAAATGACTCGCCTTTTGCATGATTTATCTGCATTCGGGCGTTTTGGCTGTCCGCATGGAGGTGCTCATGGACGCGCGTAAGCGACCCTTCAAAAAGAAATGCGCCGTACCTGCCCGCGCCCCCTGTTCTGCGCGGCATTGTGCCTGTTATCCGCTTGAGTTCAGCTGCTGTTTTTTTAAACCCAAGCGCCTGGCTTTTCATCTGCGCACGCTGCACGTGCCAGTGCATCCGCACGCGTCGCGACATATCCATCATCGCAGTCATTATCTTACCTGGATCGTATCATTGATGATCGCTTCACAAACTTCTATGGGCACTGCCCGCGGTTTTGCCCTTGCCATTTTTGTTGGGGTAAATCTAATTTCAGCCGCCGCATCTGCAACTGCCCTTAGTGCTTTCGTAAGCCCCGCATTGATGTTCTTGACGCCAGGGTGCAGTCTTCGAAGTTTTTTCATGTTCCGTGACCCGCCCCCATCAGCAAACCTGTCCGCCACAAGCTCAACCGCATCAGCTATTTCAGGGCCCTTTAACCTTCCTATCCTGCGCACATTTTGTTCTACATGTTTTGCAATACTGGAGTTACCGTCGGCAAATTTCTCGATCGCCTCAGCAGACAAGTGCAATGTATTCATGAGAAATAGAATTTCATCTCGCTTAAAGTTCGTTACTTCGGAAAGCCCTTTGACCCCCGTTGTCCCGCCGGGCATGTTCCTTCCCTTTATGTCAGAAAGGAGTATCTCCCGCACCCGGTTCTCCAGGTCCCGTACACTTTGTGCGGTGATTGCAGCCCACACGATCGCAATTCTTTTTTGGCCATCTTCGGTTCCAAGCGCGCTGCAGATTGCCTTTCGTGCAGCTATCTCATTCCCCTTGCCCCTATATTGGGGCAACCCGCGTGCAGTTATTGCTGAAATCAACCTGCGTGCAAATAATTCGTGGTTTCCCCGTATTTTCAATATTGTATGCAGCATATCCCTTAATTCAGGGTTACTTTCTTCAAGCTGTTTGCTGCCGCCCTTTTCCCTAATCATGTTCTCAAGTATGCGGCTTAGCTCTCCGGGGGTAGAATGCTCCAACTTACTGATTAACTCCCTGGTTCCCGTAGGGTCAAGCCCGTCTACGGCCGCCTGAAATTTTCGAAATGCTCTGGCCCTTTTGCCGTGCGTGATTTTTTTGCTAATTATATCTATTGCCCTGGTACGTGTTGCAAGCTCCATAATTACTCACCATTTAAAGTGTTAAAAAAAATATTATTGAGTAAAGGTTAAAAAGAGTTAGTTTCTTGCTATTCGTGGGAAACGGCAGCAGATATCCCCGCGATCGGTACCCGTTCCTGCTTGCCGGTATTCCTATGGCGGATCGTGACCGTGTTGTCCTCAAGCGTCTGGTGGTCGACCGTGAGCGCCTTTGCGACACCTATCTCGTCTGCACGTGCATACCGTTTTCCAATGCTTCCGCTTTCCTGGTAGAAGATGTTAAAATCGCCCTTATACGTATTGTATATTTCACGTGCCTTTTCCGCAAGGCCATCCTTTTTCATCAAGGGAAAGAGTGCAAACTCGTATGGCGCGACTGCTGTTGGGAGGTCAAACCATTCCCAGTCCTTCTCGGCACTCTTTTCACGGAAGGTGTGCTCGAGGATGCAGAAGAACAAGCGATCAACTCCGAGCGCCGCCTCAAACACGTGCGGCATGATCCGTTTCTTTTCTTCCTCGACAAAAACGCTCAAATCCTGTTTTGAGAACTTCGCGTGCTGCGAAAGGTCAAAGTCCGTTCTATACGCATTTCCGTTTAATTCAATTATTCCGTAGGACGTCTCTGCTTCAAGGTCGATATTTCGTTTTGAGTAATGGGGCACCTCGTCATCGCGCAGTACTCGAAAATATATCCTTTTCTCATCAAGCCCGCATGCAATATAAAATTGCCATTCCCTTGCAAGGTAATACGCCATTATCTCATTTACCGCGATTTTTTCCTCCACCGCCTCCTGCGCGGTTTTCTCCACCATTTTATCATTTATTTTAAATCGCATCCTTACCTGTGCCATTCGTGCAAAGTTTGGGTGTGTTTGGACGCTCGGATTAAAGAAGTACTCAAGTTCCATTTGGGTGAATTCCCGCATCCTTACGAGCGCCTTTCGCGGCGAAATCTCATTTCTGAAGCTCTTTCCAATCTGGCCAACTGCAATAGGAAGTTTTGACCCGTGGTTTCTAAATACGCGCGGAAATGCAGTAAATGTTCCCTGCGCTGTTTCAGGCCGACTATATGCGGGCGCCTGTTCACCGCCGATACCGGTCTTAAACATGAGATTAAAAAAGTACGCTTTACCAAGCTCTCCTTTACAATTACACTGAATCTTGTTTTCCCGGATTGCCGCGTCAAGGCTTTCAAGTTTCCCATCCCACTTAAAGCCGTCCACATATTTCTCAACCAAATGGTCGGCCCGGAATCGTGTCTTACATTTCGGACACTCTACAACGGGGTCAGCATAGCTATCGACATGTCCCGAAGCCTTAAGTACTATTTCAGGGGTAATGAGCGCCCCTTCAATTTCATGGGCGCCATCTTCCCTGATAAACGTCCTGCGCCAGAGGTTCTCGATCTTGTTCTTGATCAATTTTCCAACTGGCCCATAATCGTAAAACCCGCTTACGCTCCCATATGGCTCGTTACTTGGAAAGAAGAAACTTCTATTGACTGCCAATTCAAAGATTCGTTCATATAATGCCGGCATGAAAAATCAACTCTATATTGTAGTATGGGAAAAGGATTAAATGCTTGCATTTTTGTGCCACTTATAGGTAAAATTGGCTAGTGGTGCGGTCGTACCTTACATTTCTTAATGCACGTATGATCTTTGCAACTTCATCAGTTATAAACGAGTGGCTTGCAATCTTTGGCAATTCTTTAGCTTCAGTAAGGACTCCAACTAAATCGCCTAAGTCCCTCTTAAGAAGCAGTTTTGCCGTTTCACGCATGTCTGATGAGGATAATCCAAAATAGGCACTTTCAGTACGCTCCCCCTGTTTAACTCCATGGTGCGTAGCCATACCCAAATAAATTCTTGTAAGCGCCTCAACATGCCAGTCGTTCCCCCATTCCATAGATGCCCTATAGAGCGGTTGCTGCATGACTGCCGGTTCCGCATACGCTAACTCACATAAATACGCGCGCATTTCCTCTTGTGCAAATGTGCTGGCACGTATTCCTTTTTGATGGAGTAATACGTGGCCTGCTTCATGTGTAGCGCAAGCGCGGAGCATGAGGTCAACAATGTGCGCGTATGTTTCTTCAACACTTCCCCCATGCGCTTCGGCCAGGTCGTACAGAAGTGGCGCCTCAAGGGAGCGGATCATTTCGTTAATGTTCACTAGTATTTTTATCATATTTAATCCGATGACGGATGGCAGGCCATGGCCCTTATCGTAGAGCCCTTCAGTTTTCCATTCATGGCTTAAGACAAGATAAATCCGTACGTCATTTACGCTTAGGCTCGTTGGTATCAATAAGCCCCGTTCATAACACTCTTTATCGAGGAATACGTCGTGTTTTATTAGCTCGCGGGTTATCGCGACCTTTGATTCAAAACCAGGCAGTTCAAGTGCCGCGCGCACTGCGGATGATATGATTTGTTCTGCCGCGTACCCGAATCTTCGCCCTGCCTTTTCAGCGGTTTTTCTTAAACTTCTTTTTACGGCGGCTTGTGCATCATCATATTCCTTGCCTTTTTTGTATTCGACATCAGCGGCCTTAAGGCACCTTCGGTATGCGTGCGCTATTGGGAGCAACGAATATGCTTCTTGCCCTACAAATGGTTTAAATGTGGAAAATCGTATCCGCATACCTTCCGCACGGGGGGCAGTATATGCGCGTAGCTCCTGGATTTTGTTCATGGCACTATTAGGCTTAATTGTGTTTATAAATGTTTTTATGCGACTTATAGTCGCATGCCGCTGTGGTTATTAACCTTTCTTTATATTATAATACTGCTCAGAAGCGCGAGAGCTAGACTTGCACATGAAAAATCATATGCAATCGACGCAGGTTCATATTTTAGATAGGCGCACGAGGTTGATAGGATGTATTATGTAAAAACAATGGAAGACAAAGTTCGTGTTTCTCCGGAATTATTCGGAAGTTCGGTTGAGGATGCAGTGCTTTCAATACTGCGCGACCGGTTTGAACGCCGGCTTTTCAAGGAACTTGGGGTCGTACTTGTTGTTGACAACGTTTCAGTCCTTACAGACGGGGTCATTATCCCGGGTGACGGTGGCGCATATTATGGGGTGCGCTTTGAGGCACTCACCTTTGTCCCTTCTGTCAATGAGGTCTTTGAGGGCGACCTTGCCGAGATTGTCGAGTTTGGCGCATTTGTAAGCATCGGCCCGCTCCAGGGGTTACTTCACGTTTCGCAAATTTCAAAGGAGAAGTTCTTCTACGACAAGAAATCAAAGAACCTTACGTCGCGTGCGGAGAAGCACGCGCTTAAGAAGGGCGACCTTGCATTGATAAAGGTTTCAACCGTCAGCCTCAAGGCAACAACTGCCGAAACAAAGATCGGGCTTACCATGAGGCCGGAAGGGCTTGGGAAGCTTGAGTGGCTTGACGAAAAGGAGAAGAAGCCAAAGAAGGCGCCCAAGGAGAACAAGAAGGCAAAAGAGGAAAAGGAGGCTAAGGCATGAAGGCGTGCAAAAATTGTAGGTATATCGTATATTCGGAAAAAGTATGTCCAAAATGCAACTCTTCCGAACTGTCGGACAAGTTCTCCGGCATGGTCATCATCCTTGATGCCGAGCGTTCAGAAGTCGCAAAGATCTCAGGCCTGACGACCAATGGGAACTATGCGGTAAAGATAAAATAATTTTTTTATTTTTTTACGCACTATTCCTCAAACTCAGCGTCCTCGACATAGGGGTCAAATTCAAGCATCGTATATACGAGCATTTCATCACGAAGGCTGATTCGCTGCCCCCGTGTATCCACATATTGTTTTAGGTAAAATGCAAGCCCTAATCCGAGTTCCTTATCGCGCAATTCGCGCCCGTATGCCTCGCCTGCAAACTGTTTAGTTACGTAAAATGGCACCGCCTTTCTTCCCGCAACTGTTTC
The DNA here is from genome assembly GCA_964588555.1 of Microcaldota archaeon. GTDB lineage: Archaea > Micrarchaeota > Micrarchaeia > Anstonellales > Bilamarchaeaceae > JAGVWJ01. The sequence continues at coordinate 29,869 of CAZPPT010000005.1, read as the reverse complement.
AGCCTGCTTTAACGAGTTTGTTTCACGCACGTACCGGACGCCGTCAACGCGGCTGTAATTTTCATACGCCCTTTGTGCGAGCTGTGCTTCGTTTTGGTACGCATCCTCGTTTTCATAGAAATGGGGCGTCCCGTATCTGCTTGCATAATTGTCATATGCAAGGAGCATTGCCCGTATGGGCGAAACGACTGATTCGCCCTGGAGCGACGAGCTCTTTTTTGTATCACATTTCCATACGTCCGTGCCCCCGCTCGTAACGCCTTTGCTTATTACGCCATATCTCCATCCATCAAGCTTTTTTCCGCGATAAAGTTCGCGGGCGACAAGTGCATACTGTTTTCCTTCGTGGTCTAAGAATTCCATCGGCTTTGTGTCGCACGTTTCCTTTCCGATATACTCCGACTCGTAGCGGTCAATGCGGGCCATGTTGCCCTTGAACCATATCTTTATGATCGCTGTTTGCGGTTCCTTTAACTTCCCTTCCTGATAAAGGGTGTCAAACGAACTGGACTTTACATAATAATAGGTAACTGCAAATTCATCAAGATCCTTAAATAAGTTGTCCCATGGGAAATATCTCTGAGGTAGTGTTATTGCCTCGACAACTGGCGTATCCGGCTTATCAGCGGGCCCGGTACTGTTCTCAAGAGGAGCGTTTGTTTCATTTACTCGTGTTTCGTTCACTAATGCAGCAGTTTCGTTCTTTTCTACGCGGACATTTCCCCGTATGCAGCCAGCTATAAGAAGAATTATTATAAGTGCTAATAAGATATTTTTCATGCTATTTTGAATGAGACGTACCCTATTTAAACAGTTGTCCCCATCTTTTTCATATGGAAAAGGTAAAGCAGGAGATCGCAGGCGAAATCTCGCTTTCCGAAGATCCCGGCGCAACTATGAAAAAGTGGCGCGAGATTTTTGGCATCACACAAGTAGAACTTTCCAAGTACCTTGGCATAACCGTTTCCACAATCAGTGATTATGAGGGGAACCGGCGAAAATCTCCGGGCACTTCTGTCATTAAGCGCTTTGTCAACGCCATATTCGACATCGACGTCGCCAAGGGCGGGCAGATTACCCAGAAGCTTAATTCCCAGCAAAAGCCATTAAGCGAGTATTTTGAGGTCCATGAGTTTGCGCGCGGCATCTCGCTTAAGGATTTCCAAGGGCTTATCAAGGCAAAAGTGCTTACAAATGCAGACCTCCTTGACCAAAAAAAAATCTACGGCTATACGCTTATTGACAGCATCAAAGTGACCCTTGAAATGCCTTCAAGTCATCTTCAGAACTTATATGGCAATGTCAATGAGCGCGTCTTTATTTTTACGAGCGTTTCGACCGGAAGGTCTCCCATGGTCGTGGTGCGTTTCTCGCCAAACAAGCCAAGCGCAGTCGTGTTCCATGGTTTGGACGAGGATAAGGTGGACAAGCTTGCGGTAAAGATATCGGAAAAAGAACGCATTCCGCTTCTTATTACAAAGTATGGCATTGCCGAGATCAAGGATGTACTGAATAAAATGTAAGTTACTGTTTCACTTTAGAAATCCATCAGGCCCTTTTGCTTTCCCCCTATTTTTAAATCGGTTTCGTCATACCCAAGTTCCTTAAGTATCTTGAGCACTGCCGGGAGCACCTGGTTCTTGACGTAATAATCTACATCGTAATCTTGCGCAAATTCCGCCAGTTCGGCCTTTTCAGAAATCGTTTTTCCCTTCTTGGTGACAACATACGAGACAATCGTCCCCCTTTCCACAGGCACGCCGCGCTTCGCCCCTTTTATCGCTGCGCTTACTGCCGGATCAGCCACTTCGTAGTCCTTCGGATCCTTTTTTATCTGCGTCTCAATCGCAAGCTCGCTGAGCGGTACCTCGCCGTTTTGCAGGCGTCCTATCGCCCTTCTTACAATTGCCACGGCCTTTTCCTTGCTTCCTTCCCGCAGTATCGCATTAAGCACATCAAGCTGCGTCTTTTTTGCAATTTCGCTCCAGTCCCTGCGCACGAGTTCAAAGCCGCGTATCTTGATCCTTCCGTCGTCGCCAAGAAGCGCATATTTTTTCTTTGCGCCTTTTGCCTCCTTGCCGCGCTTGCTCACAAACACGCCGCGTGGGTAAAACCCTTCGAGTTCAAGCTCCATTCGGTTAGGTAATTCATCATTGATTTTTTCCATAAATGAGAGCACATCTTTTTTATCCTTATAGATCATCATGACGCTATCAGTATCGCTATATATGACTTTGAATCCCATTTTTTGCGCAGTTTCGATCGTTTCCATGATATGCTTTCTCCCCCATGCGGTAGTCGATTCGCCGCATTCGCGCGAATACCAACGCGAGCGCGGGAACGCAAGGTAGCCGTAGACGGTGTTTGTCGCCACCTTAACGGCGGTGGAACGTGCAAGAAGTTCCTTATACTTATGCGAATCCTTATCAAGCGTTTTCAATTTCCCCTTGATGGCCACGCGGTAATCAATAAGCCAGTCCACAACTAATGGGATGAGCGCCCGCGGTTCCTTTACGAAGCATGCGCCCGTCGGCGAAACGTGGCACTCGCTTTTCTTTACCTTTTTTCCTAACGCAAGACTTACCGGGTCAATATTATACGAAGAAATGATGCTTGGATAGAGGCCCCTAAAGTCAAGTACGGCAATGTTCTCATAAATGCCCGGCTCAGGCAATTGTACGTACGCACCTTCAATCGGGTTTGCAAGGCGCTCCTGCACTGCACCTCCGCTTGGCTTTGAGGGTATTATCTCCCCCCGTCTCGCCGCCTCGTTCATGAGGATGTTTTCGATCATCTGGCCGCTTGTCGAGAGCACCGTGTCAAAGAGCGGGATTTTTGTAAGGATCGAAAACTCGATATTGAGCGGAATAAAATGCATCCCAAGTTCATATGTGGACTCGGCATCCATCATGGAATATGCAGCGAGCTCTTCCAGTTCGCCATTGTCCCACATTTCCCATATGTTCCTCCGTGCCACCATGAGCTTTTTTTTGCCCATCACCTCGGCATATACCTTTTCAAGGGTGAACTGCTGTGCCTTCACAAGGCCGATAAAACCAAAAAACCGCATAAGTGGGTATAAATCAACATGGATCCTCCCGTCAATCTCCATCCCGTCCGCAAGTCCCCGTTTGAACTTTCGGGGCGGTTTATTTGTTTTTCCCAATATGAGCGGCACCCCGTTTTCCTTTGCACGTGCCATCAGGTATGGGATGTCAAAGTTGCTTGAATTGTATCCAAATAAGACGTCCGGATCCTCCTTTCGCACAATATCACAAAATGCCGCAAGCATTTCCTTTTCATCCTTGCATATGTGCACGTATTCGGCATGCGTTTTCTTGGTTGTGATGACGCCCCTCCCGTTCTTTGTCTTATAGCTGATCATGATGACGGGATCCTTCTTTTCGCGCGGCGCACCCTGCGGGTTATATGTTTCAATGTCAAACGCAAATGTCCTGAGGTCGGGAAGTGCACCTTGTTCAATGCCAAGAATCCTCTTAAGAACCCTTCCTTCTCGTTCGTACCTAATTATGGAAAATGGTATAAGCCCAAGGTCGATAAGTACGCGCTGTGCAAACCTGATGCCATACTCATATGCAGGAAACGGAATTGCCTTTTGTATTAAGGGCACATCCCGCGGCTCCTCACAGAATATCTTGAGCACCTCGTGTTCCTCGCCAGCGATAAAGCGTTTTGTTACCTCTATGCGCTTCACCCGTGCAAGGCTACTGTCCTTTCGCGGCACCTTGACTTTTTGGACCTCTTCCTGGCGTTTTGCATCCGCAACTGCGTAAAAATAAGGGTCGCATGGATAGTAGAGCCTAAATAGTCGCTTTCCCCTCAGTAATAGGCGTACGTATGTCTCTTTGTCGCGCACCACGTAGTCAGCGTCGATAAAATATGCCTTGGCTGTTTTCATACCTAACTATCGGCACGAAAAAATAAAAAGAGGTGAGACTTATTTCAAACAAACGTACTGGTAAAAGTCCGCCGTTTCGTCAAACCCTTTTTTGTAATCTGAGTATTGCTCAATCTTCCTAAACCCTGCTTGCGTAAGGAGACCCAACAGTTCCCCTCGCTTAAACGGGTAAAGCGAAAGGTACGCGGATCGTTTTGTCCGTTCATCTACATATTCAAATAGAACTCGCCCCTCAGAAATTTCAATCGGTTTGCCGTGTACTGTGTCCCCGCAATAGACATATCTATTTGAATATCGAAATCGACCTTTTTTTAGTATCTCTTCCCGTCCGTCCAAAATGTACTGGTAGTTTCTCTCATCGATAATAAGGATGCCGTCCCTTTTTAAGATATGATAAAAATTTCCAAGTGTTTTAAACCGGTCGCTTTCCCTAAATAGATACGTAAGTGAATTTCCCTGGCAGAGGACTGCATCAAATGTGTTCTCTTTAAAAGAGCGCTCAAGTTTCCTCCAGTCATAGCGTGTTATGTCAAGTGAAACCGCATGCTTTTTGGCATTAGCGAGCGCCTTTTTGATAAATAATTCATCAATGTCGTTACTTGTTACGGTAAAACCATTTTGGATAAGATGTACTGAATCGGCACCATCGCCAAGGCACGCGTCAAAAACCAGTTTGCATTTATATTTTCGCAAGTTTTCAATAAGGAAACCCGCCTCGCCCGCGCGTCGCCGTTCCCAATTAATAAAATCAGTCCACAGGCCGGCCAGTGTTTTTGAATTATTTTTTGGAATGTCTGCCTCGTTCATATCACTAGTAGTGCTTAAAAGAAAATAAAAAGCGAATCAAACAAGGAAAAATAAAATTTAAGAAAAAAAATCATTCTGCCTTGAGGGCAGCTTCCTTCTTGACGAGCTCATCAAGCACTTCATCATGGATGAACCGCCTTCCGGCAACCTTCACATGTGGGATACGCCCCCGGTCAAGCCTGCGTTCAAATGCGTTTCTCTTGATCCGGATGCCGTTCTTGTGCAGCTCCTTTACTGCCTCGCTTACTGAGTAGTAATTTGAGCTGATGTGGCTTAATGCCTCAATTGCATCCTTTGGCACGAGCCTTCGCGTTCCAAACTTTACCGAAGGAATGGACCCCTTTTCGATACGCCCGATGAATGCACGGAAATTGATCTTCTTGTTTGTTTTTTTGTACTCGTCAAATGCATTGTGCACTGTATGGAAGTCTTTTTGGGTATTCACGATGTCCTGAAGCACTGTTTTTGGGATAAATCGTTTTCTTCCAACTTTTACATATGAGATCCTGCCGCGCTCAATCCGCCCGCCAAACGCCCTAAATGACAGGTCGACCCCCTGCTCGCGCAAATAATCGTATGCGCCCCGTACTGAGTAGAGGTCATGGCGTGCCTCCAGTTCCTCTTCCCCTGCCTTTTCCTTGTATAGGTTGCCTGCCACCTTATAGACGCTTGCAACGGATTTTGATAATGATTCCTCTAAACCTTCCCGTTCCTTCCGTATCTCATCGACATCGAGTGATTTATAACCATCAACCACATGATCTTCGACTTCTGTTTCAATAATAATTTTCTTTCCTCGCGGCATAGTTGACCACCTTTGATATTTTATGATTACGTGTGGTAATTATATTATAATGATAGCATTTATAAAGCTATCATACCGTTCAACTTTCGTCTTTTTTAAATTTCAGACGATAGACCGCATAAAATACAATAACAAGAATTAAAATACCTCCTATTATGTGAAAAAGTGGTGGGCCGTCGTTTACTGGAGGGGGTTGTACGGTATCTGTGCTGTCCGGCTCTTCCTCGCCGCCCGGATCGCCGGGGCCATCAGGCGCCCCCTCAAGGAGGTGCCGGCCCGTAATTGTCGCGCCGTTGCCCGCACCATCGCGAACCTCTGCTGTAAATACCGCTTCCTGACTGACCGCGCTTAATGGAATCTGGGCAACGTATTCGTGCGGCTTGTTTTGGTAGACTACGGCCCGCTCCTTTTTTCCCTCAACGGTCTCATACGTGACGGTTATATAATCCACCGAGTCGCCGCTTGCAAACCTTCCCTCATCTTCTGCGACTATCGTTACCTTGACGTGGTCGGGGTTTTGGACCGCAGTCACTTTTTTAATTACTGGCGGGGCCATGTCAAAGACGATGCCGTACTCATTATCCATCGTTAAGTCGAGGTCCCGCGTAATTCTCATGCCTCCATATTCGATACGTGCAGTATGGAGGCCTTCAGGAAGCCGCGGGATGTGAAGCGTGCCGCTTTCATTCAGGTCATAGCGCATTTCATCAAGGAGAACTGATGCGGCAAGCGGGTTCTCCTTCTCATCGGTAACCCGTACGGTAAGTGAATAGAACCGAAGCTGTATTGTCACGAGGGTATCGTTATTTATTTTCGTAATATGTTCCGTCTTTCCCCCGCCATACGATGCAAAGACTCGCACGGTGCCTGCCGGTACCCTGAATTCGGCATATCCGCCCTCAGTGCCCTTATCATTGTTATTGACCGTTACGGTCGCATTTGTTATTCGCTGTCCGTTCTCATCGATTACTTGCACGAGCATCTGGTGGAGGTCAAGCTTAAAGTCGTTAATGAGCGGGTGGTTCTGGGCAGTTATTGTCCGTGAATAATTTTTACCGCCAATACTTAGGTTAATCTGCACGTTGCAGTCAAGGTGCGCTGCCTGCGTTTCAAGGTTTCGTATTTGGAAGCTGGCATTGCCGTCTTTTCCGGTCATTCTTGGGGGCGACGTGACACGTCCCTTACCGGTTGTTTTATCAAGCTGGTAATTGACCGTAACCTGTGCACCTTCAACGGGTCGCAGCTGGTTGTCAAGTGCCCGCACATTAATCGTATCGTTAAACCCAAGCGTGCAGCCAGTTGGGACAGGTATCGTCTGGTTCTGCGTTTCAATGATGACGTCCTTGCCGCCGGGGCCGCTGTCGTTCTGCGTCGTGTTTGGCGCAGCCTGCGCAAATGCCATGGCTGAAAGCATTATAAGAAAAAATAGTATGCCTTGTAGTCGCATCGGATCACGCTATGCTACTAATATAAAATACTGTTTTTAACGGTATACGTCCTGTATGCCCTGCACCTGCTGCTTGTTTGCCGCTCGTTTAATCTGCTCAAGTCGTTGTTTGTATCGCTCCCAAATAGCAGGCCCCTCCTCCTTACTAAGTACTCGTTTTACGAGCTGCATAGGTGTTACGGTTCCGCTTATTGGGCGATAATCAACAAATACGTACGAATTTTCCCTTATTTCCTTGCTTATTTTTTTGTCAACTTCAAGCGTAAGGATATTCTCATCCCACATCTCAAGTGTTGCCTGTATTCCAAGTTCTTTTTCTCGCGAGCGGTATATCTTGATAACTTTTCCAAGGTGATACATGGTTTTTGATTGCTGTGGTGATATTTTTAAGGCTTGCTGCCTATCTTGATGGGACAATAAGTTGCGTGAAACTGTTTCGATGAAAAGAAGTAATCATTTCAGAATCTTTTTTACTTTCTCAAATTCTGCTTGTGCTTCCTTTGCTGTTTTTGGTCCGAATCGCGGTTGTATACTATTCGCATCCAAAATATCGAGCATCGCGTCATGGCTTACGCCTGCCATTACTGCCGCCTTACCAAGCGATATTTTTCCTTTTTTATATAAGTCAATTGCTTCGTCAATTTGTCGCGTATTTCTTTCTCCACCTATTGCCATCACCGTAATACGCGCACAATCTCAGAAAGTATCGGCAAGAGTTTCCGTTCAGCTTTTCGCAATAGTTCGCTCATCGCAGCCTCGCTTATATCGAGCTTTTGCGCAAGTTCCTCAAGGCTAATGCGCTTTGGCGTATCATAATAGCCAAATCTACAGGCAAGATCAAATGCCTCCATCTGTTTGTCCGTAAGTAATTCACTTGCAGTCTTTAATTGCAAAAATCCTGATGCTCGAAATGTATCAAACGATGGCTGCGTTTTCGTATCAATATACTTTTTTGCCTTTACCCGGATGTCATAGCTCCCTTCAACGCTTTCAAGAAATTTCTTAAAACTGTTAAAATCAGGTGCAAACATGGTAACGTGATCCGTACCTTCCTCGCTCCACGTAGGCTCGATCCACGTGGTGCCGCTCTTCTGTAAATGCGGTGCAGTGCTAGCTTTCTTTTTTGTTTTCATAGTTATTGTTGCCTTGTTTGCCTGGAGTGAAAGCACCTTTACTTCGCCGACGTCCTTGTGCGTTGTAAGGTGCTCGATAAATGCCTTAGGTTGCGGCGAGTTTATCTCAAACAAGTTCGTCACATATTTTCGGTCCTGCCCAACTGTTGCAAGCCATTTGATGCGCGAGTCGTGTAGTTTCCCGCTCACCTCAACCGAACAGCAGTCGTGCACCTGCTCAAGCTCAATGAGGAGCGCAGGTCCGTTTTTTGATTTTCCCATCATGCCCCTTCGCTCTTTTTGTTTTTAAGTATTTCTATGCCTTGTTCGCTTGCGGCTTGCCGCTAGCTCTTTTTTGTGGGGCTGGCGGTGCCCTTTTTGGCTGGCTAAATGTAACGGCAACAAAACCATCTTTTCCTTCAAGAGAGTTTTTAGCTGGCGGTTTTGAAGTTGCAATCCTTTTCAGTGCACGTTTCACCTCCTCTTTCATATGCTGGTCTTCTGAAAACCCTGGCTGTAGGGCGTCATTAAGCACTTGGATCGCGATGGGCGTTCCAATAGCCTCAAGCGCACCCACAACGTATGAGTGGAATGGTTCCGGGTCATGGTCTAAATACTCAAGTCCAAAATAAAAACTCCCTCCTTCTTTTGACCATCTCTCGGGGGTCATATGGTGGTTATCGGGTGTAGGCCTCCTCAAAGCATCCCGTAAGGCCGGCACGACCGAGTCTCCAAGCGCCATAATTTTATTCATTACTATTTCGATGGCAGCATCTCGCGCATCAAGTCTCTCTGAAGCATGCGTCCCTGTCATTGATAGCGCCAGTATTTTTGCGCTACAAGTCGGAAACGTGAAAAGTTTTTCTACCATCTCTTGTATTTCTTTTTCTTCAATCATATCCTTCACCTCACTATTTTATTTATATTTTAACGCTACTTTTTGAGGGCGCACTTCCCCGCGGGAGGTAATCGGTTTTTTCCAATCCGTGCCAGTAAGCGGTATTCCATCCCCGGCAATGGGATTGCTTATTTTCATTCTTTCCTTGGCTTGCGCTATCAGGCCATTTCCTTCAGGAATTAATGCCCGTATATCGGTCGGCACGGGGCAACCGCCTGCCATGCCAAATCCCGCATAGCAAATGGCCGCGAGTGCCAATTCCCTTTGATTGGCCCTTTCAAATGCCGTCCTTGGCACGTCCTCAAGCACCAGCCGTGCAACTTCCCTAACGGAACTAAACTGCATTGTGGCAAATGCTTCCATCACGCCAATAACTACCCTTCGTTCTATCCCTTTGCCTGAAGGGTCTGCCCTTGCAATAATTGCGCAAACTGCCGCATCGATCTCTTCTTTTGTGCAGCTAACGAGCCGTTTCTTCTTTAACGGTTCGATGATTCTTAGTATGTCCATTGTAATTTTCAGCATTATTTCATTATCCATACGCTCACCAATTAGGTATATTCTATCACTAAATACCACTTCATTAGATATAAATTTAGTGCTTGTCTGGACAAGTATGTTTTACCTGGCAAGCCTATGTATAAATCCTTCAAGAAACCGCACAAACTCCGCTATGTGCCCCCATGGCGTATCAACAGTAAACGAAATGCGTGCGTACTGCGGTGTCGTATAAGCATATTCATTACTTTCGCCATAGATGTCAAACCCTTCCTGTACTGCTGCCAATTCTATTACTTTTGGGTCTACGCCTGGAATTGAGAAATGAATCATGTATGGCGAGCTTTGCGTATGTGACGGTAGCGATAGATACGGCACCGTATGTATGAGTCCGGTTGCCTCTTTTTTGATACGCATAAGTTCTTTGGATACGAATGGGACATCTGTGGTTTCCACCATGTGCCTTAATGATTCAAGTTCCGGAAGCGACAGTATGGGCTCTATTATTTCAAGTTGTGCGCATGATTCATTTCCAACTGCCACCCCCATGCCCGGCTCAGCCCTGAGTGCCTTCGAGCTGCTAAATAAATATATCCCATCAAACCCCGTAAGATCAACTTCCATTGATCCGATTGCCTGCGAGCCGTCAACAACAAAATAAACTTGCCTACCCCATGCGCGTGATTCGTTTATTTTTTTAATTTGTTTGTCGATCTCGTAGATGGGAAATACCCCGCCGTCCACGCGCGATACGTGCGAGACGAGCACGACTGTTTTTTGGTCGATTTCGGTTGCGCGTTTGATAAGTGCATTCCAATCGGCACGCATCTCAATATTTGTTACTGGTACTTTTTTTCGATACGCCCGTTCGCTTTCACCTAATCCGTACATCTGCAAAGTCAGTAGCTGTTGGTCAAGCATCCCCGTTTTTGCGCATTCGATCAAACCCCGGTACTCATGATCCGTTGCGATGAGCGTGTGCGGCCTGATTATATCTATTATTTGCATAAAGAGTGCGGATACTGATATTCCGAATTGGACATGTCGCGTGTTTGTAAGCGACCGGACCATCCCTTGCGCTTTTTCAGGAATCTTCTGCGCCTCCTCTTTCTTAAACTGCTCATCGGTACATAACCGATCAAAATATGCATGCACTCGCATATGCTCTTGGTCTGGCGCACGCACTCCTTTTGCTTGGTTAAGAAATTTTGGAAGTCGCGTTTCCTCCCGTAATTTGTGTAGTGGTCTTGAGCGCAGGTTCATCCTATGCTCGATATGTCTAGGCAGTTTTCCAAGTAACATCATTAACACCAATTGTTTTAATTTAACAATAAATGTGGATTACGCGGAACTTATTGCTGGTGCTTGTGTAGGAAAGTGGTGCCGGCTCGTGTGAACTTGCCTAGACAAGCAGTAATAAAAAATAACTGTTTATGTTCATATAAGTTCATGATTAAACACAAAATTCTTGCCCAAAAGATGAGTGGCCGTTCTGATCAGTTCAGAAAATCAGTGCTTCTCATCGATCCGGGAAAGAATGGCGGGACAATCTACGGAAGCAGCACAAATCTTGGGTTATTCGTGCTTGCAGAGGCTGCCAAAAGAAGCGGGTGGCACGCAGAAGTAGCTAATCTTGGCCGAAATGGAGTTTGTATTGAGAATTTAATTGCCGCCCATAAGCCAACTGTTGTTGGGATTACGAGCACCTCTCCGGGCCATGCGGCAGCAATAGAACTTGCGTATACTATCGGTCAAATCGACCCGTCAATTATTTTGCTTAAGGGGGGGCCACATGAGACATATTCCGCGCTACGTTCGCATTCAAGGCGGGATTGCCTTATTCATAATGGCCCTGGCCTTATTCGATACTATCCGATCGACATCTCATTTATCGGCGAGGCGGACAATTCGTTTCCCGCAGTGCTCGAATCAATAACAAATAAATCAATGGATTCGCTTTGTTTGATTTCAGGTATTTGTTTTAAGGACGAATCGGACACTGTTGTTTCTACTTCAGATCGGCCAGTTCGCATAGCACCGCATGAATTTGTACTGCCGTCTCGAGTTGAACTTGAAGAGCCCTTTAGCCTTCTTGGAATGGGCCCGATGGTTCGCGTACAGAGCATGCGCGGCTGCGGGTTTGGCTGCGAGTTTTGCGCAATTACTGGGAGAGCACGGCGGGTTGATCCAAAAACGTTTATCGAATACCTTGAGTCGCTTGTCCGTTCAACTGGTGCAAAGAGCATATTCTTTGAGGATGCGACGTTTACATTGGGTGAGCACCCAAGCTTTAAGAGTTTAAGCGGTTGGGTGCGAAAGTTTTGTGAGTTGTTTAAGCGAGCGCTTCCCAAGGTCATTTTTGGAATCCAGACGCGTGCTGATTGTCTAAATAAGGGGGTCAACGCGGTTCTTTACGCAGCGGGCTGCCGAAGTATTTACATTGGGGTTGAGACCCTCTCGAATACCGCACTTAAGACGCTTAATACGGCAAAAAAAGATACCGTGCAAATTGAGGTGATACGGCAGGCAAAAGAACAAGGGATTAGGGTTACTGCCTCACTCATCTGCGATGTTGGTCACGTTGATGAATTTACGCGTACGGTGCGTGTTTTGCGCGATCTACGTGTCGATGAAATTTTCATGGAAGCAGAAAAGATTTTTCCAGGGACTGGGCTTGCTAGTCGGGCTGAACAGAGTTGGTTGAGTACGGCCATATACCCCGAAAAAGACGCGGTTCTTGCATTTTACGATGGTGACCCGTCCATGACCCCTTCAGGCATTTCGCTTCAGGTTGAGGATCGCCTTTCGATTCTTGTTTCCGAACCAGACGTTATTAATAGGCGATATGCGATCGCTGAGTCGCTTCTTAACAGCGACTATCGCATGGTAGCGGTTGGGCACTGGATCAGGAAGTGATATTTTCTTCTTGTTTCTGATTCAATTGAGAGTTATTGTCGGTATTTTATGCATAATTCATCCTCTTTCCAGAAAGAGAAATATAAAATGGATACGCTTGGGCAATGGGTTTTAAATTGAGCGAATTCCATCCGGTCTTTGACTGGTGGTTCCACTGGAAGGGCACAGGTGGAATTCACTGCAGTCAAAATGCTCACGCGAGCCTGCCTGAGCGATCGAAAAGAGCAGTGCTCTTTGAGGGATGTGCTCCGCAGAGCACACGAAGCGAACATGCTGTCGGTCTGTGACCGACGGTGGCAGACGAGCATTTTGGCATGGGTAGTCATTACATGCAAAGTATTATAAATATTTTTTACACAGAATATATTGTGATTACTATGGTTAATGTAACTGTCTCTGTACCGACAGATATGAAAAAAAAGATGGATGAATTTGGCATAATAAATTGGTCAGAAGTAGCACGAAAAGCCTTTGCCGAACAGCTCAATCAGCTTGAATTGTTAAAATCATTAACTGCCAAGAGCACTGCTACTGAAAAGGATGTTGAAATTCTGTCTGCAAAAATCAAAAATGCTGTATTGAAAAGACACGAGGAGAAAAAGTGATTCTTATTGTAGACACTAATGTAATTATTTCAGCAGCCTTAAGGCAATCCATAACCCAGGATATCCTTTTTAATAAATCATTTCAATTTTATACTCCTGAATTTGTCAGACAAGAAATAGAAGAACACACGCAAGAACTATTAGAAAAAAGTAACTACTCATTAGATGAATTCACTTCGATCCTATCTCTTTTATTTTCAAAAATTACGATCGTACCTGAAAGTGAATACATGCCCTATAAAGAAGTTGTCTTGAAATTCTCGCCAGATAAAGATGATTGGCCGTTTTTAGCCCTGGCAAAACACCTGAATGCAGGCCTTTGGTCTTATGACTCTGATCTTAAATTAAGACAAAATCTAATCAAAGTGTATACTACGAGTGACTTAGTGAAATTTTTACGAAATGAACTATAAAAACGGGCCCGATGGGAGTTTCTACCAAGTATATACTAATCGAAAACAGCCGCGCTAATCCAAGAGAATTCTTGAAGACGCGCTCGTTGACGCATGCATGGCATGCGTCGGCAGTTGTATATACGAGTTTTCACCGTTTTCTTTTGGGGTGAAGGACTCAGCCCCTTTCTTTTCTAAAGAAAGGGGATATGGCTTTGAACCCATATCTCAGGGTGTCACCAGACACGGATCACAGTTGATCCAAGGCATTCGAAGCCCTGCCGGTTATCCATTGCAAGAGTTTCCCGTTTCCTGTTGCCAGTTTCCAGAACGCAAAGTGCGAGACTCGAAACCGAAGACCGGGAACTGGAAACCCTGGTTGCCACACGGGCCCGTGTTATAGTAATAATCGTAAGAAGAGAATAAAAATAACACGGTTCCCAAAAACATACATTTTTAAACACTATTTGACATAATTAAGCTATGGCATTTTTACAGTTTTTCCATAGACCAGAATCTAGGCAAGTGCGCCGCCATGAAACGCGCCAAGCACGAAAACGACAAAAACAGCTAGATCGCACAAGACTTCTCGAAGAGCAAAGAGCACAACTTTTAGAGAATATGAAACCGCAAAATACGCCAATGAACCAACTACGTGACCATATTTCTAACATGCTTGTACCAAAAATAGCACTTAAGGTTTTTGGAAAAGACCGGCCGATAATGGCAGCAGTCGCGTGGCATTCACTTATGGTTCTTACAATTGGCCTAACGATCTCTTCAGCTTATATGTTTTGTAATCTCAGAAGTAATCCTTCACCTGCGCGTTTATGGCCATCATTGCCTTTTGATACATCTACAGAAAAGCCTACTGCAGGTGTAATAGATAACCCCGATAAAATTCCCATATATAATATTTATCCAGTCAAGGAACCAGAATATTTTTTAGTTCCGACTCCTTAACTAAAGTTCTATCCTTTTTCCACTTGCATCTAAATGGCTTTTTCCAAATTCCTTGAGCCGCAATGCCTTTTCACCGCTCATGACCGGCCCATCAGTACATGCCATCTTTCCATCAACCGCGCACGCACCACAAATGTTAATGCCGCACTTCATGTACCGCTCAACACTCACCTGGCAGGTTATATTTTTTTCCTTGCACCATACAGCAAGATAATACATCATCTTTTCCGGGCCGCACGAATAAACTGCATCAAATCTCTCGCCCTCATCATATAACTTTTTCACGCCGTCAAGTGCGTTTCCTTTGATTCCCTCGCTTCCGTCGTCAGTAGTGACAAGCACTCGCGCGTTTCCAAAGCGTTTTGTATAAATGAGGTCCTCCTTTTTTCTTGCTCCGATAACCGCAACGCATTCAATATTCTCTTTCTCCGCAACGCGCGCAAGGTACGCAAGCGGTACAACCCCGTAACCGCCTCCAACCAATAAAATCCGCGCTGCATTTGCCTTTTTTGGAAGCGTAAACGGTGTTCCGAGCGGTCCGCGAAATGACACGGGGTCGCCAACTGCCTGTTTATGGAGTTCAGCGCTGCATTTTCCGACATTTGCAACCGTAATGCTTACTGGTTTTCCATTCCCAAGGCTCATCGGCCTTTCGCCGACTCCTGGAAACCACACAAGAATGAACTGGCCCGGCCGTGCCTTTATGTCAAGCCCAAGCTCAAACGTCTTGATACGGTAATTTTCATCAGTTACTTTACTGATTATTGCAGTCTTCATTTCAAAGGTTGATCGTGTTGGTTTTTGGTCCATATTTTCACGCCCGGTGCGCAATCCCGATTATTTCCTTAACTGATGAATAGTTGTGTTCCCTAAGCCAGCTTTCCATCTCCTTTGCTACTTTTGTAAATACGCCGGTGCCTCTATAATATACAGCAGTGCCGATTGCAACAGCACTCGCACCTGCCTGCATAAATTCAATCGCATCTTTTCCGTACGTTACTCCGCCGCAACCGATAATAGGGATCTTTACTGCATCATAGATATCATAGACGCAGCGCATTGCAATTGGCTTTGCCGCAGGTCCGCTCAACCCGCCGCGTTTGAACCCAAGTACTGGTGCATGCCGTTCAATATCTATTTTCATGCCTGGTCCGATCGTGTTTCCGACATCTATTGCCTTTGCCCCGCCTCGTTCGATCGCCTTTGCAACCTCGATTTCACCTGGCACCCCCGGTGAGATTTTGATGATCACTGGAACAGAAAGCGTCTTTACCATTACTTTTGTAACTGCTTCTGCGGTTTCTGGAGTCTGCTGTCCTGCCATAAGGCCAAATTCGGGCGTGTGCGGGCATGATAACACTGCCTCAACTGCATCGACGCGCATCCCACGTTCGATTTTATTTTTAATTTTTTTTGCGAGAAACTCGTACTCCTCAACGTTTTTTGCCGTAATGCTAATGATAATCGGCTCCTTTTGTTTCCATCCTGAAAATTCATCAAGCCCGGTGTCGATGCCTGGGTTTGAATAGCCGACCGCATTCAAAAAACCGCCGTCTGTTTCGGTCATGATCGGCGTTTCATGCCCTTTTCGCGCCTCAAGCGTAAGTGACTTGCAAATTGCTGCGCCGGCACCCTTTTTACAAACTTCCCCCAGGCTTCCCCTTGTTACGCCCTGGATGCCGCTTGCTAAAAAGAGGGGATTTTTGAGCGTTAAGCCAAGGATTTTGGTTTCTAACATAGGCATAATATCGATAAGCGCAAGAAGAAAATAAAAAGTAATGGTATGGAAGGGGCATCGAATAAATATATCCTAAGTGGTAACGTATGTATGAAATCCCTTCGGCGTACTCGGTCCGCATCTGCCGGGGCTACCGGAAAATCATCTCACGCTACACCCCTGCTAAGTGATCAGGCAATTGCCATCCCACGTTCACTGAATCTGTGGACAAAGGAGATATTTCTTACCGCGTGCCTGAATACTAACCCATTTGGGGGCGGGGACATATCCATTTACTGCCGCGCGATCGGGCGCAGGTATCTCGACTATCGGCTTGGTATGGATCGGGAGATAAAACAGCTTGCCGGAGAACTGGGTATTGATCTTAAGGAAGTGCGCCGCGCCCATAAAACTGCAGTTCTTATTGATGCGCTTGAGGTTGCCACGAGCCGGGAGAATGCCGCAGATCTTATTGGGCTCCAGGCGAACTCGCTTTATTCTGCATGCAGGGCCGCTTGTATTAGCCTTAACGAACACCTCATGTCACGTGCCGGTGAACAGTTTAAGTACGCTCACCTGTTTGAAGAAAAGAAACCGTAATTAAATGGGCACCTGCCCTTTTCCGCCGTTACAAGCAAGGCAGCTCTCGCACGTTATCTTCTTTGTGCAGTGCGGTATGGGCGCAGGCTCGATTGCACCCTTCATCGGCCGATTGAGGAAAACGCATAACTGCTGGTCTGCATGGTCAGTAAGCGAGTCCTCAAGTGCGCTTGCCTGCTTACATACCTCCTCATCATTTAGTTTGAGGATATTCTTTAAGAACGTCTCAAGGAGGAGATGCTTTCGCACCATTTTTTTTGCGCTTTCATTTCCCTTTTTCGTGAGCTTTGCACCGTGATAGGGGGAATAAGTGATGAGCCCGCCGTCAGCAAGTTTTTTGAGCATCTCGGTAACGCTTGCAGGTCTTACGTTTAATTTTTGCGCAATCATGACTGTGGTCGGAACTGCACCTTCCTCTTCAATTGCGTGAATTGCGCGTAAATACGCGTTTGCGCTTTTTCCCATGCAAATATTTAGGCAAGCCTAAATTTTTAATCCTTCTTGTGCACATATATGTCTATGCTATCACGTACTACTGAGAATTACCTGCGTGCAATTTACGAAATTATTGAGAAAAAGGGATACGTGCGCGTCAAGGACATCGCCGACACGCTGTCAGTCAGGCCATCAAGTGCAAGCGAAATGCTTGACAAATTGCATGCGGCACACCTTATCATATATGAGAAGCGAAGCGGCATCGTTCTTACTGAAGAGGGGAAACGCACTGCACAAATTGTTAATGGGCGCTACAAGGTTTTTTTACGCTTATTTGAATTGGCAGGCGTTTCACCAAAAACTGCGTATCGGGATGCGTGCCTCTTGGAACATTATATAAGTGATGAGACGAATAAGTCGATACAAAAATTGGTTGAAAAATTGGAAATGGCAAAATAGGCAAGGTAAGCTTACTCGCTTTCCAACCTTTCAAGTGCGCGTCCAATATTCTCCCTTAACCTCGTGCCTTCCTCAGCTTTGATTGTCCCTCGTCTGATTTCCTGCGTAATCAGTTTATATATTTTTTGGAGCATTTGGGCAAGGCCCTCAACTCGTATTCCTCGGTCTACTGCCTGTATTAAATTGCCTGCGTCGTAGATTCTCCCTAGAATGTGGTCGTATTGATAAACCGCTATACGTGTGCGAGTACTCTCAGCTGAGAGGGGCATACGCGTGGACAACAGATATAATATCTGTTGTGCCGCTTCTGTTTTAAGTGCTAATTCTATTTTTGTTTTTAGCATTTCCTCTAAAATTTCTATTGCCTTTTCCGGCCGCGCGTTTTCAAAACTTAAGCATGTTATTGCATCCTCTTTTTGCTTCCGGGTTCCACCTTCAGCCAACTGCCTTAACCTAGTCAGCTGTTCATCATTATACGGCACACCGTCAAATAACCTGTCCTCCTTACTTGTGCAGTTCCATCCTCTTTTCGCTTCAATATTTAAAATTGCCCGTTCTGCCAACTCAGTCATCAATTCTTCAGAAGGTTCACTGGTTGCCAGCGCCCTCCACTTTGCTACAGCTTCTTTAGGCGGCAGAGGCCTTTTTACAGCATCTTCAATCTCATCAATTAATTCCTTTAAATCCCTGAGTTCTTGAAGTGCGGGATTCGGCCCTATCGTATCATCTTGCCGTGGCCGTTTGAATGGGTCTCGGGGCGGCCTCCTAATTTTCTTCATAGCCATGTTATAAATAGTGTATAAAAGTATTTATAAATCGATGGCTTTCCGAATTTAGGCATACCTAAATCTCTTCGGAACACAATTATATAGGCCGAAGAACACAGTTGCTAGTATGTTAGCTGAATTCATCGTTATGTTTCGGGAAAGTATCGAGGCAGCACTCATTGTCGGCATTATGCTTGCGTATCTCCACAAGACAAAGAACCAGGAGCACGAAAAGCACATTTATTTAGGCGTTGCATGGGGTATTGTTGCATCCATTGCACTTGCATATGCATTCCAATTCGTGCAAGGCGGCTTTGAGGCGCATGAGGAACTTTTTGAAGGCGTATTCATGATCACCGCAACCATCCTTCTTACATGGTTTATCCTCTGGATGATGAAGAACAAGAACATCGCTGAAGAGATACGTAATGAGGTCAAGGTAACGCTTGATTCAAAACAGACGACTGCGCTTATGTTCCTTGCATTTACCGCCGTATTTAGGGAAGGGGTCGAGGCGGTGCTTTTCATGGCAGGCATTGAGGTTGCAACTGGCGGCGTTTCAATCCTTGGCGGCCTCTTAGGAGTAGTGGCGGCATTGGTCCTTGGCTACCTTATGTTTGAGCGTGCGATGCGCTTTAATGTCGGTGCATTTTTCAGGATAACGACCATCTTCTTAATTTTTATTGCGGCAGGCCTCTTTTCATACGGTGTGCACGAGCTATCGGAGGTCGGTATTTTTCCGCCGCTTATCGAGCACGTCTGGGACATAAACCCGCCACAAAACCCTGACGGTTCATACCCGCTCTTTCATGAAAACGGGCTAATTGGGAGCATGGCAAAGGCGCTCTTTGGCTATGACGGGAACCCGTCGCTCCTGCGTGTTTTGAGCTACATTGCGTATTTAGGCGCAGTCTATCTGGTGAGCAGGAAAACGTAATTCAGCGCATTCTTTATACCATATTTATAAATTTTTCATCACAATAAATGCATATGGTTGCGCAGAATGATCCAGTAAGGGTGAGGGTTAAGGGCACTATCCAAAAATTACTCCGGCACACTGCCTCGGCCCGATTAAAACGGGACGAACTCAATATACTTGATTTTGGGTGTTTTCTTGGGGGACGGGCAGCCTTGCTTGCCGAAACGATAATCCAGGAACATAATCCGAAGAAATTGCGCGTTTATGGCATTGACATGGAAACCACGCCGCTTTCAGTCGCACGGCAAATGGGAGCTACTGATCTTCAATTCGAATTAGTGCCCCTCTTGTTGGCCGGTGAGGTGGGTGCAAGGAAACTCAAGGCTATGGTTCCTCAATTTGATTTGATAACGGTTTTTAATCCAGGTTTGTCAGATAGATTGACTAATATAATAAGGTGTATTGTGCTTGCCGCACTGTCCGGTTCCCCTTATGCATACAATTCTATCAGGGCCTATGCACTTGATCTGCTTAAGCGTGATTTGGGCATTAATACTGCTGCCATGCATGACCTTACACCCCGTGACCTTATGTCCGCCCTCAGAAATAGCTACCTGGAAAAACCGCTTTTGGAAGCGTTTCCCTTGCTTCTGGCAGAAAATGGGCTTATTTGAGTTACCACTGATAATATCATCCCTTCTACTGAAATCAGGGGTATGCTTGTGCGCGCCGGTTTTTCAATTGAGTTTGACGGGCCAAATGATTTGGAAAATATCGCGCAAACCGACCCGGAAATTCCGGTGTCCGAACGGTACGATGCCCACATCATCGCACGCAACAATTGTAGGGAAGGTTTTGGACGCTAGTCATTTCTCCACCAGCGGATGATGGTGCAAAAGTTGTGCATAATATGCAAGGTTGCGTGCCATGCGCTGTGCCATAGTCTGCGTCGCCTTGTTCTTGATGCGTTTTTCACGATCCCTCTTTGGATCCTGCCCAACCTCCCCAACCCAATACGTGGTGCATTCAGGTGGGATCGTAAACCCAAGCCAGTGCATAACCATCATCATCCTCCCCGTGACGGCAAGCGCGCCGTCTTCAGAACCGGTAATGACTAGGCCCGCCACCTTATTGTAAAGCACGGACTTCCCGCTTTGCCGGTATATCTCGTCAAGCACATCCATGCGTTCGATGATCCGCTGCATTTCGCTTGAGAGGTTACCCCACCAGATTGGCGTTCCGAAAATAAGTATGTCCGCATTTTTCATTTTTTCTGCAATGCGCGGCCACTCGTCTTTCTTGTTAATGCGTCCTACAACGCCTGCCGGAATATGGCAATCAACGAGCCGTATTATCTCTGTCTTAACGCGATATTCTTTGAGATGTTTTGCAACGAGGTTTGTCAGTTCTTCCGTATTTGAGCGCTTGGGCTTATGTTTGAGCGTTCCAACTAACGCAAGGGCATGCAACTCAAGCTTCTCATCGTACATGTGGCACCCGCGCCTTTCTTTTTCCTTGTATGCCATACTATTTTTACTTCGGACGTGCAATTTAATTTTTTCCATCTTGCTTTTTTGCCCCTCTGTGCATGTAACTGCAGTTTCCTTACCAAAATGCATTAAAAATGATTGGCATATTTTTCCCTACAATCTGAAATATTAGCACGTAACAGGTGTTTCTATGAAAAAAATTGTTCTTCTGATGTTAGTAGCATACATATCTCTTTTTTCTGCAGCAGGGGTTCCGATCGGGATCAATTATGCAGAGGTTACCGACCAGTCAACCGAGCTTGTGTTTGTTGATATCATGAAAATGGCACGGCCATGGGCAAGCGCCGACCTAGGGGGCCGTGGGGCATGGGATACGGGACTTGCGCATATGATCCCTGTTGATGAGGCGGGTTATCCCGTTGAAATCCCTTATCCAATTGATGACCGTCCGCAGGTTGTGCGGACTGTTTTTTATACCGGAAGTGCACGATTCCACCATCCCATTGGCCGCTATACCGTCCTGTATGAAGGCGACGGTCGTCTTAGCTTTGGCGGTGTAGCTCGCGTGCTTGAACATACCCGTGATGAAAACGGCGGACGTTATGTCATTGACGTGCGAAACGGCGGCTCCATCGTTATGGCCATCGAACAGTCCTCCCGTGGCAATAATATCCGGAACATCCGGTTTATCATGCCCGGTTACGAAAACATATATGATGAGCAGATTTTTTATCCGCCGTTTCTCGACCGTTACCGGGGTGTCGGGGTAGTCCGGTTTACTGATTTTGGGGCCACCAACAACAACCCGATTGTGCAGTGGGAAGGCCGTTCGCTGCCAACATACTATACGCAGGCTGCCGGCCGGGGCGTTTCACCGGAATATATGGTTATGATTGCAAACCGCATGGATGCAGACCCCTGGGTCAGCATCCCGCACAATGCCGACGACGAGTATGTACGTTCCCTTGCACGCCTTATCCGCGACCAGCTTCCGCCACCTCGCAAGGCATATGTTGAATATTCGCATGAACTCTGGAACGGCGGCCTTGCACAGGCTGATTTTGTAAGGCAGGCAGGTTGCGCCGACCCAGCAACATTTGTCCCCCACAAAAATGGCATTGATTGGGGAATTTTTGGTTGTGATGATACCCGCTCCGCTTATCGTTACCAGGCAAAGCGTTCGGCAAGGACATTCCAGATTTTTAGCGATTCTTTTGGGGATGAATCAGGCCGCGTGGTGAATGTCGTTTCAGCGCCCCTTGCAAGCACATGGGCAAGTAATGAAATTTTTGCCGCGTTTGAAGACCCGCTTATCAACCCCTCCGATACGCACGCGCACGTGCTTGCCGTTGCCCCTTCATTTGGGAGCACTGTGATGAACGAGTACCTGCAAGTGCGCACCAGCCCCGCATTTTCTGATGATGTGCTCTTTGCGGTTATGGAGCATGAAATAAACGGCTCGCTTCGCAGCAAGGTCATGGCGCAAAACCTGGTTGCCCGTGCATACGGAGCAACGCTTGCTGCCTATTCCGGCGGCGAATCAGTAATGGTTCCGCGCGGCCATGAACACGATGACCCAGTTATCCTAAAGTCCATCCAGCTTAACAAGGATCCGCGGATAAAGCAGGTGTACGAAAAATATTTTGACATGTGGTTTAACATAAGCGACGGTCCGCTTGTCCTTTTTAATTCAGTATATGCAAAGGCAGTCCCGGTTTTTTCAGGCCATTTGGAATACCAGGACCAGCCTGAGGCACAGGCGCCAAAATACCAGGCAGTTAAGGAGCGTATCGAACAGTATGTGCCTTTGCCGCCTTACGAGGAACCGCCGGTGCCCGAAGACCCGCAAAACGAGAATGCCTCATTCCGGCCTCGCTTTTCAACCTACGTGGGGCCACGATCAGAAGGAAGTGGCGGCAACAACCCTTCAGCAAGTATCAATTCGCTTCGAGAGGTAAAGTTCGACCAAAATGGGGACATCATCGTTGCAGGCACTATCGATTACCCCGATGCACTTCTTCCCGTGGCGGATGGTACGAGTATGGTACGGGTGTTTTCAGGAAATGACTTTCCCTCAGGGCAATTTCCAAGCCAATTCCCGCTTGTTACGGTCATCGGTCCGCTTGGGCACGGTGCAACTATGGATGCATTCGTTGCAAAATATAGCACGGACGGTTTTCCGTTGTGGGCAACCATTATAGGAGGCTCTCAGAACGATGCGGCATTTGGCCTTGCACTTAGCGGGTCAGGCGACATTTACATTACCGGCCGCGCGGAGTCGGCAGATTTTCCCGTAACTTCCGGCGCGTATGACGAAACGTATAATGGAAACGGCGACACATTCGTCCTGAAATTGGCCGCTAACGGATCCGGCCTTGCATATTCCACTTATCTTGGAAGCCGTACTACTGATTCAGGCCGCGGCGGACTTGCGGTTGATCGCGCAGGCAATGCGTATGTATGCGGCGTTGCAGGCTCAGAAGATTTCCTTGAGAATCCCTCAAGCTTGTCAAGTCCCCATAAGGTAAACCAGTTTAATGGCGGCGTGACAGATGCCGTAGTCACAAAGCTTTCCTCCGATGGCAGGACTGTTTTATACAATACATTTATCGGAGCCCCGGGCGATCCTGTCGCATATGGTGAAGTGGCGCTTGGCTGCGCACTTGACACCAGAGGTGTTCTTCATATAAGCGCAATTGTGCGCGGTCCCGTAACTGCGATTACGCCTGACGCATATGACGAGTCATACAATGGCGGCATAACTGATGTTTATTACGGTAAGCTTTCCCCTTCAGGTACCATCCTGTACGGCACCTATTTTGGCGGAAGCCAAAACGAATTTGCAGACCATCGCATTGCAGTTGATGCTGCAGGAAACGCATATCTGGGCGGCGCAACAAGTTCCATCGACTTTCCCGTGCGTAATGCGCATTCCGCCACCCTCCTAGGTTCTGAAGATGGGTTCTTGGTGAAGTTCGACCAAAACGGAACTCCGCTATTTTCCACATATGTCGGGGGAAGCGGCAGGTATGAAAGCGTTTTTGGCCCGGCCATTGACCAGGATGGCAATCTTTGGATTACTGCACGTACTGACTCAACTGATTTTGAGGTCACGCCTGATGCGCTTCAGGGTGAAAATGCAGGGGGGATTGACGCGTTTGTCCGTAAATATTCGCCTGACGGCAGCCTCCTTTACTCGTCATACCTTGGCGCAGGGGGCGAAGATTACGGCCGTTTCATAAGTGCTGGGCCACATGGCCTTATTGCGCTTGTCGGTGAGACTACATCCCGGGTTTTCCCAGTACAGAACGCGACTGCCTCATATAACGGCGGGGACGACATATTCATTACGGTGCTTGAACCAATAAATTGAACGCTTTTATTCAATGCTCAAAAACCCCTCGCCCGCGAATTCATTACTGTATATGATACCGGTGGTGTGAAGCACCGATTCACGTTCAATTATCCGGGCAAGGACATCCGAAATATCACTGCCTACGATGACAAGTATCCCAAGTTCCCTAAATATGCCTCCTAAGTGACTTGCAACAGTCCGTACTATTTCATCAACGACAAATGCGATGCCTGCGGCGCTTGAGTAGTGTTTTAGTCCCCAATTTTCCCTAAATTCATTAAGTAGCCCCACTTTTATGATGAGGATATAGTTTGCATGTTCCTGGTTGAACCGTTCCTGGTCTGCGGGGGGGATCGTTCCGGCGACCCGTATGCGGTTCCCTGTGGCGATGCCGGTTCCAAGCGCATATGCGGTTTCCATCGTTATTGTCCTACTGCCAATATGGGGGCGCGTCACTGTGCCCATGGTGCATGGCGAACTTTGGGTTACAATAAAAACTGGCCTCCCCGTACTTTCATGGACGATTTCAAGATATCGTGCTCCGGCGGCCTCAACCATGCCCCTTAGCATCCGATTAAGGTTTTCAAATATCTCGGGCATCCGTCTGTACGTCCTTTGTGCACGGGCCATTACCTCGTGCATATCTACCTTTTCAACTGTGCCGATGCCAAGGCGGACCGCAACGCCGTCATACAAGCGGCTCATGTGTTCAAGATGGTCAAGAATTCTTTCGAAATCAAGCGATGTCCCGTAGCTAAAATATGCGGATCTGCAGTGCACGCCATTTATCCCAAATCCCACCGAGTATAATCCGCGATCATTGTCCCCGATGTAGTTTATTGAGAAAACTGGCGCAATTCTCTTTCTTGCGAATTCCCCAAATACGGGCATAAGCAATACGCCCGTGTTTTCAGTTATCCCTTTTATTCTTCTGAATCTTTGGGCGTCTTCGCTAAAATCGCTTGCAAGGACCCTCTTTATTTTCTCTGCGATGTGCGCCCCTGCCATTGCCTCACCAGGATGAGTTATTGCAATTGTTGTGTGCCACAACCCCACCCCTGAGGCCCAGTCATCGGACCGTACCATTATTGCCTCACGGAGCATCCACGGGAAACTCATAAACGCGTCCTGCAGGGCAGCTATTTCCTCTTCATAGAAACAGGTTCTTCCAATGCGCCGGTGTGCCTCTTCATGTCCAATGTCGGGTTCTGTCGCACCTGAAGCTTCAAGGAAGCGACGAAAAAATTTCGGGGTACATGCAATATTGTCAGGATAAAAGAGTCCCGAACCCTCTATCGCGGCCCGGTCATTCCGCAATGCCTGCGTCTTTCTTCCAGGTGATCCGGGTCCAACTGTCATTTGCGTAACTTGCGGCATACATGCTCGTGAAAAATAAAGCCGAGACACAAAAATAATAATGTGGGACATGTTTTTAAATCTGCTTGGCGATACCCATCTTCCGGTGCTCAATCTTGATGCACTTGTTTTGGATCACGACAATGCCTGCCGCACTTGCCTTTTGTGCCGCAATTTCATTTTCAATTCCCAGCTGCATCCAGATCGCCTTTGGCTTCTGTTTGAGCGAAAGCGCGTTATCAACAATTCCATCAACAAACTCGTTCTTTCGGAAAATATCAATAATGTCAATTTTCGTTTTGCCCGGAACTTCACGCAAACTCGCATATGCCGTAATCCCGTTCCACTCGCGTATGTTTGGGTTTATTGGAATAATTTCATATCCGGCATCCTGTAAATAGCTCGCGACTATATAGCTGTCACGATCATGTTTATCACTGAGGCCTATTATCGCTATCCCCTTTGCTGTCCTTAGAATTTCTTGGATATGCAGGTCTGCCACGTATTTAACTGAAAGCTACATTTTATATAACTTTTTATTCTTACTTCTATCATGGTAATCGGACGACAAGTGTGGCAGGATAGAATTAAAGTACTAACACGCCCTGTTCCTGATTCGCCTTATCAAAAACGGCGTAATGCCATAGCACAACATTCAGCAGAT
This sequence comes from Microcaldota archaeon, assembly GCA_964588555.1. Lineage (GTDB taxonomy): Archaea > Micrarchaeota > Micrarchaeia > Anstonellales > Bilamarchaeaceae > JAGVWJ01. The sequence continues at coordinate 3,745 of CAZPPT010000005.1, read as the reverse complement.
GCCCTCGGACGAGGCTCCTTTCCTCCCATTACGTATACTGAGGAGGAACATCTGCTATGGCGAAGGCTTGTCGCAGGCCTTTCACCATTTCATCAACGTTATGCACTTAATGCTTATCTTAATGGCGTACGCATGCTTTCCCTTCCATCGGATTCCGTACTTGGGCTTAGTGACGTCAACACACGTCTTAGCCATTATGGCTTTGCAGTTGCGCCCGTTCCCGGCATGATCGACGTCCGCTCATTTTGGAGTGCCTTTGCTGCACACGACCTTCCAAGCACCGCATATCTTCGTGATCCTGCAAGTCCTTCATTTTCGACGGAACCTGATATGTTTCACGAAGTGTGGGGCCATGCACCGTTTCTCACTGACCAAAGGATGCGGTCGCTTTTTATTAGGGTCGGCAATGCCGTCTTAGGCGCCCCTGAAATGCGTGTCCCTCTGATCGAAAAGATCCTTTGGTTCACTGTTGAAACTGGGGTCGTCTATGAGGATGGCAAACCAAGGGCAGCCGGCGCATCGCTTCTTACAGGTCTTACCGACCTCCAGAACGCCTTTGAGGGGAGTGCAAAGCTTGAGCGGTTTGATGTCAAACGCGTGCTTGCGACAGATCTCGTTATCAACGAGCTACAGGGCACGTTTTTCACCTTTGAATCTATTGACCAGTTCATGCAATTTCTTGACTCATTTGCGAAATATCTTGTGAATCATAGATAAATGCAGGCGTCGTTTACCCAATTTGCTACGATGTAACAAGATACACGCCAATTGCAAGAAGCAGTATTGCCAGTGCCTTTGTTGCAAGGCTTTTGTGGTTGATGTCCTCTTCAAGGAGGCGCGGGTTTATCTTAGTAATTACCGTGGAAATTAAAAAAACAAAAAAAGGAGTTGCCGAAGTTAATGCAGAAGCAAGTGCAACCTGCGTATAGGCAAGCGACGTCGTGAATATATACGTGCCGCCTGCAAAAAATACGCCACTAATAAAGCAGCCCAGCACCTTTCCTTTTGACCGTAGGTCAAGTTGCCTTTTCCAGATGAGTGCCCCGACAATGGCGATTGCCATGTAGGGGACCTGGTACCATACAAAGACGTTCGGTGCATTTATCTCTTCAAGTGCGGCCTTGGATAATATGTCGCATAATGCAAACACGACGCTTGCAAGAATTGCAAAGAGTGCCCCCCGTCGAAACGTAATCCCTTCAACGCTAATCGCAATGGCGCCAACTACCGACAGGATTATCCCTGCGTACTGCCACGGGGTAAGTATTTCGCCAAGTGAAACTGCGGATATGATCGCGACAAAAATCGAGCTCATAAACAAAAGTGCAATCGTTTTTGATATCTCATATTGGCTCAGTGCATGGTAAAAGATGAGTTGTCCAATTACTGCCAATATGCCCGCAAGAAGCGCAACCCATGAAAATGTGAGGGGCTGGACAAGTAATACAAAGAGCGCAACCGACGAACCTGCAAACGCGCATATGATGACGGTTTTAATGTCAAGGTTAATCACAAAATACTTGCTGATGATATTTCCGATCGCATAGAGCATCGACGCCCCGATGACTAATAATGCCCAGTACATGTCATTTCCTCAACCTTAATCCAAAAAACTTACAAGTAACCCCACGTCTGCAACCGGTCGCCGTCAAGGTGCCACCGGTCCCCGATGTCGATCCGGTAAAACATGTTCGGGATGATGATGTTCCTTACGCGGTTATATGCCTGTTGCTGCGCCTCGGCCATGGTTGAGCCCGAACCAGTTGCGATAAGCGCATATCCGCTGTCGCCCGCAAGCCGCCAGTCCCCTTCCGCAAGCTTCACGTCGCACAGGTGTATGCCGTCATAGTTGGGCTTTTTGAAAATGATTGTTGCGTCTTCCGAGTACTTTTTGAATGCGTCAGGGTCCTTAAACGGAAACGGCGGCACTGCAACAACGATGCCAACCTGAAACCCGCGTTTCGTTCGGAGGTCTTGTTTTTCGCGTTTTGCAAGTTTATATAAAAACTCACCCCATTCGCTTAAGACCCCTTCCATCTGGATGCTGATTGTTGGGTAACCAAAACGCGAAGTCGATTCGAGCGGATAAATACCACGGCCGTTTACAATACAATTAATATCAATATACCCGACGTATGCGCTTGCCGCAAGCTTTTCCCTCATTTTAGCAAGCGTCGCATCAAATATCGGGCTTTTGTTTGACCAGTACATGTGTGTGTTACCGCAAAAGAGCGGAACGCCATTTCTTCTTATGTACATCGTATGGTTCGGAACTTCTGCACAGTAAACTGCACCGTTATAATCGACAATACTCGTATCTCTTTTATCAATCCATGCAAGAAGTTTTTTCTCACGTACCATTATTTCATAGCTTCTGTGAATTTTTAAGAATTTTCTATCTCCAATCCCCTTTGTTTCTCTCATTCTACTTTTTACGATCCCAACTTTCCCCATTTTCAGCAGAATTTCCTGTACATCATCAGCTAGTTTTTTTGATGAAGTATAATAAATTTTTGTTTTGCTTTTTCCGACGATCGATCCATCACCAAGCATCATATTATCAAATAGTATTGAAAGTTGTCTTGGGCTAAGGTTTTTTATGTCCTGTGGGATGTATTTTGTTAGTGCACCTCCGAGTGGTCGTAAGTAAGACCAAAGTTGCTTGGAGTAACAGACCCATTCATTCTTCCTTTTCTTAAAATTAAATGGCATTTTTCTAATTATCTCATCTATTCGCGCTATTTTTTTTGGATTAACCTGTACTACACTTACTCTATAACTATATTTTGATGTCGATCCTTCAGCAAGCCATATCCCAAAAAATTCAAGCCAGTCATCCATTTTTAATAGAATTGGCGGCTCTTCCCATGAGGCTACTTTCAACCCTCTTCTCGCGCTAATAATCACTCCTGGCAGGGTAATCATTTCTGTTTCGATTCCAATCCAAATGCCTGTTCGAGGCGCAACAAATCCAACCGGTAAATCCTTTGCCTTCACAAAAGAAAACTTTCCATCCCAATTTTTTCTGTATATGTTGCTTTCAGCACCAAACATGTTATGGTCTAACGTTACTAATATGTCAGTTGACCGATTTTTTACTCTTACCATTTTTTTGTGCTGATTATATCTCACTATTGCGGTTGGTCTTTGATATTCTATTTGGTTACTTATAGGGTTATATGTAATAATTTCGTCCGAATGGCTTAGCTCCTTAAAATAAACCCAGCCCCGCCTTGTTAGTACTTCAGTTTTTTCATCGTAACAGCCAAGTTCCCCCGTGCTTGGCCCGATATCACCAGGAAACAGTTTCTTATGCTCAAAATTAATGTTGATCGGCGTGACAAAATCTTCACCATTGAAAAAAGCGCCGACCGCGATCTCGACTCCAGAAACATATTTCTGGATTTGAAACTCCTTTATTTTCTTTGCCCAGTTCTTTTTGTAGCGTTCAAGCATTTCAAGGATATCCTTGCCGTCTTCTTCCTGTCCGACAAAAAGCAGTTCCTTTTCATTTTGTGCCTTGCCGCTTGGCTTTATCACGTATCGGTCCGGCCGTTCCTTTATAAGCGCAATAGCATCATCAAAATTGGTGAAGTTCCAGCGCGGAATGATGTTGATGCCTGCGGCCTGCATCTCCACTTGCCCGAATTCGCGGTCATCTTCTAATTTGTCCGTATAAACACTTCCGCCAATCACGGGTTTCCCTTGTTTTCTTAATTTATCCGCCTCATCGCCAAATCCGATG
>CAZPPT010000004.1:0-144175 GCA_964588555.1 Microcaldota archaeon | reverse complement strand
CAAGTACAAAGCCATAGAGGACATGGTTTGGTACGTTACGCCTGTTAAAAAGGTCAAAATAACTCGTGACAAGTAAACCAAGCAATGCTACTGCTATCCGAATAAATTCACCGGGCAGGCTCAGAGAGCCAAAAAGTACCTGCTCAAGAGAAAACCCCATACATACATTAACGCTTCGACATTTAAAAAGGTATATTGTCCTGCCATGACGACACGTAAAGGGCAATGAGGCCAAAAACGGTCGAAATGATGTGAACGTGCAATCTGGTTTCCATTAACCGTGATCTAATGATGATACCGCCTTATTTCCCCAACGAGCCATTTATTGCCGGCACTAAGCGCAGTTTCTGTAAGGAGGCGTATTGAAGAAAGGTTTAGAAACTCATTTACAACCAGGCCGTATGTTTCATCAACTGCCTTGCCTCGTTCGTGGTGGGCAATAGTTACGTCAAGCGGGGCCGTGAGCCGTCGTGCATTCACCGCCAACCCAAGAAGTACCGTTTCTTCAAGCTCAAGACCAAGCCTTGTCAAGGTTGGAAAAATGTTAAGCCGTTCAAATGACGCTTCCTGTTCAAGCCTCTTGGAAAGGGCAAGCTTCACTGAAGGCCACGTGACCGTTGCCGGCTTTGCCGTAGTGCGCTCAAGATCCGCATAGGCCAACCCAGAGGAACTGGCAATACTAACTGCCCTGCGCACATCTTCAAGATAGAGGGTTAAGTCAAAGAAAGTAAAATCAGGTTTGTTGCATGCAGTTGCGATAAGCACCTCGCTTACAAGCTCAATGTTTGTGACGATCCTAAAAAGACGGCCGTGTGCAAGGCGAATGGGGCGTATTATTGGGTTTAGTTCCGAATCGGTTTGATGATAAAGGGGTTGAGCGGATCGTGACGGCTTTCCGTCAAAAACCACGCGCACACGTGCCGGTGTTACGGTATGGGGGCGTCCGGTACTGAAGCGTTCGAATGAAGCACGCCGTAGTATGGAATCTATCGTTGAGCCTGCTGCTGCCCGAATGCCAGGAATTGATAAAAGCTGTGCCATACATGAATAAGTGTGTAGAAAGATATATAAATGTGAACTTTAAAAACAATTGTATGCACCTGACCATCTTACGGCTTGACCACCGCCTTCCCCGCGATGAGCGGATTACAACCCACGTAGCACTTGTTGCCAGGGCATTTGGTGCTGATGAAATACTATACACGGGGCAGCATGATACGGGACTTGGGGATTCAGTAAAAAAACTTGTCACCCAGTGGGGCGGAGAATTCAGGATTTCGTACGAACGAAACTGGAAAAAAATAATAAGTTCATATCGTGAACGCGGATACCTGGTTGTTCACCTTACTATGTACGGGCTGCCGCTGTTAGAGGTCTTGCGCTCTAAGCCGTGGGTCTTGAAAACAGGACGCACGACGCAAGACATGAAACTCCTCATCATTGTTGGCGGCCCCCATGTTCCCGGCGAGATATTCCAATTGGCAGATTATAATATGGCAGTGACAAGCCAGCCGCATAGCGAGGTTGCGGCACTTGCGATATTTCTTAATGAATTGATGAAGGGCGAACCGCTTACACGCGAGTTTAACGAACGGTTTAAGGGAAAGGTTCGGATTGAACCAAGTGAAAGGGGTAAGAAGATTATTTCGTAACCTTTTTTCCCTTCCAAATCGTTTCATCAATCCTCTTTTTTCGGTTCTCATACCGTGCAAGCGTAAAAAGGAGGTCGGACAAGCGATTCATATATGCAAGAATGTCAGGATTTACTTTCTCACTGGTGGCAAGCGCAACGATTGAGCGCTCCGCGCGCCGGCATATGGTGCGCGCCAAGTGAAGAAGCGATGCAGTCTTCGTGCCGCCGGGAATAATAAAATGGGTAAGCGCCGGCAATTTTTCCCAGTATTCGTGGATTGATTTTTCAAGGTCGCTAACTCGAGTTGGTGATATTTTATTTACTTTTTCCCCGCCCGGGTTCGCAAGGTCTGTACCAATAACAAATAAGTCGTTCTGGATCGGTTCGACGATTGCGCCAAGCTCACGGTCATCAGCAAAGGATAAAATAACGCCAAGAAGCGCGTTGAGCTCATCAACATCCCCATACGCACATACGCGCCCGTCATCCTTAGTAGTAGTTGCACCGATAAGCATCGTTTTTCCCGCATCGCCGAATTTGGTGTAAATCTTCACGGCAATGTAAGGGAGATACTACTATTTTAATACTTTGTTTTGTATATTCTACTAATAATTTTGTTATTTATGGAGATGATTTTTATGAAGAAAAAAACTACTGAAATACAGGAATCGCTGCCTAATCAAGCAACAAATGAACCTGCAGGAGAAAACTTAGACGAACTCCAAGGCAAGGAATGGGATGTCATTGTCCTTGGCGGAGGCCCAAGCGGCAGTTCAGCTGCAACGTTTTTAGGGATGGCCGGCAAGAAGGTGCTTCATTTGGACCGCGCAAAGTTCCCCCGGGACAAGACTTGTGGTGACGGGATCAGTGGAAAAAGCGTCCGGATACTTAAGCAGCTTGGTGTAATCCCGGATATGGAGCACGTCGAACACATGAAAATGCACGGCGTTACGTTCTCAAGCCCAAAGGGAAAGGTCGTTGAGATACCTGCAAAAAAGAAGGATTCAAACGAACCGCCCGGTTTTGTCTGCCCACGGCAGGTATTTGACAACGTGCTGTTCCAAAATGCAAAGAAGTACACGACAAGTATTGAGGAATTCTTTGCAAATGACATTATTATTGAAAACGGCTTTGTAACCGGCGTGACCGGCACCTACAAGGGAAAACCATATACGTTCAAGGCACGCTGCCTGGTCGGCGCGGATGGTGTTGGGGGAATTACTGCACGGAAAGTCGGTGCGAACAACACAGAAGAGGACCACCAGGTAAGTGCGGTCCGCTGCTACTATGAGGGCGTTGAAGGCATGTCCGACAAGATAGAACTCCACTTTGTGGATGAGTCGCTTCCGGGCTATTTCTGGATTTTCCCGCTTCCAAACAAGAAGGCAAATGTCGGAATCGGCATGGTCGTTACCGATATGAAAAAGAAGAAGGTAAACCTTGAGAAGCTTATGTACGAGATCATCGAAAAAAACGCTGTTTTCAAGCCGCGGTTTGCCAATGCAAAGAAAATAACTGAGGTAAAGCGCTGGCAATTGCCGGTCGGCTCATTCAGGCCAAAGGCATACGGAAACGGCTATGTGCTTGTTGGCGATGCGGCATCGCTTATCGACCCGTTCACCGGTGAAGGCATCGGAAACGGCCTTGTGAGCGGGAAGATCGCAAGCGACATACTGCTAAAGGCATTTGAAAAGGGCGATTTTAGCGAAGCGACGTTAAGTGAGTACCAGACTGCGCTTTACGAAGAGGTGGGCGATGAGCTTAACACAAGCTATAATTTGCAGAAGCTTGTCAAATACAAGTTCCTTATCAACCTTATCATTGACAAGGCGTCACGAAGCGAGGACATCAAGGCGGCAATCTCAAGCGCGCTCATTGATCCTGAGAACCAAAAGCAGTTCCAGAACCCGATGTTCTACCTGAAGGCGCTTTTGGCATAATTTTTTTATTTTTTATATTTTTTGTTCGACCTATAGCGTTTAAATTGCTATTGGTAGATAATAATTTTTCATGGTTGTTTCTCAATATATTGATTTGGGTACGGCAGTTACGGAAGATGACATTAACGAACTGGGGCGAAGACTCATTGGGAGGTATCCCGGATATAGCATAGTAAAAACGGGAGGGACATCCTTTGCCATTAATGGTATGCAGGATCCGCGAACAGACGTAGAATTAAAGGCAACCGGTTCGGTAATAGAGGTAAAGGGACCATATAAAATAACGCGTTTTCTTACCTCGAGTGAAGTGGCTGATCTGCTTCGGGAACGGCGCGTAATTGACAGCGGAAAAATTTTTAACTTGTTTAAAGAGTATTACGGTCGCGATCCCACCCATTTCTATGAAAGCCTTGAAAGGCCAGGGATTGTTATCGCCCAAGATCCTGGCGCGCGCATTGCCTACGATAACGGCAGCAAAATGGTTGAAATGAATAATGGCGCATACGAACGAATTGAACCTGAAATGTTCGCACACGTTGGGGGGACTAGAATTACCACAAACACGCAGGTTTACGCGTTTGAAAAATCCCCGGGTGAAATCCCACTAAGTCAATTAACAGCTATTTTTACACGAGCTTTTTCATATGAAGGGGAAATAGTCACATACGACATTAGTGATGCATTTGGAAAAGAAATACTTCTGACGGATGAGGCGAATTGCCTTTCAATACACTACGCCCCTGCCTTGGGACGTTTTAGGATATCGTCAATCAACCCCGACATCCGGATACCACGTGCAGAGGAATTTGCACAAATCGTCAAAACGACACGAAAAGAAGGTGTGGTCCGCGCTTCAACTGACGGCCAAACCCTTGAGCAATTGAAAGGGAACGAACGCCCCGGTGCAACAAAACGGCAAGCGTCTCTCCGCAGGGATATTGACATTAGAAGGACTGTCACCCCAAAAGACCTTGACAGTCTCGGGGCAACGATCGTATCTTTTGGATATGCATGCCAAACGATTTATCGAGATGAAAGAATTTACAGAAAGGGAGCTGAAACGGTACAAATTAACGAATTTGGGCGCACGATTGCAATAAGCGGCCCTGCAGAAATCGTTGATGCATTGAGTGGTGATGCAGTAGTTGCTGCGCTCATCGAAGGGCGGCCGCTTCCTGCAATGGCACCAGTAACGTCCCTTATTGAAACAAGGCTTGAAATCAACGTAGGTAAAAGACTCGTTCATGAAGACATGGAAAGACTTGGTGCACACCTTGTGAAAAATGGCTGGGACTGGGATGGAAACCAAGGCGGTCCATATACCTTTTGGAAAGCAGGGTCTGGCGGCCCGCAGTTGGCCGTACGCATTCAGGGAGATGCGTTGGTGCTGGAAGGAAGTAGGGTGCTTATAGATGCCATTTTTGAAGATGAACTTCCCGTACAAAAACTTCATAAGATACTCGGGATTGAAGGGCGTGAAACAATAGTCCTTGAACTAGAAACCGAAGACCCGAATGTGCCGCATGTCAGGTTTCTTACCAATTACCTGCGAGGGGTGCGAATACAGGACACTGCTATGAAGGATCAATACGATTTATTTGACATCCCCTCGGGCAAACAGGTTGGTTCGATTGCGATTAACTTGATGAGGCGCACACTATCTGTAGAAGCACGGCCTGAGGATCTTGCAAAAATCAGGGAAAACCGTGAACTTATTGAGGTGGAGCTTCGAAGACTTGCCGGCATGGGGCCGTATGGCATATGCGTACTTGCTGTAAGCGGCAGCACAACTGCAGGGGACGTGCAGAGGGCATTGATTAGGTTTGGGCTAACAGGAGAACACGAAATTCATACTGATGATTATGCAACTACAACAAAAATTGGCGGGGTTTCGCTTTCGCTTCATATTCGTGTTGATTCAGAACATATTGTTTTGGAAGGCCCTGAAGAGGTCGTGCGCACAATACGCGAGAACCGCGGGGAAATCTCTAGGCTGCTTGCGGATCAAAATACCCAAAGAAACCTCGCTGCAAGAACGGCTAACGCAAGCCGCCAGCCGAAACGCGTTGAGCGCCCGATGCCAAAAGCTCAAGAAAGCAAAGTAGCATTCAAAATTGGAAGAAAACCGACCCTTGCAGATGTTTTTTTCGTGCAAGGGATGTATTTTCCATCCCTTACGGTTAAGGAGGATTCGACAGGCGAAACGGGGCGGTTTATAGGTACGGACTCATTCATGCCCCAGCCAGTATCCATCACGCTTGAGGAAGACAAAATACACATTGAAGGCGATCCCGTCATTGTGGCACAACTCATAAAGCACCAGTCAAAAATAAGGGAGGAGCTTATCGCATTTGGCACTATTGCAGTAAGACGCACTGATGTAAACATAATACATGCAGCCAGGGAAGCGCTCCAAAACGCAGGTTATGTAATTATAAATAGCATTTCAACACCTGACAAGGCCGTACTTGGGATCAAAAAGCCGCCTGAAGGGGCAAACACCATAGTTGAAATTCCGCAAGGCCAAGATCCGATAGTACGTGAACAACTTGATGAAAAAAAAGCAGGTGCTGTCGCGCAAGAGATATCAAGACGCATGAAGGCGCAGGGATACCAATCAAAAGGGATAAAACAAAAGCCAACGGAAACGAACATTCGCTTTGCAGGAAAGGACGGAACAGAGGTTGCCATTTCAATTTCATGTGACGGGTCGTCAAAGATACAAATGAAGCGCCAGAAGACCCGCGTAGATACAAACGACCCTGAATTCCTCCGCATTGAAACTGAAGTCAGAAATTGTGTTTATGCAACAACAACCGACGCAACGCGGGTTGGAGAGATAGTAGCTGAAGCGATCAAGGCAGCCAGAACGAATGCAGGCGGGCCGGTAGAAGTAACGATTCCGGTTCTTGGGGCAACGTATGTCGGGTATGCGTCAGTACTAAACATGCTTTACTTGGGAAATGGAAGTATTGAGTACGGCAAAGGTTATCTCGCAGATGGGTGTGGGGCGACAATTGCCAGCCCAAAGGGGCGCATTTACCTCATTGACCGCACAGAAGAAGGTAAAATCATTGTCAGTGGCCCCCCTGATGCCATTAAAACGCTTGAAGCGCATAAGGAACAGGCAGGGGCACTTGCACGTGCGTGGTGCAGGGAAAAGTCCAAAATGGTAGAATGTGCCCCTACCGAAGGGGGAAAAACGCATGAACAAACATACGAAGTAGTACGGCCGATAGGGCTACAACAATACATGGAAATCCTCGAGGAAGTTAGAGCAAAATTCTTGCGGGGTTTTAGAAAGGTTTCAGAAACCCGATATATACGAGATGCTACCCATGTTGAACTGTATTATGCTGTAGGCAAAGGGCTAATGATGAGAACGAATGATAAAACGTTTAAAGAATTCCTTGAAAGAGAAGTCGATGCCTTTTTAGAAGAAAAACGTGCGGAAAAAGTCAACATGTCCATAATCGAACTTGACCGCCCTGTTGAAGACCTTGACCTTGCGGCACTAAGAAGGATATTCCTCCCCGAATTTGAGTATGAAGGGGGATACAGTAAAGACCGAAAGAAAATGAAAACGGCATTATGTAAAAACGGGCCGCTTCAGGCAACGATCGAGGCTGAAATAGACGGCAAAAACAGAGAAATCAGGGTAATGGCAAATAACGATAAGCTTGCCGCCTATATCCGCGAACGACATGCCTCGTTTATCCTAAACCTTGCTGAGGCACGCACCATAATTGCAAAAAACGGCGAGATTAACGAGCTTGCACAAAAGGTAACTGGCGGGCCATTTAGATTGGCACGTGATGAGTGGCACGCCTTGTCAGCGCGCACTAAACAACAAGGAAGATACGGTCGTCCGGCAAGAAATCGGTACTAGCTTCTTTCTTTAAATTCTTATCCTTCCATACTATATACAAACTATTTCTTGGGGTGTCAATATGGAAATTGAAGTTATGCAGCCAAAGGAACTAAAACAAGCACTCATTGCAAAAGCAGTGTTTCAGGGTGCAGAGCTCCCTCAGTTTGCTAAAGAAGGGATGAACAAAGGCGTCTTTGAGGGCAAATCAGGCCAAATATATACGACAGTACACAATACAAACCGGTACCTGTTCTGCGGCCTTGGAGAAGAAAAGGAGTTCACGCTTGATTATGTACGGAGATTTGCAGGTGCGGCAGTGAACTGGGCAACAGGGCTCAAAAGCGAGCACGTCCATATCGAGCTCCCTTCATCAGGGGCATGCACACCCCAGGAAGCAGCGCAGGCAGTTACCGAAGGAGCAATTCTTGCAAGCTATAAATGCATCAAGTTCAAAAGCAAAACGGACGATTATTTTGAGGTAAAAAAAGGAATAGTGCTCACAAAGGAGAACATCGCAAGCGGAATAGAACGGGGTACGGTCCTTGCCCGCGCACAGAATTACGTACGGGACATAAACGAGAATCCCGCAAATGTCGCAACGCCTGAAAGGTTGGAAGAGTTTGCGCGCGACCTTGCAAAGCAAAACAAGCTTGCAATCACCGTATATGGCAAGGAAGACCTTAAAAAAATGAAAATGAATGCGATCTTGGCAGTAAATCAGGGAAGCGCACTGCCGCCTGTCCTTGCAATCCTTGAATATAACAAGGACAAAAAAGACCTGCCGCTTTACGCGGTGGTCGGCAAGGGGATCACGTTTGACTCCGGCGGCATATCGATCAAGCCGGCAAAGGGAATGCAGCAGATGAAATACGATAAGACGGGCGCAGTAACGACGCTTGGCATCATGAAGGCAGTAAGCGAGCTAAAACTCCCTATCCGTCTTCTTGGGGTGTTTGCGGCAACGGAAAACATGCCGTCAGGAACCGCACAAAAACCGGGGGACATCATTACCGCATACAACGGAAAGACCATAGAGGTGCTCAATACTGATGCGGAGGGGCGGCTCATCCTTGCGGACGCGCTTGCATATACTGCCGAAAAAAAGCCGCAGGCGATCATTGACCTTGCGACGCTTACGGGTGCGGTCATTATTGCGCTTGGCCATTACCGTATTGGCCTCTTTAGTAATGATGACAAGGTGTCAAATGCCCTCTTTAACGCAGGTGAAAAAACATTTGAGCGTGTCTGGCGCATGCCCCTCGACCGGGAATACATCGACATGAACAAGGCGGACTTTGCAGACGTCAAGAACATCGGCAGTGAAACGGGCGAGGCAGGAAGCATCACCGCAGCTGCGTTCCTTCATGAGTTTATTGGGGACGTGCCATGGGCGCACCTTGACATCGCGGGCGTTGACAACATCTCTGAAAAACATGCGTACCTGTCACGCGGTGCAACGGGCATGGGAGTACGCCTCGTAACCGAGGCGCTTGAACAAATGGCAAAAAAATAATTATGCCATTTTTGTTCCTTTTTTCTTCATGTCTCCAAGTGCATGGCCAACATCGAAATGTTGCGCTTCAAGCGGGTCGCGATAACGCCTGATAATATCCTCCAATGCAGAAGGCTTATCTAATACATACGCAAGCTCACTTGGCTTTGCAAGAGCATAAAGGGCTTCAAGAAAGCACGAGGCATTGCCGATGAAACGCCTTTGAAGTAAGGAAATAAAATTTTCTTTTTGCGGTTTTGGGATCGAGCGGGGGATGGAGACGACATTAGTCGGTACGGCGTCGGGTTTCTTAGGCCGCATGGCCGGCACCACGGGAGAGGGGCGTACCGGATTAGCTACGCTCTGGTGGGGCGTAAGTCTTGAGATGGATTCATGTATTTCGCGTACAAGCAAAACCATCGATTCGGCACTTTGTTCCGGATGTATCCTCAAGAGCAGTGAACGGGCGTTGGAAATGATCCCCTCATGATCCCCGCGCAAAATATTAATTGTCGGCATTTCCATACCGCGTGCGCTTGCTGCCGCAAGAAGAAGGGGTGGAAGTGAGTACGTAATAGCGGCTTCCTTTTCAAAATAAGACTCGGCAAAACGGGTGCGTGGAAGCGGACCATACGCAATTTCGGAAAGCGGCCCGATTTCAAGCCCATCAGCAGATTCGCGAATTGACCGGGAAGTTGATGCTGCCGCAAACGCGTAAAGAAGGTTGCTTGCTGCCCGTGCGTGGAGATATTGCGCAATGAACCTTGATCGGATAGTCTGGTCAAAATTCTTACAATCGAGGTGCTCAAGCCCAAAACGGACTATAAGCGGGATGTCCTCGCCTGGGACGTCGTATATACGCACCTCACCTAGGCGTAATTTCCTTAGATACTGCCGTGCAAATTTCAGCAAACTGACGTCAGAAGGAAGATAAACGCCGTCGGGTTTCCCGTGACCCGTAACATAAAAGGAGTATGCGTCCTCCGCGTGGGGCAATAATTTATCCGGATACGGGATAATGTCAGGGCGGGCGGGGCTGCCGCAAAAATCAAATGCGTGGTTGGTTGTACTGTTTATACCGATAAAAACAGTGCGGTCGCGCAACTGGAACTGTGAAATAATAGTACTTGTAACGCCTGTTGCCGAACACAGGCTGATACCTGGACTTGAATCCGTCCCAGTAGGTCGGTCAACTAGTGCACAACGCCTGAGCATCCGTGCAAGCGGTTCAACTTTAGTTGCACGGCTGATGTCGTAAAAATAACGCTTTTTCATAGGGTAAATATTGTTATAATAAGTTTAAAAATGTATTTAAATTTGTTCAGCGCGCAACGCCGACAATAGATGCAAGTGCCTGAATAACAAGAGGCTGGTCTTGGCCATCTCGAATCATGGATGCGGTGTTTGCCGCACTTATCTTGCAAATTCCGCGGATCAAATTGGATCCGGTACGGCTAAATACCACGGGTGAAGCACTGCCATACTCCAACAAAAGTTTCTCGCGCCTCGGCCCGGGCGGGGGACTATGGAAATCTATAAGAAACTTAACACAATCGGTCGTGCTATCTGCAACAAGCGCATCACGCAATAAATCGCTAAGTGTTAGGGCCTGGCGCACGAGCAGAAGCCGCACACACTCGGAAAGGGGCATGTGTTTGATCGCACGGTTCATTTTTCTTATATGTAAGTCGCCCTCATGAAGTAGTACGAGGCGGTCGCTGGGGAACTCGGCTCGTGCAACCCTCCAACAACGACCTATATTTATGCCGTATACTGACATCGGGGCGTATTCAAGGCCAAAATATACTAATTCAGGTCGCGGGCGTATGTCTAATAATGGATCGCGAATAAGGCGCCGTTGCCTGGAACTGCTCGTAGAAGATTTGTCTTTAGTGCGCATAGTAACCTTACCTACTATTTCCGTGTATATACGTGCCAGAAGCGCTCGCCAAACGTAATAATAGAAAGCGCACCGACAATATACAGAAGCGGTTGTATCACTGAAAAGTATTCATAACTTGCAAGAATAAGAATAATAAGGAGTGCGATAGTGCGCTCCCCACGCTCAAATATGCCCGGCATCTTAAGTGCCTCTTCATGGTTTAACATTCCCTGGTGTTCGGCATACGCCTTTACGAAGCTCGTCATAAACGTGCCAAAGAAAAGGATATTAAGCAAAAGGAACTGCACTTCGACGTTAAATGCATATATCTTGAAGAGCGTAAGCACTAAAAAGAACTCAACAACGCGATCCGCAATCCCATCCAAAAATGCGCCTTGTTTGGTATCCTTTTTCTGTGCGCGCGCAATCGCACCGTCAAGCGCATCAAAGAAAAATGCCAAGGCAAAAAAGATAATTGATTGTATCTTTGCATCACGTAAAGGAAGCCATGTAATGTAGCCAAAAATTGCCATAAGGACGGAAAGGATCGTGATAACATTTGGGTCAATGGGCAGATTGCCGAATGTTTTTCCAATTGAATTGGAGATTGACCTGCCGATTGGGCTGTTTTTAAGCATAACATCATTCAGAGAACGGATTAATTAAGTTTATCGGTTGCTGGCTCTTTTTTGCTCCACTCACGCTTAAAGTCTAAAACACGAACGCGAAGCTCTATTTGACGAATTAGGGAATCATTAGCCATGCGCAGATCCATTTGGAATTCGCTCTTAAAGCCATATTTTCCCAGATCAACTGCAAAAAATGATTTGATCTCGTGACGAATGAATGTAGCGCCTGCTTTTAGGACGCCTGGACCGTGTACGAAAACTGCTTTTAATCGAGACATATATACCAACTATAAAGAAAAAGAAATAAAATATGCTTATGAAAAGCAGGTGACAAGAAACGACACACCAGAAGTAAGTTTTGATATGTAAGAAATAATCCTTTAGTAACCGTAGGCTGAATGTCTCGCTTGCGCTTAACACGTACACCCCGGTCCTATCAAACCCATCTGCTATGGGCGGACTTTGGTTCCTAGTTTTAAGAATGGCTTCGATCTTAGTTAAGCGAAGCTTTTAGGTAATCGGTTTTGATGAAACTTTTCCTAAAAGTTTCAATGCTTTCAGATCTTATCCATGTGGCGCGTGGCTGCCCGGCAGTGCTAAATAACAACCGGTAGACTAGAGGCGCCGAATGCCCGTTCCTCTCGTACTCAGGCATTCTTACTCTCAAGAACCTACACTCCTAGGAGATACTACCATACTGTCTCGCGACGTATTGAACCCAGCTCATGTGGGACTTTAATGGATGAACAACCCAACCCTTGGCCGCTTATAGACGCGGAAATCCAAGTGTATTCCCAACACATATATCGAGAAAACTGCAGCGTCGGGAATCATACTGGATATCCGTGTTTCCTACACGACCAGGATGTCCCAAGCCGACAGCGATGTACCAAACCGCGGGGTCGATTTATACGATTGACCCTTAAAGTAAAGAGATATTTTATAGGATCAACCAAAACTCTAACCGTAGAGAATAATTTCTATATGAAGCCGAAGCTTCAAAAGTTAGAGCCCCTAGCTTCCGCTAGAATGTATAAACTATTGACTAATATTTTCGTTTTGAGTCAAGAGTTTTGTGTACTCTCACCCGCGACGAGCCTGTTACCTCCAGGGTAGCTTGTCTGACAGCTTGTGCCCCCATCAAAAGGGCTACAAGGTTCGCTAAGCCCGACTTTCGTCTCTGTATCCCACGCTTTTAAGGATACAGTCAGCCATGCATTTGTCTTTCACCCTCTACTTCCGATTTCTGACCGGAATGAGCATAGCATTGGGCGCCCTTGTTTCCTTATCGAGGGCGTACCGCCCCAGCCAAACTGTCCACCTGACGCTGTTCTCTTTCGAGTAAGCAATAACAGACCTATTAATTGGTGTTACACTTTCGCGTATCTGCAACCCGAAAGCTGCAGCATAACCGCTCCCAATTACTCTATGTAATAAGCCCGTTATTACAACATCAGACTACAGTAAAGCTCCATGGAGTCTTCGTTTCCCTCTAGGAGTCCCCGGCATCTATCGGCCGAAACTTTTAAAGTATAAAAACGGTTAAACCAAACTAAAAAAGTTTGTTCACCGGGAAGTGAGTTCACCAGGTCCTAGGTTGGGACAGTGGGAAAGTCGTTACGCCATTCATGCAAGCCGCCAATTAAGCGGCGAGGTATTACGCTACCTTAAGAGGGTCAGAGTTACCCCCGCTCTTTGCAGGCCCTTCTCCCGGTTGAAACCGATTTTCAGGTACCTGTAGTGAGCAGGCGTCAACCATCGTACTCAGCCTTTCGGCTCTGCGATGATCTGTGTTTTTGATAAACAGTCGCTATCCCCTTGTCACTGCGACCTCCGCTTTACGCAAGCGAAGGCATCCCTTATACCGAAGGTACGGGACTAATTTGCCGAGTTCCCTAACCTAAGTTCTCCTGCCACATCTGGGTCTTTTCAACCAAAGCACCTTTCAGTAGAACACTTTTTGATGAAACTTTTTTCCAAAAAGTTTCCTGTACTGGATCTAGGTACGGATATCGCGGATCGTTCAGCTCTCTTTTTCATGGGCCCCCAGAATCAATAGAGTTGCCCCTTCGGATTTCATCTCCTTCTCCTCACAATGAGACTCCAGAGAGTTACTTCCTACAGACAGCTTGCGCTGCTCTACCTATCTAAAAGCGTCAGAGAAACTGCTTGTGTTACCACACCTACCACGATAGTTCTGGAATATTAACCAGATTCCCTTTCGGTCTTCCGGAGTTACCATGGACCTTAGGATCGACTAACCCTCAGCTGACGAACGTTGCTGAGGAAACCGTGCTTTATGAGATGTCCAGGATTCTCACCTGGATATGCTGCTACTAACACCATGATATTCATATCAGGCTGCTCCACACGATGTTACCACCATGCTTCTGTGCAACCCGATCGCCCCCCTACTCCATGCGCTTTTGGCGCGGGTATGGTATCGGAACCAGACTTAGCCCCGTGAATTTTCAGAACCTGCACTCTCGACCGGTCCGCTATTACGCGTTGTTTAGATGATGGCTGCTTCTAAGCCTACATCCCGGTTGTTTTTGAGAGGAGATTCCTTTGCGATTAACACTTAGTCTGGATTTAGGGTCCTTAACCATACGTACGGTCGTTCCCGTATAAGCTCACAGGCTTACCCCGTGAAACTCGGCTGCCCCTGTCTACGGAACTACAACATTCGGAGTTTGAGAACCAGGCGACCCCTTTCGGGGCCGTTCCCAGTAATCAGTGCTCTACCGTTGCAGTATCCTCGAGGGACGCTGTCCTGAGAGACATTTTGGAGGGAACCCGCTATCGCCACGTTCGATAGGACTATCACCCCTACACCCAACTCACCTAAGCAGATATACTAGCAGTAGTTGCGGGCCTCCACCATTCGTCAGAATGGCTTCGCCCTGGTCAGGTGTAGATCACAATGGCTTCGGGTCTGATCAGAGTGACTAAACGCGTATTACCACGTTGCCCCTCATTGCTTGCGGGCTATTGCTTTCGCTCCGGCTTTCGCCTTGCCACGCCGATCAACTCCATGGCTCTTGCTTCGAGAAGAAAGATACAACACTGGTACTTTTCATCGATTCTGCCGTTGCCGACAGTCCCTTCTGAAAAGGTCAACCCTTGTGTGCCGTACCATTCTGTAACCATATAGTTTCAGGTCTTTTCACACTCATTTCGGAGTGCTTTTCATCGTTCGCTCGCGCTACTTGTTCGCTATCGGTCTTATCTTTCATATTTAGATTTAGAGGTTGATACCCCCATCTTCACACGCCCAATCCAGGGCATGCTACTCTTCACGGATCATACCGTTTCTTCTTCGCTTACGAGGCTATCACTCGCTATGGCAGGACATTCCAGTCCACTTCAGCTCGAATAACGGTTATCCCCACTACATCTACCTTGCATTACTACAAGGAATTCAGTGTGATCTATTCGGCGTTCACTCGCTGTTACTAACCGAATCGCAATTGCTTTCTTTTCCATTCCCTACTAAGATGCTTCATTTCGGGAAGTTGTTGCACACCTTTATTCAAGGTGTGCGCAGTCAGATCTTGGGATCAAAGGCTGCGTGCGCCTACCCCAAGCGTTTCGCCGCTTACCGCGTGACTGTGCGAAGATAAGCCAAGCCATCCACTATACGGCGTATAGCATTACATATCCCTAATAATATTAGGATTCTCACTTCTTTTATACCGAGGACTAATTCCTCAGAGTATGTACAATTTCTTGTCACCGCTTCACACGCATAAATTCTCCAAAGCATTGGAGAGACAACGATTCTACTGACAGTATAAATTTGCGCACTACAACGCGCCCCCGAGAGGGCTCGCACGCTACTGTAGTAAAAATCGAAGGAAATTATATATGACTATACCTATTTATAAAGGTTACTATCTTTCGACGGCAATGTAGTTAGTTACCCCTTACAACAAAAAACAAAAATATGAAAATGTATTCCATATAATGCAAAATTATATCCACCCTTCCTTTCTATAAAGCTCGATACCGTTCTTTAGGACTGTTTCAAGCTCAGAAAGTAATTCTGGATTTAACTTCTTAACATGAAAACATGACTTACCCTTGAGTGCTTTTTTTAATTCCGGGCTTAACACAAATGAGTTTGGATGCGAATAGATCGGCATTGAGTAAAATCCGACGAAATCCTTCTGTTTAATAATCCCTGAAACATACGTTGCTTGCGGCTTTCTCGATGGAATAATTGAAACGATTTTCTTTCCATAGAGGTGCACTTGTTCTTTTTTTACTTTTGCCTTTGAATCCAAAATCTCGCGCTTCACGTCGAATTCGCGGCTATATTTTATAAGAAGCGATTTGAGCGTTTCAAAGATGGTATCGAGATTTTCCATAATTAAAATACATGCTGACGGTTTAAATAGAGGACTTGTTTTAGTTATGTATGGCAGAACTAAGATATGGCGGGTTTTGGAGACGATTAGGTGCATGGCTTATTGATAAAGTCATCCTGTGGCTTATCATCATGCTCACGATTCTTGTTATTAGTGCGATTAGCTCCGCAGTTGGAGGAGTCGTACAGACATTGCTGGGCGTATTTCTTATCGTACTTGTTCTTGTTATAGCCCTTGGGTATGGTGTTTACTTCCTCTCAACGCGGGGGGCAACACCGGGGAAAGAAGTACTCGGACTTGTCGTTGTCGATAAATATAACAAATATCCGCTAAAACTTAGTAAGGCATTAGTTCGGGAGATGCTTGGAAGATTACTCATAGACGGGCTAACACTTAATCTTGGCAACCTCATTATTATCTTTGACTCCAAAAAGCAGGCACTCCATGACAAGGTTGCTGATACATATGTTGTGCATAAGGATTCACTTATTGCGCAGCAGGTAGCAAGCGTTCCAATAAAACAAACAGTAGTAAAGGCACCGTCAACAATTACAGTTGCAGAAAAGCCAACGGCCACACCCGTAAAGAAACTAAGAAAGAAATCTACGCAAAAAAAGACTTAGAAATACGCATTTAAACAAAATGCTCGCTCATTTTTATATGAAAACGCGCTTACTGCGAGTGTATAGAAAGCTTCTCAAACAATTTAGCTCTCAAGAAAACTGGTGGCCTCAGGAAAGTTCATATGAAGTAATGGTTGGGGCAGTACTAGTTCAAAATACGAACTGGAATAATGTTAAAAAAGCGATTGCGAACTTGAAAAAAGAGAAGAAATTAAACGAGCGCTCGATCCTTGAAATGAAAAGTGAAGAACTGGAAACGCTTATCCGCTCGAGCGGATATTATAAACAAAAGGCAAAAAGGTTAAAGCGGGTGACGGAAAAATGGGTCGAGTTAACTACAAATGGAAGTGCGCATGAATTACCAATTGAAGAAGTACGCTCGCAATTACTAGAGGTAAACGGAATTGGCAAGGAAACGGCCGATAGCATACTGTTATACGCACTTAATCGCCCCATTTTTATGATTGACGCATATACGCGAAGATTTTGTAAGGCGCATTTTGATATTGAATATAGGGGATATGACGAATATCGCTTATTATTTGAAACGCATCTTCCAAAAGATGTAAAATTTTACCAAGAATATCACGCGCTTATTGTGACGTGGGGGCAGCATGAAAGGAAAGTTTTATAAATTTGTATTACTAAAAATGTAATATGGATATTGTAATATCTGCTCGAGTACCTGAAGAAGAATTGGAACTACTTAAAAAACACAAAATAAACGTAAGTGAAATAGTGCGAACAAGTATCATTGAGGCCGCGCAGCAGGAACGATTAAACGAAACCAAAAAGGCACTTGCTCAGATGGCACCCATCATCAAAAAAATTAGTAAAAAGGACTTTATCGCCACAGTGAGGGAAGACCGTGAATCTCATTGATACGAGTGTGCTTTACGATTTAATTGTTGAAGAAAACGTTGAGTTGCTTACTAATTCGTTTGTTCTTGACCTAACACTGTATGAGCTAGGAAATGTGGCATGGAAACAATACGCGAAACTAAAAAAGATATCAAAAAATGAGTATGAAGTGCTCATAAAACGGATGGGGGAATTGCCATTTAAACTAATCAGAATAGAGCCAAACGAAATTACCGAAATAGGGCTACAGGCTGCAGAGCATAATTTAACCTTATACGACGCAGCATATTTTCATTATGCCCACAAATACAATCTTGAACTATTAACAAGTGATGGGTCACTAAAAGAGGCGTGGAAAAAGAAAAAATAAAGGAAAAGTCACAACGTAGAAAGCTCCTTAATCATCTTTTCTGTCATGCCGCCTTTGGTTGCGACAAAATCTATGATTTTTTGTAAATCCCCATTGAAATAAGTAACAAGTTCGTGCATGAGCGGCATATGCGTACGTATCCGTTCAACTGGGACTTCGGAAACTGCACTGATTCGGTTAAATGCAGCCGTATCCAAAAACTCACAGTGAGTTTTCATGCGAAGCGCTTCGGATGCAATGAGCGCTGGTACGATGCCTGCCTCAATCCCCCGCTTAATAAACAGACCAAGATCGGAAAACGTTTCAACGTTTCCTACGCATTGATGAAGCGATTCAATAACCGCCTGTACGGAAGGGGATTGTGTACCGCGCGTATCCAAAAGAACATGCGTTCCCTTTCCGATAAGCCCGTATACAATCGGCCAAAAGAGGTACTGTTCAGCCGCAATTTCCAATGGCCATGGTCTTGATGCCGTAGTAAATAAAGGAGGGGGTTTCGGTATGACGCGTACCTCTTTAATAACTCCCGCAACATCTTCGTGGCGTAAGCAGATAAACAGCACGTCACTTCGTTTCGCTACATCGATATTTCTTCCCGGCTCCTTGCTTCCAATAAGAAAAGAAAACCGCGGATCCCGGGAAAGGCGGGCATGGAACATTTTGCCAAGGTGCCCATATCCGATGATGCCAATTGTAATAATATCACTTCTCTTAGGAGAATCATGAGAGCTTAAAG
Organism: Microcaldota archaeon; assembly: GCA_964588555.1. Taxonomy (GTDB): domain Archaea; phylum Micrarchaeota; class Micrarchaeia; order Anstonellales; family Bilamarchaeaceae; genus JAGVWJ01. The sequence continues at coordinate 125,768 of CAZPPT010000004.1, read as the reverse complement.
AGGATGCCCCGAGCGTGCGCGCTTTCTGGTAATTCGAGTCCGTTGATATGAACATTTTCCCCACTTTCTCTAATTGCATGAGTATCACGTGAGTTTGCACTTAACAGAAGCGTTACTGGTTCGTTACTTTGTTTAGTAACTGAATGTTCTTCTGTACCATACGTGTAGGTGTATGCATAAGTATACACAGCTGCGTATTGTGCACTTGTTTTTGCCTCTGCACTTCCAATTTCAAGAATGCCATATTGCTTGGTGTTTGTACTATCTCGCAAGACTTTTGTTACATCCCCAAGTTTTACCGGCCCATCTACGCGTACTTCTACAACCTCAAGCCGACCAGTCCCTCTACCAAGCACAAGTGTCGGTGCAGAATAAATAAGCGGCTCTTTTCCTCGCTCGCTAAATGTAAATGGTATCGAACCATTCACCATCCCAAATACGCTTCCTGCAAACCACTCATCTGGTTCGTGAATCGGTGAATGTCCGCCATTACCAAGTGCAACAACGTGCTCTTTTTCTCCTTTTAAAATTGCACGTGCTTCATCAATTGGAACAAAATCAGGGCGTACCACACGTCCGGTTTCTTTATGAACACCAAAACGTCGCTTTCCAATATTTACTTGGATTCCTCGAAACGGGTCTTCAAGTGCAAGCATTGATGATAGAAACTGCCGCGTATTTGATGGGGCAGTACAAGCAAGCTGTTCGATTTGATTTTTGTTTAACTGTTTTATTGTAATTGCCATTTGATCACCTTTTACAAGTTTTTTACCACCTATGTATATTTTATAATTTTTGAATAAAATTTCGGACAAATTGAACAAAATATAGTAAAATATTACGTTAAGTCTTATTTTTTGGATACAAGCCTGTTGAAGTCCATGTGTCAAGTGCATCTTGGCCATTTAATAATGCAATAAGGCGCAGCCGTTCTTCAACCATCTCATAATTTCCAAAGGTGGTAAGAGCAAACTGCCACAGTTCAGGATCCGTGTCTATATCTGCTTTGATTAATTTTGATCGATGGTAGAGTTCGTAATTTGCAGTACCTGGCAAGGGCATTTCAATAAATGGAGTAAATAGCATCTCCATATGAGGATTTACTCTTGCAAGTCGTTCTTTGAGCATGCGGAGCGGTTTTTCGTGGGCGCGCACTCGATCCACGGTATCAGCTGGACCCCCCATCAAAAAACCAAAAGTCATTTTTGGAATACCAGTTGCGGCAATATATTCGAGAATCTCAATCGAACGTTCGAATGCAGTAGCTGCATCAGTGTGATCATGAATTCTTAAACGGGGATGACCAAGTAGTTTCTCATATTCCATGGTGAGTGGGTCCTCAAGCGGAGTATACATACAATAGGCGCCACTAAACATTGCATCCATAAGTTCACTATCTAAAGAACCATCTTTTCGTCTGAAAAGCGAGTATTGAAGCCCGTTTCCAAAGTTCCAGCGAAAATCATAATGTTTGAGTAAACGATACCGCTCAAGTAATGTCGATCTTCCATTTTCAGTAAGTGAAAGAGTTAATTCATTATCTGTAATGATCATGAGACTTTTGATCCCATACTTCCTAAAGTGCTTAAGAAAAGCCTCGGCCTGTTCAGTATCCATAGCACTATAAGGAACACCTGCAATAGTACAAAAATCGCACCGTTCATGGCAACCGCGCGCAAATTCAACATATGCAATGGGTGTCTCTACCCTCTTTGGTAGTGGTCCTTCATGATCTTCAGTCCAGCGAGGGATCTGATCCTCAACTAGATCAAGTGCAGGAAGTGGAACTTTTTTCATTCGTTCTTTTGAAGGAGTTGGTACGGGAAGATTATGCTGCGGGCTCATTCTATGAAGGTTATGGCTAATACCAGCAATCCTACCAAGACTACCATCACCAACAAGTGCCCGTACAACTGCTGCAGAAATATCTTCAGCATCCTTTGGTACGATTACATGGCCTCCCCCAATTTTTAGATAAAACTCTCTTTGATTGACAGTTGCTGAAGCATCAGAACCTCCGTAAATAATTTTAATTTTGGGGTTAATAGCTCGTGCGGCTCTCGCCAGTGAAATTGCATTTGTTGAAACTTGGGTAAAATTTACCGTTATCCCAAGAATATCGGTCTCCTTCATTCGCGCTCTAAATGAGCTACTATTAAATGATTCGCCAACTCGATAGTGAGTAAGGCGATAAGGACCGTAGGAAGTAGAATGATAGTGCTCCTCATGATTTGGATCAGCGAGTTTAGGATTGTAGATGCGAACATCAAAATTATCACCAAGCCCTTCTCTTAATGTAGCTCCAATAATCTGCTGGCTATGGAGTGGAGCACGTCTTCGTAGGCTACCTAAAATACGACCTCGATCATCGCGCGTGATAACGCCGTGCGGCTCTACAAGCGTAACTAAATATTTAGCCATAGGAATCATTTTTCTTTTTCTATCAATTTCTATAACAAAATATTAATATAAGATTTCTTACTAAAATTTGCGACAAAAAGAACTTTTTTAAATTATTAGTTCAATTAATACAATTATGAAGATTGACGCTAAGGACAAAAAAATTCTCTATGAGCTGGAATACAATGCACGAAAACCCCTCGCCGAAATTGGGAATAAAGTTGGCCTACCAAAGCAGGTGGTAAGCTACCGGGTAAAGAAACTTATTGAAACAGGGGTCATCAGGAAATTTCTTGCGGTTATTGATCTCCATCGCGTTGGCTATTTTGCGTACCGAATTTATATGCGATTTCAGAATGTCACGCCGAAGAACGAAACGGAGCTCCTTGAAACGCTTGCAAACTGGAAAAATTTAATCTGGATGATTACCACAACGGGAAGATGGGACGTAGAAATCGTCCTTGCAGCGCGAAACAACATCCATTTTAGCGCGCTCTTGCTTGAACTCAAAAAGGAAATAGGAGAATTCATTAAAGACTATGAGGTCTCATTCTCAGTAGTCAACTACCATTTTAAACGAAGATACCTGGTGGAAGATAGTGGGCAGGAAAAGATTATCCCCCATTATGGCTTTGAGCCGCCGCTTGAAAAAATCGATGAAACGGATTGGAAAATTATAAAAGTTCTTTCCGCAAATGGAAATGCCACGTATATGGAAATTGGAAACGCAGTCGGATTAACGTATAACGGAGTTAAAAAACGCATCAAACAACTCGAAAAGCGCAAAATAATACAGGCATACCGAACGCTCCTTGATATCCATAAACTAAACAGACAGCACTACAAGGCACTTATTTCGCTTTCAGAATTTAATGAAACAATAGAAAAGAAACTCCTCTCGTTTTGTACTCAAGAACCGGCAGTTGCGTATCTTGTCGAGTGCACCGGCAACTGGGATATTGAAATAGAAGCTGAGACTGAAGACGAAGATGAACTGCGCGAACTCATGGTACGATTCAGAAATACGTTTAAGGATATTGTAAAGGATTATGAAATACTTCATACGCATCGGGAATTTAGGATGAATTATTTTCCCCTGTAAATCTGAAGAAAACCAAATTTATAAACATATAATGGATGAATAATGTGATGAAACCAAAAAAAATCCTCATACTTGGCGGCTACGGCGGCGTCGGCAGGGAGATTGCGCGCCTCTTGTTGGAAAACACAAATGCGCACATAACAGTAGCAGGAAGAAGATACGAACCGGCAGAGGCGCTTGTACGGCAACTTAAGAATACGTTTCCAAAAAGGGACATACGCGCACAAGAGACGGACGTGAAAAATGCCATGTCACTTGGGTCGGCGCTGGAGGGGATGGACCTTGTCGTAGTAGCGACAACAACGCCGGAGCACATACAAGCAATTGCGCGGGCTGCGCTTGCCAAAAATGTCGATTATATAGATATCATGTTTGACCCGGATACGCCAAAACGGCTCAAACCACTTGCCAAAGAAATTGTAAGGAAAAAACGCACATTCATAACGCAGGCCGGTTTCCATCCTGGCCTGCCAGCGGTATTTGTAAGACATGCGGCACAGTACCTTGACCGGTACGAAACAGCAACCGTCGCAATGGCGATGAATGCACGGTTTGAAAGCCCCCAATCGACAATTGACATCGTAAATGCCGCGCGTGAAAACGCGTTTGACATATATAGAAACGGTGCATGGCGACAGGCGACGTATGCCGACATGGTGCGGGTTGATTTTGGGCCCCCCTTTGGCACGAGGACATGTTTTCCCCTTCATATGGAAGAGCTTAGGGGCGTCCCTGAAAAATACGGCATCCGTAAATGCGGGACGTATGTAACAGGGTTTAACTGGCTTGTTGACAATATCCTCTTTCCGCTTATTTATGTGGCGCATAGGATACGAAAAAATACAGGGACCGGCATTTTTTCATTTCTGTTATACCATGGAATACGCCTTTTTTCGCCAGCTGACCTGCGCGTCGTCTTTCTTATAGACGCACGAGGTGAAAAGAACGGTAAAACGCATGCAATACGGATACGGGCAGAACACAAAAACGGGTTCTTCTTTACCGCTGCGCCGGTTGCCGCATGTATCATGCAGTATCTTGATGGCACGATCAAACCTGGCTTCCATTTCATGGGGCACGCCGTGGACACGAAAAGGTTATTTGCAGATATCCAGGGCATGGGAATAGATATCACGACGCGTACGATTAAATAAGCAAGAGATTCACCGACCTCTTTTTAAAATTTCTGCGTGTAAGGTAGGCAACAAACTATATTTTACTTTGGGGGCGATTACTGTGAGGAACATCTTGTGGTTTGAAGAGATCGGAAAGGACAGTCTTGCGCAGGCAGGCGGTAAGGGTGCCAACCTGGGCGAAATGAGCAGGGCCGGCTTTCCGGTGCCCCCAGGTTTTGTGGTAAGTACTCATGCGTATTTTCGGCATCTTGACAAGAACAACCTTCGCGAGGCAATTGCAAATGCACTAAGCGGCCTTGACGTAGAAAACACTGAGAAACTTGATGAGACAAGTGTGAAAATAAAGGAGCTCATCATGAAAGGCGAAATGCCCGATGACGTACGGGCAGAGGTCATACTTGCATACAAAAAGGTGTGCGAACGGGCAGGACGCGAAGCGTTTGTTGCGGTCAGGTCAAGCGCAACTGCTGAGGACGTGCCTGAAGCAAGCTTTGCCGGACAGCAAAGCACATACCTCAACATAAAGGGGGAAGTCGAAGTGCTCCACGCGGTAAAGGAATGCTGGGCATCGTTATTCGAGGCGCGCGCCATATATTACCGGGTGCAAAACAAATTTGAGCATATGAAGGTTGGCTTGGCAGCAGTTGTCCAGATGATGGTGCAAAGCGAAAAGTCAGGGATCATATTCACGGTGGACCCATTGTACCAGGACCCGAACCTCATGTCAATTGAGGCGTGTTTTGGGCTGGGGGAACTCATTGTTGGCGGCCAGATAACGCCTGATACGTACCGTGTAGACAAAAAAATGCTTTCAGTTGTGGACAAGACCATTGGAAAGCAGAAGTCTGCACTTATCTATATGAACGGTAAAAACCAAAAGCTTGAAATAAAGGAGGATGCGCAAGGAAGGCAAAAACTAAGCGAGCAGGAGATACGAGACCTTGTACAGATTGCAAACAATATTGAGAAACACTACAATTTCCCGCAGGACATTGAATTTGCCATGGAAAAGGGCAACATATATATCGTCCAGTCGCGGCCGATCACAACGCTTGACATATTCAAAAAGGAGAATAAGGAGGTGCCAAACGCTATGGAAAAAACAACAGTAGGCAATGCAAAGGAATTAGTGCGCGGTTTAGGCGCCTCACCCGGTGTCGGTATAGGAAAGGTACGTATACTCATGTCTGCAAAGGAGATCAAAAGCATGCAAAAGGGCGACGTGCTCGTTACTGAGATGACGACGCCTGACTTTGTGCCTGCAATGAAAAAGGCCGCTGCAATAGTCACAAATTCTGGCGGAATGACGAGCCATGCATCGATTGTATCGAGAGAGTTAGGTATACCATGCGTAGTAGGGACAACGAATGCAACTACTGCACTCAAGGAAGGAATTGATGTAACAGTTGACGGCACGCACGGTGTGATCTATGAGGGAATCGTCGCGATGCATCATGAGGAGAAAAAAGATGACCGGCCTGCATTTACCTCTGATTCGGCGCCAATCACCGGGACAAAGATTTATGTTAATCTTGCTGAAGTCGAACTCGCTGAAAAGGTAGCAAAATTGCCTGTTGATGGCGTCGGGTTGTTACGCGCAGAATTTATGGTTGCTGACATCGGCCACCATCCGCGCTGGATGCTTGAGAATGGGCGGCGGGAAGAATTTGTCGATAAGCTTGCAGAAGGATTGCGAAGGTTTGCTGCCGCATTCTACCCGCGGCCAGTTGTGTACCGTGCAACTGATTTTAAGACAAATGAGTATCGTAATCTTGAGGGCGGCGAGAAGTACGAGCCGCAGGAAGCAAACCCAATGATGGGGTACCGAGGTGCTGCTCGATATATTACTGAACCAGAACTATTCAAAATGGAACTTGACGCGCTCAAGAAAGTACGTGAGAAGTTTGGATTACGTAATTTATGGCTCATGATTCCGTTTGTCCGGCGCATTGGTGAACTACGCGCGATCAAGGAGATCATGCAGGATGTCGGCATTTACCGGACGCGCGATTTCAAATTATGGATCATGGTTGAGGTGCCAAGCACCGTGATGCTCATTGACCTATTTTGTAAAGAGGGGATTGACGGCGTGAGTATCGGGACAAACGATTTGACCCAGCTTACATTAGGGATCGACCGGGACAACGCGACGCTTGCGAAAGGTTTTGATGAACGAAACGATGCGGTTGTCCGGTCACTTAAGCACGTGATCAAAACCTGTAATGAGTATGGCGTAACTGCCTCGTTGTGCGGACAAGCACCTTCGGTGTATCAGGAATTTGCTGAAAAGCTTGTTGAGTATGGCATTACAAGCATGTCCGTAAACCCTGATGCGGTTGAGCGGACACGCAAAATAGTAAACAGCGCTGAAAAAAGGATCATGCTCAAGCGGCTTGCAATGCTTACTGAGAACTTGCAGAAAAAGGAGGAACGGGAGCAGGAATTTGACGAGTAGGCAGAAATTTAGGGATATGAACCTAACATGCCTGACTTTGCAATGCCATAGTTGTGACTACAAACGATTAAAAATGAATTTAATTATAATAGTAGTACGAATTCTATGAGAATACTTTTACAATTTCCAGAAGGATTAAAGCAAAAGGCAGTCGAGCTAGCAAAGCAGCATGAGAAAGAGGGGCACACGGTCTTTCTTTCAGCTTCACCTTGTTACGGTGCATGCGACATTGCGCTTGACGAGGCAGAGTGGATCAAGGCAGAAAAGATAATCCATTTTGGGCATAACAAGTTTGTGAAAACAGAACTTTCGATCCCAGTTGAGTACGTTCCGTACTATGTTGATATAGATGTTGAAGCGATTAATGAGCTTGCGCGCGAGTTGGGTAATAAAAAAATAAAAACAATCGCGCTCGTGACGACGGTCCAGCATTCTCACCAAATTGAGGCAATGAAAGAGGTTTTTGCAAAAAATGGGATTACTGCACTTACAAGTACTGGTTACTGGGCACACGCGCAAGGCCAGATTCTTGGCTGCGATGCGTTATCAGTTAAGAAGCTTGAGGGACAGATTGAGGCAGTTGTTTACGTTGGTGATGGAATGTTCCACCCACTGGCAATAGAGAGTAAAAAACCGGTTTTTACATTTAATCCGACGACGCGCGAACTAAATCAGGTAAATGAAGACATCGAGCGCCTCCACAAACGGCGAAATGCATCGTTAGTTGCAGCACTGACTGCCAAACGCTTTGCAATTTTAGTAAGCACCAAGGTCGGCCAGTTCAATGTCGCGCAGGCCGAGAACATAAAGAAAGAGCTTGAAAAACGGGGACGCGAGGCTGCGATTTTGGTTGCAAACGAGCTTGAGCCGATCACGCTTAACAATTTCAGGGCATTTGACTGCTACGTAAACACCGCATGTCCACGCATTGTAGATGACACGGTCGAATTTGAAAAGCCGATATTGAACCCGGACATGGTTAGAAGGATGTTTGAGCTCCTTGATCAGGACAAAACGGCATCTGTTTAAAAAATGTTATATTTAGTTAATTTTTATGTTTAAATCAAAAACTACCCGTTATTTGGCAGCACAAAAAAAATTTGGCGAATATGGGAAAGAATATGCCCGACTAAAAAAAGAAGTGGAAAGTGCGCGAAGCGCATTTCTTGATTTTGCTCGTAAGAACCATCGGCAACTCGAAGAGGGCAAAGAACGCATTGCAAATGAGATGGTACGAAACGGTGTTTTAAACAATAGAACTAGCCCTACGGCCCTCTTTCAAACAGCAGAAAAAAACGGGCATGCCATCCAAAACATATGCGGGTTCCGTATAAATGAGGCAGATGCCCCGCCAAGCCAATTTGAAAAAAAGGCAGGGCGATTTAACATGGCATTTGAGGATCATACAAGAGGATTGCTGCCGGTGCCGTTTGAAGGAATCGCGGTTGCTGGAGGGATATTCGCAGCAGTTATGGATTTCCCGCTTATGGGCGCAGCTGTCGCAGTAATAAGTGCGGGGGCATATGCGCTACGGGTTAACTTAAGAAGGATAGGCAGGAAAAACGCACTGGAATATATCAGCTCAGGCCATGCGCAAGACGAACTTGCACATGTACAAGAACTTGCCGGAAAAGCGGGAGAGTTTTTTGATAAAATGGCAATAGAGATTAACGGGCTTCCCCAATTAGACGAAATTATCAATTACCGGCCACCCAAAAGCCCAGTCAATTGATTTTTAAACACTTCTGATTACTAATTAGTAGAATATGGTGACTACTTATGGAACTGACTAAATACGAACTAGCCCGGCTCATTGGCGCACGCGCACTCCAGCTTTCACTTGGCGCACCACCTGTCGTAAAACTGGAAAAACAGCCAAAGAACTTCATAGAAATTGCCGCACTCGAGTATGAGAAAGGAGTACTCCCGCTTGGCGTATTACGGGAAGAGGAAAATTAATCCCCCTAGCCCGATGCATTAAAAAACGGGGAACGTACAAGCGTCACATTATAGTTTGGCCCTTCTTCCCGAAGCATTACCCGTTTTTCCTTGTCGACCCAGGTTGTAACGATCTCCTCGCCAACTTCATTTGAGCCGATGCGTACGACAAAGCTATCGCGCCCGTGAATGGTTTGAGCCCCCACTACCTCATACTTAAATGTCTTTAGTACCAATTCGCCACCTGTCGCATTTATGGTCATGTTCACACCCCACTCCCACCCATCACGAACGGCAAGCATCCATGGCTTAAAAAAGGTGATAAACGGCACTGCAAGGGTTGCATTGCTTCCAAGACGGTCATTCCCATCAGCGTCAACGCACGTGCCAGTCCTGTTTACTGCCTCAACGACCTGGATAAAGACACAGTCGGGCGCCTGCCCGGTTCGAAATGAAAGCGTATTGTTTGTTCCATTTACAGTATAGACGTATGAATAAAGCTCACTTGGCCGGATCTGCAACTTGGTGTTCTTAACAAGCGGTTCTTCATTAAAGGTAAATTCATCGGGAAATGAAGGGGTAAAGATCATCCCCCCAAATATGACGATAATAATGAAGACGACAAACGAAAGAATCGCGTACTGGGCAACGGTACTCATTTTCATAAAATCACTGTTTTTTTGCGATTGTCCCAAAGCGCGCATACGGCCTTGAGGTCGGCGACGTGAGGTATTCGAATACAACCTGCGAGATGCGCATGCCTGCATGGAGCGTCACGGCAAAGGGGGCGAAATTGACGATCTCAAGAACCTGATGGTTGTCGCTTCCCGGCTGCACAAGCGCACTTGTGATATGCACTGCAAGGCCCATGCGCGCATAGCGGGAACGCCCTTCAAGCGTTCCCATGACATATGTTGGTAGCGTCAGCTTTTCAAGCGTTTTCCCAAGACACATTTCCTGGGGTTTAAGCGTAATTGACCGTGATTTTACCTTTTTCATCGCGCGTTTGAAATCGACTTTTTTCAAATCAACATGAGAGCCCAGATACCCTTTCTTAAATACGTACCACTCGTCACTGAGGGTAAGGTCGATGCTTGCACCGCCGATCTGATCATATGCAAGCGGGACGATTTTTAGTTCGCCGGACGCAAGAAGCGCCTTGATGTCAACGTCGCTAAAGATCATAGTACTAGTTTATTATTGACATTTATATTTCTTCCCCCTCCTAAAAGACATATGAAAATAAGGCGTATTCGTATCCTCCCCAATTATCGAAAGGAATGGGCACAAGTACTTGCAAAGAAAGTTGCGCACAACCTTCAATCACACGGTTTTCTAGTTGCGCACCGAAATGTAGACGCGACGATCTGCATAGGCGGGGACGGGACAATTTTTTATGCGAACCACCAAAAAAGAATACAGGGCGCGGTGCTTGGGATTGGAAGTAAGACCAGTGCGCTTTGCCAGCTACGAAAGGATAATTGGAAAAAAGGGATAATTTCGATACTCGCAGATGGGCGTACTGAAAAACGTTTAACGCTCACCGTGGAGGTTGGAAAAAAACAGTTTTCCGTACTCAATGATGTAGTGCTTCATACACATGATTACCGCGTTATTACTGTATCGATGAGAATGAATGGTTCGAGTTATTTGTTTGAAGGGGACGGAATTATTACCGCAACACCAATGGGTTCGACTGCATATGCATATTCGGCAGGCGGTAAGATTCTAAAAACAAGTGCTCGAAAAATCCAAGTGGTCCCCATATGCCCGTATAAGCGCACAATTCAGCCGATAATTATGGGCGAAAATACAGGGATAACCGTGAGTGCGGACCGCTCAAGCGATTTGATTATCGATGGTATATATATCAAGCGGTTAAAGCCAAAAACGACCGTCAGCATCAAACAGGGCGAAGATATCCGCTTCCTCAAATAGATACACATAAATCCACTTTTTGGCATACATTTAAAAATACTTTTGCTCATTTTAATTACTAGTTATAACTAGGTGATACTACATGGCACGCATAAATGAAATGGAAGCAGTACGGAAGGCTATAGCAAATGATGATATCGACGCACTATTTGGGATATTCGAAGGGACAACCAATAAACAGGTAAGGGAAGAAGCAGGGAAAGGTGCAATTGCGCTCATGGTTAATGCAGGAGTACCGGACATCCTTATCGAATGGCATAAAAACGATAAATTAAGCGCAACCTTACAGGAGGCTGCGGGAAAGGGCGCGGTAAGTGCAGCGGTAAAAAGAAAAGATACCGTGGTTCTTGAACAAATGACAAAGGATCCAGCTATCGATGAATCGATACGTGTCGAGGCAGGGACAGCGTTAGTCACCATGTATAGCAAAAAGGATAAAAGAACTCAGATTGTGGATCTTTTTAGGGATCCGCAAACCCCGCGGGGCGTTAAGGATTTTATACTGCAAGATTCGGCACGACGAAAAGAGCGCGCAGATCAAATGGCTGATAAAAATCGTGCACGCATTGCAGAGAAACCCGTAAGAACATTCACGACAATAAAACGGGTCGAACAACCGCGCATGCCACAATCCCGTAGGCCGCGCTCATTTTCCTCATAGGTAATTAAATACTTCTTATTACTATTTTTCTTTATGGAACCGACAAAAGAAGAAATTCTAAAGACAGGGTTTGTTGACGTCCGCATTCGCCTTGCAGGGATCATTCAAAGGCATAGGCTTGCCGTAACTGAAGAAAGGACGCCCTACGGCACGGCACTTATTTTAACAACAAATGCAAAAATCCCCCCAATTGACCTGACAAAACTTGCAGAACAGTTCCAGCTTCCGGCCCGTTCGCCACTTGGAACGGCGTTTCCAAAAGGAAAAGGGATTAAGGACTTTGTGAAAGAAGATGGATGACATGCGCTCTTTTATTGCAATTGAACTTCCTGAACCGATTCGCGACGAACTTGCAAAAGTGCAGGAGGAATTACCTCGTGACGGAATAAAATTAGTGGGAAAGGAGAATCTCCACCTCACGCTTAAATTCCTTGGCGAGATTGACGGGAAAAAAGTTGAGGAAGTAAGAGGGGTGCTCAAGACAGTTTCGTTCGACCCGTTTTTAATCAACGTGCATGGGATCGGCGTGTTTCCAAACGAACGGCATGTGCAGGTCATATGGGCGGGCGCGAAAGGTAAAGAACTCGAACTGCTTGCGGATAATGTAAATAATGCACTCGCACGCGAATGTGGGCAGGAACCGTTTAAAGGACACATTACCATTGCACGGGTAAAGCGAAAACTTGATTTACAATCGTTTCTTGAAAAATACGCACATACCGATTTTGGGGCATTCGAATGCACCGATTTTATGCTTAAGGAAAGCGTCCTTACTGCCTCGGGGCCCCACTACTCAAAAATTGCATCTTTTAATGCTAAGTAGCCACCAATAAAAAACTTTCTTCTGATACTTACTCATGGATTCAGAGGAAGAAGCAGTTTTCTTAGTTGACAAGGCGCTTTCATCCATAGACACAGTCATGAAAGACTGGGAACGCCTCGATACAAAAACCAAGGTACGCTATAAAGCGCGCTTTGAGCGCCTCGTTTTATGGAAGGACCGGCTTGAAAACTGGAGGGGCAATTTTTTACAGACTACACAGGATGCACGGCCGATCATGCTTATAGAGTTGCACGGCATGCTGCGCGAACTTAGCTGATCATATGGCGCCGACGTTTGCAGAAAGAATTGATGAGGCAGAAAAACTCCTTAAAGGGCTACCGTCTGAACTTGGAATGCCGCACAGTGACCCAAAGGCACGGATCCAAGCAAGCATAGGGCAAGCGGAACAAGCAGTCGAACAACTAAAAAGTGAAAGTGCGCGGTGGCCGCTTCAGGAAACGTACAAACGGGGATATGAACTACTTACCCATGCACGAGAGCTTCATAAAAATGGAAACGCTGCGCAGGCAGAACATGCGCTTGCAGCCGTAGTGCAGATCGGAAACGTATTGAAACTTTATGGTGAACTGCAAACGGCACAAGCAGCCCAAGGGGCGCTAAAAATAATTGGGAGTGCGGCAAACAAATATGCGCATGACTTTGATGGCGGGTCGGCAACGATCCTTAATTATGGACATGAGATCCTTGCCCGTAAACAAAGCGGACAAGACACACGCACACTAGAAGAATTTATTGTATCACTTGAGGGAAAATCAGAAGTGCAAATTATAGGCATACATCAAAAGAGAATGGCAGATGCGCTCTCACAAGAGGCAGAAACGCTAAAGGCACGTGCCCCTGAAAAAGATAGCGGGGCAATTGATGCATTTTATGGGCGGGCGCGCCGTGCAATTGAGGAAGGAAAGGAACAAGAAGCATTTGTACACACAGGACTTGCTTCTCTCTATACAACAGCTCAAGAAACGGATAAGAAAGAAATTCTTACACTAAGCGAAACATTTGCAAAGGGCGAAATTACATATGGGGTAATTGATGGCATTACACAGGTATATGCACAAAAAGTACAGCTAAAGGACAAGGGTGCGCAAGAGGTTCTTGATGGGTATTACGCGCTTGCAATTGAGTTTGCTAAAGAGGAAAACCGAATTGATGCATGCATCTCACTTGACCTTGCGCAGCTGTATGTTACAGCGCAGGCGAATAAAGCAGGCACAAAGGAAACAATTGAGTATGTTGAAAGGACCGCCCCCTTACTTGCAGAAGCTCGGCAAAAAGATATAACGGTTGCGCACCTCCTTGCAGAAAAAGAAGGGGCAATGGACGAACCGGGAGAGGCAAGTGCAAGCCGGGTACTCCGCCTCCAGCTTGAGATTGCAAAACAGGGGATGCAACTGGAAGCGCATGCAGTCGAACGGACACTCGCCCAACTAGAAGCGAATATGAAAAAAGTAAGGGATGCTGACATTGACGAAATAGCACCCAGGCTAACCGTAATTAGAAGGATCATACAGGAGGGGACTGCGCTTACAAAAAACGCTCATTCAATTGACGAGTCGTTTGAACGAGGGGCTGAACTTTTGCGCATTTCGGCACAGGGTGCAGTGGCACTTGGTGGTGCCCTTGAATGTATTGCAAACCGCAAGGGGGCAGGTAAGGAAGGATTTCTTACGGCGGCACAAGGAATGTCAAATGCGGCTGCAACGATCATTGAAGAGGGCAAGATAGGGCCGGGACAACAAGCGTTGCTTGCGCAAAGTAATGAAACGCTCAAAGGGGCAATTGATGCATTTAACCGGTTTGAAGAAACGCGCCTAAAACAAAATAATCAGAAAATTTTGTTAAGGGCAATACAAGAACTTCGTACCGCAAGTAAGGAAATGGCACGTGAAAACCCGATCTATGCAATAATCGCACCAAGGCAGGAGGAAGAACTAAGAAGGGCGCAGAAATTCGTTCAGGAAGAAGAACTTGTAAAGGCGGCACGTATTCTTGACATAGTGGGACTTACCATCAACACCGCCGGTCAAAAGGATGCGATACGAAAAACGCGCGCGTTGCTTGTGGAAAACGGATCCGGACGTGAAAGAAAAGACGAAAAACTTGCGTACTTTGATAGCGAAGCCGTACAGACGGAAATCAAAAAACGAGTAAGCGAACTTGAAGGGTATGCACGGATGGGCAAAACAATAAGCTGGAGAAAGGCGCAAGGAGAACTTATAACATATGTACAAAATGCCGCAAAGGCCCAGGAAATGGAAAGCAAAAAAAGAATGATTACTGATGCAGTGGCAAGACAGGAGCGCGATCTTGCGAAATTTGGGGCAGTTCAATTAAATGAAGATGAAGAGGCAAAAAAAGCCAGAAGCGAACGCGTTGCGGCCGTAATGCCTGAAATCGAAAAATTGCGCAATGAAATGCGCGCATTTGCAGGCATGATACGAAACAGTAAACCGGAAGACGGGGCGAAAATTTTTGAAACGTACCAGAAAAAAACAGCTGGCTGGAACCTTGCGGTCACGCTCTATAACGAAGCGCTTTCCGCACTGGAGCGGACTGATGAAAGCGAGCGCTATCATCGGGGCGAAGGGCTATTTGCAAGTATCGTACGTGATAGTGCCGGAAGGCTCGTACAGCTTGCAAACTATGCGCGCGACCGTCCTGAAGATGCAATTGGGGCACTTGAAAGCGGAAAATTGATAACGCTTGACGCGATACGGATAAATGTGCGAGGTGCCCGAACTGGACGGGACGCGACAACGATCCAGCTTGGTGCGCTCAGGGATACCGTACCGATGATCCTCCAAAAACGGGGGCTTGAGCCGCAGGCAGTCGCTCTCGAAAAGATAAATGCGCTTTCGCTACAGGATGGAAAAGCTGCACGGGAAATAGTGAGAGCGTACAGTGCTGCAATGCTTGCATCACTTGGCTATACACCTGTTAGTGGTACGAATCGTTATGAAAAAATGAGCCTTACGCAAGAACAGCAAAAGACATATAACCTTGCATACGCAACCCTCTGGGCAAACGTGCAAACATTCCTGACCGCCGCAAGCCTTACGAGTGTTTTCAACGCAGAGGAACGAAAAGGGATGTACCGGCAGGCACTCGCACAGGCAAAAGAAACCGGACAGATTACGGGCAGCATAACCAAAAACAATGACCCGTTTCTCCAACAGCAACTGCGTGGAAGGCTCAGAAGAGGCGCTGCAACTGCCGAAAGCAGCATTGCGTCACTATATAAGAGGGGGCAGGAAATTGAAAGTACTGTCCGTGCCGTACGTGTGGGGACAGAGTTTGTTGCTGCAAATATCGCAAACGTGCTAAGCGGTGGTACGCTGTCTCCCGTAATTGCCGCATATTATGCAACAAGCGGAAGTATTGATTACTATAGCCAAATACAAACGGCAGGTGCAAGTGGGCTCACTGCCGAACAGCACGCGCTCTCACTTGCAGGAATCGGCCTTGGGATAGCCGGTGCAAAGTTCTCTGCAGCAACCGAACTTGGGCTCATTGCGCAGGGATCGAGAACTGCCCGGGTAATCGGAACTGGACTACTTGGTGGGGGCCTGGTACTTGGCGCAAGCACTATTGCAACCAATATGGGGGCGTATCAGGCAGGACAAATGGGTTTAGCCGAGGCGCTCGTAACGGGATTTTCTTCAGCGCAGTCTGCAATGCAGGTGAGTGCAACGCGCGTTCTTGGTACGAGATATGCCGGGCTCATGACATCAGAAGCGAGAAGTGCGCGTGCATTCAGGGCAGCGGCAGGACTTGTGTTTGGCGCATCAAAAGGCGAATTTGAGCGGCAGCAGGCCATGGCACTTGAACAGGCACGAACACAAGCATATCGCGCAAGCTCAAAAGAAGTGCGGACGGGGTATGCACAGCTTGAACACCTTATAGGAAGGGCACTTACAGATGAGGAATCGGTTGCCATTCTTGGGCGTTATAATGCAAAAGGCGTATTTGACGTTGCTGAGGCAGCTGCGCTTGTGAATGGATACTATACAAAGAACAGGGATACGGGAAACCTCTTTAGCGAGACGATGGATTTTAACGAATATATTGCGCGCGTCCCAATCGGGAGGAAAGTTGAGCAAGCTGCACCTCAAAAAGCAATCATGCCACAAGAAGCAACTGAACCCTCTGCACAAACAGTAGTAGATAGATTACGTGAACATGCAAAAAAGGCTAGAGAACGCGCACGAGGAATTATCTTTCCCGAATCGATGATTGAAAGGCGGTTCGCACGGATCGGCGCGGTTGGGAACCTAAAAGATGCAAAAGCAAGAATAATCCAGGAGGAAGTCGGTTCGGTCCTAAGGATGGTTGCAGAGGCTGAACAGCTGCCAGCTCAAGAGCGACGGAAAGTGTATGCCCGGGCAATTGCGGAGCTTGAGGTTGCGGCACTGCGGGGGGGCGAGGGAGGCCTTGACACGGCGGCATACCGTGCACGGCTTGAAGAGGTGAAGAGAACATATCAATCAATTGCAGAAGGAAGCGAAAAACCGCGGGCAAAACCCCCCACACGTATAAGCGCAGCAATTAAAAAAGCACGGGAAGCGGGGGCACAGGCCGCAAGCGATTCCATTGCAGCAACAAAGGCCGAAGAAGATGCGGGCGTCAAGAAAATGCACAGCGTCGGAAGCCAATACACCGTTTATACTGATGCGGCATGGGAAGGAATAAAGCAGTTTGTAAAGACATTTGTGAGCGAGATGAAACCGGGGGCTAGTGCTTCGGCGGTTGAACAACGCATCCGCAATGTGGCTGAACAAATTGTTGCGGCACGAAACGACCCACAGAAATTGCAGTCGCTCCCCCGCGCGATTCAGGAAGCGGCCCGTATGCTGCCAAAAGGTAATTTGTCTAAAGGAGATCTCCAAAGGGCAGCCATGGCAGCGAAAAATATTGTTGCGGATGAAATAAAACAAGAACCGGTCACTAAAGTCATCTCGCTTGACGAAGTACGCCGGCAGCGTGAGGCACAAAAAAGTGCGCGCGTACCGATCGGACGTATTGAACCAAAACCACGCAGCGAAGAAACGCGGGGGGCAGTTAAGGACGAACCGGTTGCAAAAATAATACCAATTGAACCACGGGATAGATCAACAGAGAGAACCCGAGTTGATTTTACTCCACCAAAACCGCGCGAGGAACCAACGGTGGTTATAAAACCGGAAGCGACCGTCGCTATGCAACCAGAAGCGCCGCCCACGCTACGAACGCAGGCGCAAAGTGCGCGTGAACGGTTCCTAAAACGGGTTTTTGGAGTTACAACCGATGAACTTCGAAAGGAAGGAGTGACACACAATGCGCGGGCAACAAGAAACGGGACACGATATGAATTTGAATATATGGAAAACGGGCAGAAAGTAAGGAAGACCATTTCAGAAGATGAGATACGGACCGGCCGGTTTGACAAGGAGTCGTTCTTTGCGTGGCTTAAAGGAACAAAACCAAAAGAGGCACAAACGCAAAGAGCAGCCCAGTCTACGGAAGAAATGGCGGACGCCCTTATGGCACTTAACCTGCAGGCGCAGGCACAACGTATGGTACGGCGGGCAGTCGGGGATGAACGGACAGAGTGGCAACCTGTGACAATTGGCATAGATAAGGACGAAAATGTAATAAATGCAAGCAACACAAGGCCGGAACGAATGATACAGGTGGATATTGATCCCAAAAGCGGAAGAATGCGTCCGGTTGGTACAGTGCCTGAAAGAATGCAAAGAAGTATTGATGCGTACAATGAACGCGTTGACGCGGGACAAAAGAAAAGAGAACCGACTCTTCGAGTGGTAGAAAAAACTAAAGAGATCGATCTTGAATCAGGAGAAACACTAAGTGGAAAACTCGTTCCGGACGAGGGATCTGATCCAACTATTGCCCAAAGAACAGAAGAAGGGGAGCTTCGCTATGAACGGACTGAACAAATACGAAGTAGGGTGCAACCTCCAATAGGAGAGGAAACGGCACGGGAAAGGGAAATGACCCACGTTGGGCGAATGCCCCGCCAAGAGCCAAACGTAGACAGTGAACGCCTCCAATGGGAAAACGCATTTACCAGTAGGTCGGTAGACGAAGAAGGAAAAGAACGGTTCATACTGACCGGGCGTGATGCCACACATACGCTTTCACGGGCTGATGCAGAAGAGGTAATCGCACGAATAAGTGAAGCAGAACAAATTGTACGAGATAAAAAAAGTATTGACGATGTCTCGCCTGAGAAAGCGGGTACGGTTGAAAACCTCGCGAATAAGCCGCTCTTTAAGGTGGCAGCAGGCGCAGTAGCTGAAAATGCACGGCAAATAGGGCTGATAGATGGACGACTAAAAATACTCTCAGGTATAAAGCGCAAGAATGGGAAACAAAAAGAAGAGGTTGCCAACCTAAAAAGAAGGAGAAGGGACCATGTACGCCAGATAGACGAGTTTAGGCGCGCAATGCTTGCAATGGCAATTGAAGAATACGAAAGTGCGGGCGAGGTGACAATTACGGGAGGAAAACTGCCAAGGCAAGCACCAGTAGAAAAAACAGCGGTTGTACGCGTAAGGGAAGAAACCGCTCGCATTGCGCAAAAACCAAAAGAACGAAGAACCACGATGCCTGAAAAGAACGTCCCCGTTAGACAATCTAGAATGCATGGAACGCAAGCCCCGCGGACAGGCACTGTACCTGAATTTGCGCCGCCGACTAAAAAACGCGTAGAACAGCCAGTGCTTCCAGAAACCACGGCAAAACCGGCGCAAAGGACATTCAGGCAAAGACTACGTGAAATAAAAGAGCGGATAGCCGCAACCGCAAGGGAAACCAGACAAACAATAGGGCGATTGTTAAGAAGAAGGGCACGTACGCCCCCTGTGGTTCAAAACGAGCTTGAGGGATTAAGGGCACTTGAAGGAACATTAGGAACTAAAAGGGGATTTCTTACAAGGGAATACACTGCATCCGCCACGAGGGAAGTATCAACATCGGAACTCAATGACTTAAGCGGGTTAATGGAGGCATATGCAACGGCAAAGCCGCTTCTTGAGAAAAAAAGAAATAACACAGTATGGGGAACCCTTACTGAAGAACAGCAAATGGAGATAAACCGCGGACTCAAGCGGTGGGATGCGCTCAGCAATGAAGAAAAATCAATAGGGGCGGCATTATACGGGAGGTTTGGTGAAAAGGGACCAACAGACGCACAGCTCATTTCGTTCATCCGTGAGGAAGAAGCGCGATTTGTTGTTTTTGACCAACTGGAAAATATGGGCGTACGGTTCGGGGAGGGGCTTGGGCCGAACATCATCGGCAACCAACGCCGTGCGAGACTCCTTGCAATACTTACAACCGGACAGCTGCTTGACGCACTCAGTCCGACGGCAGGTGCAGGAACCAAGATTATCGGGGTAAACCATACAAATCAAATTGGCAGTGCAGAACAAGGTTATGCTACTGACAGGGGCGCATTTAGCGTCACGCTACAGAGAAAGGATGGGAAACGCGAAACCGTTTATATAAAAGAACAGAACCTCACGCCGGAAGCGACCGGTGCAAAGGCCTCACTTATTTCAAATATGCCGGCGCCTGAAACCATAACCCGCATTGGGGGCAGGCCGCTTGCGTTTGTTGACCCGCTCACCGGCCAAAAAGTAACGTATGGCGTTTCCAAAAGTATCAATGATTTCCAAGGAAAGGTTTCCTTTGAATCAAAAACAGGAACAAAGGGGAGGGCGATCAAAGTAAAAACAATGCTTGCATCAGAGCTTAATGACCTTAAAACTGAAGGCAATAAGGCGCTTCGGGACATTGTCATGAACAACCAGGATACATTATTTGAAGAGCTCGGGTATGCATATGCCGGCTCAATAAGCAGCGGGGCATGGGATCGACGGAATGCAAACCTTGTCATCATGGCACTTGAAGTAACTGGCAGGGCAGATGTTGCGTGGCTCAAAAGTAACGGTTACAAGGTTCTTGAAGTGCCAAGTGGCGAGGGAACAAAAACGGTCGTGCTCAAATTTGGGAATATTGACAATGACAGCTTTGCCGATTTCCATATAAAGGTAAATGGCGACGGTACGCTCGATGATTCGATGCTCATAGAACGGGTTGGCGGAGAAGATATGCTGCGATTTTTTGTAGAACTTACAAGGCAAACAAACAGTGAATACGGCAGTACTCATTCGATTGCAGATATCGCAGGCAGGGCATTTGGCGAACACAACGATGGTCCGCTCATGCGAGGTGCGGCACGCTGGTATCGGGGTGTCGGGAGTACGCCTGCGTATAGAAGAAGCATGACAAGGCATTTTAAGGATAATGATGGAAAACAATACGGGGTCGGAAGAAGGCTTACGCAGGCCCAGCTTGACCAACTTGCAAGAGACGAGACCCCCTCCGAACCGCGGCCCTCCAATGGGATGGACCGCTATGTAATGACTGACACTGAAGGAAGGAGTACATTGGTTGCAGAAAAAACAATCACGGCCAAAGATGGGGAAAAAATAAAAGTTGGGGTGATCCCGGTATTTGACCAATTCCTAAGGCAAAACGGTGCCGATGATTTCGCCGGGACGATGGGCCGGCTCCATGATGAGGTTCTCGTAAGCGAGAGGGCGGAAAACTTACGGCTCCTGTATATGCAGGTGAGGGGGAACGAGACGGAAATTGCAAAACTTTCTGGAGAAGAAGCGCGAAATGTGCGTGCATTTGATAAGCACTTAAACGATACGTACGGCAGTGATACGATGGACCAGTTTGCAAAAAACGGAGTCTTAAACCAGGCGGTTCTCGTATTTAGAAGGGATGCAAAACAGGTGCTGCAGAGCCTTGAAAAACCAACCGTGCCGCCGCCTGCGCCAACTTAAAACGATTCTTTGTCGACAAGAGCCGTTTGTCCGCTTGTGCTCGCTTGCTTTTCCGCATAAGTAATTGTACGGGCAACGTCGGCCCAGGTTGCATTTGCCGGATTGACTAAGGTACGCATGATTTTTTGGCGAATACAGATGTTTCGCTCTGAATCAAAAAGAACAAAGTATGTGCTGCCAGGTGTTTCATAAATGGCAAATCCATAGTCCGGAAGTTTTGAAGGCACTTCCAATGCCCCACTAAATAAGTTAATGACTGATGTAATGGTGAATTGGTCGTCAGAAGAATACAATGTGGCGCCATCCTGATCCCTACGCTTAAATAGGCCGTCTCTGGGAATCCTGAGTGCTTGCTGAACATCTTCAGCCCACTCAGCTAAAATGCCTTGAATTTCAGAAATTACCTGCATTGCCGAAATTCTCGAAATTTCAGGGGAGGGGCTTCGTGCACGAAATGGAGTTTCCCGTCTTTCGCCTAAGCTGATAATTTTAGCGCCAGTTCCTTCACTGCCTTTCATTTTGCCAGCCATACATATCAACAACTTTATAAAGGATTGGCAATATAAATATAATCCTTATTAAAAGCGGGATGGGGGAGCCTGGAGTTCCCGTCGGACCGAACTTTTAGGTATTTATTATAAGTTTACTAAAGGTTTGGGACGAAGCTCATAACCCGAAATGCATTTAGAAGATTATTTATCTAAAGCATGGGTAAAGGTCGGTAGTTCAAATCTACCTCCCGCTATTTCTTTTATAAAATATTCTGCCATAGTTATATTTCTCTTATTAGAAAAGCCGATTAAGTCTAACCATTTCTTTAATTTCTTCATCCCAGAAAGCGCAATTCGTATTTTACCTCTTTCAAGTTTGTTTATTTGAGGTTCAAATCCATTATTCTTAAGAATTTGAATAAACTGAGATTGCATTGGAGAAGGACAAATTTTCATTTCAATTCGGGGATAACGAATACCGTTATTATTTACATTACAGATACATCCATCTGTATCAGCGTATCCCCGAACTACAAATTTATCTAGTGGGGGCAAAATAAATTCTTTTGGTATCTGAGCCCTAGCCCATTTAGGAGATAAGGTCATACCAAGATTAAGTAGAAAATCTACATGTTGCTTTCCCAGTAGGTATATATCTAAGGTATTCTCATCCTTTCTAAAATAAATTTTTGGTTTTTGCTTAAATATGTGTTCAAGTAGAGTACTCACATAATTTGAGTATTCTAAATCTTTAATTGCATTAAGGGTTATTTTTATTCGGTATTGGGTTTGTCCTTTGTTACCTGATTTACAATGATAGGTACTGATACATCCATCTCCTAAAAGAATACCAATAAGCTCAGCTAATTTTTCATCCATGGCATATTTGTTATAGTTAACATTTATCTTCGTTTTCATTTCCTTTGCTCGAAAGAGCAAACTGCGAAAGCAGCTTGAGAATTAAAATCTTTTGGCGAGTGAGAAAATATAGATTAATTTTTCGCTATTTTTTACTTATCCCCGCACAATCAAGCCGTCGCTTTTTGCATGCTGCAATGCCATATGGTATTTGGAAAGCGTCAATTGGTTGAGCGGCGGCAGGCCTGCAAAGTAGTGCTTAAGGTCGCTTTGGCGCGTATTGGGGGCAAGCGAATAACCTGCCGGTGCCAAAAGCGCGTCAAGGTCAAATCCAAGCAGCTCCTCATCATCTGAACCATCAAACGCATCATCAACTGAAAGAGCATTCTTTGCCAGCATGACGCTTCGTGGGGAGTTGATTTCTTCCACTTCCTTATGTATGATCCTGCTTTTCTTGGTGCCGTATCCGCCAGACCATTTCTTATGGGTTATCGAATCGGTCACCCGTGAGCAAAGTTTCTGTACGCCGCTTGAAATATTTGCAAGATTCATATTATCACCTTTTTTTCCGTTAGTTGTTATTTGAAGCGTTGATGGTGCATCAGCCGCAGACACAAAAGGGGGCTCTTTGCTTGAACTCTTAGCGCGCGGAGAGCTTCGCTTTATCACTACCCTGCGCACCTTTGAATAGACGCCCCAAACGGTGTTCGAGAGATGTGTTGCCAACCCAACGGAGTCATCATAAGGACGATAGCTCTTCTCATGTTCCATGAGAAGAAGAACCCCGACTTCAAGCATCTTTGCATTGTATGGGTTTTTTATTATGACGTCCCGTAACTGTTGCAATGCTGATACTGGCACATTAAAGGTGAATTGGAGGTCGCGTATGACAGAAATGAGCGGCTCTCCCATAAGTACGCGGCTTCTGAAATTATCGATAATAGATTGTCGGTTTGGCACTTCAAGCGTTGAGAGTGACTGGATAAGTGCCCCAAGAAAAGCCTCCCCACGGAGCACAATATGTTCAATGATACGCTCACCCCGTATGAGCTTCTTATTGTAAAATCCCCATATTACATTGCAGGCATCGTAGCCGGATACGTTGAAAATATGCCCAAGAAGACGGTCTGCGATTTTTTCATACGCAGATGAAAAAAACACGGATTTGACAAAACACTCGATTTCTTCGCGGCTCAGGCTCACATGTCCGTCAAGGTCAACGGTAGATTTCCTAATAAGACTTTCTGCAACGCGGATGTCAAAAAGGTCAAGCATGGTTTCCTGCAGGTCCGGGGAGTCGCGGACGAATATCCGCCATTCACTTTGCGGCATTGACATTTCAAGGCGGAGCTTATTAAGGTAAAAGTTTGCAGTGATGCGCGATGCTGCCTTTGACTCAAGCGGAGAGGTGTAATCCGATGAATTCAATGCACCCCCTGCAAGGTTGCCGAGTTTTCGAAGCACGATATTTTCGGAGCCTGAAAGTGCTTCAGCGCTTCCAAGCACTTCCTTCCTGAGGTTGCTTAAGTAACCTTTCTTAACTACCACAACTTCATGTGCACCCTGGGCGGGCATTACATCTGACGTTACAACTGCTGGCTCTTTCATAAAAACACCTGTTCTTGTTTGGTCGTTTATTTTTTTCTGGGAGAAAATTACAAAGAACTTTTTCGGCATAACAACTTTATAAACATATCACCGATTTTTTATTTTACGTCGGGAAAAAGCAAAAATACAATAAACATAAAATATTCAAATGAGCGACGAAAAAAATAAGAAAAACTAATTTTTACGACGAAGAAAACAAAATTCAAAAATTCATTTTTTCTAAAATTAATATTTTCAATAACGCGCCTGCCGCAACGCGCAGTATTTTTCTACCAAAAGAAGGAAAATAA
This sequence comes from Microcaldota archaeon, assembly GCA_964588555.1. Taxonomy (GTDB): domain Archaea; phylum Micrarchaeota; class Micrarchaeia; order Anstonellales; family Bilamarchaeaceae; genus JAGVWJ01. The sequence continues at coordinate 101,189 of CAZPPT010000004.1, read as the reverse complement.
GCGAACGATTTGACCCGCAGGAAAACAAAGATTGTCCATTTTTGCCCAAACGATTAAGGCGTCCATTTGCAGGCACCGATGATTGCCTCCGCCAGTTCCTCGCTCGTAAACCCAAATGGCTCCAGTCCAAGCTCATTTACAATTTGGTCAATGCGCTCCTTAATTTTTTGTCTGTCGATCCCCGTGCCAACCAATTTCTCCTGCAATTTTTCGATCCCGTCCTCTGGGTACAAGAAAAAATCGCCATGGATCTTGATTGAACGAATAACTGACTCGTATTCAAGGTCGATCTTGATGAGTTTTCCTGCCTTGAAAACATTTTTCCCGTGCTTCATGATGACGCAGCCCTTCCTTTGACAATATTTTTTATGAAAAATTCCCCGGCACGATAGCTACTCCGTACAAAGGGCCCCGCTGCAACAAAGAGAAAGCCCTTTTTCTTTCCAACTTCCTCCCAGTATCTGAACTTGTCGGGGCGTATAAATTCCTTGACGGCCAAATGTCGCCGTGATGGCTGGAGGTACTGCCCCAACGTCAGGATGTCGCAGTCGATTGCGCGTAAATCGTCCATTGCCTCTTTGATTTGTTCATCCCGCTCGCCAAGCCCAAGCATGAGCGCGCTTTTTGTAAAAATATGCGGATACAAGCGCTTTACGGACGCAAGTACTGATAATGACTGCTCGTAATTGGCGCGCCGATCACGGATCCCGCCCTGTAACTCGCGTACTGTTTCCAAATTATGTGAAATTACGTCCGGCTTCGCATCCGCAACGCGTGCGATGCATGACTCGTCACCGCGAAAATCCGGGATCAGCGTTTCAACAATAACGTGGGGTGTCCTTTGTTTTACCGCACGCACACATTTTGCAAAGTGTTCTGATCCCTGATCCGCAAGGTCGTCACGGTCAACGCTTGTAAGCACGATGTATTCAAGCTTCATCTCATCCACTGCGGCTGCCAGGTTTTCAGGCTCATCTGCAAGGTCGTGCATCGGAACTCCGGCACGTGCACTCTTTGTCGCGCAGAAACGGCAGTAGCGCGTGCAGATGTCGCCCATGAGAAGAAATGTGGCGGTTCCCCCGCTCCAGCACTCATTCATGTTTGGGCATTTCGCTTCAACGCAAATCGTATGAAGGCGCTTTGATTTGGTAAGGAGTTTTACCTGTTCGTACTTTTTTTCTGCCTCGCCCGTCGGCATCCTGATCTTGAGCCACGATGGCTTCTCTTCAGTTGAAATGAAAGGGCTAGTGCTCATTGAACAGGATGACATGTAGGTATATTGTAAAACAAGTTTAAAGTGCTATCGGGCAGGAATTTTTTCCATTCAACTTTGGAACCAGTTACTGGTTGTTAATTTCAAACCCAAAAATAGAGTAAAGAGATAACGGCTACTGGACAATGAATTGGCAGTTTCTTTGCCGATGGTTTATAAGAACCAGTACTACAATTCGCCTACTCTTCGTTTCTGCCTTCGCTTCATGCGTTTTCGTCGCTTCTTTACCCATTTCCAGCGCATGCGATTCTTCTTTTTCCATTTACGCGGTTTTGAACCCATAATAAGCACCAATTAACTTACAAATATCTTTACAAACACGTTAGAAGGGACTTTTACCCTCAGAATCTGCTTGATCTCGTCGCCTTCGACCACTACCAATCGCTTGCTGATGCGCTTTTCCCAATGCTCATAGGTATCACTGCCGTCACCACAGGGGGTGCGCCTGCATGATATCTCAAGCTTTTTTCGCGGTAGCCGCACCGGACCTGCGAATTGCATGTTAAGCATTGTTGCAAGTTCCTTGATCTGGGTAACGACGTTATCGAGATCCTTTGAATTTTCTCCGCTTAATGTAATTTTTGCTTTTGCCATACTCTACCTCTTTTAATTTGAACAGAAGAGAAATACAAATGTACAAACAAGATTATTTAAAGCTATTGTTCGCTTGTTTTTTAGTGTATTATTATGAATCAATATGGTTTTTTAAATAGTGCGGTGTACAATTTTTATATGTACCTATTTAGAAAATCTGCCCGGCAAGAAGAAGGCAAAAAAACTGCAAATGGATTTTTCAGAAAAATGAAGGGCAGGGTTACAGGACTTCTTTTAGTAGGGGCAACGGGGTGCTTTTTTGACCCCCCTCCATTAGTTTTAGACGAGCCAAGTGCCGGTGTTGACGCAGGAAGTGAAAAGCCAGATGCTTACGGGAAAGATGCCGGCAAAGGGGCTGATGCTCCAATTCCTCATGAAGACCGCCAAGATATAGGGGAGCAACAACCTGATGCACGGCTCGTAGATGCCCAAACTGATGACGGTGCAGTGGTTATCGAACCATCGCCAGACAGTGGGCCGCAGGACGGAACTGTCATTATCATTAGGGATGCGGCCGACCGCCCGGATGCAGAAGTAACGGACGCGCGCGAAACGACCGATGCGCATACGCTTGAGGATGGACACATTCGAAGAGATGCAGAAGATGAAGCTGATGCAAACGAGCCTGTTGATGCACACATTCCGGACGGCGCGGCTCGTGATGCCGAAATCGAAGATGCCCACGAGAGCCCTGACCGGGAAGAACTAAAAGACGTGCCGGAAATCGCCGACAGCCAAGCGGCGCATGACGGGGCGGGGCAGAGGGACGCAGAAATAAGCGACGCGTTTGAGGATGCAGACGGTTCACCTGCCGATGTGAGTGATGCTGAAGTTGCAGAAGCCGGTATCGATACGGGTATCGAAGTTGATGGCGGCCTCGGAGCGGATGGCGGAATTCCTGACAGCGGAGTTGTGTGGGCAGATTCGCGCTCGCCATTTTGCAGGGACATTGCCATTTCAGGCAGCTACCCCGCAGGATATACGCACACCCTAATTATTCCACCTGGCTTTGATTATGCGAACGCGCGTGGGGATCTGGCTGACCTTGTATTTACAGAAGGCACGTGCACAACGGCAACCGTAGCAGAACGGCTTCCGTTCATTACGGAGGAACTCAGCATAGGTGGGGAAAGCAAAATCGCAGTTAGGACGCGAAATCCGAACGTTTGGGCAGTTGCGCTTTTCTATGGCAGCTTGCTTCCAAACCAGTTTACCCCGCATGATACGTATGTGGCATTTGCAGCAGGCAGGGACCTAAGCGCATTTATGCAAGTGAACACGCGACAGGCGTTTAGCATTGCAAACGGCCGCGTACAATACGTTAATTACCCATGGGGCAATGGCGTATCCGGAACGGGATCGTTTATATACAAAGACGTTGGGCCGCTTGGCGGCTTTACGTTTGACATCACGGTCCAATACGACACGCAGAACGAAGGGACGCGCCCCTATATGATGTTTGGTGTCTTTGATACGCTTGGGTTTGATGCAATAAACCACCAGAACGGCGTAGGGGTGTACCGACGAGATGTCGGCGCACAAAATGCACTTGCGCTTCGGATAGCACAGGGCGGCACACAAACATTTCCGGAACTTGCATCAATCAACCCGCCCGCTTCACGTGCGATTGCACAAGCAGGCACGCCCTATTATGTACGCCTAAAACATGCGGGAAACTCAGTATCAATAGCATATTACACATCGCGCCTTGATAGGGCGAACGAAGCAAACGAGGTATTTTCAACCGCAGTAAATAACGCCACCCTTGGCCAATTACAATATGTCTATATGCTCGTAGGGCTTGATGTTGCTGACCCGTCGAGGGCTGCAAACGGATGGGTGAACGACCTTACCGTACGTAAACTGGTCGTGCCGGAACCGCAGGCACTTCTTGGTTCAATGGTGTATACACGACCATAAAATAAGTGATTATTATGAAAATCAAATATTATGAAATGGCAAAAACAATTGTGAAAAAGGCGATTCGTCCGATTACTCCAAATAGAGCCCGAGTTCGAACACGCTCATTGAGCAGGTTCGCATGCGCAACATTGGTAGCAGGAGCAGCACTTGCATGCGGAAACGCTACAACATCATTACCTCAAAAACCAAAGGCTGATGCAGGCATATCGATGGATGGCGGTACCGCGAGCGGCTGGGGCAGTAAGGATTCAAAGTATTGCGTCACCGTGACGCTTGAAGGGGCGTTTGCAGAAGGTACGGCACATCCGATCATCCTTCGGCCGCAAAATTTCAATTATGCGCATGCAAAGCCCGACCTGGCAGACGTACGTGCATTTGCAGGTACATGCGGGGATGCACACGAAACGCTTCCGCTCTTTATTGAGTTTGCCGAAGCTCGCGCCAGTGCAGTGTGGGTGCGAACACCGCTTGCAACACAGACGAGCATTGCACTTTACTACGGGAATCCAAATGCAGCCTCAGTATCAAACCCAAAAACGGTATTTCTTGCATACGGAAAAGGTGCTGATTTTGACATGTTTGATTTAAGAAAAGATGAGCGTGCAAATTTCCAAATAACGGGTCGGGGAATTGAATTTGTAAACTTTCCGTGGGGTAACGGGGTGGCGGGGACGCAATCGTATGTTGCCATGAGGCTTCCGTATCCCGTAGAAGATTTTGAACTTAACTGGGCCGTAATGCATGAATCCAATGACCGCAGACCCTATTCAATGGTTGCAGTAGCAGATGCACTTGTACCAACATTCATTGAAAGTTACGACGGAATCGGGGTATTTAGAGGAAGTGCGGATGTTGGCGATACGCAGTTTGCAGTTCGAGCTTCAAATAGAGGCTTGCAGGCACACAAAGATTCCACGCTTGTTCCGTTTCCCGGTGCAGCGTATCATTTACAAATACGGCGAATCGGGGACATTGCATACTTTGCAGCATATGCGGCTGCAAACGAACGGACCCTTGAAGAAAACCCAATCGCAGTCGATAAAACAGCGGAAGGCAGGCCGCTTCACGTGGTCAGATTGCTTAACGCCCCACCAACCCCCGTAGAAATAGTATACGCACTTATGCCACCTATCATTGACGACAGAACCCAACTCGTTACCGGGATCCATGACGACGTACGGTTTTTCCCGCATGCAAACATACTGCGCAGGGTAGGTCCGGAGAAAATGCGGTCCCAATAGCCCATATTTAAACCCTTTTTCATCTTACTATCTATATGGCAAAGATCCTTCACCTTACCTCAACCCTTGCCGCCGCAGGTGCTGAAACGATGATGATCTCAATCATTACAAACGATACGACAAATACGCATATTGTCTGCTCGGTTTATCCGGGCGGCATGTACCGCGAACAACTTGAGGCAAAAAACATCCGGACGACCTCACTTGGCATGACAAGCCCGTTATTTATCCCGCTTGCGCTCATCCGGTTCTTTTTTACAGTTATCCGCGAACGGCCAAACATCATCCATTCGTATTTATTCCTTGACAACCTGTTTGCGCGTATCATCGGAAAGATCCTTGGCAAAAAGGTCATTTGCAGCAAGCGCGACAGCGACCGCGAGAAGCCATGGTTTGTTGGGATCATAAACAGATTAACTGCATGGCTTGCCGACAAGACCGTGACCAATTTTACGGACGGGATAGGGGAATTGCGGCGCGACGGCGTGCGGGAAGAAAAAATCGCATATATACCAAACGGAAAGCGGGTAATCGACTATGCCGCACTGTCACGGGAAGAAGCGCGAAAGGACTTAAAAATTCCAAACGACGTTGTGGTAATCACATTTACCGGAAGGCTGGTCTGGTACAAGGGACAAGAGTACCTCCTGCGGGCATTTGCGAAGGTAAGGGAACGCCATCCAAACGTGTACCTCCTTCTTGCGGGAGACGGAAGGAAAAGAAATGAATACCGGCTGCTTGCGCACACGCTTGGGCTTGGCGAGCGCGTGCAGTTTCTTGGCACAAGGTCTGACATCGCACGCATATTGGCAGCGACGGACATATTCGCCTCCCCGTCGTTGCGGGACGGCATGCCTGGCGTGATCATGGAGGCAATGGCTGCGGGGCTGCCAGTGGTCGCAACAGACGCGGATGGAAGCAAGGACTTAATCAAACACGAAAAGAACGGCATTCTTGTACCGGTAAGGAATAGCGGTATGATCGCGGAAAAAATAATTGAGTTGATCGAAAATAAAGGAAAACGGATGGAACTTGGGGAACGCGCAAAAGAAACGATAAAAAATGAATTTACGGTCGAGCGGATGATCGCACGTTATGCTGAGCTGTACAAATCGCTTACACTGTGATTGCTATGAAAATACTCATGATCAGCACGGATTTCCCCTATAGGACAAAACGCGGGACATTTGTGCAAGGCGGTGGAAGCGCCTGCATTGCGCAGATGATAGAGGGGATCAGGAAAAAAGGGCATGAAGTGGCTGTCGTCACCCGGTTTGAAAGAGATAGCGGGGGGGAACTTTTTAATATCCCAATTTACCGGGCACGGCACATTGATTTGGGTTTTAGGGAAAGCAAGATAACTCATACCGCTACGTCGATTCCGGCGCTTCTTGATGCGGTGGGAAAGTTCAAGCCGGATGTGATACACTCCCATAACCCGCCTGCGGCAGTGACCGCAATCCTTGCAACAAAAATCAAGCGTAAGCCGCATGTCCTCACGATGCACGGGCCATGGAGCGGGGTGCGATTAGGTGGAATGAGAAAAAAGATTGCGCAGCTCATTGAACGTTTTGCCGTCACGAATGTTGATGCGGTCATGTGCGACTCGCATGCGCTTGCGCACGAAATGAAAGGACAATACGGCATACGTGCGATCGGGATACAAAATGCAGTTGATAAGGAATATTATGCAAAAATTGACAAGAAACAGGCGCGAAAGGAACTTGGCATTACAAGTGATGGTAGGATTGTACTTTACACCGGCCGGTTTGTGAGGGAAAAGGGGCTTGATACGCTCCTTCACGCCGCGCGCGAAGTCCTCAATGACGTACATGATGTCACATTCTTACTTATCGGCGGAGGGTTTGATGAGGAGATCGTGCGGACATGGCTTGATACCAACAAAACATACGCACCCAAAATACAGACAATCCCGTTTTTGCCGCATGAACGCATGAGGGAAGCGTACGCTGCCGCGGACATATTCGTACTCCCAACACGTGCCGAAGGCCTGAGCCGGGCGCTCATGGAGGCGATGCTGTTTGGAGTACCTGCAATTGCAACCAGTGTAGGCGGAAACGTGGAACTCCTTGAAAATGGCCGCGGGGTGCTTGTACAGCCGCAGGACCCACATGAGCTTGCACGGGCGATCAAAACGATCCTTGGCGACGAAAGCATGGCACGGGAACGGGCGGCAGAAGCACGTGAGTATGTCATAAAGAACTTAACGGTAGAAAAACGAATAGACAAGATTATCGAGGTTTACGAGTCAGTGGTCTAAATGTGCGGCATCTGCGGGATATTTGGCGAGCATACAAGCGACACGATACGCAAGATGACGTCCACCATCGCGCACCGCGGGCCTGATGACATCGGGTTTTTTTCTGATAAAAATATCGGTCTTGGGTTTAGACGCCTAAGCATCATTGACCTTACGAGCGGCGCACAGCCCATATACAATGAGGACAAGAGCGTCGTGATCATCTTCAATGGCGAAATATATAATTACCGCGAACTTAAGGGTGTACTTGAGGCAAAGGGGCACCGATTCTATACGAACACGGATACGGAAGTCATTGTACACGCATATGAGGAATTCGGGGAGAACGAATTTGCAAATCACCTAAACGGCATGTTCGGATTTGCGATTTATGACAGCGACCGGCAGAAGCTGATCCTTGCCCGGGATCGGGTAGGTATCAAACCGCTTTATTACGCGCGGGAGAACGGCAGGGTCGTTTTTGGCTCTGAGATAAAGGCTGTGCTTAAGGGGCTTGAACAAAGGCCTGCGCTTGACATGGATGCAGTGACGTCGTATTTCATGTTTGGCATTTCACTTGGTGAAAAAACGCTTTTTGAAGGGATAAAGCGTCTGCTTCCGGGCCATGTGCTTATTGCGGATAAGAAAGGAATCCGGATCTCAAGATATATCAAATCAGACGATCATCCGCTTGCGATCAATAAGGAATCGCTTCTCAAAACGGTTGAAGAATCAGTCGAATCGCAGATGGTCGCGGATGTGCCGGTCGGTGCATACCTTTCCGGCGGCCTTGATTCAAGCACGGTTGTTGCGCTTATGAAGAAAAATAATGATGACTTAAAGACGTTCACGATCGGCTTTGGGAGGGACGATGACGAAAGCGCGTATGCGCGGCTCATTGCTGAAAAAATCGGGACGGACCATCACGAATTGTTCATTTACCCAAATGAAGTCCCAAAGATACTTGGCGATTTTATCAGCTATTATGATGACCTCAACTGGGATGCCGCGGCGCTTCCGGTGTATAAGCTCTCGCAATATGCAAAGAAATACGTAACCGTCGTGCTTACGGGGGAGGGCGGCGACGAGATGTTTGCCGGTTACAACCGGTATAAATTCTTCTCGCCGTATTTCTGGTTTGTCCCTGCACAGGTCAAGCTTACATTTTATGAACGATTTTTGAAAATGACTGATAGAAAAACATTCAATGCAATTGTAAAAAAACCAACTGCATACGGGGAGATGAGATACAATTCTTATTTTCGTGGAAACATCTCCCTCCAGTCGGTGCTTGACTTTGAGATAAGCGAGACGCTTCCAAACCAGCTCCTCACAAAGGTTGACCGTGCAACGATGGCCGGCGGCATCGAGGCGCGTGTCCCGCTTCTTGACAACCGTATGCTCGCATACTCGCGGCAGACGCCCCTTTCGCTTAAGCTGCGCGGGCTTGATGGGAAATACCTCCTTAAGGAAGCGGTACGGGGCATCCTTCCGCAGACTACGGTAAAACGGGCAAAGCGCGGGTTTGGCGCAACGCCTTATTACTGGTTTAAGGAAAAGGAAATGATGGAATACGCGCTTAACCTTCTTGACGAATCCCATGTAAAGGAAGACGGGATCAACATGGGCGCGTACAAGGAGCTTACAAACCTTACTGGAATCACGAAGAGTAGAAAAGGATATGGATTGTGGATCCTCCTTCTCTTTGAACTGTGGTATAGGACGTTTATGGAGTAGAACCATGTCAGACAAAGAAAAAGACGTTAAGGACCTTGGCAGGGGGTCATTCTGGCTTTTTGTAGGGATAATGGCAGGGCGAGTGCTTGGGATCGTATTTGCCATGATCATGACGCGGCTCTTCCCGCAGGAAGAAATCGGGCTGTATTCAATTGCCCTAAGTACGATAAGCCTCTTTACCATTTTCACTGACTTTGGCATTAGTGGGATTATCCAGACGTATGTTGGAAATTATTATGGAAAAGAGGATTATGAAAGGATTAAGAAGCTCATGCACCTGGTTTTTGCATTGGGGGTGGGGAGCTCGCTTGTTATCGTAGGCGGGTTCTGGCTCTTCCCGGGCGAGCTTGCCTCGTTTTCATCAAACAAAACGGAATTGGTGCCGATTCTTGGAATATTTTCAATCTACCTCGTACTTAATGCACTATTTACCATAGGGCAGTATTTTGTGCTCTCATTTAGGCAGGCAAAACAAACCTCCCTTTCACAGACAATACAGCTTATAAGCCGCATTGCACTTATCCCGGTCGCACTTGCAGTCTGGGGGGCATCGGCAGCCTCACTTACTGTCCTGTTCGTTGTCTCGTTTGGTCTTGGGACGGTCTTTGTGCTGTACTATGCGTGGCGCATTTACTCGGGATTTCCGACGACAATGGATACTGTCAGGTACAAGGAACTTGCAGGAGAAGTCCTTCCATTTGGGCTTGCGATGATGGGGGGAAGCGTGGTCGCGACCATATTTTCAAACATCGACCGGATACTTCTTGACAGCCTCCTTGAGGGGGGAAACTCAGCATCGCTTATTGCAATTTATGCAATTTGCCTAAGCTTCGGTACGCTCCTCCAGGTATTCTCCTCTGCGATTGGGGGCATATTCATCCCGATTATTGCAAATATACATGGCAAAAACGAGAATGATTTCTCAAAAATCAGCGAGCTTACGAACACTTCCACCAAATGGTCATTGCTTGCTACGGGATCATTATTTGTTTTTATCCTCCTCTTTCCTTCAGAAATACTTGGTGTCCTCTATGGAAATGACTATGCCCAGGGCGGGACAACGCTCTTTCTCATCGTGCTTGGATTTTTCTTCTTTACCATCGGCTATTCGTGGAAGAACGCATTTATAGCGCTCAAGCGTGCCGGGCTCAATTTTGGCATAACCGTAAGCGGCCTTGTCATAAGCCTTGCAATAAACCTGTTTGGGATACCGATCTATGGTATCGAAGCTGCCGGGGCGGCATTCATGTCGTTTTACCTAAGTACGTTTGCCCTCGCCTATTATTACGGCAACAAAAAGTTTGGATTTGGCTTCTTGGGGTGGTTTGGCAGGTCGATACTCCTTCTTATCGCTTTATTCATCGTATTTTTCTTCCTAAAAGGGATGCTTGTGTCTCTTGTACATTCCCTGTTTGTACCGCTTGAAGAACTGGCCAACCGGGAAAAATTTGCACTACTTTTTGAACTGGGGATCATATTTAGTATTATTTCAGCCATATATGCGCTGGGAATCATCTATTTAAGATTACTGAACAAAAATGAGATTGTACTTATTGGCTCATTTCTCCGCAAGGCACGCATCCCGGGCGGAATAGTCGTACGTATTGAAAAATTACCGCATGCTGATTGACATGGCAAAATACTTCGGGACAAACGGGATCAGGGGAACGATAGATGTGCTCACGCCGGAACTTGCAGGACGGGCGGGATATGCCGTAGGCGCCTACTTTAAAGGTGGGAAAATACTCCTTGCATATGATGCACGGAAGACAGGCCCGCTCCTTAAAGAATACGTGGTCCGCGGCTTGGTTGATTCCGGAAGTACTATCATTGACCTTGGCATGGTATCAACGCCAACTGCGGAATTCATGGTAAAGAAACTTCATGCAGACGGGCTGATCATTATCACCGCCTCACATAACCCGCCTGAGTATAATGGGTTAAAGGTAACTGACGGAAACGAGGTTGCAATTTCAAAGGAACGCGGGGAAGAAATCGAAAAGTTAATCGACGCCCCGCCAAAAATAAAAACAAAAAAGGGAACGATGAGGCAATATGAATGGGCAGTCAAGGACCATGTTGAAGCGATGCGTACGGAACTTGATGCAAAAAAAACGCAGGGCAAAAGAGTACTCCTTGACTGTGGCAATGGGATGGCCGCAACGATTGCGCCGCATCTCTTTCGTGCACTTGGGTGCGAGGTAACTTCAATACATTCACATATTGACGGCTCATTTCCAGGGAGACCCTCAGAACCGACTGAAAATAATGTTCGTGATTTGATAAAAATAATGAAAATAGGCAGTTACGACTGCGGCATTGCGTGGGACGGCGATGGTGACCGGGTCATCATGGTTGATGAAAGAGGGGATTATATAATCGGTGACAAGGTATTTGCCGTTTCTGTAATGCTTAAGCTAAGGCAGAAAAAAGGGACGGTCGTAACGACAGTCGCCACCTCACGGGGAATTGAGGAAATAGCCAAAAAAAACGGGGCTGAAGTTGCATATACGAAGATCGGGGCGCCGTACCTAAGCGAAGCGATTGTACAAAACAAGGCTGCGGTAATGGCAGGCGAAGAGGTGGGGGGCGTAATTTGGCCAGAGATAAGCTTGGCAAAGGACGGCTTCTTGACAGCTGCAAAGATTGTTGAAGCGCTCTGTGAGAAAAAGCTAAGTGAATGGGTACGTGAGATTCCAAACTATTACAATAAAAAAACAAAGATCGATGCGAACGACGAGCGAAAATTAAAAATCATCAATTCGATGCGCGAGTACGCGATTAAAAATAAATTAAATTATCGAGATATTGACGGCGTGCGCATTGACTTTGAGGATGCATGGGTCATTGTGCGGGCAAGCGGCACTGAAGGATATGTGCGAATATTTTCTGAAGCAAAGAGTGAGAAACGCGCTCAAGAATTGCTTGAGGAGTACGTAAAGGTTGTTGAAGATATTAAGTAAAATGAGTACATTAAACTTTTTAGTTTATAAAATAATAAACCGTTTGGTTTGAAACTAGTTGGTTTATTACGTTGATTTTTTCACCGCTTCCCTTACAACCTCTGCAATGCCCGTTGCATCCAATTTATATTTCTTCAAAAGATCCTTTGCATCCCCACTTTCACAAAATGTATCCATGATGCCATGGCGGACGAGGCGCGCGCCAGTATTATTTTCAGAAAGCACTTCAGCAACCGCGCTTCCAAGTCCGCCGTTAATCTGGTGCTCTTCGACAGTCACAATAAGGCGGGTTTTGCGCGCGGATTCAACAATCGTATTTTGATCGATCGGCTTAATAGTATGGCAGTCAATAACCGTGCAGTCAATGCCCTCCTTAGAAAGCGATTCGGCAGCCTTCAGGCTCTCATAGACTTCAAAGCCGCACGCAATTATTGCGACATCCTTTCCCTCACGGTACACGTTTGCCTTGCCAATTTCAAACGGAGTCTTGTCAGTAGTAAAGACAGCCGCCTTTTCACGCGAAAAGCGCATATACGTAGGACCGCGTACGCCGATAACGGCTTTTGTTGCACGGCGTGCCTGTTCGGCATCGCAAGGAACGACAATAGTCATGTTTGGAAGCGCACGAAGCATGGCCACATCCTCCAATGCCTGGTGCGTCGCGCCGTCAGGCCCGACCGTCAAGCCGGCATGAGTTGAACAGATCTTTACGTCAGTGTCAGAATAGCAGATGGAAACACGGATCTGGTCCCAGTTCCTGCCAGGCGAAAATGCGGAAAACGAAGACATGACCGCAGTCTTTCCGCATGCCGCAACGCCCGCCGCAACGCCCGCCATGTTCTGCTCGGCAATCCCGATCTGGATAAACCGCTTGGGAAACTTTTCCGAAAACCAATTCACGCGCGTACTTTCAGTTACATCAGCAGTAAGTACCCAAAGATTTTGGTTCTCCTCACCTGCTTCTGCGAGGCCCTTCCCAAAGCCGTCGCGCGTTGAAACGCTTGACTTTGGAGAAAGCGGATCCTCAACAAGTGCCATTTCCTTAATGCAGAGTGCCATATTATTCGCTCTCCTCAATCAGTTTCTTTTCGGCATCCAAAAGCGCAAGTGCCTCATCAGCCTGTTCCTTGCTTGGGGGCTTTCCGTGCCATTCGCTTAAATATTCCATGTATGGGATCCCCTTGCCAGGAATCGTGTGCGCAATGATGACGGTCGGCCGCTCGTAAATCGCCTTACTCTCTTCGCATGCCTCAATAAATTTGCCGACATTGTGGCCGTCGACCTCAATGACGCGCCAGCCAAAGGCACGATACTTCTCCGCAAACGGCTCAAGCGGCAAGATTTCCTCGGTCATGCCGTCCATCTGAATGTTATTGCGGTCAATAATCGCAGTAAGGTTGCCAAGCTTATATTTTGCCGCAAGCATGATTGCCTCCCACGTCTGTCCCTCGTTGTGCTCGCCGTCGCTCATGACGCAATAGACGCGCCATCGCTTTCGCTCTGCACGCGCAACAAGCGCCATACCGACCGCCTGGCTGAGTCCCTGCCCAAGCGGGCCGCCTGCCGTTTCGACGCCAGGCAGGGTTCCGGGATGCGGATGCCCCTGCAAGCGGGAACCAAGCTTTCGGAGCGTCAGAAGTTCTGCTTTGTCAAAATAACCCGCCTCGGCCATTGCAGCATACATGACAGGGCACACATGCGCATTTGACAAGACAAGGCGATCACGATCCTTCCACTGAGGGTTTTTTGGATCGTGATAGAGGACATTGAAGTACAATGCAGTAAATATGTCCGCAAGGCCGATGCTGCCGGCGCTGTGGCCTGATTTTGCCTCAAGAAGCATTTTTATGACATCCTGGCGGATGCCGTTTGCAACAAGGCGAAGTTTCTTAATACTCGTAATCCTTACCCGGTTAACCATGGACATTACCCTTTTGTGCAGCACGCGTGAGTTCTTGGATCGCACGTGCGACATCGTTTGTACCGTAAATTGCGCTTGCGGCAACGATCTTGTTTGCACCTGCCTGAACTGCGCCAGGAACTGTTTCAACCGTAATGCCACCGTCGACTTCAATATCATACCCGGGGTGCCGTTTGCGTAATTCAATAATCTTTGCCTCGACACTTGAAATATATTTCTGGCCTGAAAAACCAGGCACAACGGTCATTGCAAGAACATAATTAATTTTGTCCCCATAGTCATTGAGTTTCTCAAGAGGGGTGGCTGGATTGAACGCGATTCCGAGGTGTGCGTTGCGCTTTTCCACCGCCTGCTTTACCTTGTTAAAATCCATAAATGATTCAACGTGCACAAGATGGAGGTCGCCCATGCGTTCGGGTCCGAGGCGTTCAATCCAGTTTTCAGGCTCTTCGACCATCCAATGGAATTCATACCTGACACCAGTTGGAAGGTCCACAAGTTCATCAGTGCCAATCGTCTTGTTTGGAACAAATACGCCGTCCATAATATCGATCTGCACGGTTTTTACATACGGCTTTACGAGCTCAATTGCATTAATAAGGTCAGCACGGGATTTGACCAAAACGGCAGGGATTATTTCAATGGTTTTCCCACTAGTGCCTACATCTAACGAAGAACTCATATCCCCACCGAAAAAGATATACATATGTTGTACAAGAAGGGAATAAAAATACATCGGTCTTAAGGATCGTACCTGCCGTATCTTGCCGTAAGTGCCGCATCGATTTCGGCAGTAACCATGTATTGGCCACGACTGACCTTTTGAAGGCCATACTTTTCAATAACGCCATTCATGCTGCCCTTCGGGATGCCATAGCGGGCTGCAATGTCCTTGTGGCCCAGGATTGTCCCCGCATCATGCACTACGCGCGAAGTCGGTTGACGGTGCGAAGGCAATCCCGTTTCCCTCAGAAGGCAGCGCAAACGGCTGAGCGCCCTTTGATGCAGCTGGGAACACCAGGATTTACTTACACCTAAGCGGTCGCCTGCCTGTTCCATAGTAAGCCCTTCGAAATAATAAAGCTCGATAAACGTCCGTTCGTCTTCTTTAAGATGCTCCAGGGCTTGTCTGATGCGCAAAAGCGCCTCTTGCCGTATGATCAAGTCGTCTGCACGGGGAACTGGGCTATAAAGTGAATTTGACAGTGCATCTATCGGAATATGTATGGTGCCCCTTCCTCGCGTTTCAGTTTTTGCAAGAAGGCCAAGTTCCCGAAGCTCATCAACCATTGCACCACGTACGCGGTGAAATATAAAGGTGTCAAACGCTGCACCCCTTGACGGGTCAAATCGCCTAAGCCCTTCCAATAAACCCTTAAAACCGGCATTCACAAGCTGCCCCAGCGAAACGCTTCCCTTTATGTGAGGATATCTATTCATGACAAACTTTGCAGCAGACAGCATCCGGGCGCGTTCAAGCTGTTCAATCTGACCACCAAGCGCAGAAGTAGGATCGGACTTATATCTCACGAAAAGATCGTTCCGTGCACCCCCAGTTTGTGGCTTTCGAGTACGGGCAAGAGACAATTTGGCTGCCATAAAAAATTAGTAATTAAAATAATTAAAAAATCAATGTGACCGAAGGGATCCCGCAGCAAGCTGGAGGGGTATGCCCCATTCGGTCACAACTTTGAAAAACTGGGTTTCGTTGCAAGCAACGGGGTATGAATCCAGTTTTTCAAATCAAAGAACAATATACACATTTCCTTTCGAGCCGACCGTAAGCGCGGTTTCCCCTGAGAACTTAAACGACTTTGCCTGTCCCTTGATGACCTTGATCTTCATGCCTTCCTTAATCCACGAGCCGCGGCCATCAAACAGGTATACGACCGCCTCGCGTTCCTTTGCATCCTGGACCATGACCCGGGTCGCGGTAAGTTTTTGCTTGCCCTTTTCGTATGCGATTGTTTCAACGCCGGTAACGGAAAGTAAATCCGTATTGACGTTCCGCATGCCGTCCTTTATCTTCGAAACGTGCGTGATATTGACTTCCCTAAACTTCCGGCGCGCAAGCGAATACGCAAGCTTAAGGTCGTGGTCGAAATTTTTCTGCATGCGCCTAAGCTCTTTTTTCATGACATCTTCATCGCCGTTGCTTGCAAGCATGGCCTCATACGCCTTTTTAAACGGGGTATCCGGCAACTTCGTAAACGTCTCTTCTTCATGCGCCTCTTTTCGTTCCCGCTCCTCAAGCTCGTAAACTTCCTGCGTAATTCCCGAAACGTCATGGTCACGTGACACTTCCTCAATTTCAGTTACTGCAAGTTGTGCAACAGAAGGCACTTCGCCTCCCTCGTGGTGAACCGCTTCAGGCTGGTCGGAATCGGGGATAACATGGCCATCAGGCGTTGCAATGGACTCGAGGTCAGAAATTGCATCAAGGTAACTAGTCAAAAATTCCTGTATTGCCTTTCGTCCCGGCTCATTCTCGCCTGCCTTGTCCTGGGAGGTCGACTTCATGTATACTTTTTCAATCGCAGGCATCATGCGCTGCCGCACCCGATCGGCACGCTGCTTGCCAAGCTTTTTCTCAAACAACTTCGTAATCGGGGAGAGCATCTTTTCCTTCTTGTCGCCAGGTACAACTGCATCGGGGGAAACTGATGCGGCCTCTTCCTTCTTGGTGGAAAAAATTTCTGCAAAGCTCATGACTTCCTCTTCTTCGGATTTTTTCTTTTCAAGGGCGTTTTGTGCAAAATTCTTTACTTCAAGGTCCTTGTCGTAACTAAGTTCCATGAGTGCAAAAAGCGCGGCAGGGTCGTCGATCTTTGACAATTTGGCCGCTGCATCGAGCCTGATTTTAGGGTTCTCGTCAAAAGTAAGCGATATTAATTTATGTATGTCAGCGTCAGCCATAATAATGCAACATAGCTTCGGCAAATAACTTAATAAGATTTTCCATCGCAAAACAAAGTAATTAAAAATATGTATCTTCAAAAGGTATTTACCTTATTATAGATTATTTTTTACAAAACATCCAATGTTGATGATATGCACAACGAAGAAGAAGTAAGGACACAGCTAGGAGAGCTTGAAAAGAAGAAAGGCATGCTTCTTGACAAGATACGGGCGCTTAAGCGCAGGCTCCATTACAAGGAATATGAGCATAAGGCACTTGAGCCATTCCTTGAGAAGACAAAGGATATCCGCATTGGCCCGTTACGAAAAAGCAAGCGGGCGCTTGAATTCAAGATCGCGACCCAGGCGTACACGCCTGGAATTGAACGCGAGCTTATCAAGGAATTGAAGGTCATCGACAAGAGGCTTGAGGAAGTGCAGGAAGTGGAAAAGGCACGCCGAAAGAAAAAATTTGTCGAAGAGGACATCGAAAACGCACAAAAGGACATCACGGCAACTGAAGAGGAGCTCCGGGGCGTGCTTGACTCAATCAAGAAACTCCACAATGAGGCAAAGGAAATCCGTGCGATCCTTGGAAGCGGTGTGCGCATGGGCGGCTTTAAGGATGAGATCACGCTTGGCGACATCAGCATCATTGAGAAGGAAAAATAAATCCTCATTTTTAGTTTTTTACACGCATAGGCGGTAGCCTAGTTACAACTTATTTTTATCCGAATAAACCGCAATTGCATCCCGCACGATCTCGCCATGATCGGCCCAGAGCTGCGGTAAATCGTTGATATCAAACCATGCAAGATCGGCGGCATCGTCACCGTGCCTTGCTTTTCCGCCCACTACCTTACAAAGGTATGCGGCGGTGATGATCTGACGTGGCTCGCGTTTTGGGTCACTGTACAACCCGACAAATGCAACCGGCTCAACATCAAGGTTTGTCTCTTCCTTCATCTCACGCTTAAGGCAGCCGATAGCATCTTCATGGTAATCAATACGGCCGCCGGGCACCGCCCATTCCCCGACGCCAGGGGGAGAGCCGCGCTTTATAAGAAGTATCTTGTCGTCGATAATGACAATGCCGTCACAGGCAAACTCGCGCACCATAAAAATACTAGTTGGGGCAAGCTATATAATGCCTACTATCCATTAACAGTTTATAAAAATAGGAAAAGGTGTTAATATTAGAACGGTCAGAATAGACAAAGGTGTGCCGTATCCGGTTCGTGCCGTACTTGTTAGGGAGCTGGCTAAAACGCTATCCTTAAAAAAGTCCAGTGACGGGCGTACGCAATTTGAACACGAGATTGTCGGTTCAACGCCGCCAGGGAGAGTTATGCGGCCATTTGTACCATTTGCCATTCTTGCAAATGAAAGTACAGTTGCGCAGGAAAATGAACGTAGGAGGAAAACACGATTTCAATCCAGTGGCTTCATCAGAATACGTACGCCGGAGCAGTTTGTTGCAGACCAAACTACTGAAGGAAAGGAAATAGAGCGTATTCTTGCAGAACATGCTGGAAAAAAGCTCTTTGACCAGGTGTTCTTAAGAACAAGCATCCTAAATGAAGAGGGGGAGTTACACGGACTGCCGCGGGTATGGGGGCTTTTGATCCGCACAAAGGATATGGCCGAAGCAATTACAATAACCGCATGCACACATAGAAAGCTGATCAGCCAGTTTAAACTGGATGCAGTAGTCCCCATAGCCTACGTAGGAGAAAGAAGGGTGGCAAACCTCGTAGAGGATTTCGAAGACATGGATCCGACATTTAGAATGAGTGGGGACCCCTCACAAACAGAAGTTTTAACTTCAGACATACGTACCAAGATGCGGTATGGCAGGTATCCGATCACCCACATAGCTATTGACACGAACGATCCGGAAGGGCACTTGTCACTTGCCACAAGCATCCTGCGGGAGATCGGGTTTACTGTAACGGTTATGCCGCCCAAAAAATTCGAGGTTACTGCCGCGCCGACAATTATTATTACCGATAACCATATTCCGGCATCTGTCAAGCCTAGAGATGGGGTCATCTACGTAAACGATGTAGAAACAACAGAGTTAAACAAAGGAGGAGTATATGCAGTAGTACAACGCGGAAAGATGTTCGTAAGCGACCTCCTTGGTATGATTGACCTTTTTGCATATCCATAAATACGTCATTTGCCAGAATTCATTTCGCTACATTTTTAAAATAAAGCCTCTCATATAGGAGTACAATTTATGAGGTTAGTTTTATGCGACGAGTTGCAATCATAGGCGTTGGCCAGACTGAGTTTGGCGAGCGGTGGGAATCTGGATTTCGGGACCTGGTCATTGAGGCTGGGCAGCGTGCCATCATGGATGCAAATATCCATGGCGATGAAATAAGCGCCGGATATGTAGGTACCATGGCATCCGGGCGGCTTGTCGGCCAGGAACACATCGGCGCACTCCTTGCGGACTACATGGGGCTTAACCCAGTACCGATTACACGTGTTGAAGGCGCATGCGCAAGCGGCGCACTTGCATTCCGCCAGGGGTTTATGGCAGTTGCCTCAGGCATGCATGACATCGTTGTTGTCGGCGGCGTGGAGAAGATGACTGATTTAGGCGTTGCCGAAGTAAGCGACATCTTGGGCGGTGCAGGCGACCAGGAGTGGGAGCTGTTTTTAGGTGCAACATTTCCTGGATTATATGCAATGATGGCACGGCGGCATATGTATGAATATAAGACAACTGAAGAAATGCTTGCAAGTGTCGCGGTGAAAAACCATAAAAACGGCGCAAAGAACAAATACGCGCAATATCAAAACGAAATCACCATTGAGCAGGTGCTCAAGTCAAAGGTAATTGCTGACCCACTTAAGGTATTTGACTGTTCGCCGATTACTGATGGTGCCGCGGCAGTTGTGCTTGCGCCCCTGGATATGGCAAAGAAAAACTCAGAACAGCCAGTCGAAATCGTTGCAAGCGCACAGGCAAGCGACAATATAGCGCTCCATTCAAGAAAAAGCTTAAGTGAGCTTCGTGCAACGCAGGTTGCGGCAAAGCTTGCATATGAACGGGCAAAGGTAAACCCAAAGGACATCGACGTGGCGGAAGTGCATGATTGTTTTACCATCGCAGAAATCATGGCAATTGAGGACCTTGGGTTCTACAAAAAAGGAGAAGGTGGTAAGGCGTCCCTTGAAGGTAAGACGGCACTTAATGGAGAGATTGCAGTAAACACGTCCGGTGGACTAAAAGCATGTGGTCACCCTGTCGGGGCAACTGGCATAAAGCAGATGTGCGAGGTCGTATGGCAATTGCGCGGCAAAGCTGGCGTGCGGCAAAGAAAGGATGCAAAGGTCGGACTGACGCACAATGTTGGCGGATCAGGCGCGACTGCGGTCGTGCACGTATTAAAGCCTGCATGGTAGAAAGGTGATTCATCATGAAAACAAGCATTCCATTAACATGGCGTAGGATTCCTGAACGGTACAGGCTACTTGGGAGCGTCTGCACAACATGCAAGACCCATTTCTTTCCAAAAAGGACAGTGTGTCCCAATTGCAGAAGAAAAGGAAAGCTCGAAGAGGTAAAATACAAGGGCACTGGAAAGGTATTCTCTTTTACTGAAGTTTTTGCAGCACCTGAAGGGTTTGAGGACCAGGCGCCATACGTACTTGCGATTATTGAGCTTGAGGAAGGTGCGAAACTGACGGCACAGGTTGTAGATTGCCATGCAAAGGACATGAAAATCGGCACGCCTGTTGAGGCGGTGTTTCGTGTTATCCAGCGCGACGACCCGGACGGGCTTATCCATTACGGGTTTAAGTTTAGGAAGGTTGAGGAATGAAGCTATCAGCGTACAATCCTTTCAGCATCAAACAATAAAACGTCCTTGCTTTCATTTATGGAGAATCCTTTTTTGTTGAACAACACCCATTTCACCTGTTTCTTTGTTTTCAGTGCCTTTGCGGATTGTTTCAAGTGCTCTAGCTCTTTTTCGCCTATTTTATTGTCACTCCATTTGCATTCCCCAATGTAAAGCGTCTTGTCAGTTTCTATAATCAAATCAATCTCGCGTTGCTCGAACTTACCTTTCTCTATTTCAACGTTGCCCCACCATTGGCCAGACCTTACAATCTGTTCGCCTTTTTTATCAAGCCAATCAATGAAAAAGTTAGCACAAAGGGGTTCAAAACGCCGGCTGACGAATTGAGTGAGGGCAATTTTGCTCGGTAATTGCGTTTTACCATAAACTTGGCTAAACCAAAAAGCAAGTAGGTTGTCCTTTATCACATATACCCCTTTCTTGCTTCTGGATGGGTTTTGGTCAAACGGCACTTTTCTCTCAATGAGTTTGAAGTCGTTCTGTAGAGATTGGATATACTTAGATAGCGTAGTCTGCGCGATTCCCATCTTATTTGCGATTTCACCCGCCGAAACTAAACCTGCTCCGATTGCCTCAAGTATTGAAAAATACTTCTTGTACGTGGCTCCAAATTCCTGGCGCAGTATGTCCTGGCCTTCTTCTCTCAACTGGCCAACACCAAAAAACAGTCCTTCAATAGAAGGCGCGCTATCGTGTTTCTCCAGTACCTCATAATAATAAGGAATGCCGCCAAAAACACAATAATCTGCTATTTTTTGTTCTGAGTTAGAGGTGCCGATATCATTGAGCATTTGCCAGATTACCGTAAGGGGCAGTGGTTCCAGAATAATTTTGAAAGATGCTCTGTTGAAAAGAGGTGCTTTCTGCCTTGTGAATATTTTATCTATCATACGTACGTAAGAGCCGGAAAGAATGAGTACCTTATTAGTCTTGTCCTTGTACATCTCCCAAAGACGCTGAAGCTCATATGGTATTGATTGGTTGACCTCTAGAAAATTTGGGAATTCGTCAATGTATAGTAATCGTTCACTAGACTTAGTAAAAAAGTACTCGAGTGCTTCCTTTATGGTATTGAATGTCGGTTTAAACTGATCTTTAAGGAGTTCTGCGAAGTCGGCTGCAACCTGTTTCTCTTCCTTCGGTACAATGAGTGTTTTCAAGCCTTTGTTTCTTTTTAGAAACTCGTCAACGAGCCTACTTTTGCCAACTCGCCGCCTCCCACTTATGACAATCATTGCGGAGCCGGGATGAGCTACGGCTTTTTGCAATACTTCAAGCTCTTTTTCTCGGTCATAAAACTTCATATCATCAATTATCCTATTATAGGATAATCCTATAATAGGATAAATATTTAAACCTTGCGCCGCTACCAATTTCCGCAGTAATTTCATAAGAAAATCTGAGGTAACCTACGCAAGTTTAAACACTGAGACAAACGCCAAAGTCTTCCTGATTTAGTGCTCCCCTTGACCCAGGATGCTAACCGGCATTAATCGCGTTCCACCCTTCCGTACTTCGAAATGACCCCTTGCGTATAATTAAGCGAGGCTTCGTACCCATACGTAAGGTGCTGCGACATGTTGAACGGCAGGTGAACTGCAAGCGAATATGCGGTTCCTGCGGTATCGCCGATAAGAAGCGCCCCTCGTTTTGTGCCTAGTGCGCCAATTGTAACATTTGTTGTCTGGTTATTTGCATAGAGGATGGAAAACGTATTCGTAGTCCCATTACGCAAAAGGCCAGTAAGCGTAACCGAACCGTTGCTGTCGGAATACGTAAGCGATACGTTGATGTCGCCAGTCGGATCCCAGGAAAATGACGTAACTGACTGGCGTACCAAAAGTGTAGTGACATTAATGTCATATCGCGTCACGCCTGATTGTGCCCCATTAAGCGAATAAAATTCAACTGTCGATGCCCCGGTAGACGAATTTGTCCGGTGCACGTAGTGGCCAGACAGGATAAAATCAACACTGTTATCTGTAAGGTTGGTAAGGTCAAGCGACAAATTGGCATGAATACGCCGCGAATAGTTTGCCTCGATAAAATTATCAAGGAGGTCTAGTTCAGCAGTGATATTTGGTTTTGGGAGGGTATCGTTAAAGAAAACCATGACGGTAGTGTTGGTGGGGCTTGTTGAAAAATCGGGACCGGCAATACGATGAAGCTCATCAAATACGGCCTCAAATACAATGCGGGAAAACGCAAGTGACTGTGGCCGAAGGCTATTTCCCTCAAAACGTACTGCGCTTTCTTGGAAGGAGATCCACGTGAGCACCAAAAGTGACATGAGGCTCACCGTGATAAGTGTCAATACAAATGCGCGCATTTTTTTCATAGTACTCACGAGTTGTACCAGCTTTCGACTTTTACCATATAACGGATCCCGCGGATGGACATGGGACGATATGTTGCCTGAAGCTGTGTCCCAAAGCCCCCGCACGTCGGACGCGTGATCGTAATGATGGAACCTGAAACAGTGTTCTCAAAATGCACCTGGGCACATACCTGTATGGGGAATGATTCCAAAAGCTCCCGGACTGCAGTAGTGTTCCCAAGGAAAAGCGCGTGCTCAGCACGGTCGGTCTTGTCCATGACTTCAAGGAGGTCGTATGAAACCTGTTTTAGGTACATGCCACGCGGCGTTACTGGCTGAAAAAGCTGGTTTGATATAAGGATAAGTACCACTACTAGGATAGTAAGGGCAAAAAGCCCGTCAAGGGTCAGATAAAAGCCTTTTAGTGCCATAGTTCCAACCTCAAGATGGCCGGCGTATCGTTGAACACGACGAGGCGGTCAAACACGACTGTCTCGTTTACCTGGCTTGAACGGTTGCCAAGCTCATACCACGTCTTGGTACGGTCAAGGTTGCTTACGTTAAGGTATAGCTCGTACTGATAAACGCCAAGCCGTTCCCTAAAAAGCGAATAGTTTGAATGCGAAAGGTTGTACAGCCGCTCGATCTTGTCATACGCAATATGGCTGCGGCCTTGGGCAAGCCCAAAATGCACAAGCGTACTTTCATTAATAACGCCCAAATGCTCCCAGTTCGGGGGGTTTCCAGGCGTTGAGGTAAGTGCATCAGTTATTGAAAGGCCAAGCATATACTGCCGGTTGTAGGAAGCCACATTCTGCCAGCGCACATTCATGAAGCTCCAGAAATAAAGAAACGTAAAGACAATTGCAATAAACAAAATCGACATGATGATAAAATCAGTGCTCCATATTTGGCCCCGGAGCGACCGTCGGGAAAAAGGTAACAAGTTTGACCGGCCAAAGATGTGTTTATCTGACTGCAAGTGCCCCACCATTGTTTACAATTGTTACTATGCCAGTATTGTTAAACGTAAGCGTGTCGTTTGCAAGGACACGGTCCTGTGCAAATGCACTGCCATTCAATGACTCGACAGTGACGACCTGCCCGCGCACGGTGATATTCATGCCGCGCGCAACAAGCGCCATGGAGTATGTCGTGCCGTCCCCTGCAAGATAGACATGGTTAAGTGCCGAAGCGACCTGATACGAAACTTCGCTTGCGCTTACTGAATCCCTCACGCTGTAAAAATTGACAAGCTGCCCTTGGTAAATAAATACGCCAAGCATAAGGAGCGAAAGCGCTGCCGAAAGCGCGATCATGAATTCCTCGGATATTTGTGCGCGCATTGAATCACGACCCGATCGTGCTTGTATTGATCGCATAGTCAAAAACCCCTGCACTGATTGTTGTGCCGTTGATATTAAGGCGGTACGGACGCGTCACCCCCCATGCGATGATCCGGTTTGTATCGATAAGCACGGCATGGTCTATTGGTGAAGAAACCGACGGCCGGACAAGCGAACTTGTCCCCGTATCAAAATAATAAATGGCGCTTGAAGAATGATAGATGCGTGGTGACGCATTGTTGGAAAAAGAGCTTGTAATATAGTGGGAATTACCCGAAATGGTGACAACATTTTGGGTGACCTGCTGCGGGTTTGAGCCGATACCAAAATCAGCACTTGTGTCGCGTACCGCCTTGTCGACAATGACCACATACCCTCCATTAGTTCGATAGGTATTAAGGAGCGTGACAAGCGAATTGCCAGTGCTTCCTGATGTTACGGCCTCCGCAAGGAGGGCAACCGCATACCCATTTATGTCAACAACACCGTCCGTAATGTCCTTACGGTGAACCCGGTCAAAGCTCCACGAGTAGCCAAGCGCGGAACTGTGGATCGTAAGCCATTCGTCCCAGTTTTGTTCACCCTGCGCAGATCCTTGGTCCTTAGTAATAAGAACGATTTCTTTCATGACCGTAAATGTATAGTTTGCCTCCGGACCGACATTATTAAGCGAATCAGTGCACCGGAATGTCACGTTCTGAAAGCCGGGCTGTGTAGGGGTAAATGTGTGGCTTACATTCTCCATAATGGAATCATAGGAGCCGTCAACTGCCGTAAGGGTTGACCAGGAACCGGTATTACCGACCCTTATCTCACCACGGCTTATCGTATTGTTCCCCCGATTAGTATCGTCACATACCGCACTAACCGTAAGCGCAGAACCGAAAAACACGCGTGAGGGGGACCTGCCAAAATTCGTTGCAAGCGGACCGACAATGTCGCTTGGGTTTGAGCCGACCTCTATGAAAAGTGCGACCGAATCGGTCGCGCTTGGCACGCCTCCGCCCTGCGCGGTGATAAAGCCGGTGTAGTTTCCTGCATTTGTCGCATTTGCGATTGACATGTTAAATATTTTCGTAAGGCAGGTGTCAGGCCCCATCGCAGGAAGTGCCTCAAGGCCAGTGACCCATGCACCGGCGGTGCCTGACGCGTTAAAGGAAACGTCTGTGACCGATGTTGCCGAGTTTGTACAGACAATGAATGATTTGGATACGTTTTGGGAAGGAAGAAGTGAGCTGTTCCACACGTTCGGGATGATCCAAAGGGGTGGCACGGTGCTTAGTGTGGCAGTCACTTCAACAATAACAGGCACGTAGATTACCTCAGTGGCGTTTCCGCTTGAGGCGGTGAGGGCCAGGCTGCCACTATACGTCCCAATTGCGCTTGCAAGGGAGGGAAAATTAATAAGAAGCGGAAACGTCTGGTTTGAAGAAAGGCTTACCTGCGTGCTTGAAAGTGAAATGTTCACATGTGCACTTGTCCACGACGGCGTGATGGTCACGTTTACCTGCCCCGTGTGGACATTTTGTATAAAGAGCGTGTCGTTTGCAGTCGTATTCTGGCCCATAATTACATACACGGACTGCCGGTCAAGGGAAAGGAGCGAAAGGCCTATACGGACGTGTGACCCTTCGTTTGTCACCCAGACCCATTGCGGGCCGGGCGAATTGGGCAGCTGGCCGACAATGTCAAAATCAAAGGTGCGCACCATGTCGGAGCCAAGTACATGGAGGATAAGCGTACGGTTAAGAGTACCTGAACGTGTCGGATCATATGCTGAAGGGATATCGACATATACGCGCTTTCGCGAGCCAAAGCCCTGGGAATAAACTTCCTTTGCCGCAGCACTCAGTGCATCGGCACTTGTCTGCCCCTTCTGTTCAATATGTGACGTGGTAACGTCAGTGAGCTCCTCCTGGGACGTAATAATGAATACGGTAAGGAGGATAAAAAGAACCCCGAGTATCAAAAGAAATTCAGTGCTTATTTGCGCTTTCATCAGCTTTCACCCATCGTACTTGTAAGGAGTGCGTAATCAATGACCCGTATCGAGACATTGTGCCCGTTGCCATTAAATGACCCCGGTTCAGAGGGGCCCCATATGACATGGCTTGATCCTACGCCAAGAACCGCCCGCGTAGTCTGGGCAAGCGTGGTGGTCATAAGGGTCGAGCCGGAGTAGCTTGTCGCATAATTGACATCATGCGCGCTGCCACTATAAATGATAATGCTGGATGGCGCAGAATAACCGGTGGTAAGGTAGTGCGTGTTGTTCGTGGTTGCAATGGTGGTGAGGCTGTCGTCGTTTCCGCCGTTGGCAAACCCGAAATCGTCAAGCGGGTCGTCAAGCGCCTCATCGAGGAAGACGACAACGCCGCCGTTTGCCATATACGTATTTAATCGAGTTATAAGTGCAGACCCCTGGGAACCGCTCGTAATCCCATCGTCGGCAATAAGCACGATACCATAGTAGCTTTCATTATAATTTGGGTTATTTACCGCATTATTTAGAAAATCTGAACGCTGGACATTGGTTTTTGTACCCTTAAAGCCCTCAAACGAAATATAATTGGGCCACCAGTTGTGCCAGTTTGCCTCGGAAGTCCCAAGGTTACTAAGCCGCGTTACAAAAAGCGTCTCCTTCATGACGACAAATGAATAATTTGCGGCTGGCCCCGTATTGTTCTGGTTGTCGATGCACCACATCGTAACATTGTGCTTACCAAAGGGAATAACCGTACTTATCTGATAGCTGACGTTTTCAAGGGGCTGGTCGAATGCACCGTCAATGGGATTCATGTTGTAGGTACTCGCGTTGTTGACCTGAAGGATGGCATTTTGTATGTTGTTATCGCCACGTCCAAGGTCGCTGCATGTGGCAGTAATCCAAATCGGCTCCTCAAGAAAAACGCGCTTTGGTATCTTTGAGATGTTGCCCGCAACCGGGCCTGCCGAATCATTTACTGACCCGATCACCTGAATAGTAAGCCCAACACTATCTGAAGCGCTTGGGATATTGACCGCAGTACCGGTGATGATTCCCGTATAATTTCCGCCAAGCGTTGTGTTCGGCACAAAAAGGGTAAACGTCTTAAGTGCACAGGTATCAGGCGGGATCGCGCCAAGCGCAGTGAGGCTGCCGACCCAATCCCCTGCATCGCCGCTTGTTGCCAAGAACGTAACGCCGGTAACAGACGTCTGCGGATTGGTGCACACGTCAAAAACGGCGGACGTATTGTCGCCTGCTGCGATGGTTTCGTTCCAGACTGCCGGGATGATATAAAGCGGCGGTGCGCTTGTGGATGTTATCACAACGACCTGCACCGTTACGGGGAGGGTCAGGTTCTCAATTGTTGAACCGTCCGTGGCGGTGATGATGATGGAGCCTGTGTAAAAGCCGGACGCATTCTGGTTTGCGGCAAAATCAGCAGTTATGCTGGTAGCCCCACCGACTGAAAGGACGGCGCTGCCCTGCGAAAGGGACATGCTTGTTGCACTGTTGTTCCACGACGGCGTGATGGTCACGTTTACCTGCCCCGTGTGGACATTCTGGATGGAAAAGCTGTCGTTTGCAGTGAGATTCTGAAGCATGACAACTGAGAGTGCCTGCTTGCTTAAGGTAATAAGCGAAGTGGCAATGCGCACCTGGTCTGATTCGCTGATGACCCATACCCAATGTGACCCGCTTGTTTGTGGCAGCTGGCCGACAACGTCAAAATCAAAGGTACGCACCATGTCGGAGCCAAGCACATGGAGGGATACTGACTTGTTGCCTACTGATGAGCGCGATGCGTCATAGCCGCTTGGGATTGCAAGAAATACGCGTTTTCGTGCGCCTTCCCCCTGAGAGTAGACCTCATGTATCGCAGTCCCAAGCGAATCGGTTGTGGAGCGCCCCTGATTGATGCTATGGGAGGCGGTGATGCCACCAAGCTGCTCTTGCGATGCAATGATGACCGCAAAGATAAGGACAAATAATGCGGCAAGAATAATAAGCACTTCAAAACTGGTCTGGGCGCGCATGTGAATGGATCGCAAATAGAATTTAAAATTCTGCCCCCTGGCCTAAAACAACCGAGTAGCGCAGTTCGTTCCCGTGGATGATTGCGATTTTTATGTGTGGGTCTCCCGGCCTGCCGCGCCCCATATCGGGCTCAACAATGCCAGACCACAGGTGATTTGCAAATTGGGTTAGAAAACCGGCATCCCCCAGCTCTCCCGGATTTTGTGCAACGACTGAAAAAGTAAGCACGTAGGTTGGTGAAAAATGGGTGGGGCCTGTAACGGCCTTGTCGTCCATTTTGTTTGCATTCCTAAAGGATACGTGAAACGTGCGTGCATCTTCGTCGGGCAGCTCCAGATATCCCGCCACATCACCCCCAAATTCCATGACGCGCTCGCAACAATCAATGCGGGTAACGAACGCCTCGCCGTTTGGCACATACCTAAGGTCAATACCCTTTTGCTCGGCCTGGATAAGAACGGCATTTGCAGTTTCCCTTGCAAACGTGGTCTCGTCATACGCGGTATGGACAAGGAACTGGGCAAAGAAAATGTTTTGATTGGAAACAGGCTTTCCTTTATAGGGAACCCGCAGGAGGGATTGCAGTTTTCGCATGGGAGGTTATCGCATGTGAAAAATATAAATGTTTCTAAATATGGTTTTTAGGAGTTAAAATATGGACCTGCTTTGGATATCGTTTCGCAATTTATATACGCCGTTTGCGCGGCGAAGTATGGAGAGGTCAAGCGTTGCAAATAGGAGCGCCTCCTTATTATGCGCAAGCCTGCTGACCGCATGCCTGATAGGGACCGTGACCTGCGAGTGCCCGATAAGCTCATCGTCATGTGCTATGTTCCCTGCTGCATTCACATACACTAAGGCAAGTGCGTTTTCAACGGAACGCGCAGCGCATAGGATATTGATGTTGTCCTTTTCGATGCGGAAATTACTGATGCCGCACGAGCTCCAAAAACTTGGGCAAAAGACGATATCGGCACCCTTGCGCGCCATGTCCCTGAAGATCCCAGGGTTGATAAGGTCCCAGCAGATGGCGATGCCTGCCTTGCCAAAGCGCGTCTTGAATACGACCGTCTTTGTTCCCGCATTTAGGTGGGGGCGTTCGGAGAGCCATAGGTTTATTTTCCGGTACCTCCCAAGGACCCTGCCCGTCCGGTCGACATAGTAGCACGTATTGAATTTCCTCTTTCCGACCTGCTCGACAAACGAGCCCGTAACGATATCGATTTTATTTTCACGCGCGAGGTTTTGGAAAAAATCCCGGTATGAGTATGACCGATCGATGAGGTCGGGCCTGCCGCGCACGCTTCCGGTAACGCAGCATTCCGGAAAAATGATTACGTCTGCGTTTTGTTTCTTTGCGCGCTTTGTAAATGAGGCGATCTTCCTGAAATTCTCATGAGGATTCTGCTGGGTAATTTCCATCTGTACAAGTGCGAGTTTCATACTAATTCAACCCAACGCATGCTTAAAAAGCTCGCCCTAAAAAACCAAGACGCGCGCGTTCTTATAGGTAGGGAAAGATGAGCCGAAGACTGCATCACAAAGGCGGAAACTTGCATTGAGCGTGCCGGCATATGACATCCCAAGATAATCGCACGCGGCATTAAGAAGCGGGCTGTCTTCCCGCGTTTCGGCGAAGATGATTGCGTTTTTGTAGGGATTCGTTGCCTCAATAAGCTCTCGTGCCATGAGTATAATAAGGGCTGCATAACGGGCGGAACTGATGACGACGTGGTTGAACTCAAAAAAACAAAGTTCGTGTTCGCCAACACGGGCGCTAAGGGCGTCTGCCATGAACACGCCGACGAGCCGGCCATGCGCATCACGGGCAGTAAATACGAGGTGGTCTTCAGGCATTGCGGCAATTGCGTCAGCGGACATTACGGTAGGGTAATCGGCAAATTTCTGCCTAAAGAAAAGTGCAAGTTCTGCGGCTTCATACATATTTATAGAAGTGTGCCGGCAAATTTGATACGCCATGTAAGTAGATGAGTCAAAAATCTTTGGTTGGTAATCCGGCGGGGCGTAATTGACCTTATTTTTGCGCGAATCGTGCACCCATGCAAGGTAAAGAAGGTCAGAACCAAAAAAGGCGGAGTCAAGTGGGATAACCGCTTCCTGCTCCATGCCACTTCCGAGAGCTCCGATACGTGATCCGTCAAACACCCCCCGAATGGAAATACGGCTCGCGGCTGTTTCACTGCGAATACGTGCAACGGCTTGGGAAAATTTTTCAAGGTCGCGTACATCCTTGACGTGGTGCGGGTAAAACCCGACGAGACGGTCGCTTTTTCTATCATACACTGGCGGCCATGGAAGACGCTTAAAGGCAAACATACCAACCAACAATCAGATATCCAGATTCTTTACTTCCTTTGCATAGCTTTCGATAAATTCACGCCGTGGCTCGACTTCTTCGCCCATCAAAATGCTAAACAGCTCATCAGCCTTCATCGCATCCTCGATAGTCACTTTCTTAAGCGTACGAGTTGCGGGATCCATCGTAGTATGCCACAATTGGTCAGGGTTCATTTCACCCAAACCCTTGTAGCGTTGGATTTCACACCCCTCGCCAAATTCTTTGAGTGCTGCATCAAGTTCAGTTTCGTTATAGACGTAGCGCTCGTTCTTTCCTTTCTTGACCCGATACAGCGGGGGCTGTGCAACATAAATATAACCCTTTTCGACAACGGGCTTGAAGTAACGGTAAAAAAGCGTAAGTAAAAGAGTCCTAATGTGCGCACCGTCAACATCAGCATCGCACGTGATGATAATTTTATGGTAGCGCGTCTTGTTTAAGTCAAATTCATCTTTGAATCCGGCACCGATCGCAAGCACGACGTTCTTTATGCCCTCGCTTGCGAGGGTCTTGTGTATGGGGGCCTTTTCGACATTGAGGATCTTGCCGCGGAGGGGGAGTATTGCCTGGAATCGGCGGTCGCGTGCCATCTTCGAACTATTGTGGACAAAAACGCCATTCGCAAGCGCAAAATTATGTGTATTAGGCACTTCGATATCGTATACGTCCATTTGTTTATGTAAATTAATAACAGCAAAGACCTTGTGATTATAATTCATAACTGCCTGTTTAGCACTATCAGTATCGTTGTCAAAAAATCGTTTGGCAAATGTCTCGAAAAGGAGTAAATTTTTGTTCTTAGTTTTTTTCCTTAACTGATTATATTCATCAATATCTATCATATTTGTTTTATCGTAGATGTCTCGTAAAGCTCGTATTGTTGCGTCATAGTACGCCTTATTGTAAGCTTTCATTCGCTTTTTTCTAAATTCAGGGGTCCACTGTTCTTTAGTTCTTTCACTTCTCCAAAGAAGTAGCTGTTCGTTCTGCCATTGTTCTTTTGCGGCAACTGATAAAACTTGTTTTCTCTCAGGGTGTTCGCTAAAGAATTTTTGTATCCGTTCAGATTGTTTTTTAACATTTTCTTCGCTTGACCAATAAGTACGTTGACTTTCAGCAAGAATTTTTAGAGATTTTTCACGGTATTCTTTATTGCCATAGTAAAAATCAATGAATTTCTTTATCATGTATTCCTTATATGCTTGATCTTCCCACTGCTTCCTTGCATTTTTACTAAGAATATTTCTTGTTGAAGGCTCTTTCATTCTCTTACTCATCATTTCCCTAAATTCTTTTGTCTGTTTTAGTTTCCTGCATTTTTCTTTAATTTCAGGAGTGTGAAGTGTTTTCTCAAGAAGTCCGCGATGATATGCTAAATGTTCTTCGGGACTTAATCGCCTTATGTTCGTTGGGTTATTATTCAACTTGTTAAAGTCGATGTGATGACGATGTGCATTTGGCAATGCAGGATATACTGCGTTTTCCATATTCCAGTTATCTGCTAAAAGATGGGTAAAAATCCAGCGAAGAGATTTATGATCGTATACCATTTCATAACCTTCAATAGTTATTGAATTGCCTAATTCAGAAAGCTTTCGTTGCAATGGCATAAGTGAATCCGATGGTTTTAAATCTCGCGCCTTACGATAGGTGCCGTCACGAAGCATAAACAAATGATCCGGAGTGCATTCTATTTTTTCACCAGTATCCAAAATAACTGTAATAACTTCAACATTTCTTTTAGTAATGCGAGGATGCTTGATTTCTTCTATACCGATTGATCCGTCTTTCTTAATAGTATAGCAAAAATTGCGTTTTCCCATTGCATCTTCTTCTATGAGGTCTTTAAAAGTTACATTTCTTCCGTCAGCAAGCGCTACTTTTGTGTCGCCCGAAAAACATCCACCGGCGCTGTCCCCTTCCACCAAAAACAACTCCGCCTTTGTCGGGTCTTCCTCCTCACAGTCAGCAAGTTTTCCGGGCAGGATGCTTGACTCAAAGACGTTCTTTCGCCTGATCAGGTCGCGCGCCTTTTGTGCAGCCTCGCGTGCCTCCATACTCTGGACTATTTTTGCTGCGATCTTCTTTGCAGAATCGGGGTTTTCCTCAAGGTACGTTTGAAGCGCCTCATAGACGATGCTGTCGACAACCCCCTTAACCTCGTTGTTTCCAAGCTTTGTCTTGGTCTGCCCCTCAAACTGGGGCTCGGGGATCTTGATGCTGATGACTGCAGTTATGCCTTCGAGGGCATCATCACCAACAATCTTATGGTCGTCCTTTACGAGCTTGTTTCCCTTTGCATACTCATTTACTGCACGCGTAAGCGCGGTCTTAAACCCAATAACGTGGGTGCCGCCCTCAACGGTCTTAATGTCATTTACAAATGAATACAGCATGTCGTTGAAACTTTCCGTATACTGGAGCGCAAATTCGATCTCAAGTGAGTCGATTGACTTGTTTATATAAAATGGCGGGTGAAGACGGGGCCGTGCCTTGTTGAGGTATTCGACAAACTGGACAATGCCACCCTCATAGTAAAATTCCTCGCTTTTTTGCGTACGCTCGTCAGACAACGTGATACGCAGCCCCTTGTTAAGGAACGCAAGCTCCATAAACCGTTCTTTCAGGTACTCAAAATCAAACTCGACAGTCTGGAAAATGGTTGCGTCGGGCTTAAAGCGGACAATCGTCCCGCGGTACGCAGTCTCCCCGGTAACGCGTACGCCTTCCTGTGTTTTTCCATGGTCGTAGTGAAGCGTGTGGATCTTGCCGTCGCGGTGCACCTCAATGTGCATCCAGTGGCTTAATGCGTTCACCACGCTCATACCGACGCCGTGCAAACCGCCGCTTACCTTGTACGCCTTCTTTTCAAACTTGCCGCCGGCGTGTAGGCTTCCGCTTACAACCTCAAGCGCGCTCTTGCCGGTTTTAGGGTGGATGTCTATTGGGATCCCGCGCCCATCATCCTTTACCAAAACAGAGCCGTCGGCATGAAGCGTAATCTCGATATTCTTGCAGTGTCCGGCGAGTGCCTCGTCCACCGAATTGTCAGAAATTTCATACACTAAATGATGAAGCCCTCTTTTGCCGATGTCACCGATATACATTGCCGGGCGTTTACGCACGCCTTCCAATCCTTCAAGAACCTGGATGTCTTTTGCAGTATATTCACTACTCTGGTCAGCCATATAATCAACTATGATGCGAAAATTTATCGTCGTAATTACATTGTAAAGAAGGTTTTAAATGTACAACTGTCCCATTTATAATAGTTATTAAATATAGATTTAAGTGATAATATGGTCAAGCTCATTGGGAGTGCACCTCCAAACGACCGCACACGCGCACGGTTCCCGCGCTCAAAAGAAGAATGGCAACGCCACTGGTTCGATGAAGGGAAAAGGAAAATCATGATCTCTGCGGGCGGAAAAGAATACGAAGGCGGGGCATGGATCCATGGAAAGGAACTCAGGGTTTTTAAGTGCCCGCACGTTGATGAACGCGTTTTGTATGCGGCCGTAAACGGGATAAATGAAATGCTTGAGGAAATCGGGCTTCGTACATTCATAATAGATCCTGCTGCGCACTATTACGGAAATGACAGTGGGATGGCACGCATGGCAATGGAGGCGTCAGGGCACGGCGGACTTGACTACCATGCACTTGGCGACCTGCTTGTTACAAAAAGAGCCGCGGATAGTGAACAATATGGGGTTGTTTTTATTACGTGCCGGCATTTTACAGAACCACACAATTGGGGCAGCAGCGAATACACGAAGGGGATACTGGTAATGTCGTTACCTGGAAAAAGAAAAGAAAACAAACCGCTTATATACCGCATTGCAAAGCATGAGGCGGCTCATTTACTTGGGTTTAACGAGCACCATGAAACAAGAGCAATAAGCGACTACGGCGATGAGAGGGTATGCCTTATGAACCCACAACCGCCTACGCGAAAACTCTGTGGAAAGGAGCGTGATGCACTCATACGCTTTTGGCAGGGAATAGAAGAAAGGACGGGTGAACGGTTCCTGGATGAAGCGCCTTCATAGTTCCTCAACGCTTTCACAATGTACCTTGTACACCTCGACTTCCTTTGAAAACTGTTTGAAAAATGAGTCAAGCGTTCTCTCGCGCGACCGCGGAACAAGGATGACTGATTTTGTAAGAAAATCACTTTTCTTAAGCGCGAGCTTTTTCAAATGATAGTAGAATCGGCGCTTAACCCGGTTAAAGTCGCGCTTGTTTTTTGCCTTGAGGTCGTAGAGGTACAAAATATTCATAGCATCACATGTAACTAGGGATACAATCCAAAAAAATATAAAAATTCCGCATCAAAAGGTCAAGTATGACACACGTAACACAAGTGCTAGCCACACCAATTCATCCGACAAGGCCAAGAAAACCGCAGCTTGAAAAAGCGGGAGTGCTCTTTGATAGGAGATATGTCCCTTGGATAAATGTTTTTAGTACAAACAACGGCAGTAATATGCCGCATGGCATCGGGGTTGAGTATGACGGCTACCGGATGACGTGGGACGAAAAAGGCGGATTCACCAAATATTCAAAAGAAGGTAATGCGCCAACAAATGAAGAAATAGGCCGATTCATAAGGGATGTGTATGAAACGGCAAAAGCGCAAGACGGGGTCAAGACATTTCTTGCAAACGTGACTTCATTTCCAAAACCAGAAGACCTCTGATAATCGCACATCCGATACGCTTTAAAGGCCTTTTTCACAATTGTTTTTATACTATTTTCTAATATGGATTAGTGGCGTTTATGACTGAGACGATTATTGAGCAGCCCATTGAAAAGGACCTTAAGGAAAGCTACTTGGATTATGCAATGAGCGTCATTGTGGGCCGCGCAATACCAGACCTTCGGGACGGATTAAAGCCGGTACATCGACGGATTTTATACTCAATGAAGGAACTCGGCAACCATTATAATAAGGCGTATAAAAAGAGTGCCCGTATCGTCGGTGAATGCTTTGTAAAAGACACGCTCGTGGCAACAAAACGCGGGCTCATCCCAATACAAGAAATAGAATGTGGTGATGTCGTTTTTACTAAAAATGGGGAAAATAAGGTTACTGAGTTATATGAAATGCCGGAGCGGGAACTTCTTAAAATAACACTTAAAAATGGGACGTCGAATACAGTGACGCAATCGCAGAAATTGAAAATACTAAACAAAAACCTTGAATTTGAATGGAAAGAGGCAAAAGATATCACGGTTGGGGACTATATTGTAAGCCGGGCAATTTATCCAGTTATTGAAAAAGAAGTGTACATGGGAGAATTATACGGGAGGAAAATTCACCTAAATCAGAACATTGGTTACTTATTAGGCCAATTACTTTCGGACGGCTGGATAGAAAAAGGATATAACCATGGAAAGGGGTTTAGGTGTGCAGTAAGTACCAACTCGTATGAAGTGGCACAAAGACTTGCAGCGATATTGCAAAATGAATTTCAATACGAACCGACAATAGAAGAGAGAGAATATGAAATAGAGACTGCATCGGGTCAAATTCTTATTAATAGAATGTTTACAGTACGAGTAAATAGGGTCGAGATAAATGATTTTTTAGTTTCTGCTTTTAGCCTTCAAAATGCCGTTGCGTTTACAAAAATAATACCTCCGCAGATATTCAGATCGCCAAAATCAGTTATCTTTTCTTTTATAAGCGGGCTTATCGATGGCGATGGCAGCATACATAAGGAAAGGAATGTCATCCATTATGGGAGCGTATCAGAAAAACTTATCGATCAACTCCAAATAGTACTACAACATTTAGGTATTTTTGGTAAAAAGTATACTGATTACAGTGAAAAAAAGAGTTCTGTCAATGGGCAACTTGTTAAAGGCAATTATCCGTTCCATAGCTTGGAAATTGGAGGAAGATTTGCTCAGGTATTGCTGCAACAACTATTGCTGTCAGATGAAAGAAAAAATAGCCGAAGTGACTTTACAAACCACATCATTAAAACGTCTTTGTTTGATGAAATCCCGCACGCCGGGAACATACTGTTTGAGGAATTAAGTAAGAACCATGTGGGAGCAGGCTGGTACAGCGACAAGGCAGGCCAAAAATTCAGGATGGGGATAAAGTACTCAAACGGGACGAAAATTAGATACGCTAAGGATTTAAAAGAAAAATACCTTGGCAGAACACAGCTCGTTGAGTGGGGGATACAAGAAAAACTAAATAGAATAGAATCGGCTTTTGCACCATTTGTTAATCAGGTCATTAAAAATGAAATTTACTTCTTAAGAGTTGAAAAAATAGAGAACAGACCAGCAGAAAAAACATATGACATACAAGTTGAAGAATCACACGAATTTATCGCTAACGGGATGATTTCGCATAATTGCCTTGGTAAGTTCCACCCACACGGCGATCAGGCTGTGTATGACTCTCTTGCGAGAATGGCACAATCGTTTTCATTACGTTATATGCTTGTAGATGGTCAAGGAAATTTTGGTTCGATAGACGGAGATAGCCCGGCAGCAATGAGGTATACGGAAGTGAGGATGGCACACCTCACAGAAGAGATGCTTAATGACCTTGACAAGGAAACCGTTGACTTTGTCCCGAACTTTGACGGCACGCTCAAGGAACCGACCGTGCTCCCAAGCAAGGTCCCAAACCTGCTTATCAACGGAAGCGCAGGCATAGCGGTCGGCATGGCAACAAATATCCCGCCCCATAATCTCACTGAGATAGTGGACGGCGCAATCGCAGTGATCGACGGCGCAAACGAAGAACAGCTCCTTCAAATCGTCACTGGCCCGGACTTCCCGACCGGCGGCGAAATAGTCGGAAAGGCAGGGATTTACTCAGCATACAAGACGGGACGGGGCATTATTAAGATGCGGGGCAGATGCGAAATTGACGAAACAAAACACGTAATTGTAATCCGTGAAATACCCTACCAGGTAACAAAAACTTCCATCATCGAGGCGATCGCAAATGCGGCACGCGACAAGCGAATTGTCGGCATAAAGGGCGTACATGACCGAAGCGACCGCGAAGGGATCAACGTCGTAATCGACCTCTCACGGGACGCGACGCCCGCGGTAGTGCTCAACCAGATGTATGCGCATACGCCGCTTGAAAGCACGTTTGGGATTATCAACCTCGTACTTGTAAATAATGAACCCAAAATACTTGGGCTCCACCAGCTCATAAGCCAGTTCATAGATTTTAGAAAGGAGATTGTGCAGAGGCGCTGTACATACGAGCTTCGTATCGCAGAGGAGCGTGCGCACATACTCGAGGGGCTCCTTAAGGCACTTGAACAGATAGAACCGATTATTGCATTCCTTAAGGCAAGCAAGGACGTTGAAGAGGCCAAGGGAGGGCTCATGAATTCGTACTCCCTTAGTGAAAAACAGGCGCAGGCAATCCTTGACATGAAGCTCCAGCGGCTTATATCACTTGAACAAAAGAAGATCCAGGACGAGCACGGCGAACTCCAAAAGCAGATTACCTGGCTTAAGGACGTGCTTTCAGACGTACTGAAGATACTTGCGATCATAAAGGAAGAACTTACTGAAATTAAGGCGCGGTACGGGGACGGCAGGCGAACTGCCATTTCAGAAGGTGGCGAAGACATCACCATTGAGGAACTGATACCAAACGACGAGGTGGTGGTGGTCATTACGCAACGCGGTTATATCAAGCGGATCAGGACCGACGAATACCGCTCGCAACGCCGGGGCGGCAAGGGCGTGATCGGCACTGAGACAAAGGAGGAAGACGTGGTAAATGACCTTATTGTTACCAAAAACCACAATTACATCCTCTTTTTCACCGACAAGGGGCGCGCGTTCTGGCTTAAGGCATACCGCGTGCCAGAAGCAGGCAGGTATGCGACGGGCAAGACAATCGTAAACCTTCTTGAGCTAAAGGATGAAAAAATCAGCTCATGGGTCAGCGTGGCGGCATTCAACGAGGACGAGTACCTTGTCATGATGACCAAGAACGGCACCATCAAGCGGACCAGCCTTGCAAACTTCAATAACCCCCGAAAGACAGGCATCATTGCAATTACGCTTAAGGAAGGGGACGGACTTGTCGATGTCCGCAAGACAAACGGCAAGGAGACGATCCTCATTGCAACCAGAAACGGGCAATCGATCCGATTCCACGAAGAGGATGCGCGTGAAATAGGCAGGACTGGGCAAGGGGTGATTGGGATACGGATGGACCCTACTGATTATGTGGTGAGCCTTGCAATCTGCAACAAGCAGACCGTGCTTACGATCACTGAAAACGGGTATGGGAAACGAACCCATATTGATGAATACCGGATCCAAGGCCGGGGCGGAAGCGGCATCATCAACATGAAAACCGAAGGGAGAAATGGCGCCATTGTCGCAACACGGTGCGTAAGCGACGATGATGAGGTTATCCTCATGACTACCGGGGGCCAGGCAATACGGATGCCGGTAAGCGACATTTCAGTAATAGGCAGAAACACGCAAGGAGTTCGGGTCATCAAATTGAACGAACAGGAAAAGGTTGCGAGCTTTGCTGTTGTGCATAAGGAGAATGGGGAGAAACCGGCGGAAACGACTCATGCCTCTTCTGTTTAAAAATTGTTTTTTTTAGTAAATTATTGTGGATTTATGCAAAGACGACTCAGAGACGGCCGAATTATCGTAGCTAACAGTAAAAAAATGAAGGAAGTGATCCTGGACATCGAACGCGGGACGGAAGAAAATCGCGCATTTGTATTACGTGGGCCGCACGGATCGGGCAAAAAAATGCTCGTCAGTCTGTTTTATGAGGGATTGCCTGAAGGAGTGCCGTTTGTCCACATTGATTGCGAAAAGAAAGAAATGACAAATGATGAATTATCACAAAGATTCCATGAAGCAAGCAACGGAGTTCTACTTTTAGAAAATATTGAGCGCGTCCCTTTAGAGGCTGCAAAGATAATCAAGGCATACTTAAGGCAGCGTGTATATCAACAATTTGGCAGAGGTGCCCCTCGGCTAACACGGACAGAACGCCGCATTATTTTGAAATATTTAAAAGGAATAGAACCTGTGCGGATTGTTGGCATAACATCAATTACGTTAACCGAAGCTGAATCTGCCCTTAAAAGACTTAAGCTAGGTGAGTTGCTGCCCATCAGTACGGTTCCCCCCTTAGTGCAGCGAATTGATGACATACCGGAGCTGGTCGGCATATTTTCAGAAGAAGGGGGCATACCAAACGGACACACTATTGTGAGTGATGAATTGATAAGCGCAATAACACAAAGATGCAGAAGCGTTGCGGAATTAAAGGCACTGGTCGTAGGAAGTACCGGCGAGGCAATAGCACGCATGGCACAAAAAATATCGCCATTACCGGGATAGTCGTTTTTCAGCAGGCGCCGAAGTAGTATACCGAAGCCACTTCTTTTAACGGCGTACAGGGCGGCCCCAATATCCCTAGCATCACATCAAAAGCGCTGCCATCTGCACTGCCCGCCATACCGTCATCCGTGACACGCCAAACATGTCTGCAAGCTGGCGAAGGCTGTACGGTTTTGAATAATACACCTCAAGCAGTTCAACAAGCTTTTCCTCGCTTAGAGAATTTGGACGCCCAACACGGCCATAGGAAGCCGGCTTAAATTTCTTATCAACCTGAGAATTAGCTACTTCTAGTTCTTTGGACTTACCCACTACGACTGATCCATTACCGGATTTCATACCACCCGCGCTTGTCCAAAAGTAATCCACCTTTTGTCATTTCATTCACCCCACGTTATTTACTTGCTTCTGGATATATTGTAACAGGAGAATATTTTTAAAGAGGCGTCACACAATTGGCAGTATTTTGTTGGTTTGTACAAAGGACTGCATCATGCGATTACAATAACCATTATCTAACACCTTATAAAATGAATGAGACATACTATATGCATGAAGATCCTCGCCGTAGCGTCATTGGGCGGTGGCGCCCAGGCACTTGCACCGGTAATCAAACAATTAC
Organism: Microcaldota archaeon; assembly: GCA_964588555.1. Lineage (GTDB taxonomy): Archaea > Micrarchaeota > Micrarchaeia > Anstonellales > Bilamarchaeaceae > JAGVWJ01. Next base: position 60,455 of record CAZPPT010000004.1, on the reverse strand, counting down.
GCAGTAAAGGCGTTCAAGTACAGGCGGTATCTTACAAGGCAGGAAGCGCCGGGTTCCGCGCTTCGGGCATTGAACCGGATAAGGAATTTCAAAGGCTGCCGCTCCATGAAGACCTACGCTCAACGATTAGACGCTTTATGCCAACATCTATATTGACGAGCGCCAACCCGTTACAGGAACAAACGGGTCGGATGACGCTTGAACAGAGGTTCTGGGCTGCTGGAAAAAACCAAAACATACCCACGATCGCAGTGCTCGACTCCTGGGGGAATTATATTGAGCGGTTTGTCGACCTTGAGGTGCGGGCAAATGTGGGGCCAAAGATACGACAGGGAAAAGGCGGGCCAAATTACCGCGTGCCGCAGGTCATCGCAGTGATGGACGACATTGCAAAAGGCGAACTCGTACGCGGCGGCATCGGAAGGCTTGCACAGATTGAAGTTACCGGAAGCCCCTATTTTGCAGAGGTAAGGGCGCAATTTGATGCAATGGGTAAAAAGACAAGGGAAACGCTCCTTAAAAAGCCGGTATTTGAATCATTTTTCCCAAAGGGCAAACTTATCGTATTTATAAGCGACTCAATGGCTCCATTTCCAGACCTTGGGTTTACCGAGAAAAGCGTGCTCCAGTCATTTTTGAGTGTCGTGAATGAACTGGCGAAACAGGGGAAAGCTAAATTCAATGTTGTTGTTCGCCCCCACCCGGTTCGCCACCAAGATGCAGCTGAGGCGTTCGCAATCGAAACGCCGGACATCAGCAAAGTCATTCATAATCCGGGAATGGATAGAACTGATGCGGCAAATGCGTATTCGCTTGAGGAACTGCTCTTTGCAGCGGATCTTGTAGTCGGAACATGGAACACGCCCCTTATTACGGCGCGCATTGCAGGAAGGCAGGTTTGCATGTACCTTCCGGGCATGGATCCGAAATACCGATTCTTTGACGAGTTTTCGCAGGCAAACGTCATGGCGCGCGCAGCAAGCGAGGATGACCTCAGGCAGGCAATAACAGACCTGTTAAATAAAACACGGCACCTTACGCAGCTCCAGGTAATCGAAAATGCAACTGACCGAATAATCGCGCTTCTACAGTAACGAAAGCGTCAAAAATACGTATCTTCAAAGTAGTATTATGGCTTCATGTGATATTTGCGGCAGGGAAAATGCAGGCTATGTCGTATCGATAGAAGGGGCAAAGATGACCACGTGCAGAAACTGTGCAGGGCACGGCAAGATATTGTACCAATTACAAAATGACACGCCCCAACCAATCGCACGGCAAACAATAAGCACGCCGCTCCAAGAAGAAGAGATTGTCGAGGATTATGCAAAAAAAATACGAAGCGCGCGGGAAAAATTGGGCCTCCCTGTTACAGTGGTCGCTGAACGGGTGAGCGAACGTGCAAGCTACCTTGAAGGCGTCGAACGCGGGCAAATGAAATTAACGCTTGCAAGCGCAAAGAAGCTTGAAAAGGAGCTCGGGATAAAACTGATTGAAAAAGTCGCGGACATCGGCGGGCCGACACCGCAGGAAAAAATTGGGAGCAAGCGCGACATCACCCTTTCTGATTTTATCGTACAGAAGAAAAAGTGAGCACATGGGCGTTGACCTTGGCGACCTGGCAGTGAAGCGCACCATTTCACTTGACACGCTTTCTGGAAAGGTCATTGCAATCGACGCATTCAATACCATATACCAGTTTCTTGCAAGCATCCGCCAGGAGGACGGAACGCCCCTTATGGATTTTAAGGGCAGGATTACTGCGCATTTATCAGGCTTATTTTACCGTACTGCGCGCCTTATTGAAAACGGCATCAGGCCGGTGTTTGTTTTCGACGGGGTTGCACCTGCGTTCAAAAAAAGAACGCGCGAAGCGCGGGCACGGACAAAGTTCGAGGCTGAGGAAAAATGGCGCAAGGCGCTCGAGGAGGAGCGCTTTGAGGATGCGCGAAGGCACGCACAGGCCACCTCCCGGCTCACCGGGGAAATGATAGAGGAATGCAAGGAACTTCTTGTTGCGATGGATATTCCCTATGTCCAGGCACCAAGCGAAGGTGAGGCGCAGGCAAGCGTCATGGTGCGCCGGGGCGTCGCATATGCCGCAGCGTCGCAGGATTACGATTCCATATTGTTTGGTTCGCCGCGCCTTGTGCGCAACATCTCAATTACCGGAAGAAGGCGCGTCGCACGGCAGGATAAGTTTGTGCTCATTGAACCTGAGGAAATCGTTGCCGAGGAAACACGAACCGCATTGGGCGTAAGCCAGGAACAGCTTATCATAATGGGCATACTTATTGGCACGGACTTTAACATCGGGGTTCCCAAGGTCGGACCAAAGACCGCGCTTAAGGTCGTAAAGGAACATAAGACGCTTGCGGGGGTGCAGGAGTACGTGAAAACAAAATATAATTACGAGTTTGAAGAAAACATAGGCGAGGTGCTCGAATTCTTTACGAACCCGCCGTATGCCGAAGTCACTGAAAACTTTTCATGGGGGCGGGTCTCGTCTGAAAAGATCGAGCGGATCCTTGTACACGAACACGATTTTAGTGCCGAACGGGTGGCAAGCACCGTGGGCCGCATGGTGACATATTACCGGGAAAAGGGCGGACAGAGCAAACTAGATGACTGGTTTTAGCATTTTATCACATTGCAAGAAAGTAGCAATGAAAAGAAACGATTAAAGCCAATTCCTAAAAACCCATCCCCCCATTAGTTTTACAGGTCGATTTTTATGGAAAAAGGAACACGTACTGTTAAAACGGGTTTGGCTCAGATGCTCAAAGGCGGCGTCATTATGGACGTCACAAACAAGGAGCAAGCGCGCATAGCAGAAAAGGCAGGTGCAGTTGCAGTCATGGCACTTGAGCGCGTACCGGCAGACATTCGCGCAGCGGGCGGTGTTGCACGCATGGCTGACCCCGTTAAGATTAAAGAAATACAGGAAGCAGTCACCATCCCTGTGATGGCAAAATGCAGGATCGGCCATTTTGTTGAGGCGCAGGTGCTTGAGGCGCTCGAGGTTGATTTTATTGATGAGAGCGAGGTACTTACCCCTGCTGATGATGAGTTTCATGTCGATAAAAGTAAATTTACCGTCCCCTTTGTATGCGGTGCGCGAAACATTGGTGAGGCATTACGGAGGATTAACGAGGGCGCGGCAATGATCCGAAGTAAGGGTGAGGCGGGCACTGGGAACATTGTTGAGGCGGTCAGACATATTCGAGCCATTAATAGGGGAATTGAAGAGATAAAGATGGCGCTTGATAAAAAAGAGGTAAAAAAACTCGAATCGCTCGCTGTTGAATATCGAGTCCCGATCGATTTAATTAAAAAAACCGCCGAACTCGCTCGTTTACCTGTTGTCAATTTTGCAGCAGGCGGCATTGCAACACCTGCAGATGCGGCACTTTGCATGCAACTGGGGGTTGACGGCGTGTTTGTCGGTTCTGGCATATTCAAGAGCGCTGACCCGGAGAAACGCGCACGGGCAATAGTGGATGCAGTTGCACACTTCACTGATGCAAAAAAGATTGCTTTGGCAAGCGTTGGACTAGGAGAACCGATGGTAGGGCTTGAAATCGGCACGCTTGGGACAAAACTTGCTGAACGGGGAGTCTAAGTGAAACACATCGGCGTCGCCGCAGTGACCGCAGAAGGGGCATCGCTTTGTTACCGGACGATCGTATCAGAAGCATCGAGAATTCTTGGCCAAAACGTGCATCCGGAAATCACGCTCAATAACCCCTCGTTTCACCATATTTTTGAAGCACAGAACAAAGGGGACTGGAAAACCATTGCGGACATACTTGTGGATTCCGTTGAAACGCTTGCAAAAAGCGGTGCAGAGTTTGCAATCATACCAGCAAATACGATGCATTACTGTTTTGATGAAGTTAAAAGGAGATCTCCGATTCCGGTTCTAAGTATTGTCGAGATTACTGCTGATGAGTGCAAGAAAAGAGGATACAAAACAGTCGGCGTACTTGGAACAAGGCTTACAATGGAGCATGGGTTATACAAAATTGCACTTGAATCTCGCAGAATAAAATACGTTGTTCCTCGAGCAGGTGAGCGAGAAATCGTTAATCGAGTTATTTTTGAAGAAATTATCCAAGATAAAATTACCAAAAACGGGACGAACGAAATAATTACGATTATTAATGCGCTTAAGGCACGAGGGTGTAATGCAATAATTCTTGGATGCACGGAAATTCCGATCATCATTGATGAGAAAAACTCGCCACTTCCATTTATTGACACGACGCGACTGCTTGCAGTACGTGCTCTCGAAAAGACGCTAGGGTAAGCTACTGAGAGGACCCTACCACATTCTTTGCAGTTTATAAGAAGACTTGACATATCCGACCATGTGGGTGTGAAATCCTCTTTTAATTATTTTTTTCAATATTTTTAAAGATGGATAAAACCAGTTTTCCTTCTTTATTTTAATCCCCCAATAAATATTGGAGATATGTAATCGGAGATTATTCAACTCCGCCCTTCTTAATAACCCTTCATCTTTTGGACCCTTGTATCGATTGTATAAATTCTTCATGAAATCTTTCCCAAAATCCCAAAAAATAGCAAAATCCATACTGGGATCTCCGATTTCCGCATCCCCAAAATCTATAACTCCGCTAATCTTGTTTTTTCTTATTAAAATATGCCCTCCGCAAAGATCGCCATGAATCAAACATCTTTCATTATATTCAAAGCTTTCTAATTCATTCAGTGCAGTTTTAATGAATCCTATCTCTTTTTTTGATAGTTTCTTAGATATAAAATTTAGTTTTTTTCTGTAATCTTTTGCTATATCGCCATAATCTTCCGAACTTTTTACGCCCATTCGTTTTGCTTTGTTAATATCGAAATTATGTAATGCAGTGAGAAATTTTGCAACTTTACTGCTGGTTCTTTTACTTTTTAATTCTTTTGGCAGGTTTGCCGTATCCAATTCTTCTCCATGAATTAAATTATATCCACCAAAAGAGTAGTTTTTGTATATGTAATTTGGAACTTCTATATTGACGAGGGGTTTGAGTTTATCTAATAACTTCATTTCGGTAGAGAGACTTGTTGACGGAGACCCTTCTTTTCTTGGAAACCTAAAAACTTTTTTTCTATCCAAAATCACAACCGCGTAATCTAATCCGTTATCAGTTATTAATTCCGCATTCCTCCATTTAACTGAAGGATATGTTGCTAAGATTCGCCTAAGGTATTTATCAACATCTCCCATATGCAAAACTAAACTTAACAGCAATAAAAAGCTTTCTGGTAGCCATAAGCTCCGTTTAAGGTTAAATGCATAGGTAAGCCTAAATTTAGATTGGGGCGGCAAAAAGCCAAATAAGGAATCTATTTTTAAATATATACAAAAATAGATATATCATGAAAATGAGTCATTGTGTACCTACCCACATAGTACAAAAAATGAACCTATTTATGCTTTGGCTCATCGATAAAAAGGAATTGCACGGCTATGAGTTGATGAAACTGCTACAAAAAGAAGGAATGCGTGGCGTAAGCCCAAGCAGGTGCTACCCGATCCTCAATTCGCTGCATCAGGAGCGCCTCATCACCCAAAAGGAGAAAAAACAGGGGAAACGCATACGCAAGGTGTATGCACTGACCGCAAAGGGGAAAAAAAGGCTTGGTGAAGGGAAAAAGATGTTCCGTGGAGTCGTACGTGAATTCCTAAAAGAGATGATCTCATGAAACCGATTATTAAGCTTGAGCACGTCTCAAAGATATACCATACGACTGGTGAGGAGCTGTACGCACTTAATGACGTGAACATGGAAATAGGGGACAACGCATTTGCAAGCATACTTGGCCCAAGCGGCAGCGGCAAGTCGACCATGCTCCACATCCTGGGGCTTCTCGACGAACCGACCCGGGGCAAGGTGTTTATTGGCGGAATAGAAACGAACAAGCTTGATGAAAAAAAGCGCGCGTACGTGCGCGGAAAAAAGATTGGGTTTATATTCCAGACATTCAACCTTATACCCACCCTTACCGTACTGGAAAATGTGGCGCTTCCTGCGCTCCTCTATGAAACGGATAAGGAACGGGCGGAACGTAGCGCATATGACATATTGGAACGGATCGGCATGAAAGAACGTACCATGCACTACCCAAACCAGCTAAGCGGCGGGCAGCGCCAGCGGGTCGCGATCGCGCGTTCCCTCGTAAACAACCCCGACATACTCCTCGCAGACGAGCCTACGGGCAACCTGGACTCAAAAACAGGTGAGGCGGTGCTTGAGATATTCGAGGAGCTCCACGCGCAGGGAAAAACAGTCATCATCATCACGCATGACACGGACATTGCACAGATGACCGACAGGACGATTCATATTAAGGATGGAAAAATTATTGAGGTGGAAACATGAAAAAGATACTAGTAGCATTTCTGGTACTTATTGGGCTCTTCTATGCCCCGTTATCTGTCGAATCCTACGAGGTTTCGCCGGAAAAAATGATTCCAGGGCAGACAGGCTCGATCATAATCACACTTAAGAATGTGCAGCCAACTGGAATCACGACCATTACCAAGTCTGTTGAGGATGTTTCAATCTACCATTCGACCGCACAAGGCGTTCAATTCCTTGTTGAAAGCCCAATCCAAATCGGAACCATCGAAGGAGGTTCAACAGCACTCGCAGTTATACCGATCAGAATAACCGAGAATGCATCGGGGGGGATTGTTTCTCCTTCTTTTTCAATCCAGCAGCGTGATGGAAGTAAGCAGGTACTTACAGTGCCAATAAAGGTGACGAATGCAGCGATAATCACAGTCTCATTTGATACACAAACATTTACCGGCACGGATACGCTTCACATGACAATTACCAATAAGGGCGGCAGGGCACGGAAAATGACCATAAAAATAAACAACACCGATGATTTTGCACTTATTGGCCAGGATCAAGTGTTTGTTGGCGACGTAAGCGAAAGCAAGACTGTTGAGCTTGGGATTGATTCAACAAATGCACCATCAGGCGTAGTAGCGCTCATCCTAAGCATTAGCTACCAAGACGAGAATGGCGATACCATAACAGAGGAGAAAAAAATTGCAGTGACCGTAAAAAAGGAAAACGCGGATGTCGTGTTTACGCAGGCAAGTGCGGTTACTACCTCAAAGGACAGCATCCTCGAATTAAGAATGGAGAATACGGGCAAGTCGCTTGAGGATTTCCGGATCACGTTTGAGGATGAACGAGTACAGACAAAGGAGGCAAACGAGATCAAGGTGGGCGTGCTTGGCGCAAACGAGGAGCGCGTTGTTTCGATCCCGGTTTTTATCGAGGCCCAGCCAGGAGTACGGAACATAAATGTGACCCTTACGTGGATTGAAAATGACGTCGAAAAGGAGGAAAAGACAAGCATACCGATTGTCGTAAGCTCCGATGCGGACGTGGCGATATTCCTTGAAGCAAAACCGGCGCCGCTTGCGATCGGTGCGGAGCACACGCTTTCGGTTCTTGTGTCGAACACCGGCTCATACAAGATTGAAAATGTCGAGGTTGCCCTTACGGACGCAGATGTCTTCGAAATACTGAATGCGCAGCCGGCACAATACATCGGCGGCCTTGAAAGCGATGATTTTAGCACAGTACAATATAAGGTGAAGATACGAAATGTCGAGCCAGGTACCTATGCGATTCCCGTGCTGGTAAAATACAAGGACCAGTCCGGCACAATGGTGGAAAAAACAATAGCAAACACAATCAGCATACGTCAGGGGGAAGGTCAGGGGGGCCTTGGAATAATTCCCATAATCGCAGTTCTTGCAATTGCCCTCGTCGGGTACTGGTGGTACCGTAAAAGCAAGAAACAGGCACAAAGGCAGTGACCGAAATGAAATTCATCGAGACCGTACAGTATGCGGCAAAAAGCCTCCATCAACGCAAGATGCGTTCCTGGCTTACAATCCTTGGGATCGTAATCGGCATTGCGGCAGTCGTATCGCTTCTTGCAATAGGCGAAGGGTTTAACGAGCAGGTGTCTGAACAGCTTGGAAGCCTTGGCTCAAACACCGTCTTTGTTACGCCGCTTTCGGATTCTGCCTCATCTTCGGCAGTGTTCAGCGGGGGACCCGGTTCGCTTGCAACCTCAGGCAAACTCTTCCAAAAAGATGCAGACCGGCTTGAACGAATCGCAGAAATAGACGTCATAGCACGCCTCCTCATCGGCAGGGCGAGCATTGGGTTTAAGGACAAGGATATCAGCGCGCAGGTGAGCGGCATTGAACCGGGGGTATTTGAAGAGACGACCGCGATTGAAATAGAGGAAGGGCGGTTCCTGTCTTCTGGTGACCAAAAAGTTGCAGTAATCGGCGCAAGCGTTGCCGAGGATTTCTTTGACAACCACAAGGTAGGAGTAAACAGCTTCCTTACGATCAATGACAAAAAATTCAGGGTTATCGGGATACTCAAAAAATCAGGCGGCGGTTTTGGCCCTACGTCTCAGACGGACACGGGCATATATGTACTGTTTGAGGATGCACAGGACCTATTCAGCGATTCCTTGGCAGAAAACGAAATCGGGGCGATCGCACTTACGTTAAAGGAAGGCTCTGACATAGACGAGGTTACCGACGCCATCACAACTGAGATTGCCGCATCGCACAAGGTGCGAACGGATGACAAGGACTTCAGCGTCATAAATCCAAAGGTCATCCAAGAGCGCGTCGGGTCCATCCTTGGTCTTCTTACCGTATTTTTAGGCGCCCTTGCGGGCATTTCGCTTCTTGTCGGCGGTGTTGGCATTGCGAACAGCATGTTTACGAGCGTCATTGAACGCACGCGCGAGATCGGCGTGCTCAAGGCAGTGGGCGCAACACGCGACGACATACTCAAAATATTCATATATGAAAGCGTATTCCTTGGCATGGCTGGCGGGATCGGCGGGGTGCTTGTCGGAAGTGCGATAGCGCTCCTTGCGCAGTTCTTCGGCGCACCTGCTGCAATAAAACTAGAGATACTTTTATTTGGGATTGTGTTTTCATCAGTAGTTGGGCTCATTTCAGGGTTTATTCCTGCACGGCGTGCGGCGGATCTTTCGCCGGTGGATGCGCTACGGTATGAATGAGAGATGGTGTAAAATTTGCCCTAACTCGAAAGCAGTTCTGCAACCAAATAACCGCCGTCAAACAGCACAATCGCAATAAAGTAATCAAATCTACCAATAACGGCAAAGGCGAGTGCCGCAATCTTTAGGAACAAACGATATTCAGTAAAAAATTTCCAAAAACCAAGAAGCGTAAGCTCGTCAAGCGCCCCGGCGATAACAAAAATTGCAAGTGGCGCATACTCAATTGGCGGAAGGCCAAGTAAAAATGATGAGATAATGGCAATTCCAAACCCGAGCATATGGCTGATTTTATCAACCTTTCCGACAATAACCTGTGCGAGGAGGGCGGCAAGGAAAATAACTGAAAAAGACGCCTGTGAAATGAGGTAGCCGATCAATGCGCCATACGCAACTGCAAGCGGCCATTTGACAATTGATTTGCCGTTTCGTTTATCCTCAATATCATCAACTAATTTTACAAGAGCGCCGGAAAGAAGTGCAAGGAAAAAATAAAGTATTTCTAGAATACGCTCACCAGTTCCTCAAGGAATTTTTTGGGGTCTTTTGCATTCACAAACGCACTTGCCAAAAGCACGCCCTTACTTCCCAATTCGAGTGCCTTTTTTACGTCATCCTTGTTGCTTACCCCTGCGCCGCAGAGGGGAATTATTTTTGTATTGACTCGGGCAATCCGCGCAACGCTTTCAGTAACGATTTCAGGCCTTGCCTTTGAAACGCTTATGCCGCTTCCGATTAATTCAGGTGGTTCAACTGCAATAGCAGTTGGATCATACGAGGCAATGGTACTCACCTCTTCCGGAGTTGCCGCACACGCAACGCTTTCTAACCCATGTGCTGCAAGGCGCTCGATCGTTTTTTTAACAACTGATAACTCGAGTTTCCGTTCAGAATGATTGAGAAGCGAGCCACGTATTTTAATGGATTTAAGCGCTTCGGCCGGAATCTCACCAGTATGAGCACCAGGGTCATTTACATCAGTATGCTGAGCAAAAATCCCTTCAAATAGTTCGCGCGCTTCCTTCAAAAAAATTGCAGGCGGACAGACGATAATGCGCACATCTGTATCTTCTGTCACCTCATGCGCAACCTCAACAAAAGAGAGAGATTTCTCCAGTGTGCGCGGATATGTCTTTAAATTGAGGATAATCATAAATAGAGCTATAAAGGCAAAGAAATTAAAGCTGACGGTTGTATATATATGTAGCTCTTTGTTTAGTTAGACTGGGTTATCCCAGTTAATAAATGAACAGAACGTTTTGATCAAACTTTTCCTAAAAGTTTGATGCTGAGGTCGCATAACCTGGTAGTGCGTCGGTCTTGAAGCCTAGGGGGCACTTAGGTGTCTCTTGGAGCCCCCTAAGGCCTCACCCCCTTAGAAGGGTTAGGCCAAGGGGCGAATCTCGAACCAGGTTACGAGTAAACCGATCCCTCGTGGATTACAGGTTCAATGCGGAGCCCTTTTGACTTGTGCCATTCTTATGGCAAAAGGTCTACGCTTCATCCCAAAAACCCTGCGGTGGTGTACCGTAGATTTTCGGTTGAACTTCGTCCGTTTAGATCACCAATAACAGATTCTTCTGTTTTTGGGGCTCGCCCTTTTTTACACAGGAAGGGCGTATGAATCTAAAAAGGGCGAAAGGAACAGATCCTGTCCTCAGCGTTTTTCTTCTTTTTCCATAAATAGAAACATTTAAATAGAGTTTTAGGTACAATAATTGTATGAAACGACTAACTGTAGGGCCACTGCCAGTCATGCCACGAAAACAGTTCTTGAATAGGCTACTGGGAAACCCGGAACTCGCCGCCCATCGGGAATTCAGCAGGCTTGTAAATGATGTCCATACATTCTCGGAATTACTGGCACTCGCTAAAGAAATGTTTGCAGGCGCAACTTCCGTATCAGTATATACGTATGAAAACGATAGGCTGTATCCATATACTACATACCCGTCTGACAGACCTGAGAATAGATTTGAGCATGACTTGGCACTCCATTCAATAAGGCACAGAAGCCCGTTATTTATCCATGGGACAAGCCAATATGCATTTAACTTGACACCGTTTGATACTGCTGCACGAAAAATACGGATGCATGCATCTGATGGAAAAGACCACATACTCATAGCCTTAACAGAGTCGAACAAGCCAAATGCAAAGATTATTGGCCTGCTTGCACTGGAAGGTACGGACCTTAGCCTCAGGGACTCGATTACGCGTATTCCGAAGCGGTCGATGTCCGTCGGAGCGGCAATCGCGTCATCAGTCGTATTTTATATGCGGAACAATTTTGATTATGCCACGAGCTTGCCTGGAAAAAGAGAATTTGAGGCAGACCTTAAGGACCTCGTGCGGACAAAGGCCCCATTCTCCGTAGTCATATTTGACATAGACCATTTTAAAAAAGTCAATACGAAACACGGTTATTTCATAGCAGATTATGCCCTTTCAGAGGTTGCACACGTGATATCCGCAAATGCACGAAAAAGCGTTTCACGTGAATCCAATCGGCCGGGAAGGCGCCTCAGTGACCCGCCTCCGCCACCAAACAGCCTCAGGCCGCCAGAAGGACAAGGATGGGATGAAGCGGTAACGACGTCGATATCCTATCCTGATAAGTTGTACCGCTGGGGGGGTGAAGAGTTCATCCTTATACTATTTGGCGTAGATGCAGGGCAGGCTACCGTTATCGCAGACCGGCTCAGGGCAAAGGTTGAAAGCCATCAAATAATGTATAACGACCATGATGCATTTTCCGTCACCGTAAGTGCAGGGATAGTTGACAGCGTATCAATAAGCGCTGAAGGGAACAACCTTGGAACGCAAGTCAAGGAACTTGCAAATAAGGCGCTTCAATATGCAAAAGACCATGGCAGAAACCAAGTCGTCAACTATGCTGACGTAAATAAGTAACGGTTTATTCTTATTTTTTTCGATACACGAATATGTACCTAAGCCTCTGTAGCTCAGCGGTAGAGCGATCGCTTCGTAAGCGATAGGCCGGGGGTTCAAACGTGTCTTGTTTCTAGCAGTCAAACTAAAGACCGGAAACAGGAAACTGATATTCCCTCCGGGGGCTATTATCTAAGGAGATAAGCATATGAGCCACGAAAGACTTGAACGGATAACACGGCAAATCGTCGAGCAGTTACGGGTGGATCGGGCCAGGAGGCGGGCTCAGGAAGAACCGTTGGTATGCCGGTCTTCAAAAAGTGAACCGTTCGCAGCGAAAAGGGCAGTTCGGGCGGGCAAGCCGCAACCTGATGGCGGGCCCAAAGACAAAAAGTGCAGGAAAACCTAAAGGGCATTTGATATTTATTTTTAAATTCTCTTTTACATTAATTTCATACTTATTTTGGGGTTGTGGGCTAACCTGGCAGACTGTCGGCCTTGGGCGCCGGTGATCCCAGTTCAAATCTGGGCAACCCCATTTTTTCATCTAATTGTGATAAATAGTGTTAAAAATTATATGTATTATAGAATTAATATGCAGCATATTACGGTACGGACAGCCGGATCCAAAAGAACGCAAAAAGTGTTCAGGGACGCAAAGCTGCTTGAGGAGGAGATACGACTCCTTGTACAAAATGCAGAGAGAACCCATAACCCGATTGAAAGGACCGCTGAATTACTGCTGCAACGGGACGAAGTGCGGGAAGGCATGAGGCAACGTATTGAGAAGCCGCTTGACCGATACAACAACATGGCATACACCTGTGCGGAACTTGGATGTATTGCGGGCATGATCGCCATTATACTGGAGCGCAACCAAAACCTGTTTATTGGGGTTGCAGTCGCGTTTTTCACCGCAGGCGCGTTTGCAATGAAGGTTGCCTCATCGATCCACAAGGAATTAATACGATTAACTGCATTACTTTCAGATGAGGTTAGGCGGATAATTAAACGGTTGGATGAGGTAGAAAAAATGGCCGACCAGGCACTTGAAAGACACACCAGTAGCCCATCAGGTAAGTTGCAACAATAAATATGTTAGAAAGATGATACCATGGACATTAAGGATCTATCGGCTGGCGACGCGGATTTTATTGCAACAGGTTTTCAGGCAACGCAGCTTGCACATGCAATTGAAACAATCAAGCTCATGAAGGAAGAAAATGCAGTTGTTTTCCTTTCGTTTACCTCAAACATGGTTGCAAGCGGCCTGCGCGGGTTATTTGCAGAATTATGCAAACGCAAATTTGTCGATGTAATCATTACCGCAGGCGGAAGCATCGACCATGATTTGATCCGGGCGTATAAAAATTACCAGATCGGCGATTTCTATATGGATGATGTTGCGCTGCATAAAAAAGGAATGAATAGGATTGGGAACATACTTGTTCCAAACGAGTGCTATGAGGAGCTTGAGAAACGGATAACGCCAATTTTCGAACACGTATATAAAAAAAATAAGATCGTTTCGCCAAGTGAAATAGCTAAAGAGATCGGCGTATCGCTTAATGACGAACGATCATTTTTATATTGGTGTTCGCAAAACGACATCCCTGTTTTCTGCCCCGGAATTACCGACAGCGCTATCGGCCTGCAAACATATTTTTTCAAGCAGAAAAATAAGGATTTTGGCATTGATGTTACCAAGGACATGAAGGAACTTGCAGACATTGTGCTTAATGCAAATAAAACAGGCGGCATCATACTTGGCGGCGGCATATCGAAACATCATGCCATCGGAGTCAATATATTGCGCGGCGGACTGGACTATGCCGTATATGTCACAACCGCAAGCCCCTGGGACGGAAGCCTGAGCGGGGCGCGTACGCAGGAAGCGATTTCGTGGGGGAAAATAGGGGAAAAATCACGCTACGTTACGGTAGATTGCGATGCGACGATTGCGTTTCCCTTAATTGTAAAGGGAATTCTGTAGAACAACGCCCATTTATAATACTGAAGTTTCTCATTAATTTATGGACATATATCTCACCGGTGCGACAGGCGTCATCGGCACTGCAATACGAAAGGAGATTAAAGACGTAATTCCGCTTGTTAGAAAGAAAACGGGTTTCAAAAACGAGATTGTTACTGACTTTAGCGAGGAATCGCTTCGTAAGATCTTAGGGGATGCAGATGTTGTGCTCCATTTTGCCGGGTCGCTTGATTTTGAAAACGAACAAGCGCTTAAGGAAATAAATGTCGAATTAACGAGACGGGTCGTAAACGCGACACCACAAAACGCTCGGATTATATATGCGGGATCAATTGCAGTATATGGAAAACAACACATGCTTGAGGCAGTGGATGAAGAAACGCCAGTGAAACCGGATACTGCATACGCAATAAGTAAGCTTGAGGGGGAAGACATCGTACTTACGCACCCTGACTCAATCAGCTTACGTATTGCTGCGGTGTATGCACCATCCATCCCCATTTTTGCAAAGATGCTTAAGCTTGTTAAACGAAGGCAACTGCCGATCCTTGGAGACGGAAATAACCGGCTTGCATTTGTAAGCGCAGACGATGTCGCGCTGGCGGTAAAGGGAGCGCTCAAGGCACCCCCTGGCATATATGTCGTTTCAGGCGAGGCGCTTGAGCAGAAAAAGATATATGAAATCGCAGCTCGCAATCTTGGGGTAAAGCCGCCGACGCTTCACGTGCCAGTTGGTGTTGCACGGATTGCCGGGATGCTCGGCCTCTTTCCAAAAGAGTACATATCGTTCCTGGCAAGCGACCGAAAGTTTGACTACTCAAAAGCGCAGAAAATCCTGAAATTCAAGCCGCGGAGTATTGAAGAGGGAATTAAGGAACTGGTAGAAGAACTCAAATTATAAGGGCAAAGCGAAAAGGATTTATGAATTCGCTGTCTAATAGCTGCAAATTATGAGTTGAAACTATGAAACTGTTTGATTTAGCAAACCCAAAGGATAAGGAGCTCCTTAAGAAGGAGATTGACGTATTACGGCATGCCCGCCTAGGTGATGAACACCGGACGCTCCTCAACTGGCAGCTCAAATACTGCACTGAATTATTGAAGATGGGATGCGAGGACAAGGTATTTGTGTATGGTACATCTGAAAAGTTCAACGAACGGATCGAGAAGCCCTCCCCGGTCCAGTTAAGCGAGATATACGACATTGACAAGGAAGTAAAAAAGATTAAGGCTGATGATTTTGAAATCGTGGGCGGCCTTGGTGGATTTACATTTAACAACGGTAAAAACGCAGGTGAGTTGATATATTTGCCGGGCGGTTCGCCGATGCGGATCCATATTGACGGCGGCAGGCACACGGCCATGATGGTCGAGGCGATCAACGTATATCCGTTATGCGTCCTTACTGCACGAAAGCAGATTAATGGTACAAAAGACCGTGTTTTTGTTGTCGTATTTGACAATGCTGATTCGGTAGTCGAGGGCATGGAAAAGGTTGCGGGACTAGTAGGGGACAAAAAGAAAACGATTACCGGTGTCATGAGCGGCTCGTTTAGCGAAATGAGGGGATATATCTTTATGCGCTCATCACCACAAACAGTGCTCAATCATTTTGAAATGAAGGACAAAAAAGCACTCTTCTTATATCAAACGCTGCTTGGTGAGGACATCAATGGATTTGAACGGAAGGTACACACGCATGGCTTTGAGGCCGCTAAATTCGGTGAGCCGCATGCATTTGGCGCGCATATTGATACTGCGGCAGTGGATACAGTTGCAGTTGGCGTGTTTGTTGTTGCGGGCGAGGTTGTGCAGAAGAAATAATTATTTGAGAAAATCTATACGCTTTAATCCAGCAACATAATCAAATGAATCATCACTGCTAATTATTCCATCTTCTTGCAGAGCAAATGATGCATGAATCGCATCTCCAATATTCAAATTATGCGCCTCTTTTAGATATGCCGCATATTCAAGATGGTCAGTACTTAATTCATAGATGCCAGAGACAATTTGACGAATAGCATGAAAAACTTCGCGCTTAAATGCCTTGTTTCTTTCAAGGATAAACCATGTTTCCAGTAGGGCAAAGGAAGATGTTACAACCTGTTTCTCTTTAAAGAGAGAATTAGTTCTGGAAAAATTAATTGCTTTCTCCTTCATCCAATCAGTTTCCTTCACAAGGGCAAGGAAAAAATCAGTATCAACATAATACATTACATGCGCCCCATTAATTCTTGTGCTTCTTTTTTAAGCTCCTTTGGTGATTTTTTTGTTTTAATTGAAAATGAAGCAAGATACGCGATAGGGTCATCAATATGCTGTATAGGTTCGAGTACAATCTTTCCGTTTTCCTCGCGTAGTTCTACTTCTTCAAGCCCGTATTTTTCCCTAATTGCAGATGGAATAACGATACGTCCTTTTTTATCTAAGCTAATATGATACATGATCCCACCAATATATACATATCCCACAGTATTTTTAAATAAATGTATGTCCCACTCTATTTACCCGTTGTGTGGCAGAAGATTCATCACATTTTAAAACAATGCGAGCGATAGTTTTCTATGAAAACCGGCAAGATAGAGAAATACATAAATAACGAAATAGAGAAAAAAGGCTGCCTCCTTTTTGCGCTTATCGACCCGCTTGATTACAAAAGTGCCGAAGACGCGATAAAAACTGCCAAGAACGCCTCTGATGCGGGAAGCGACCTTGTCCTTATCGGCGGAAGCACGGGCGTGCAGGGCGAGATGCTTGACGGCCTGACGCGCAAGATCAAAGAAAACGTAAACGTGCCGGTAGTCCTTTTCCCCGGAAACATCGGCACCGTGACCAAATATGCCGATGCAGTCTATTTTATGTCATTACTTAACTCACAAAACCCCTACTGGATCACCGGCGCCCAGATGCTTGCCGCACCGATCGTAAGGCAATATGGGATAGAGCCGCTTCCTGTCGGCTACATTGTCGTCGAACCGGGCGGAACGGTCGGCCATGTCGGGGAGGTAAATGCAATGCCACGGGACAAGCCAAAGCTTGCGGCGTCCCTTGCGCTTGCTGCGCAATATTTAGGGATGCGCTTTGTGATCACGGACACGGGAAGCAACCCAAAGGAAGGGCACGTCCCGCTTGAGATGGTTGCAACAGTTGCAAAGATGATTGACATCCCATACATTGTCGCAGGGGGCATCCGGACTGCTGAGGAGGCAAAAGGCGTCGCAAAGGCAGGTGCAGCCGCAATCCAGGTCGGAACCGCATTTGAAGAAAGCAATGCGGTTGCAAAAATAAAGGAAATGGTACATGCGGTGCGCGACGGCGCAAAAAGGAGGGTTTAGTATGGCGCAGGCAATGAAAACAGGCGAGGATGAGGCACTTACAAATTTTGCACAGCAGGAATTAAAGCGGTTGCTTGGTGGGGCATATAAGGATCTCCAACTAACCGCATCCGAACGCACAAACCTCATAAGTAGTGCTGTGAGGAAAGGAAGCGAGGCAGGCATAAAATTGGCAATAAAGGAGCTTGCGTTCTCACGATTAAAGGAAAAGGATCCCACAGCCGCGATTCGGTTTGAGGCAAAACACGTCTATGGCCTTGGTCCAAAACACGAACTCGTAATGGCTGCGCAGGGGATTGCAAAAACAAAGGGATATGCTGCCGCAAGCAGGTACCTTATGGACGAACGGGGCACCAGTAAAAGGAAGAAGGCTGCCCCACCAGTAACAGATGAATTTACAACAAACCGACCCTCATTTAAGCGGCTTGCAAAGGAAGACCCGGCACAGGCAATCGAAGCTGAGGCACGGCGGGCGTATGGCCTTTCCTTATCAAACCCTGAAGAAAAAAATATCATTGCTGAAGCGCAATTTGTCGCCAGCCAAATTGGGTATGAGAAAGCAAGCAAGCGGCTCTGGCAACTGGTAGAGTCATATGACAAAAGAAAACAGATGGCAAGAAACGAAGAGGAAGTGCCCCAACCTCCGCTCGTATTTTCAAGAAATAAACATGAGCAGGAGATGGCCGAGGGCGCACTCCGACTTGTCCGGCTTGAGGAAAAGATAATCGCAGGGCGAACTGATCCAAAAACCACTGAGCAAGGAATGCTGGATATATTCCGTGAGGCGGAGCGGATCATGCAGGGGATCGGGATGGAATCAATTGGGCAGTTAT
Organism: Microcaldota archaeon; assembly: GCA_964588555.1. GTDB lineage: Archaea > Micrarchaeota > Micrarchaeia > Anstonellales > Bilamarchaeaceae > JAGVWJ01. The sequence goes on along the minus strand of CAZPPT010000004.1, from coordinate 42,300 downwards.
TGCCGCAACTCAAGGAGGAACGACCCCCCTCGTTTTTCGAGCGTATCGCAGCCGCATTTAGGCCAAAGGAACCGCAAAAGGATACGCGGCCAAGTGAATCGGACGTGGACTATCGGATTGGAAAAATAAGTACGGCAGTTACCATGCTTTCAGGGTTCTTGCTCAATTCGCCTGAGGCAGGGCAATTAAGCCGATCCCAGCGGAACAACCTTGAAGGCCGGCAGGATGAGGCACTATCGTATTTTGCTGCAGGCGTGCGAAGCGATGAGAAATACCGCAAGGCAAACAAGGTTCTTGACATGACAACCTGGGAGATACTTGTACGGCGGTATAGTGAAATTGCAGAAGCAAGAAAAAGGGAAAAAGTCGCAAGCTTATAGGAGCGTTTTTAGCTTCTCAACAAGTTCAGTTCCGATACGCACCTGCGCCTCCTTCGTGCTTGCGCCAAGATGTGGCGTAAAGCAGACGTTTTCAAGTTCAAGGAGCTTGCCGTCATACGGTTCTTTCTTGTAAACATCAAGCGCAGCGCCTGCGATTTTGCCGTCTTTACATGCCCCATATAATGCGTCCTCGTCAACCACTTCACCGCGTGAAGTATTGACAAGATACGCTGTTTTCTTCATCTTGCCGATCGAATCCCGATTTATAAAATTGCGCGTTTCGGGTGTGAGTGCGACATGGATTGTAAGGATGTCGGATTCGCGTAAAAGTGTGTCAAGGTCTACAAATTGCACGGCAGCGTCAGGGCGTGGCGTTGGGTCGTAGGCGACAACGTTCATGCCAAGCGCCTTTGCTTTTTGTGCAACTAATGAACCAATGCGGCCAAAACCAATGATGCCTAACTTTTTGCCGGCTATTTCACTTCCAATAAGTTTTGATTTTTCCCATATTTTATTCTTCATAAGAAGATGTGCCTTATAGATGTTGCGGTGAAGCGAAAAAAGAAGTCCGATTACGAGCTCTGCAACCGCGTTACTGCTTGCGCCAGGGGTATTGACCACCTTAATCCCGCGTTCTTCGCACGCCTTTGTATCCACATTATCCAGGCCGACGCCTGCACGTGCGACAATTTTTAGCTCGCGTGCATTGGCAATAAGCTCGCGGGTGACCTTTGTTGCACTCCGCACTATCAGGACATGCGCATTTGACAGTTCGCTTGGCAGGTTTGCCGGCTTGTACACGACCGTACCAAGGTTCTTAAGTTCAGTAATAACCTCTTCCTCCATGGTGTCTGCTACGATAATTTTCATAAGGTAGCTTATGGGGCGTTAGGTTAAAAAGAAGTAATGAAAATCATTTTTCATAAATTTTACGGTGCCCAATGGATGAAACAAAAATTCGTTCTTCGGTAAAAAACAGAAATGCAATTAGTCGATAATCACCAACCCGAAGCTTATACGCCTCCCTTCCCCTGAGACGTTCAAAAAAATGACGAGGTTTTGTTGCCGCCTCCTTTACCTTGTCAAGAATACGCTTGGCAGTTTGATTATCTAACTTCTTAAGCTGATATAATGCTTCTTCAGAATAAGTAATCGCAAAGGTCACTCGATCCCCAATTTTTTTCGTACTTCTTCGTCGGAATAGGTACGACCCCGGCGAATGTCCAAAAGACCTCTTAAAAGAGAGGCCCTAAATTCGTTTGTATACGTGCCTTCATCATCTTTTGAAGGAATAAGTTCAATAAGCGCGTTTATAAGTTCATCGTATGTCTCCCGCCCGTCACTTTTTAATTGTGCAAGCTTATGTTTAGTTTCGGAAGTGATTTGAATTGTAGTATAACTCATATATAATCGCCTATATAAATATTATATAGCAATATATTAAAACTGAGGGTTTATCGAATTAAAAGGAGAATTGCTATGATAACCGGCTGATGAACCAGATAGATCAAAAGCGTATTCCTTCCTAAATAAGACAGAAATCGTACAAGCGTATTTTTTTCATTAATTTTTAAATCGAAACGGCGTGTATTATTTGAATATAATCCATACGCGATTGACACCCCAACCAAAAATACCCCAAACCACGGTAAAAGCGGGAAATAGTCCAAGGTATAAAACCCAGGATACGTAAGCCCAAGCCACACAAGATACGGGCTATCGACTTGCCAAAGGGAAAAACCGGCTGCAATAACAAAAAGTGCAATAAGCGCGTTCCATGCCCTAAACCTAAAAAAGAGGGGTGCGATAAGGATTGAGAGCGCAAGAAAATGGAGTATCCCAAATATGATAAAACCGTCGTGCGGATAAATCCACGTGGCGACCGTAATAACAAGCGCAATTATCCCTAAAAACAAAGCGCGCCTTGCATGATGGAGATAGCCTTCGCGGTTCCGTGACTCGCTTAAAACAATTGAAATGCCTGCGGCAAGCACAAAGAGTGTTGCGGCAGTGCGCTGAAAAATAAGCCATGCCCCTTCGTACATCCCGTTTTCAATGATGCCAAGGTAGTCAAGGTCAAAGAACAAATGGAAAATGACGACCATACTAATAGCAATGCCGCGAAGAATATCAAGCTCGGCAAAGCGGTAAGGATTGCGCTCCATCATATCGCCTGGGACATGTTGATGATAAGGCTCTCAAGGCTCCGGTTTATTTCAAACATGCCGCTTAGGCTCGTATTCCCAATAACGATAATAGGTACAACGCGGCCGTTTCCTTCAGTAAGGTTGAACTGTGCTGCCATTGCGTTATATTCAAGAATGTCAAGCGAGTCAAGCACATTGAATCGGTGCCATTCTGTGCTGTTTGCATATTTTGTTGCCACCAGGTCAACATACGGGGCAATTGCATGTGAAAACGGGCAGATCGGCGAATAATAGAAATAAACCTGAACAAGTGAGGAATTTTTGATTTCTGAATTGTTGACACGCGAATTGTTTAGGGTCAGTTCGGCCGCAGCAGGCTCAATTACGCTAACTGCCTCATTGGATGATACATCTGGCGATTGATACCGCACGGAAGTGTTGTCAGCGAGGCTACTGCTTTCAGCAACGCATCCTAACAAAAGAATGACAGAAATGAAGGCGTATCTCAGTCCCATTTCCTCACCGAACCTTGCAGCTTTTGCATTCACCCGTAATTTTTTTGGAGGTGAAAAAAAGAGCTGAAATGACGAAGACCGAACTAAGCGCCGTGATCTCGCTCTTATGCTCTGCTAGGAAAAGAATCCCGCCAAAACCAAGAAACGAAAAGAGCACGGAGACACAGCTGATACAGGTGGCTGTGGAGAATATGCTTGCAAATATGCCTGCAAAAAACCCGCTTATGCCAAGTGCGGCGTTCTTGTTATTTTGATGTCCGTGCTTCCACGCGTAGAAGTGCATGCTAAAGAGAATCCCAATAAGCAATGAAAGGACAAGAATAAAGGCAAGCTCGAGAGGGGGAGTTGCTGAGATAAAAAAGGAGTAGCTGTTGCCTGGCACCGTAAGTACGGGTACTGAAACGTAGAAAAAAAAGAAAACTGCTGAAAGAAACAGGCTGAGGGCTAGGTTCTTTTTATTCTTAAAAACAAGGCTGCATGCGTTGGTAAATGTTTGGAGCGCCATGGGACCACAAATAAGGGAATATTGTTGTTACGGAATAAAAACATATGCCAGGAAATTGTTTCTTCTTTCACGAAGCCAAAGCCCGATATCTATTTAAACACTATGAGATGTTTTCATATCTATTGATCCTATGGGAACCACACTCTTAGAAGACATACTAGGCAAGCTTGACATCCTTGCAGTAAAGGATCTCTTACCCCACGAACAGACCGTGCCGCCGAACGTCAAGCGCCTCAAGGAGGCCATGCTTAACATCGGGCAGCTTGTTGACCCCATCATTGTTGATAAAAAGCACAAGGTGGTGCTTGACGGCAACCACCGGCTTAACGTACTCCAGATAATCGAATGCCCGCAGGCAACGTGCCAGGTCGTCGACTACGATGACCCAAAAATAGAGGTCGGTACATGGTATCTTGCAATTAATAAGCCGCTCCAAGAAGTGGTGCCAAAAGAAGTAAAGGTTGAAACGGTCGACTTCGGGGCCGGCAAGGCGGCGCTGTTTGGCTCAAAGGCCGCAGCCATGGCAGTATCAAAAAACAAGGGGGGTAAAAATGCCTCATTCATTGCACCAGGCAATTATAAGATGACTGAGCTTATTGAGGTACAGAACTCCATCCTCGGCAGCATGAAAAATGACACCGAAGTACGTTATATTGCCGACGACCAGGCGGACGAATACCTGGAGAAGGGATATACGGTGCTATTCAGGCGGCCGTTTTCAAAAGAGGAAATCATAAAGGCGGCAGAACAACATACGCCCTTTCCGCCAAAATCAACGCGCCACCTCATCCCAAACCGGATTATCAGGCTTAATATGCGCCTTGGCTGGCTTCATGAGGATAAGCAGGCAGCGCATCGCTATTTACGCCAAATGCTTGAAAACCGCGTGTACAACGGAAACGTACGAAGGTATGTTGAGCCAGTTATTGTAATTTATTAATCAATAAAAAGACTTCTGTACAATATACTATATGGCAAGCACACTGCAATTCAAAAGACTTGCGCGGCCGATTCTGTCAAATAATGGCGGAACATTTAGGACAACGGTCCGCCTAGAAAAAACGAAAGAGATATTTTTTGTTGACGCCCATTTTGATCCCCTGCTCAGAAAACCAATAGTCCACCTTCCCAACACCGCATTTGTAATGGACCGCGAACATGCAACCGAAGGGATGCTTAGAAATAATATCACCGAATCCTCACAACGAGTGCGTCTTAAGGAAATCATGGAGCTAAGCATAGGCGTAATCAGGGCGATTGCAAATTCAAGAGAACTCACTGCGAATGGCGAAGGCGCTGCAGGGCGTAAAATACGGGAATCGCCGATTTGCAGGGTAGTACTCACCATGAGGCTCGAGGCACAAATAGAAGGTGTGTGGAGAAAACCGCATAACAAATGGGTGTCGCTTCCGACAATACCCGCCGAAACGACATATGCAAAATATGTACTCCTTACACCGGAGGGCATTTCAAACGTGCATTATCTTGCATGGGTGCAAGAGAACAAGGGGATCGATACGCACGAAATCCTGGATTATCTTTTCGTAAGGCAATACGCTGAAGGGCATCTTGCAAACGGAGGGGGCCTTTTGAGGCATCACAACGGAATGCTTGAAATAAGCGGGACGAGTACATCGTTTGGTCAGCCGCCCTTTGACGAGGCTCTTGACGGTGCATACGCAATTCTTAATGCGCTGCCCGCAGGCACGATCCAGACACTCATTGTCGAGGGGAAAAAAGAGTTCGAATTAACGAGGGGTTAAACCCACTCTTTTTAATCCCTCTTTACTAATATCTACATTATGATCCTCTTAGCCCCCGGTCCGGTAAAAGTTTTACCTGAAATCAGCAATGCGCAAGCGCAGGAAATGATTACGCACCGCTCAAGCGAGTTTACGGCACTCTATACTGATTTAGTCGAACGATTACGCGCATACTATCAAAGTGAGGAAGCATACGTGATTACGGGAAGCGGCGCACTTGGTTTGGAATGCTTGATGGCAAACCTCTCTATGCCAAACGAAAAAATGGTCTGTTTTCCAAATGGCGAATTTGGACAAAAATTTGTTGAGACTGCAAAGGTATATACGAATGTTATTGAGCACACGCTTCCGGACGGACAGGGATGGAACCTGGAACGTGCAAAGAAACATATTGACGAAAGCGGGGCGCACATACTTGGCATGGTATACAACGAAACGAGTTACGGCGTGCGCAATCATATCAAAGAGATCTGCGCATATGCAAAGAAAAAAGGGATGCTCGTCATTATCGATGGCATATCCGCATGGCCAGGGACCCATTTTAATTTTAAGGAATACGAAGTGGACGGCTTTGTGACCGGGAGCCAGAAGGGCATTGCCGCACCGCCGGGCATGGCGCTTATTGGGTTAAGCAATGAGGCAGTTGAGCGTTATTCGAAACGCGACAGGATACCGAGCTATTACCTTGACCTTCGGAGGCACCAGAAGCGCTACCTGAAAGACCGGCAGACACCAAATACGCCTGCAATTACCCTTTTTTGGGCATTGCAGAAGGCATTTGACATGCTTGATAAAAAAGGCGGCCTAAGCGGCGCAGTAAAGCGGCACATGGAACTAAGCGAATACGTACGAAAGCGCGTCACTGAACTCGGGTTTAGCCTTATTGCGGAAAAAGGATTTGAAAGCAATACGGTGACTGGCTTTTATGCAGACTCTGCGGAAAAAGCAAAAATAATCAGGGATAAACTCGCAAAAGAATATAAAATAAAAATTGTCGGCTCGCGCGGCGCGTACAAGGATACGGGATTACGCATTTCAAACATGGGGCATGTAACAAAAGAAGAGTTGGATGCGTGTCTTGAGGCGGTAAGGAAAATAATTAGCTGAACTATTTTCCCAAATAAATTATATTTTCAGAATCAAGATTCTTGAATTCTCTATCACCAGTCACAAATTTTAATTTATTATCTAAAGCATATTGATAACCGATTGCGTCAACATACGAAATATCCAATTTTTTTCCATGCAGTTCCAATCGCCTTTTCATTGCGTTTTTTAGCGTTCTTTCAGAGATTTCGACCTCTGCAATTGCAAAAGATTCAAAGTACTTTTCAGCAGTTTCCTCATTAAAATCTCTAAGAAGCGCATAGTACATCTCCATTAGATTAAATCTGCTGAGACAAAAATTCGCATCGTCTACATACTGTTTAAACTTTTGATTTCCAAATATATACTCTAAAATCGCATAGGTGTCTAGGTAATACATCAGTCCCACCCTTTATCTACTTCTTTCATTATCTCTTCAACTGACCGTTTTGGCTTAAGGGAACCGAATGCATCCTTGATTGAGAATGTTTTCTTAACTTCTATGATTACCTCTTCATCCTCATGAATATGCATGCCTTCTGCTACATCTTTTGGGATAGTAACTCCAAATGAATTACCCCATCGCCTAACGCGTGTACGTACTTCCATTATATCACCAGTATAATTATACTTATAGTTATATTTATAATACTATTGCAAATATAGCAAAAAGTCGGCAGCGTAATTATAAACATATTCTGCGTTATTTATTTAGATGATGACATGAACAACCAGCGAGAAGCTTTGCTTCGATGAGCGAGTCAACAGCGTCTGATACCCAATTAGTTTGTATTTTTTGAAGGGAAGAGTGGCTTTGTTTTCTGATCAATAAACAATGTATAAACAACAAACCCATTCCACAGGAGCACAACTATTCCATAGATACTTCCTGAAAACAAATCAAGAATGCCAAACCCTAACCCAAAAATTGCGAGTGCCAAAGCGGCATAGCGCGCCTTGTTGTTTAATTTCCAAAGAAAATAGCCCGCTAGTAGATAGGCAGAAACGAATAAGGTACTGGTTCCAATTGCCATAAATGCAAACGTTTTCATACTTTCTGCAATAATCACGTCATCTGCATCTACTCCCCAAAAGCTAGAGCCATATGTAAGAAAAGGAGTTTCGTTTATCGAATTAATTAAGATAAAGGTAATTATGGATAAACCAAGATTAAGAAGTGCCGCAATAGCATGTAGTGCAACAGTGATTTTAATGAATGCGGTTTTTTCAGCCATGCGGCACATATAAAAGCAAATCTATAAAAACATAAAAGTCCATACATTGATATGGTAACTAAAGAGAAGATAGACCAAATTCTAAAATCATATAAAAATTTCAAGATCGCGACGATCTGTTCGCACTCCTCATTGCAGATTTTCTACGGTGCACGGCAGGAAGGGATAAAGACGATCGGCATTGTACGGGAAGATAAGAAGGAATTGTATGAAAGTTTCCCGCTTGCACAGCCTGATGAATACCTTGTGGTTGAGGATTACAAGAGCATCCCGGAAAGCGAGCTTGTGGAGGAGGAGGCAATAATCATCCCGCACGGAAGCTTTGTCGAATATACGGGGCCAAAATTTGATGAGTTGGAAGTCCCCATCTACGGAAGGCGGGCAAGCGTTGCCTGGGAGCGCTCGCGGAAAAAGATGTTCGAGTGGCTTCATCGCGCAAAGATCAGGACTCCGCGAATACTAAATCCAAGTGAGATAGACGGCCCGGCAATAGTAAAATTTCCAGGGGCAAAGGGCGGGCATGGCTATTTGATCGTCAAGTCGCAGGAGGATTTTGAAGAGCGGGTCGGCAACAAGGAATGCATGATACAGGAATTTATCGTTGGCGTGCGTGCATATCCGCATTATTTCATGTCGCCCGTGATCGAACACGGGTACCGGACAAAACAAGGCCGCCTTGAGATCCTTGGTGTTGACCGGCGCGTTGAGAGCAGCGCTGATGAAATCGCACGGGGGGTAAGCGCGGGAATCAAGCCGAACTTAAGCTTTACAGTCATGGGCAACGAGTCGCTTGTGCTCCGTGAAAGCCTCCTAAGCCAATACATGGAAATAGGCAGGAAGGTAAGTGAGGCGAGCTTTGAACTCTTTGGCGGCATGTTTGGCCCGTTCAGCGTCGAGACGATCATCAATGACGACCTGGACATCTATGCATTTGAGATATCTGCGCGCATTGTCGCCGGGACAAACGTGCACCCGAATGGGTCGGCATATTCGCTTTATTATTACAAGGAACCGATGGGCGTTGGCAGGCGGATTGCATATGAGCTTAAGCTTGCGCAGAAGAAAAAGCGTCTTGAGGAAGTTATTTATTAGGCTCCTTTTATAAGTAGTTTTGGTGGTTGAAATCGAAAAGGTTGAGAAATTGCCAACGCACATTGCCATCATCCCGGACGGAAAGTCAGTTTCCAGTCTCGAGTCCCAATTGTCCGAATGATCGGACAATGGGCATCTTGTCGCAAAGCGACAAGCTTGTTCCAGTTTCGTAACTGACTGAAAACAGGACACTGTAAACCGGCGATGGGCAGAACAAAGGGGCGTTGACAAAACGGAAGGGTATGCAACAGGCATCAGGCACATTGGCGATGTGCTTAAGTGGTGCAAGGAATACAATATTTCCATGCTCTCCATGTGGGGATTCAGTACCGACAATATCAAACGCGATAAGGCGGAGGTTGGCGGGCTTTTTGAACTATTCAAAAAGAACCTCCAGGACGTGATAAACAGTGACGACAGCAATAAGAATAACTTGCGAGTGCGATTTCTTGGCCGTTTTGACATATTTCCAAAAGAGATACAGGAAATGATAAGAAAAGTTGAGGAATTAACAAACAGCGCAAAAAGGAAATACCAGCTAAACCTCTTGCTCGGATATGGGGGCCGGGAAGAGATTGTCGATGCAGTAAACAGATTACTAAGAAGCGGGGTTAAGGAAATTGATGAGGGAAAGTTGAGCGAGTCCCTCTATACAAAGGATATGCCAGACCCGGACCTCATTATCCGGACTTCGGGGGAACAGCGCTTAAGCGGCTTATTTCCCTGGCAGTCATGTTATAGCGAATTATACTTCTCAAAAAAACTGTGGCCGGATTTTTCAAAGGAGGACTTTGAGGACGCGCTTAAGGATTATTCGCAGCGAAAAAGACGGTATGGGAAATAATATAAAGAAGGTACGGCTAAATAAAGTACATGCCAGGCAAGAGGACCGCTTGCTTTCGGGAACAGGAATTTAGGGGCATGGTCGGAAGTTACCTTGCGCACAATGCGGGCCGAAGAGGTCCCCCGTTCAGGACAATTGAGATACTGGATGGAAGGGAATATCTTTGCAGGCAAGACGCTGACGACCCCCACATACCATTTCCAGTCGGAACAAAAACAGGGTTATTCCTGCCAAGGGATTACGAACAAGCAATAGCGTTATTGGAATCAAACCCTGCACTCAGCGTATTCCCAAAACTAATTCTTGAGACGCGCATGAAGGTATCTTATATCAGAAAGGATAAAGTTGATGCACAAATAATCACGGGGCAACGGGTAGATGAGCCTGACGAACTCGTCTACGTGGGAGTACGGTGCAGACCCGGCACTGAATGGTTTGAGGAGCTGCGGTATGCACTGCATCATGCGGCACTAGAGAAAAACAAGGCATGGGTAGATCACCTGTTTTCGCCTGCGAAATAATATGCGAAGTGGGCAAGCGCAATGGTCTTATTTGCTTGCCATTAAAATGGCAGTATGGCAGACCTTACCTTTTGTGTCAAATATCCCTTTAGCAGGGCTGCTAAAACAGTACTTGAGCAAAGCGGGATCCAGGTCAGCGACTCAATCATCGAACGGTCGCTAAGCAGGATAACTACTGCCCTTGAGGAGGGGAAGCTCCAAAAAGGCATCGCACTTCATGAAAATGAAAAGCTTGAGGAAATCGCAAGCTATGCCGCATCCAGGATGATTTTAGGCTATGCGAAAAACCGTTACCTTACCAACAAGTATGCCGTTGCCGAATCAAAGCGCGCATCCGCATACCTTGAAGGCGAAGAAAAGGATACGGTCGATGCGCTCGGAAACGAATTTGGGATAGTAACGCAGACGGAGAACAACGTAATAAGGATCCCGATTTACACGTACCTTGCATGTTCGCCGCGCTCAGTTGATTATAAGATCATCAACCGCGAGATAGAAAACGGCTACGTGGTCATCAAGCCACGGGAAAAAATACGCCTTATCGAAGAGGCGATACGAAAGCACATGGAAAGGATCCCGCTTGTAAAGGACCCGCCTGAAAAGGTCAAGGGCGCGGCGGAAAAACTAAAGGAACTGCTCCTGAAGATTGAACCAAAAGAAGCGCCCGTCGCATTTACCCAAGGCGACCTGCCGCCATGTATCGAAAAACTTATGGAATCAATAAAAAAGCACGAGAACCTTCCGCACCAGGCACGCTGGTACCTGGCAGTATACCTTCTTAAGAACCGCGTGCCACTTGAGGACATCGTGGCAATTTATTCGAACCTCCCGGATTATAATGAAAAAATCACACGGTACCAGCTTGAGCATGCAAAGAAAAAGGAATATGCAGTCCCCGCATGTGCAACCGTGATGACGTGGGGGCTGTGCTGTGCCGAATGCAGGATCGGAAGCCCGCTCAACTGGGGCTCGCTTCCAAAGGATGTGAAGGAACGGATAGGGAAGACGGGGAAACGATGATCGCATTAGACGAAAGCAAAAAGAAGGCGCTTGAGATATTTCGCGCATACTACGAAACCGCACAGTTCAATTTCCAGGAAATCGATCGGAGGGAGTTCGGTGTCGGGTTAATTAAAAAAATTGACGCGCGCCACCTTGCGTTCGAAAGCGCTGAAGTGTTCAGGAAATACCTCCTTTTAAACACGCCCCTCTTTGTCTCGCATTCAACTGCATACTACGGTTTTCCTGCGGCCACGCCGATACAAAAAAAGGTATGGCAAGGGGCAGATATAGTCTTTGACCTTGACCTCCATGCAGATGAAAAATACGGCGTATATAAGAAGCTTGATGAAGTAAAGGAAGACGCACTACGGCTTGCCGAGGATTTTCTCAAGAACGATTTTGGCATACGCGAAGTGCTATACGTATTTTCAGGAAACCGCGGCTACCACCTCCATGTCCGGGACAAGGATTTCCTTTCACTTGGCTCCGACGAACGCAAGGAAATTGTCGATTACGTGCGGGCAACGGGGCTTGCAATTGACCATTTCTTCAGGGAAGAGGAGATCCCGGGATTTAAGGCGCTGCGTCTCTTAGGCCCAAAACCAACTGAGGCTGGATATCGCGGCAGGTTTGCCCGTGCAATCGTAAAAAAACTGCATGAGAACCCAAATGCGATATCAAGAAAGTTCAAAAAGGAGGAGGAACGTACCACTGCGCTTGCCGGCATTGAAAAGGGCAATTGGAGCATCCTGCGTGAATACAGGGACAAATTAAAGGAAATTGCAGGCGACCTTGCATTAAAGTCGGTAAATACGGATGCGGGGGTAACGCAGGACTTGAGTAAGCTCATCCGCGTGCCAAACAGCATTCATGGGGAGACCGGGCTTGTTGCAAAGGTCGTAAAAGACATTAATGAATTTGACCCATTACGCGACGCAGTCATTCCAAGTAAGAATAGCATGGTGGCCACGTTCATTGAAGATGTACCGGAACTAGAGTTCATGGATACGACATTTGGGCCGTTCAAAAAAGATGAGAAAAGAGAATTGCCGCAGGCTGCGGCACTATTTTTTGTGCTTAAGGGAAGTGCGAAATTTAGCTATTGAGTTTTGAAGGCGTACGATCATATCCTATGCCGATGCGGCCTAATCATAATTGCTGATTTTTGAAATTTTGAGCCATGACCGCCAAGCACATTTCTTCTCTCTGCGATGCACCTAAATAATCGGTCAATCCGCATCCGTTCGTTTTTACCTTCAACTGCGATGCTTCGTATATCGTCCCTTATCCTATCAAGTTTCTCGCCCGCATCACATTTTCCAATAATTTTCGCAAGTGCAAACTCCGCAGTTTCCCGTAGATTTGGCTTGTCGGGCCCACGAATTGCGAGAGGAATAAGGTGATTTGCACCTTCAAGCGCCCCAATTTCACCAAGCGCCCATGTTGCCTCAACTGGAATGTACCGTTCATCAGTAAGTAGTTTTACCAAACGTGCTACTGCTTCTTCATCATAGTGTCTTATCTCACCAAGTGCCCACACAGAGAACGTACAAAATAGCGTGGGGATTCAAGCGCTTGGGTAAGACAGGGAATTGATGCCACCCCTGATTTCACAAGCTCGTCAAATGCCTCATGTGCTAAGTAACTGAACAAATGCATCCAAGACACAGGGGGACTTTCGTTTCCTTAGGCCATCAAATGCAATGCGCCAAAGTGAATCGTCTTCACCGTGAAGTGCTTCAAGTAAATCTGCCAGCGCGCTTAATTCCCTGACACGGGCAATTTGACCTTCCCGCGCAGTTTCATCAAAATAATCATCAGAAGGCGGTGTGCCAAACATGAGATCACTTTAACCGGATCGATTCCAAGTCGTTAAGCGCACGGCCTTCCTTGCGGAGCATTGCCGCTGCCGAATGCGCAAGTTCCTCGGTTTTTCCCCAGTCCCCGTGAAGCGTCAATATGCGCTCAGGGGTCGGACGGACGTTACGGAGGTATGCCATAAGCTGGTCACGCGTCGCGTGGCCTGAAAATCCGGATGCCGTGTGGATCTGCATATTGACATTAAGCGTCTTTGCGCGGCCGTCGTCGCCGGTGATCATGAGTTCCTTTTGTCCGCGCTGGAGCTTGTTCCCCAGTGACAGTGCGCTTTGATACCCGACAAATACGAGGGAGTTTTTCGCATCGTCTGCAAGCATCTGCATGTATTCATAACTTGGTCCGCCGTTAAGCATGCCGCTTGGCGCAAGGATGACCGCCGGTTCGCCGTTTACGATCGTTTCCTTATCAGTCCCTTTTGCCACCTTAATAAGCGGTGACTCGAAGGGCGAATTGTCGCTTAATATGCGGCGCTGGAGCTGTTCGCGCATGTATTCAGGATAGGCAGTATGTATTGCGCTTGCCTCAAGCACCATGCCGTCAATATAAATGGGGACGTTGAAGTCCGGGTTGCGCCGGGAGTATTCTTCAAGAACCAAAAGCAGTTCCTGCGCACGCCCGACCGCAAATACGGGAAGGAGCACCTTACCGCGGCGGTCGATGGTCGCCTTTATCATGGACATAAGCTTGTTTTCCGAATCAATGCGGTTGTGGCCGATATCGTTCTTCCCGCCGTACGTACTCTCAATAAGGATGGTCTCAACGCGCGGGAACTGCGTGTGCGCAGGCTCAAAGAGCTTCGTATAGCCGTATTTAAGGTCTCCCGTATACACGAGGTTATGGCCGCCTTCGCCGACGTGAAGGTGCACAATGGCGCTTCCAAGAATGTGTCCTGCATTGTAGAACGTCATCTTCATTTCAGGCGTGATGTCCACGACCTCGCCATAATCAACGGTCACGACATTGCTTAACTCCTTCTGGATGTGTTTCTTTTCATACGGCGGCTCAACACCGAATGTGCGCTTTGCAAGGTTTATGTAATCCTGCTGCAAAAGCACCATGATATCCCGTGTCGGGCTCGTACAATAAACCGGGCCGTCGTACCCCATCTTGTATAAAAATGGCACAAAACCCATGTGGTCAATGTGCCCATGGCTAATGACTACTGCATCAAGCTGTTCTATCGGAAAGCCAAGCATGCCAAGGTACGGATAGGCCCTGCTTGGGTCGCCGGTCGCAGCATTGATCCCTACGTCAAGAAGCACCTTACTGTGCGGCGTCTGTAAAAGGATGCAGCTTCTACCGACCTCACGAAAACCGCCAAGGCAGACAAGGCGGACCCAATCGCTTGGGCTTGTGGGCTGGCAGATTTTCTTGCCGATATTGATGAGGAATTTTTTACGCTCTGCCGCGTTTTGTACAAGCCCTTTTCGGATGCCGTCAAGAGTAACGCTTGGCATGGTTGATGCGCGTTTTGCAACTGGCGCCCAGCCAGTCTGGAGCATAAGTTCCTTGAGTATGACGCCCCCTTTCCCAATAACGAGCCCCGGCTTAAGCGCCTCGATGTGCACCTCGGCAAAATCAGGCACGAACATGATGCTTTTTATTTCAGCATCTTTTGGAACAAGCTGCTCGATGATCTGCTTTGTCTTTTCAGGATCCAAAAGCATGCTTGAATCAAGGCGCACGCTTACCTTTTTCTTAAGCATGCCTGCAAGTCGCCTGATGATGTCGCCGTGCTCATAGAATGCCTTGATGTTCTTAAGGTAAACGACCGTGGCGAGCCCTTCTGCCTCTACCTTGGTCACTTCGCATTCCTTTGGCATTATGTCGATAACTATTTTTTCTATTTCCTTAAAGTGCAAAAAATAACACCCCTTATATCATAAATTTATGTAAAAATAAAAAGAGAAAAATGAGCGTTTGTTAGTTCTTAATAAGCAATGTCTTTATGTCGTCCTTTGACAAGCGCCTAAATCCATCCTTGTTAATAAGGACAAGATCTACGCGCTCCCCGCTTGCCGCGTCGCGGCGCATTGCTGCGGAAACTGCCTTGGCGGCGATCGGAAGGTTTTCCTGGACAAACCTGTCTTCTTCATACAGTTCCTCAAGCACACCATATGCAATCGGTGAACCGCTTCCGGTAGAAGTTACCTTTTCTTCCGTAATACCCCCTAGCATGTCAACACTGAAGAGCCGCGCCTGTTCATCAAGGCCGCCTACAAGTATCTGCACCCAAAAGGGGAAATACTTTGACTGTGCGAGGATGTTTGCAAGTAACGTGGCGGCAGCCTGAACCGGCATTGGCCGTTCATAGCGAAGGCGATATAACTTTGCTTCTGACTGCATCCAGCGGACAAGCATCTGTGCGTCCCCTACGCCGCCTGCAATCGTCATTGCGATATGCTCGTCAATTGCATAAATCTTGTCAATATCCTTGCTTGCAATCAGGTAACCCATCGTCGCACGGCGGTCGCTTGCAAGCACGACGCCGTCCTTGCAGACCAAACCTACGGTAGTAGTACCTGTTTTTCTTGCTTTTTCAGAAGCCTCGTCCATAAATGCACCAATATAATAAGGGAGATAACATACTATTTATTGTCAAGAAGGTTTATAAAGATATGGCGGAATTTTGGGCCCGTGTATGATTGGCTGACGCATTTCAAAATAACGCCATTTTGTAAAGGAATAGAATTATCACTTGTAGCATAACAACCAACAGAAGTAATGAAATAGCAATGCAAAAAGCATTTTAATCTAATTCACCCATTACGAGTGATGATACGGACAAAAATAGACGACATGATTAAGCTTCTGAAGGACAAGAAATCCGCCTCCCTTGACGAAATCGCAAAAGCAATAGGGCTTCCGGTCCAATCGATTGAAAAGATCGCACAGATACTTGACAAGCAGGGGGTGGTGAAGCTCACCTATCCGATCAATGTCGTCGCAAAGCCAACGGTACGGCTGATCGACGCAAAGGCAGAGTATGAAACAACAAGGCCTGCGGGCGAAGTGGTTGACGAGTACGAGATATCCGGCTTGAGGGGACATGCAACCGGAACTGCCCGGATCCTCATATCTGAAGATGAGAAACGGCCCACCTACCATATCGACATGCCGCGTGTTTCATATGCGACCAAATGCTATTATGAGGCAATAAAGGAGGAAATATCAAAATTAACGCCGATTGGTATTGTTGAGATCTCAAAGGAAGACATAGACAAGACATTTGAGACGCGCCACTCGATCATTGCGTCGGTACTTATGCGCGACCTTGCGCCGGAAAAAAAGAACCTGGATGTACTGTGCGGCATATTGTACCGCGACATGTACGGCCTAGGCGAGATGGAGACGCTCATTGCGGATGACCAGCTTGAAGAGATCGTGCTTAACTCGTCGCATAATCCGTTAGCCATATATCACCGCAGATACGGCTGGATGAAGACAAACATCGTCCTTAAGGACGAGCAGGAAGTGGAAAATTATGCATCACAGATTGCGCGAAAGATCGGAAAACAGATCAGCCTCCTTAACCCGATCCTTGATGCGCACCTGCTTACTGGTGACCGTGTCAATGCAACGCTCTTTCCGATATCTACGCATGGACACAGCATTACGCTGCGGTTGTTTGCACGCAACCCCTGGAGTATCGTGAGCTATTTGAATGAGAAGAATACGGTGCTTTCAATCGATATGGCTGCACTCCTTTGGCAGGCAGTGCATTATGAGATGAACATACTGGTGGCAGGTGGAACTGCTTCAGGCAAGACGAGCGCCCTTAACGCAGTCGTATCATTGGTGCAGCCATTCCAACGAGTGGTGAGCATCGAGGACACACGTGAGCTTGCGCTTCCAAGCTACCAGTGGAACTGGGTGCCGTTAGTAACCCGTGCGCCAAACCCTGAAGGGCTCGGTGAGGTAACCATGCTTGACCTTGTCGTAAATGCGCTTCGTATGCGGCCCGACCGGATCATCATGGGCGAGATCAGGCGAAAGAAGGAGGCGGAAGTTTTGTTTGAGGCAATGCACACGGGCCACTCCGTGTATGCAACCATGCACGCAGATACGAGCGCACAGACGTTAAAGCGGCTTATCGAGCCGCCAATTGAAATCCCGCCAAGCGAAACGGAGGACATCCACCTTATTATGATCCAGTACCGCGACCGACGAAAAAACCTGCGGCGGACGCTTGAGATTAGTGAGGTTGTGCCAGGCGCCTCGGGCCCGGAACTAAACCGTATTTATTCATGGCGTGCCCGGGACGACACGTTCCAGCTCGTAAAGTCGCCACGGCGATACATCGAGCAGATGAACATACACACCGGCATGACGGAAAAGGAAGTGGCAGAGGATCAAAATACGAAGAAAAAAGTACTCGGATGGATGCTCAAAAACAGGCTTAACCAGATCGAGGATGTCGGGGCAATCATGAAGATATATTACAGCGACTTTAACACGCTCATGCAGGCAGTTGAAAAGAACTGGTCGCCAAGCAAGGTCATTTAGACTCCGCCCCGACCGCTCCCGGGGCTACCCCCTCGGAGGGCATCAATGCTCAATTTAGGAATGGATTGAAGATTCGTACATCTACTAACCGCACTGTCCAGTGCATCTAAAGCCAAACTTCCATCCCGCATGGCAGCTTCAAGATTTTCCCGTAGGAAAGAGGGGAGGGACCCCAACACGCGAGCTTGTGAAGCAACATAGCCACTACAACTGAGTTCATATTTTAAAAAATCCTTTAGTTGGAAACCGCGGTCATAAAGGTCGATAAGATGATAGTCAATAAAATTTTTTATTGCGTCCCTAACGATAGATTCGGCAGTATGTCCGTCAATGGGGTACTCACGGAGAATTGCCGCAACTTCTTCTGTGACACGCGTACGAACACCTCGCCCAAATACCGTTTCAGATTCTTCGGTTAAATTGGGGTTTCCTTTAAGCCTAAGGAATGCGTTGCAGAAAGCTCGCGTTTGTTGGAATTTTCTTTCCTGTTCCTTATCGGTTCCATAAAGTACTCTTTTTACAATAGTAGTTAGGTAATTCAGTTGTTTAGGGGTCAATTCCCTACCTTGCGAAATTATTTTACGAAAAGACGCAAGTGGGTTACGCATGGCAGGAGGAAGTTCATCTTTATGTTCTTTCAAAAGCACATCCAATTCTTCATCCTTGAATGTGCGTTGTCCTCCCGGAAGGGTAATCGTAACAGTTTTCCCAGTGCATGGGACCATTTCCAGTTCTACTGCCGGCCCGTATTTAGCCGCAATTTCAGCAGGGGTAAAAACCTTAACGGAACCTGGAGGGGGTCTGTTTGGCTCCATGTGACCTTTGAATGGACGTTTTGGCATTTAATCACATATTATTATATAAATAATAACATTTAAAAACAAATCGTGACTGTGTCTTTATATGTGTTTATAAATATTACTTAAAATAATATTATTTAGTGATATTATGCATGAGATTGAAAGTATAACAAAAAAATGGGGTTCTTCCCTGGCAGTGATAATACCTAAGGAAATTGCAGAAAAAGAAGGCATAAAGGAAGGGGACAAAATACATATTTCAGTTGAAAAACATGCTGACCTAGGCCATATATTTGGCTCTCTTAAAACGGGCGTTTCAGCACGCAAGTTTAAGGAAATGTGCAGGGAGAGCTGGGATTGATGAGTGCAATTTTTTTAGATACATACGCTATTTTCCAAATTATAAATGGAAATACTGCATATGAACAGTACAAAAGAGGATTTAGATACTTGACTACCCAGTTTAATCTTATCGAACTCTACTATAATCTACGAAGAATAGGAATTAGAAAAGAGGAAGCACAAAAGCAGTACAAAACATTTGAAGAATTTGAAATATCGGTTAATAATAACCTTCTCATAGAAGCAGCTGAGTTTCGATTACAACATAAAAGCAAAAAACTTTCATATGCCGATTGTATGGGGTATGTAACCGCACGTGCATTACGCGTACCATTTCTTACAGGAGATCCACAATTTGAAAATATAGAAGGAGTTATTTTTCTACCCTAATTCTTTCCACCGTTTTTTCAAACACCTCCTTAAACTCCGTCTTGTGCAGTGGCACATTATTTTGCATATGCTCCCGTATTTTCTTATCAAGCGGTAACGATCCTAAAAACGGGATATTGAATTCTTCTGCCAATTGTTCCCCGCCACCGCTTCCAAAAACATCCCCCGACATGTTCTCAACAATGCCGATAATGGGAAAGCGGAGTTTCTTTGCGAACTGGATACTTTTACGCGCATCCAAAAGCGCCATTTCGTCGCTTGTTGTAATGATGATAAAACCAGTTGGCTTGAGAAGTTCTGTAATAGTGATGGGTACGTCGCTTGAACCCGGTGAAAGGTCAACAACAAGCGTTTCTACATTCCATGCAACCCCTGATAGAAATTGGGAAAGCGCTTGTGAAACAAGCGGGCCGCGCCACAAGATGGTATCCGAAGTGATGCCGCCCATACTCACCAGTTCAAGGTTTCCCCTTCTGACTGGAAGAATTTTACCTCCGCTTGCAATATGGCGCTCAGTGATGTTAAGGGCAGCAAATACATTGGGACAATCAATATCTGCATCAAGTAGACCTGTGTTTGTTTTTTCTGCTAGTGCATATGCAAGATTAACTGCAAATGTCGTTTTTCCCACTCCGCCTTTCGCGCTCCAGACTGCGATACGGGTTTTGATGTTTTTTATATTCTCACTAATTACCCACTGCTGCTTGACCCCTTTAGCAAACTGGGAGCGGAATTCTTCTGTCGTGACCATGCATGATGTGCTCCATAAAAAGTTTCGATAACTCAGTAGCTACTCTTGTCGTCATCGCCGAAGCTGTGTCTGGGACGGTACATTCATCGTTATCGATAGTATTACGCAGAAACATATTCTTAATGCTTTTCCTACCCATACCAGTTATGCAAAGGACACAATTAAGGTCGAATGTTTCACCATGGGCCAAGCCACTAAACCAGGTAATGAGGCACATAGGGCAGGTGCAAACTGACACACTACGAGCCGAAGTAGCCGCGTTGGGCACGCCAAACCTCGTACTTATTGCAGGACTACGCCCGGACGCGCGCGAAGACGCAATACGAAGACTTGCACGGATTGCAACATGGGGGGATATCCATAGTGAAGGTTTTTCAATACGGGATTTTGTACCAACGGGGGTACAAATACGTGGGGACCCGATTACAATCGCTGTTAATGGAACGCAGTATACCTGGCAAAGCATCTACGGGACGCCTATGGAGGTATGCCGCATTGCACGCGAAGAAAACTCTGTTGAGCTTGCATCGTACATACTTGGCATAGCCGCACTTAAACTTGATCCGCCTCATTACACACCACTTATAGAGCTGCTTATAGAAAAGAAACGCTGGTGGCCCATTGATTCGGCGGCCTCCGTTTTTCCTGAAAGCGTATGCATTGAACTTGGAAAACACATCGAAGAACTTGCCAAAACGAGTACGCGATGGATATTGCCAAGGAGTGGGGCGATTCATCCGCATGCAAAAACACGAAGGGCGGCGATTGATGCAATTGCAGGGCAAGCGCTTAGCTACGGCAACAGAATATACGCACTTGCACGCACGGCACGGCAGTCGCATTACGACGATACTGGCAGATACGCAGTAGACACGATAGTTCGCATGTTTATGACGGGGAGCCGGGATGTAACCTACGGCGCAATGGGGGACATACTAAGAAATGAAACAAGAACGGCGGTTCGATTGTATGCGACGGGGAAATTATTTAAGCTATGGGATCGCACCGAAGGGTATGTCTATCCGCATGTGTGGGATTGCGCGGCGCCTGAAGCGCAAAGGGCGCTTGAAGATTATTTTACTAAAAATAGTAAACGATTGGAAACTAATCAAGAATGGCACGCTCTTTTCTGGCTTGCGAGAAGAGGAAATAAACGTGCATTAAGCTTCTTATGCGAACATGTAAGTGAGCTGCCGCACGACAGTATCGCCTTATTTATGTTTATAGCTGAAAAAACTGACGACTCCGCCATAAGAAAGCAAGCGCAAGACGCCATAGCACGGGAAAAACAGAGGCAAGAAAAAAAGCAAGGCATTTAAACTCTTTTACACATGATATATCTCTTTAGCCTCTGTAGTGTAGTATTAATCCTACTTAGATTAATGCACATTGGTTAGCATACGAGACTGTCATTCTGCCTTTTTAGAAAAAAGGCAGCCCAAAAACTGGTTTTCCATGTTTTGGGGCTCGACCTTTTTGACGCAAGAAATATAGAAGCGTTAAAAAGGGCGAAATAACGGAGCTCTCGCGACCCGGGTTCGAAGGCGAAGCCCTTTGAATTAGAAAACCAAATGGCAAAGGTCTACGCATTATCCCAAAACCAAAAGGATTTGCACAGGTCAAATTTGTTTTTGGGGCTCGCCCTTGAAATCCCAGTTTTGGGCGCTTTTCCTAAAAGCGCAAGGGCGAAACTGACATTCCCGGCGGAGGCGCTTTTTTCTATTTCTTCAAATACGGGGCTTCAAACGCCTCGCCTAAACGTTTTCCCAGATGCTCAGCTGGCTTAATACCAAGGCGCGACGTATGGGCGTAAAACATTGAAGTCTGAATTCCCAATGCACGCGCAGCCTCAGAGACCGTCTCAGAGGTCTCAATGGCACATAGGATAAGCTCTTTAATGTATCCATCAAGAATTTGCCTTAGATTGATGCCCTCTTTTTCAAGATGGGCACCCAGTGCCTTTTTCTGCACCGTAAAATGGGCTGCCAGGCGATCAAGGTTAATTCGGTCCCTAAATGGGTTACGCAAACGCACATACGCCTCAATGGCTGCTTGATTCACTTTTGAGACCGGCTCGGCAAATGAGGCTTCAAGTATATCTAAATTCTTTTTTCGAAGGGTGCGGCACTGCTCCCGCCTGGCGCGGCGTTGCTCCTTAGTAGGTTTTTTAGATTTTTGTATAACTGATGGATCTTTCTTAATATGCAGACGCTTCATATGCCTTGAAAAAACTGGTTGGCTAATCCCCAATTGCCTCGCTGCTGCAGTAATAGTTTTTGAACTACTTAGTGCAGCAGTAATTTTTTCGGCTATGACCGCATCAAGCACTTCCTCAAGAGAAAGGGGGGCCATGGTTAAGCGAAATACGCGCGGGGACATCCTGTGCGCCAATGCAAGGGATTCGATAACCTCGGAGGGGTCGCCAAAGACAGGTCGCTTACGGAATTCCGCCTCAAGAAAGGTACGGTTGTGTTGTGGGTCAGTCGGCCGCGCATCAAGCAAACGATCGTGCATTCGTCCGCCATTCGGCCTGGCTGGTTTATTTTTTAGTAGATAAGTCATGGAGTAAATATGTCAAAAAAAGTTTATAAATGGTCTGTGAATGCGATACGACCGCGAATCTTTATAAACTTTTATCGCCCGATGTATATGAGCGTATGGCTACTTTACTTGAATCTCAAATACCCATCCTTATCGTAACGGCGTCAATCATCCTTGCAGGCATCCTTATCGGCCTTGGAAGGGGGCTTGGGTATAAAAAGATCGAGCGATTTGGGATCGAAGAACTCACCCAGGCGCTCATCAATGCAGCGCTTTTTGGAAGTGCGGCAGTACTTATTGCAACGATTACTGAAGTGGGCAAAAGCACGGCAAAGGCATGTAGTACGGGAGTTCCGATTGATGAGCTTGGGTGCGGCATACGGACGTCATTGGTACCTACGCTTGGCGGCCTTTTCCAAGAAACGGTGGGGGTTCTTCAGATACTTGGGTATTACCAGACACTAAGCCTTGATTTTGGCTATTTTTCGATACGGCCGCTTGAGAACCTTGCGTCGGTTTCGGACATACTTTCAGCCCAGGGGGCAAACATGCAGTTTCTTACCATGCTCATAAACATTAACTTACAATTTATTGACTTTATCAGCGTGAGTGCCCTTGCGCTTCTTTTCAGCGTCGGCCTTTTGTTCAGGATGTTCTTTGCAACGCGCAGGTTCGGCGGCTTTCTCTTGGCACTTGCGATCGGACTCTACCTCATATACCCCTCATTTATCATGATATTTGATAACCCATACGAAGAAACAAACCAGGCATATGGCATCATGCAAAATATCACGAACAACACGGCGTACGGGCTTGTGCCGATTGTTGACCTTAATGACAACAACGCAATTGCGCAGCGTATCGACCTTCTCTCAGGAAGAATAAGCAATGCTACAAACCAGACAAACAGTACGCTCAACCAGTCGATAAACCTAACGGCCGTCGACCTCACAAGCGACCTTACGGTCGCAGTGCAGGCAAACAGCGCGGCGCTTTCGGCATTATACTTCTACCTGCTCGTTGCGCCGATTTTTTCACTATTCCTAAGTGTGATATTTATTAAGGAACTTGGAAATATCCTTGGAGGGGAACTGGGACTTTTCAGTCTTGTATAAGGTGAAACGATGGCATACCTAAACCGCGCAGTTACGTTTATACCCCTGGTCGGGGGGATCATCGCAATACTTGCAGGCCTTGCGCTTTCAAATACGATCCTTATCGCGCTTGCAGCGATTTCATTTATGGTAAGCGTCATATTCTGGAATTATGGGTATCTCATTATCCCGGTGATCACGCGTGCGACAAATATCGTAGAGGTACGAAACGGCCACGAGGTGGCGCCAACGCGCGACTTTATCATCAAGAAGGCGGAGAACGGGTATTATGCCGCGAAGTTCCTTGAGATCAAGTTCTATGAATCGAGCATGGATAAGGAGCACGAACAAAAGCGGCTTCTTTTTGAGTCATTTGAAAAGGCGATCAGCTCGCTTAAGTACATCGTAAAGATATCGCTCTTGATTGCCGCTGTTGACTTGTCGAAGCACATTGACGAAATAAAAACAAAGCGGAGCGCTGCCGAATCAAAAAAGGCAAAGTACATGCAGGAAAGTTCAGAAGAAGTCGTACGCCTTGACCGTGAGATTGCGATGTGGAACAGGTTACTCGACCGGATAACGCATGGGGAGCGCCCTGTTGAGATCATCGCATTTTGCAGCACAACCGCCTTTGGCCTCACGAAGGAGGAGGCCGTTGCAAAGGTAAGGCGTCAGGCAAAGGAGGTGCGGACGATCCTTTCGAGTTCGCTTGGAAGCGAGGTTGTCGAGCTAATAGATAAGGATATGCTCCGCTGCTTTGAATGGGACCTGTTTTTCCCTGCCACATATGATGAGTTAAGGGATGAGATGCTCAGGCTGTAAATAGCTACCGAGAACGAAACGCAAACATCCGATACGACAGGACATAAAAAAATACGAGCGCGTATGAGGCAATCGTACCTATGTAAATCCCAAGCGACGGGTACGTAAAGAAAACGCCTAGCCCATAGATAAGCATCCCACCTAATCCTTCGGGAACTCGTTTGATAAGTGCATGGGTTGGTTTTATTCCGTAGGTAAGGTGTGTTATGAGTATAAGGGGAAACAACGTTGTTGGAAATGCGGAGAAAAGGCCCGCCCATGCCGGACCAACTGAGCCGGCAATCGAGATAACGGTGACAATGATAGATGAGGCAATGACCGACCGAATGCCGAGTACGGGAAATGAAAGCGTGACTGCACCATTGATGCGGGCGGGTTCGATCCGTCGGAATAAATAGATAAAAAACGGAATCGAAATAATAAGCGCAAGAACCGAGCCAAAAAGATCAAGATGGAGGGCGTTGATTACATAGACAGAAAGCGCGTATCCGATAACTGAAATAATAGTAACGAGTGCGATCGTAAAAATATTTGTAATTTTAATTCGAACGGAAACGACATAATATAAGAAAATGAAGACCTGTAGCGCAACCATTCCTGAAAGATTATGCACTGCACTTTGTGCTGCAAAATCAGTCCCGTGTTCAAGTCCAAAAAAGAAAAGAGAAATTGCAGTTCCCGTTGGAAGACCGGCCAAAAATCCTGCTGTGGCGGGGCTCATGCGTTCTGAGATAAGGGATAAACCAAGGACTGCGCCAACTGCGACAAAAAATTTAAGGAGGATAAGTTCAAGCATGTTTTGCGCCGCCTAACCGATCTCTTCAAATCTCCCCTGGACCGTGTTCTTGTCCACCCTATCCGGATCAAATGCCTTGCCGTTCATGCACACATACACACCTGGTTTTAATGACTGAAGTTGTCCGATTGCATAGCCTAAGTTAAATGCCGCATCTGAAAACTGAAAACCAGTTAAGGGGACCATTGAGCCGGTAAAGACGATTGTCTTGCTCGTTTTTGCAATGTTTTCCTTAAGGTACTGGGCAGAGTCAGGCATCGTGTACGTGCCGTGCGTGATAAGGATCTTTTTGTGTGGCGATTTTTGGACGAGTTCAAGAAGCTTTTTCCTGTCAGCGTGGCGGATCTCGCGCGAATCCTTAAGGAATGCAAGCGTCACTTCAAGGGAGTTATGGAGCCGCAGCTTCTTTAGGTAATCCTCAACTACTGTCTCCTTCCCGATGACAACGCCGTCTTTTACAGGGTCAAATACTGAGTCGATTGTTCCGCCTGTCAGGATAATATGGATTGTTTCATTCATGACGTACACCTCATCTTTGACTATAAATTCTTAGAAATTCAGCTGGGGAAATAATCTTTATTTCTTCGAATTTATTATGCTTCAGTAGATGTCTACGATCGTAAGTAATAATAAAGTCGCTCTGTGCCTCAACTGCACATTCTATTATTTTATTGTCGTCTGGATCATCGATAATAAAATTAATTTTTCTTTTAGGCTCAACGAATTCGAAAAGGTGCACGATCTTGATCGCAGTCAATTTTACAGTTAAATGCTTTTCTTCAATTTTTTCAATGATCTCATCGCTCCGTATAACTTTATGATACTCACCAAGTATTTCTTTTGACAAAAAAGCGAGTACCTTCCTTTCTTGAATTAACTGAATAATGTCATCTGCTTCGCCTTTCCAAAACGTCGCTGCAACGAGAACGTTGGTATCTAATACAACTTTCATCATTTTCTCATCCGGTGCACCAAATCATCCACTTCACCCTCCCGTATTTTCTTTTTTGCAGCCTTAAGCGGAGCAGTGATTTGTTCCCATGTTTGGCTACTTACCTTCTTAATAAGAAGTGTGTCATCCTCAAGAAAGAAAAGAACCTTTGAACCTTCATCGAGCCCCATCTCTTTTCGTATTTCGATTGGTATTGCGATTTGCCCACGCGCGCTTACTCTTCCAATCTCAAGCGTTTCGTTCATAGTATCACCAGATCTTATTTGTAAGACAAATCTTATAAATATGATGGATCACAATCATTATTTCAACACTATTTATTAACGCTCGCAAATCTCAAATCCAAAGCATTTCAGTTGCAAATTTTCGCTCATTAAAGAAACAGGATGAATAGAGGCCTTCGCTAAAGTAGGCGTCAAAATACGGAGTATGGCCTACGCGTTGATCTGTAATAACAAGTATCGCGTTATGCGGCGGGTTGTGCTCTATCTCTTTGTCATAAACAACACTCCACGTATCCCCGACAAGGCGCTCATCCGTCGGCCACTCCTTAGTGGCTTTGCATGATACGCGCGTCGTTACCGTTAGCTGCCGCACTTCAAGGAGCCCGTCATAGTGGTCGCCAGCCGGCCTATGGATTACCCCAAGCTTTTGCGCAACCGGTTCGGCAATGACCAGGCCCATTTTTTTGTCCCCGTCGCTGTCAACAACCCCTTTTCGAATCGAGCGGATCAGTTCAAGAACCAATTGTACCCGTTCGTCAAGAAGCGTTTCGTCAAAAAACAAATCCCGTAGCTCATGGACAAGCGTTTCCGCTTTCCCGTCCTGGTCATGCGGCACGCGGATAAGCGCATCACCAATTTTTAAGTACCTATAGAGCGCAGGTTCGTGAGGATCGCGCTCATCAATTCGCCTGTAGATGTCAAACCCTGCAACAGTGTTTATGCGTTTCAGCGCATCACGGCGCTCCCCCTCATGAAGGTAGATGCCTCCATACTTACGGCCGGTCAGTCGTGCGCCAATTGCGTATTCGCCATCGATTGCTTTCTCATACCGGTCAACTACAAAGACCTGCTCCGGCTTAGAACATATGTCCGCAAACCCTGCAAGGCGCGGCATTTCAAGCACTGCTCTGCGCAATTGATCGGCACCCGGACCAATAAGCTCGATTTCACGTACCCATTTTTCAAATCCGATAATTGGGTCGTCACTTCCTTTTGCAAATTTTTCAAATGCCGCACGCGCGCTTCGCTGTTTAAATTGTTCAGCGTGTGGGCCCTTGTGGAGCCTTCTTAATAATTCTAATGACATAGGTTCACATCATTTATCATCTGGAGTTGCTACGGGCGGTAAAATTGATGAGACCACCCCTAGCGCAGCCTTGACACGTGGATCTACTGGATCTCCCATAAAATTAGTAAATTTATCAAACCCCCGGCCCAGAAGATCCAGCTGAGAATGCAGAAAACCAACCATATCTTCATACATTATGTCATGAAACAACGCGAGACCTGGTTCTGGAACTTCAACTACGAGGAGTGTTTCTATAGAAGAATGAAAAGGTAGGAGGCGGTAACTAATGAGACCACTTTCGAATGAAGAATCGCACAGTAGCGCACCAATAAACGTACCCGTTTGGCTTAATCCACGCATATTGAAAAGAAAATCCTCCTCCAATTCGATCCGATGCGGGGGCGGCTCGCAAACAGAAACCGTAGAGGGGGATTGCGAAAATCGCAGGAGCATTGTTTTCGCATCGCGGACAAGGCGAGACTCTCTACGGACTTTGGGCGGGCTTGTCACAAATTCGATAAAACCATCTATACGATGTAGATTTTCTGGAGGTGCCTCCAACACGAAAACATCGTTTTGATTTTTAATACGGCATGCATCAAAGTCGAAAACAAGGGTGGATGCATCCCGATATTGCGGAGGAATTAAAAAACGATACTCGCATTTGTCAGGATAAGAATCTCCATGCGAATTATATAAAAAACGGACTTCTGTACCAAGTGGTTTGCGGCCGTCCCTATGAACTACTCCCATATTAGTAAAAAAACTAAAGGATGCCAACTCAGTTTGACGCGCAAAATAAGCTGTCCGAGGGGAAATAAGCCGAACGTTTGTACCGTGCGACTCATTAAAAGAAGCGAGGCGTGATTGTGCTTCAAAAATGTCGGAAGCGCCTAAGGCTTTTCGATGTATAAGACGTCCGGATGCCCTGTAGTCATCATGAAGGAGCACGCCTCCGGTAAATCGTTCCCCTCTCTTTGAAAACCTAAACGAGTAGATTTTCGGTTTTTTTACATTGCAGTTTACCATAATTTCACCTTTTTTAGAGCATCGGAGCTCTCATAACATAACCAAAAAAACTGGGTTTTATGAATAGAATGTTGTATTTTCTTGATTCTTCGTAATAGTTCAAGCGACATAAGTTCACCTATCCATCTAAGATATTACGCCTCCTTCCCTGCACACTCTGTGGCCAATTCAATAAGACGATCAGTTTGTTCTTTTGAAATGCCATGCTCGTGCAATACCTCAACTATTCTGGCAAGATTCCGTGCAAGAATATTCTTAAGGCCACGTTTTCGCAACATGTCTGAAAGATGGGTCTTACTTAAGCCGAGTTCCCGTGCCAAATCTGATTGGGGCATACCACGTTTTCCAGTAGTGGGGCACACAGTATTTTCAAGAAGCACGTATAGGTAGTGCCTAAAATCTTCACTTGGCCGAAATGACCGAAATGCAAGCCCGTCTTCATTCTTTTTCATTAAAGTAAGTGGATCAAACTCAAGATCGGACAATTTTTCCATATACCTTCGGGCAACGCGCTTGCCCAGCGGATTTGTAGAATAAAGAATTTCAGAAAAAAGATTTTTTGCGACACGTGCATTTCTTGCCCTAAAATAGGAAATGCCCATGCACCCCGTTAATAATAATCGTTCCTCAGGCGTTGTGGCAAGACGGTCAATAGCCACAAAATAGGGAATTGCTTTTTTAAGCTCATTTTTCCTTACATGCCTCATTGCAGTAAAAATATGAAATCGTAAAACGCTATTCATATGCACACCTTATCTTTATTTTGCCTCAAGGATCAAGACCGGCGGAAGCGTTGAAAAGACCTCAACGCGCACCGAGTCCGCCGGGAACCGTTCTTCTTTCGTGCCATTTGGCGTTGCCTCAATTTCAAAAGAAAAACAGTAGTTTTCCCCTCCAACCAAGGGGGACGCACCGCGTGTCTCACTGACGAAAAAACCACTTGCAAGGATAAAGCCAAAAAATACTTCCGCACCGTCATTTAAAGATGCAAGCTCCACTTTGCCAAGGCGGTGTTTCCGACCTTTCCGAAGGGACTGCTTGCCGCCTTCTTCAATAAGCAGGTGGCTTCCTTCATAACGGTCATGGAATAGGACACGGGTCACCGTCGAATCAGGATACGCAAACGCGACCGTATTGCCAACAAGCCGTACAAGGATGGCGTCACGGCTTATTTCCATTACTGTTTTTGCAGGTGCAAGAAGCCTTCCCGGCTCGATGTGTTCTTCTGTAAGTTGATGTGCACCAAACAAGCGAAGGCTATCGCGCGACAATGGCCTTGTGTGCCGTTCCCCCATGGTTCTCTGTTGATATCCATGCGACAATCGTAGTATTTTCATGACGTATCACCTTTTTTGTTTATTTGAATGGAACTATATGTAATTAATACATTAATATAATTATAAGGACAAATTTTTATCAAAATAGAAAGATTTTTATTAATTTAATTAAATAAATCTAAATATGATAGAATTAGACCATCTTGACAGGAAAATTCTTCACGAGCTTGACTGTGATTCGCGACAGGGTTACGGAGCAATTGCAAAGAAAACCCGTTCAAACAAGGATACGGTAAAATATCGGATGGAAAAATTAATTGAGAACTGGATTATTGAGGGATTTTATACCGTCATTGATTACACAAAGCTCGGGTTTATCTCGTTTCGCTTTTATGTACGCGTTACAGACATGCCGCATCAGCAAAAGGAAGCGCTCATCGAGTATCTCAAAAACCACAAAAATATCTGGATATTTTACCGCATTACCGGCCACTACGACTTCAGTTTCAGCATCTGGGTAAAAACAGTTTGGGAGTACCAGAATTTCTGGGAGGAGTTTACTGAAAATTTTGGAGTCCATTTTTTGAAGTGCCACCTTGCAGTAAAGACAGAGTATACGGAATTTACGCGTGGGTACCTTACGAGAAACGAAAAGGACGTTGAAAAAACGGGTTTTAAGGTTCTCCACGAAGGAAAACCGGAGGCGCTTGACAGGCTCGATTTCAAAATCCTAAACCTTCTTTCAAAGAACGCGCGCACCTCGCTTGTCGATCTTGCGCATAAAACAAACACATCAGTTGTCACCGCACGTGCACGGCTAAAGCGGTTGATAAAAAAGCGCGTCATCGTCGGCTTTCGAACAATACTTAATTACAAGAAGCTTGGCTACCTCTATTACAAGGTCGATCTCTGGTTTGCAGATACGAAGCAAAAAAAAGAGATCATGAATACGATTCTTGCGCATCCAAACGTCATCTATACTGAAAAAACGCTCGTCACATCTGACTTTGAATTCGATCTCGAGGTAGAAAGCTTCAGCCAGTTCATAGAAATCATGGATGAGTTTGAAAGGAAATTTCCAAACGGCATAAAGCGCTATGAGTACTACACGCTCATCAAAAACTACAAGGTGAACTACCTGCCCCAATTTTAGGGCGCGGTGTCCGTGCACGAGGTTGCAATTTTGATACGAGCATTTATATATAAAACATATAACAAATTTACCATGCACGCATTAACTATCCACGGAGTCCGAAAAAGGCGGACTGAATCCCATGACAAGACATATGAGCTTGGCAGCGGGACTCGCGTACGGTGTATTACAAGAAGCGCAGGGCAAGGGCGTGAGCCAGTAGTTGCCCTTTCAGGCCTCATGGTGCCGCCCGACGTATGGAACCCGGTTGCTGGAAGGCTTTCTGGATATATGGATATTTATGCATTTGAGAATCTTGGCCAGGGAATGACGCGTATGGGGCGCGCCAAACAGCATGATTACCTGCGGGCAAATGCAGAGCTTGTGCGCATGGCAATGGACCATCTTGGAATCAAGCAGGCGCATTTTATCTGCCAATCAATGGGCGGGCATACGTTTCGGCATATATATCGGCAGGAACCAACGCTGGTCAAAAGCGCCGTGCTTGCATCGACGCCCCTTATTGACCCGCATCTTTCATGCACGTTCGCAGAAGACCGGCTTTTAGCAGTACTGGTCGGCATTGCCGCACGGCTAAGCTGCCATGCGCCGGCATACCTTGACGAGTTAAAGCAAGGTGAAGCAATAAGCAGCCTCATTAAAAGAAGGATAGGCCGCATCCCGCGCGAACGGCTTAAAAGGGCAGGGTTTACGCCTCGATCCCTTGCGGCACTTGCACGGTACTTTCAGGAGACGTCGCTTAGCGTAACTGCCGAGGCATACATTTCAATGCGAAAAGATAGGCGGGTAGAGGATATCCCCTTGTTTGAATGCCCGCTGCTATACATAGGCGGCGAGCATGATGCAATTACGAGGCCGGAAACAATTAGGAAGTACCTGAGGGAAACAAACCCCCATGCAACAGTTACGATCGTGCCTGACGCGGGCCACTCGGCGTATGCAACGCACCCTGCTGAATTTGTCGATATAGTCCTTAACTTTTATGGCAAGTATGGCGTAGGGCAGGAAAGGCATATGGGCATTGTCCAAGCAGTATGAGGCAACAATAGCCTATATTTTTAAACCCGAAATGAGCAACCAAGTAGGGGCATATGCATTTATCGTACATGTTGTCAAAGGACCTTGCAAAACGGATGATTCTCGTACACCCCCCTGAACCAAGAAAAGACCTTCTTCTTTCAGGGCCTACTGAGGGCATATATCTTGGAAAGACGCGGTACCTCGCAACGCCCGTGTTCTGGGATCCTAAAAAGCTCATTAATCCGCATATCGCAGTAGTTGGTATAACCGGAAGCGGCAAAAGTTATTTAGTAAAAAGTTTCCTTACCCGCGCAAGCATGATCTGGAATACCAATGCGATCATCCTTGACTGGGTTGGCGAGTACAACAAGTGGGTAAAACAGGCAGGCGGCACGGTCATCAGCCTAGGGGATGAGAAACTTAACCTCCTTGACCTTGGCGGCCAGAAGAAGCGCGACCGGATAAAGCAGATTATTTCGGCACTTGACCTGTTACTTGACCTTAAGGGCTACCCAAATGAGCGGGATGAGATTGAGGAGGCGCTTGAAGACATATATGAAAAGGAAGAGAGCCCGACCCTTAAGGACGTGGTGGGCCTCCTTGAAGACCGCAAACGAAAGCGGGCGGCGCGCCTATTGCGGCGGTTCACCGTCGAAGGGAGCGATTTTTTTGCAGGCAAAAGCACCCTTAACATACAAAAGCTAACAGAAGGCGGACTTGTCTGTATAGACCTTCACGAACTGCCGACAGAAGAGATCAGGAGCCTTGCCGGCCTTACCATACTGCAATACATAAAGGAGATCATGCGCGGCGAAGGCATCAAGAATGAACAGAATATCCGCCTTTTTGTCGTGCTTGACGAGGCATGGAAAATAGCAAATGACGAGCGGAGCGACGTCATCACGATCGTTCGGGAGGGGCGGAAATACAACTTTGCCCTTATTATTGCAACACAAAACCCGACAGACATGCATAAGACGATATTCAGCAACATCGGCACGCTGTTCGTGCTGCGCCTTGTGCTAAGCGAATTTAGGGAATACGTACGGAACTCGATAGGGTATGGCGGATTTATAGATAACGAAATATCACGCTTTGGTGTCGGGGATGCGGCAGTAAACATGATCTTTGCGGAGCGCCAGGCGCGGGCCGCGACATTCCTTATGAATAAGATTGATGGCGAGGAACCGTTGTTCCTCTTTCATATAAAAGGTGGTAGCATGGAGTTGGAGGTAGAGCGGGAACAATTCCTGCGTATGCTGTACGAGCTTGGGCTTAATGAGGGCCAGTCGACGATTGTCCGCGCCGAGTTTGAGAAGAACGACGGGTTTGTCGAGGCGGAACACCTTGTTGCGCTTCTTGAAAAATTCGGGTATTCAAAATCGTCGATCCTGTCATTTCTCCGCCAGCTTGGGATTGATGAAAAGAACCTCATCAAGATATTCTCGCTTGTAAAGATGCGAAAGGCCGCCAAGGGAGTGGTCAATGTCGTTTTGGATGATAAGTGATCATATGGATGAAAAAATCACGGTTGAGGCAAAGCGCAGGAAGAAGGGGACGCGGGTCATGCAGACGCTTAAGGACCTTGGGTTTACCCATGTCAAGGAAAACGGGCCTGACATAGTTGCGGAAAAAATTGCCGGTGAAGAGCTAAGCGGCAAGGCAAACCTTGACTACCGGGTTACGTTCGGCGAAAAAACGATAGAGTTCAGCTACGCGCTCAGGCACAATGAAAGCAAACGAAAACGTCTCCTACGGCTCTTTCCTATTTTCATCAACACCGCGCTCCTTGCAGAGGATGATTATGACATACGGGTAAGCAGCCTCTTTAAACAGGTAAACACATTCATTACGGAGCTTGGGCAGGTGGTGGACAAGGATGCGTTTGACCTTGCGGCGCAAAAGGAGGAGCTCGGGGCAAAATATGCGGACATGTCAAAGAAATATTCAGAGCTGGTCCGCTCAAGCGAGGAAAACGCACGCCTTTTGCTTGAATGCGAACGGAGGCGCGACGAGCTTGAGGGGCGTGTGCGCAGCCTTGAAAAGATGAGCGACGAGGCGCTTAAAGAAGAGCTCTACAAGTGGATAAAGCTTCACGAAGGCTCCCTTGAACTGACCGAATTCTGCGAGGCGTACCGCCTGCCAATTGCACGTGCCGAAGAAGGGCTCAACATGCTCGTACGCGAGGGATATATTAAAAAGAGGAGTGACTAATGGATACTACACGATATACGTTTACGATAGTACGGAATTATCCGACAGAAAGAAGGTATACCATACGAAAAAAACTAAAGGAATCTTTCCTTGACAGGCTACGGAAGATAACCGGCCTTTCCAAGTGATCAAATGACCACCTTATGTGCATTCTGCAATGCGGCAAACAAGAATAGGTATCCCCCTGGCGACTGTTTTATCTGCGCGAACACCCTTGACCAGCTTGATGCGCTCATAAAGGACGCTGCGGAAAAGGTGATAAACGAGCATTGCAGCACGTTCTGCATTTCAACCCGCCTCCCTGACGAATGGCTTGTGCGCGAGGAGGAGTTATGGGACCGGGAAGTGCTTTTCGTACAGAGCATAAAGAATATCATTAACAAAAAAATCATTGAGGAAATGGCCCGCCAGACCGGCCTGAGATACGATGCAGGTGACGGCGAGATCAGGATCATTTTTGAGCTCAAAAAAGGAAGGACGAAAACCTACCGCGAGAACCTCTTCGTATTTGGAAGGTACAAGAAGCAAAAGGCAAATATTTCCCAATCCCGCTGGATTTGTATGCGTTGCCATGGCAGGGGATGCAAAAAATGCGAACAAAAGGGCAAGCATTATGTGTCCGTTGAGGAGCTTATCGGGGAACCGCTCAAGAAAGAGGCGGCGGCGGCAAACTACTCATTGCATGCAAGCGGACGGGAAGACGTCGATGCGACCAATACTGCAGGCAGGCCATTCGTGCTCGAAATTATAAATCCAAACAATACGCGCATGAATCTCGAGGCAGTAAAAAATGAAATCAACGCAGGCGGGTCGGTGGAAGTCGGCGAATTAAAGCGCGTAAGACGATCCGCGGTCGAGCTCGTCGCGAATTCCCATTTTGACAAGGAGTACGAGGCAACAATTGAACTCGGCCACGAAGTTACTGGCGAGGACATTAAAAAAATTGAATCGCTTTCCGGCGCGCTTATTGAGCAACGGACGCCTGAACGGGTAGCGCACCGCCGTGCTGATTTGATCCGAAAAAGAAGGGTAAAGAAGGTCGCAGTCCTAAAGCACGACAAGAACCATGCAACAATACGGGTGTTTGCAGAAGCAGGCACCTACATCAAGGAACTCATCAGCGGGGATCAGGAGCGCACGAAGCCAAGCATTGCGGAACTTCTTGGAACTACGGCCAAGTGCATGTCGCTTGAAGTTACGGAGATAAAAGATGAATTTTTGGATCTTTGCATCTAACCTTCAAACGGCGACCAGTTTGAAAGCTGCTCATCGTAGATGCGCGAAACGTTATATGATATGTAATGCTCAAGAAACGTTTCCTTGAAAAGCGCAAGGATCTTGCGGAGCTGCTCGTCGCTTTCGACATATATCTCAACGCTTAGGTCATACAGGCCAATAAGCTCATATGCAAAAAGGCAGGCATACGTCTGGTCAAAAAAGCTGATGATCCGGGGGATGAGGCCGTGGTGCTTAAGGCTGATGTCAATCTGGATGAATTCAAGGTGGAACAGTTCAAAATTAAGGCTTGTTGAGTACCCGACAATAATCTTCTTTTGCTCAAGTTTCTTAATGTGGTAACTTAGCACCCGTGGGTCGACGCCCGTAATGCGGGCAAGCTCAATAAGCTTGAGGCGGGCATTCCGTGAAAGTGCAAGGATGAGCTTGTAATCGATTGGGCTTAGCACTTCATCAGACGGCTCGCCGTGATAAAACGATTTCTTTACGGTCGGCCCCGGCCAGAGGACTTTCTGGTTCAACTTGCAGCTCGTAATTATCTTGTGGATCGCCTTCTCCTGGAGATACGAGCCAAATTGCTTGCTGAATGCCTCAAGGAAGCGCTTCAGGTCGCCTGAAGTACGGTGTATGGCAAGAAAATCCATGTCATAGTGGCCCTCAAGGATACGCAAGTTTGCACAGCTTTTCTCCTTCTGGATGTATTCCACGATGCGCTTCTCAACTTCAGCAGTAAGCTTTTGGAACTTAAGCGCAATCCGGTAATATTGGTACCCGAGCGGGGACGCGTTGATGATCGCATAGAAGTTTTTGACATACTTGCGCTCAAGAAGCCGCCTGATGCGGTATTTAACGGTTTCCTTGGACAGCTTGATTTTTTTTGCAAGAAGGGCTACCGATAAGCGTGAATTGATATCAAGTTCGTACAATATCTTTTTGTCGTATGTGTCCAACTTGACAGTCATTTTATAGTAATGCGCACTTGAAGCTTATTAAATTTGTGTTTTATGCAAAAATCAAAAGAATATGTTTTTATTGAAACAGGCGCGAGGTATTCCTGTGATAAAATGAAGGAAAAAAACGAAAAAACCCCCGGCCGATGGAGCTTGAAGGCACCCGACGGGGTAGGGGTGGTGAGACGCACGCTGGAAGAGAGGCACGGCATGACAGGGCAGGACATGTTGCCCACAAAAGACGCGGCAGTGACTAAAAAAGCGAACGCCCCCTCTCTTTACATAAAGAGGTGAGATAAATGCCAGGACGTACAAGAGGACGAAAACGAAGACAAACACGCAGTAGGGCAAGAACAAGCAGGACAAGAGGAGAACGAACTGAACCAACAAGAGAATTCAGCCTCTAGGGGCCCACGGGGGCCTTTAGGGCTTAATGGAGGGATACCATGCCACCACGCGGAGTAAAAAGCGCAAAGAGAAAACGGCAGTACGAACACATAAAGAAGGGCGAACTTAGGATGGGACGGCCGCTTAAAACTGCGAAAAGGATCGCAGCGGCAACAGTGAATGAGGCACGAAGAACCGGCGGGGAGATTAAACGGAAGTTAGGGATCTAGCTTGACCAAGGTAGTTTCTGATTGCAGTACAAATTGCCCTAGGGGCAAAGGACAGTCAGCTGCAAAAATAACAATCAAGCTTTTTCTTTGCGGAAAGCACATGTCTTTTCGTACCCTGTAGGCGTGCAGCGTATGAATCGGCGAACCGCTCCTCTTGGTCCTCAAGGAGGTTTTTATCAAAGAACGACTGCAAGAACGGTATGTTCCGATAAAGCGATCCGCTTAACGAATAAAAGGACGAATGCCGTATGATATGCCCATACTCATGAAGAACCACTGCCGCCAGTTCTTTCTTAGTGAGGATTTCAATCATCCCTTGCGATATGACAATCCATTTTTTAAGGCCGCCATATGAACAGGCAAACGGCTTTCCGTTATCTGCGATGTATATCGGCACGGGGGAAGGAAGAAAGTGGATGAGTGCCGGGGCAGGGCGTACATTCTGCCATGCAAGATAGATATGCGGTAAGATTACATATCCGAAGAAAAGCGAGCCAATAAGCGCAAGTGGGATACTGTAAAGAAACGCCTGTTCGGTACAGATTGGGATCTCCTGATGGCATGTCATTGAAAATGCAAAATAGGTGATTATAAAGAGGATGCTGAATACGCCAACGTAGGACCAACGTATCTTTGAACGGATTGAGGTCCCTCGCGCAATGGAGTAGAATGCGAATGCGGCAACAACGCCAAACAGCACAGTAACGGACAGCCTAAAGGCATCTGCAAAAAATGCAGGGGGGCACGCGCTGATAACGCATGAAATGTCGAGCATAGGTTCACTTCTTACTAAAACGCTTATTGAAGTAATTAATTGCTTTAGTACCAAACTTGCTTATAATGTTATCCACTTGCATTTTAAGATGGTCCTCCTCTATCTGGGCAGGACTCTTGTTCAAAAAGTAGATATATCTTGTTCCGCCACGGCACGTCTCGATTTTCCGGTCAACAAGACCCTTCTCATAAAGGCGGTCAAGCATGACCGCAATACTTGTAAGCGCAACCTTCTGCGACCCGGAGATAACCGCATGGACATCTTTCGTCTTCATATCCTTGCCCTTGACAAGCACCGTAAGCACTTTGGCCTCAAGCGGACTTAATTCGTCGAGCACGCCTTTAGTTAGCACAGTTTCACCTCTTAGTCTTACAATATATGTAAGACTTACAAATATTTAAAAATAGATTGGTTTAAGTATTACAAACATTGTAAATCTTACAAAAAGATAAAAAGGTGAAACTATGGGGGATGGAAAAAAAACTGAAGTCGCTCAAGAACCTGCGGGGGCATTTACGATCAAATCATCGAGCCTCCTTGTCGGGATTCTTGCGCTTCTTGTGCTGGTAAATGCATATAACCAATATCAGCTCATGACGCTCTCAACACTTGTCACAAAGGTTGAGGCGCGCTCAAGCGTACAGTTGAAAGAAACGCCGAATGCAGGCAATAACGCAGAGCCAGATACTCGCTTAGTTCAGCTTTCTGATGTACGGCCGACCGGGACTCCGGCAATATACGGGGATGAACTTGGCATACGTTACGATGACGTATCGGAAAACAATGCGGCACTTGCGGATGCAACAATCAGAAAGTTCGCACAGCATGACCAAGAGATTAGCCTCACCGGCGAGGCGCTTACGCGATACATAAAGATAGCATCTGCAATTTCATGCGAATACTGCTGTGGCGCGGAGTCGGTCATATTTTCAAACGGGCAGGCGGCATGCGGATGTGCCCACAGCTATGCAATGCGCGGGCTTGCAAAGTACCTTATCAAGAATCACGGTTCTGAATACACGGATGACCAAATCCTTGAGGAACTTGGCAAATGGAAAGTGCTCTTCTTCCCAGGAGTGCATGCTGAGAAGGCTGCGGTGCTCAAGGAAAAGGGGATCGAACTCAATTTCATCAATCTTGCCTCAAACAAGTACCGCGGCATTGAGCAAGGGGCGCAAGTAGGTGGAGGCAGTTCGATGGTTGGAGGATGCTAAATGGGTGATAATATGAAAAAATGCAAGGGTTGTGAAAAGGTGGTATTTGCATGCTGTGGCAATGAGCCAGGTGATTATTGCAGGCACTGCGAAAAAAACAGGGGTGAAAAAAATGAATAGGGATACGATAATCCTTTCGATTGTGGCAATACTTCTTATTGTTTCAGTATTGCAGACATTCCAGCTTGGCAACCTTGTTGCACTTACAAATGCAAAGGTGGCGGCCGGCAGCGTACAACCGGCAGGAAGCAGTGTGCCCACAGGGGGGGCGATCACGCAACCCCAAACGGGAAACGCACAACTGCCGGGCGGCATGATCGGAGGTTGTTAGCATGCAGGCGGGGCGTTTATTCTTCCTTTTCTTTCTTTTTGTCTTTACGGTTTCTGCGGCAGACGTACGGATATACAAAAACGAGGGGTGCGGCCACTGTGTCGGCTACCTTGAGGACCTGATGGAAATGCTTGGAAAAAACGGTTATACAGGAATTGAAATAAAGGATTTTATGAAAAGCGATGAAGCACGAAGGGAGGTTGCAGAAATACAAAGGCGATTTAACGTCCCAATCGCAATGCAGGGACACCTCATTGTGCTTATCGAGGACCAGTATCTATTTGAAGGCCATGTGCCGGTTGAAAGCATGGAGGACTACCTCAAAAAACCACGCGGCCCGATAGTGGTGACGCAGGATAACATGGATAACCCGCGCACATACCAGATGCTTGTGAATAACAGGATACAAACATACGAATTAACCACTTCATTTAGGGATGCAATGCAGATGACGCAGCCGATCGGGCAAGATGAACTTGTCCAGTATGCGCCATACGGCCTCCTCATCCTTGCAGGAATCGGGATCGTATATTCGTGGAGGGGTGCAAAATGAAGAAGGAAGCGTTTATCATCCTGTTCCTTATTGCCATTGCGCTTCTCTTATATATGGCGGACAATCTGCTTGGGCTTGTCGTAGTGAGTGGATTTCTTGACGGTATACACCCGTGCGGCCTTACGGTGCTGTTCTTTTTTGTCGCGTTCCTCATTTCGCTTAAGAAATCAAGAAACTGGATACTCCTTATGGGCGCAGTGTACATACTGGGAGTATTCATCTCGTATTTTGCCATTGGATTAGGAATCATGGGGACGGTAATCTCATTCGAGCCGCACTTTATGGCACGCGCAGGTGCAGTGCTCCTTGCGCTTGTCGGCCTCGTTTCAATAAAGGACGGCCTAACCGGCTCAAGCACGCTTAGGATCCCCGATTTTACCAAACCGTACCTCGCACACTATCTTGAAAAAGCAACCATTGCCGCAACGTTCATCGCAGGGATTCTTGTAGGGTTGTGCGCGTTTCCATGCGTGGGCGGACTTTATGTTGCGATAATTACGCTTATTTCGGCACAGGGGCTTGGCGCTGACACACTTGGGCTTCTTGCAGCATACAACTTCATGTTTGTTGTCCCGCTCATCGCGGTGCTCCTGTTTTCCGCAGACGAAAGGGTGCTTACGCGCATTGAAGATGAGGAGAGGAAAAACCGTAAACGCCTCAAGGTCATAATGGGGGCGCTCATGATACTTTTTTCCCTCTTTATACTGCTTGGAGGTACATGTAAATGGCAATTGAGATTCTCCTTTCATTTGTTGCGGGCGTTGTCTCGTTTATTTCCCCATGCATCATTCCGATGATTATTATCTATCTCACCACGATCACCGGATTTAGCTTTGAGATGCTTTTAGAAAAAAGCAATTCGGCAGAACTGCGAAAGAACATCATAAAAAAAACAGGTGTATTTGTCGCTTCATTTACCATTGTATTTAGCATTATAGGGGGCTTTGCAGGAAGCATAGGCGGAGCGCTGGGAAGTTTCTTTGACATCATGTCGATTATTGCAGGAATACTTTTTGTGTTTCTTGGGCTTCATTACCTTGGGATGCTAAAGACGATATTTTGGCGCTTGGGGGGGATGATGGATGGGGGGGAAATCGAGAGCGCGGCAAAGAAGTGGCGGGAAAAGGATGGGTCCCTCTCAACATTTGGAATTTTTGTTATAGGCACCCTATTTGCCCTTGTATGCTCGCACTGCATCTCTCCAACCCTTGTGCCCGCGCTTGCACTTGCAGCGTCTGAGGCCGACTTTGGCGGAGGAGCACTTGTAATGCTTGCATTTTCACTTGGCCTTGGAAGTGCATTTATGATTACCGCGCTCTTTTTTTCCCAGGCAATGGAACGGCTCAGATGGATCAAGCGGCATGAACGGACGGTTCACATTATTGTGGGGGTGATATTTCTTTTCTTCGGTCTTCTTTTGATTTTAGGACAGTATTTATCACTCATAAGTCTCCTCTACAGGATTATCCCTTGGAGGAGCGGAATGTAATGAGGTGAAACTATGGAAAAATATCTCTACGGAACACTTGGCATTGCAACACTCGTGCTCCTGTTTGGAATTATTGGAACATTTAGCCAGCCAAGTGCGGCAACAGATGGAACTACAGGGGTGCAACTTAAGGGACCGCCTCCGGCTGAATGCGGAAATATAAATGATGCAAAAAATCTTCAGCACCTAAGCCACCATCCTGACCAGTTCCAGGAATGCTATAACTATGTAGATCCGGTGAAATTTAAACAGGCAGTCGGACAGGATTTAAGCAATTTTAAGAGGTGAAATACGTGAAAAGGGCATACGCACTGTATCTTGCGCTTGTTTTTGTCTTCATTGCAGGCATCCTTATTGCACCGCTTGCCGCACTTTTCGGCCAGCAGGAAGTCGCGGCGTTTGCATACAATATATATGCGCCAACGTGCCACCAGTGGATCTACCGCTCGAACTGCGTATTTTCTGATGGCGCAGGCATGTGGATTGCAGATTGCATAGACAAAAACGAAAGGGCGAGCATCTCAACAGAGTTTACGACAGTGGGTGCAAATAAACGATGGGACGGAGTATTTACATATTCGCGAGATCAGATCGGCATTAACCGGGCTGAAAAAGTAGTGTACGAAAACGGCGTTGTTGGATACAAATTTGCAAATGACACACGAAATATTGGCGTGTATATTTTTATGCTTCTTGGAGGCATTACGCTTCCGTTTGTATGGAAGCAACCGAAAGTTCCGCACGTTGTCTATTTTGCGCTTGCCATCCTACCCCTTGCGATTGATGGTACTGGCCAGCTTTTTGGCTTGTGGGAAAGCACGAACGTGATACGGTTCCTGACTGGCGCAGTTGCAGGGGCAGGGGTTGCAGTATTTGTCTATGCGCTTATCAAACGGGTGAAAAAATGATGGCTAAAATAGTTACATACCTGAGAAAAAACCACATTGCAATGATGGCAGTCTGCTGCATCTTGCCAATTGTACTCATAGGGATATTTGCAATTCTTGGCATAAAGGAATGGTGGGTCTACCCGCTTGCGCTTCTTGTATGTATCGGAAGCCACCTGCTTATGGTAATTGGGGGTGAAAGGAAATGCCACTAAAAAAAATAAAGAAGCAACTTGGGGACAAGTGGCCGTGGGTCGAAAACGGCTTTTGGGTGCTTGTATTCATCATTGCATATGCTGC
>CAZPPT010000003.1:0-150530 GCA_964588555.1 Microcaldota archaeon | reverse complement strand
CCCCCAGAAGGGTACTGAGACAAGGACCCTAGTCCTACGGGATGCAGCAGGCGCGGAACCTTTACAATGCGCGAAAGCGTGATAAGGGGACTCTGAGTGGTATACGCTTTGCGTATATCTTTTGCCAAGTGCAAATAGCTTGGCGAATAAGGGTGTGGGCAATCACATCCTTAAGTCTGTGTTTATACAGTCTTAGGAATTGGCCTAGGACTGGTGGCAGCCGCCGCGGTAACACCAGCGCCTCGAGTGGTATCCACGAATATTGGGCCTAAAGCGTTCGTAGCCGGTCTTTAAAGTCTTCTGTGAAAGAGCCTTTTGACTAATTATTTACTTATGGCAAAACCCTCGGGAAAAGCCATGAGGTAAAACTAAAGTCACGAGGTTTCATAATGTTGGGGCTTAACCCTAACGCGTGCAGGAGATACTTCAAGACTTGAGAGCGGGGGAGGATAGGGGTACTTCCAGGGTAGGGGTAAAATCCGTTGAGCCTGGAAGGACCACCAGTGGCGAAGGCACCTATCCAAAACGCGTCTGACGGTGAGGAACTAAAGCTGGGGGAGCGAACGGGATTAGATACCCCGGTAGTCCCAGCTGTAAATTATGCTGACTGTGGTGTTACGCCAGAGTAATCTGGTGTAGTGCCGTAGGGTAGCTGTTAAGTCAGCCGCCTGGGGAGTACGATCGCAAGATTGAAACTTAAAGGAATTGGCGGGGGAGCACCACAAGGGGTGGATGCTACGGTTTAATTGGATACAACGCCGGGAACATCACCAAAGGCGACGGCAGTATGAAGGCCAGACTAAAGATCTTGCCTAACGAGCCGAGAGGTATTGCATGGCCATCGTCAGCTCGTGGTGTGAATTGTCCTGTTAAGTCAGGTAACGAGCGAGACCCATGCTTCTAGTTGCTAACTCTATCTCCGGATAGGGTGCACTTTAGAAGGACTGCCCGCGCTAAGTGGGAGGAAGGAGTGGGCGACGGTAGGTCAGTATGGTCCGAAACCTTTGGGCTACACGCGGCATACAGTGGGTGGAACAATGGGCTGCAACTCCGAAAGGAGGAGCTAATCCCCTAAATCCATCCGTGGTTCGGATCGAGGGTTGAAACTCACCCTCGTGAAGATGGAATCCCTAGTAATCGTGAGTCATCATCTCACGGTGAATGTGTCCCCGCTCCTTGCACACACCGCCCGTCAAGTCACCCAAATGTTTTTTCGGTGAGACCTAGGTTCTTGCCTAGTTCGAACCGATAAGGCGTGAGGGGGGCTAAGTCGTAACAAGGTATCCGTAGGGGAACCTGCGGATAGATCACCTCCAAAAAACTTTTAACGAATTAGTTTTTGATTAAACTTTTTCCTAAAAAGTTTATGGAACAAATACGAGTTTGCAAGTAGTGGAACATTAACGCAGATCCATTTTGTCTAATCTTGAAGCATGAAAAATCAAACTTTCTTGTTTTTTATTTTGTCTAGCGTAAGCTAGTACGATATCTATTTAAACAACTTCTGTCTAAATTTAGAATATGGTTTGGGAGCTCGTAAGCATCCTCATTGCCGTTGCACTTGCATATTTGTTATTTTTAGTTCTTAAGAACTCGATGTATCTTATCCTCAA
Source organism: Microcaldota archaeon (assembly GCA_964588555.1). Taxonomy (GTDB): domain Archaea; phylum Micrarchaeota; class Micrarchaeia; order Anstonellales; family Bilamarchaeaceae; genus JAGVWJ01. The sequence goes on along the minus strand of CAZPPT010000003.1, from coordinate 148,917 downwards.
TTCAATTCTTGCACTCATAGTCTTGTTTTTGCTCAATATGATTGGGATTAACGTCGACATTAATATATTCACGATACTTATTGTCGCCATTGCAGGTTTTCCAGGTTTGGTTTTAGTGGTACTGTTGCATTTACTAGGGATTGCGTTCTAACTGTTACGTTATTTTATAAACTGTGAGGCGTTTAGTTATATATGACCGAAGAGTTAACTCTTTTATTTACTGCCACTATATTTGGTTTAACTGCTGGTTTTTCTTCCGGGCCTCTGTTGACGCTTGTTATTTCCGAAACATTGCGCTACGGGAAAAATGCAGGTATAAAAGTTGCATTGGCGCCACTTATGACGGATATACCCATTGTACTAGTAAGTTTGTTTATTCTGTCTCAATTTTCACAAGTAAATCTTATTTTAGGTTTTATTTCATTCTTTGGAGCCCTTTTCATCGGTCATCTTGCCATTGATGGTATCAAAACTACCTCAGTTAAACTTAAAATTAAGGATCCGAACCCCAGTTCTCTTAAAAACGGAATTATTACAAATGCCTTAAGTCCGCACCCGTATATATTTTATTTTTCTGTAGGGGGGCCATTTATGTTAAAAGCCTTGGGACTTGGCGTCCATACTCTTATCTTGTTTGTCTTTAATTTTCTTTTATTTTTGGTTGGCTCAAAGGTCTTACTTGCATTTATCGTTGCAAAATCACGCAACTTTTTAAGTAGTAAAACTTATGTTTACATTGTTCGGTTTTTAGGCGTTGTCCTACTCTTTTTCGCATTAGAACTTTTTAGAGATGGATTGCATTTTATTGGCTTTATTTAACCCTCAGACAGCAGTAATCTAAAAAGTTACTAAAAATGGTTAAAAAGGAGTATTTATAAATAGTTTTATTCACTTTCATTTGCATGCGTGAAATTTTTTATATGGGATCTCAAAGCAAAAGATTATCGGAACGTCCATCAAGGCTATTTGGTACTGAAACGGGCACGCGCGAGTTTGTTTATGAAATCGGAAATACAGCGCGTCGATTATTCAGCCTTTTTACTGAGCGTAGAGTGCCATATGTATTGCAGAATTTACAAATGGAATATACAACTGAGAGCACCGGCAGTTATGCCTGTTATGATCTGGTTGATCCTAAAAAAGGGAAAACTATCGGTCAAGTACAGGTACTCATAGAGGATGTAGAAGGTGCACCCCACGTTACTCGTATTTGCGCGTTTGTCTCTAATCTACACATCCCTATTTTAGCTAAAATAATACAGGATATTACACAGTAACCTCACACAAAATCCTCACCCCTTTTAATTCAGGATTAAGCATCGCATGTGCTTCAGTAAACTTTGCACGTAATTGTACGATTGTACCATTTTCAACCCCTCGTTCCTGCAAATTCTTAGAGAGGGTCTCATAAAATGTTGGCACAATTGTATTGTCAAGCACTGCTTTTACTAGCTTAAGTGATACGTGCGTATTAAAGGAAAGCGGTTTAAGCATCCGCTTTCCATCTTTTTCTATTACCCTATAGAATGAAATATCTACCTTTTCAGTTGCCATTGACTGGTCAAGTTTTCTTCTATTTATCATAGTCCACTATTACGGCTTATTATTTATAATTTTTAGCACTCTATTCTAGCTATGGTAGGAAAGGCCGTATATCTTAAGCAATTGACTTCGAAATTGCAATTCCGCTCCCTTGAAGTAGGGGAAAAAATAGAAGGTACAAGCCCACCTTCAGTATTTATTGGCTCATATGGCTATCCCTATGTTCTTGCAGGCCCGATGCTTACCCCGGCTCATGGAGATACGTCCATTCTGGATACTCCTGAAGAGTGGATCCCACGGGCTAAAAAGCCAGTTGATATTGTTGGCTTTCGGCTTCAGTTAGTGCGGGGAAAGGAGAAGGTGAAAATAACTGATACAAGTACAAAAATCATTGAAAAATTACGTGATATCTCCCATGCAAAAACATCCGTTGAAAGTGAGGCAGAATTTAAGTTCAAACCGTACGGTGTTTCATTTAACGAAGAACACCAGCCATTTGGCCCAAGTGCCCCCCTACGCACATTAACTATTGGAAATGTATCCTGGCAGCACGATTTGGAAAAAGCACACCATGATACTGATCTTAAGGCAAAAGACGCAATTGTCACGCTCTACAAAGAGGGTTTGCCATTTAGCCAGATCCAAAAGGCAGTCTCAGTCGGTTCTTTAGGCATTGAAAAAAACAGAAAGCTCGTTCCAACACGCTGGAGCATCACACTTACTGACGATACCTTAGGAAAGCACCTGCTTGAGGAGGTTAAGCAGTACGAATCAATCGATTCCTATGAGGTCTATGAGTTTGAAGCGCTCAACAACTACTTTGCAATACTTTTCTTGCCAACGCACTGGCAGTACGAGTTCCTTGAGGCTTTTATTCATGTCATGGATAAAGAAGAGGTCATATTTAGTGATTGGGAAGGTTTTCACAATAGAACTACATATGCATCTATCGGTGGTTGCTATTATGCAGTCCGGTTTGCATGTACGGAAAAATTAAAATTCAAGCAAAAGCAGGCAGGAGTTCTAGTATTCAGAGAAGCGTACGAAGGTTACATCCCGCTTGGTGTTTTTACCTGCCGTGAGACTGCGCGTCATGCATTACAGCAAAAACCAAAGGAATTTTACGATTTTAATGGCGCATTAAACTATATCCAATCGAAGCTCCGCCTGCCGCTTAAGCGTTTTCATCAAAGCAGTACTCTATTTAAGGAATTAAAGAAAGGAAAACAAACCGTTCTTACGCAATTTTCATAAGGTGAAAAAGTGAACGAAGAAACGCTCGCAGCATTTAAACAGGAAGTTTGGTCGTTTTACAAATCTAATCGCCGCTCGTTTCCGTGGCGTGATAACCGCGAGCCGTACGCAATACTAGTCTCAGAAGTCATGCTCCAACAAACGCAGGTAAACCGCGTTGTCGATAAATTCAATGCATGGATGATTCGTTTTCCTACTATTGAGTCGCTTGCAAAGGCTCCGCTTCGCGAAGTATTGTCCCTCTGGAACGGGCTTGGCTACAATCGGCGCGCACTTTACCTTAAAAGATGCGCTGAAGAAATCGTTGTACGTCACAGTGGCAAGGTTCCGACATCAATAGGCGAACTTGATGCGCTTCCCGGGATCGGTTATGCAACTGCGTGCGCTATCTGTGTATTTGCATTTAACAAACCAGTCTCATTCATCGAAACGAATATCCGAAGCGTCTTTATTCGCTTTTTCTTTAAGGATAAGGGATCGGTACAAGATAGCGAGTTATTTCCATTTATTGAAAAAACACTCGATTATGATAAACCGCGCGAGTGGTATTACGCGCTTATGGATTATGGAACGATGCTTAAGAAGCAGGGAAACCCAAACAAAAGAAGTGCGCATTATGTGCGGCAAAGCAGGTTTGAAGGGTCAGACCGACAGATGCGTGGGGCGGTTATCCGGGCGTTGACCAAGGAATCCCGACAACGTGTGCGAACCCTCACCCGGGCTCTTTGCGTACCTGCGTCGCGGGCGAGACGAATTTTAAATAGGTTAGAAAAAGACGGCCTTATAAGAATGGATAATGGTGTAGTGTCCTTAGCCTGATCTTGGCGGTGTGATGGTACACCAAAAGACCCCCCTTGATTTTTTGATCACATATCCGTCATTTGGCACTGAGGAAATAAGGTCATGGACTTCATCACGCGTATACTGCGCAGATACCATGCCGTCATACATGACCACGATCCCATGCGGCCCGCGCCAGGCTATCTGGTCTCGGTATATCTTCTCGTATACTGGGGTAAGGTCAGTTGAGCTTAGGCCGATGAGTACGCTTCTTCTGCTGATACGCAGCAATTCAGTAAGCATCTGTGTACGGAAATCAATTGCGATGCCATCTAGCTCTTCTCTTGGCTCTTGCATATTTGAGAGTGAGTTATCGATGATAAAGCTAACGTCATATGAATTCGTCGGTATGTCCCCTAGTACGTCCCGCGAGTCCCCCTCATAAATCTCAACCACTGTTTCAAACCTAAGCTTGGCATACCGTGTTGCAAGTTTGCTTACACAGTGCGGGTTTACTTCTACAAGCCCCACTTTTGAAAATCCTGTGGTTAGTGCAGTGTCGCTCCCACGTCCGCCGCCCGGGCCAATTTCAAGTGCGCTTGTAGCACCGTTTTTATGTTCATCTCGTAATGACTTTTTTAGGCTGTCTACCATAGGATCCAAAAATTCACTTTGAAAGCGCGCCCAACCGCTCCTTCTCCCCCACGCACCACGGCCGACATCCTCATAATCAACCTGGTCACGTATCCGTACAGGGGTATAATTTCTTTTTATGCGCACTTGTGTTTTTGGCATGCTTATTAATTAACAGTTTATCTTTTAAATATTAACTTGGATACATATTAATGTCATAAAATATTATTTTTGTATTAAAAATAAGTATCAAACTGTTTTTTTGTACTTTTTATTTTAGATTTATTGTACAAAATACAATCTCATCATTTCATCGTATCTGCTTTTTGATTTCAGCCCGTATCTCATGGGGGTCAGCCTTGAAGTTTGACCGTCGTAGGACTTGGCCGACAAGAAAATTGATCGCCTTTGTATCGCCAGCCCGTACTGAGGCAACTGCATCTTTATTTTCATCTAGAATTATCCCTACGACCGATTTGACATCTATCTTTTTTTTGCCAATAAGCTCATGTATGTTTTTAGCGGGTTCATCAAACATCCGTTTTATGAGCTCCTTTCCTTCCCGCTCGCTTATTTTTTCTGAGTCGATGAGTTTCATAAATTCAATGAATTCTCCAACAGGCGGGCATTGTTCAACTTCGTAAGAATGCCAGTTGGCGCACTTAAGGAAGTCCCCAACAAGCCATTTTGCAAGTAATTCACGGTTAGATATATGCATGCTTGCTGCCGTAAAATACCCGTACAAGCCGCGTTTAAATGCAAGCTGGTGGGCTATCTGCGGCTTTAACTTATATTTTTTAACCGCTTCAGCCTCAACTTCCTCAGGAAGTTTTTTTAGGTGCACAAGCACGCCCTCTATCAATTCCGCACCTACGGGCACTGGCAGGAGGTCCGGTTCCCTAATATACCCGTATTCTTCCTCAAATTCCTTTTTACGCAACAATATCGTCGTTTTTGTCTCTTCGCTGTACATCCGGGTTTCGCGCTCAACCTTTTTTCCCTGTGCAACTAAAAACGCCTGCCTGCTTAGCTCTGCCTTAAGCGCGCTTTCAAGCGCGTCGCTTCCTGAAATATTCTTAAGTTCCACGCGCGCACCCCCATTGATGCTGATGTTTGCATCCGTGCGCATTACGCCCTCCTGGGTCGGCTCGATAAGGTCGAGATATGAAAGCAGGTGGAACAGTTTCCGGACATATGCAACAGCTTCATCAATTGAGCTAAAATCGGGTTCCGTAACTGCCTCGCAGAGGGGTAATCCACTTCGGTTATAATCAACAAGTACGTATTGTGCTGTACCGATGTGCCCCCCCACATACTCTATTTTCCCCGGATCCTCCTCAATATGAACTCGAGTAATACGGATTGTTTTCTTCCCTTTTTTTGTATCAATGGAAATTTCGCCCTTTATTGCAAGTGGCTCTTCATATTGCGTGATCTGGAAACCTTTTGGCAGGTCCGGGTAGAAATATATCTTTCGTGCAAATCGTGAAACCTGATTGACCTTACAATTCAAAATTTTTGCAAGTGCTATCGCCTTTCTGAGCGCCTCCTCATTAAGCGCCGGTTTTGAGCCCGGGAACCCAAGGCATATCTCACAGGTATTTGCATTTGGCTTGACGCCACGGCTGTTCGTACTGCAGCTGCAAAAAAGCTTACTTTCTGTTTTAAGCTGAATGTGGCTTTCAAGACCGATCATGAGTTTGATGTTTGTTCCAATCATAACGAACCCTCAATGCGTGCCCCAAACTCAAAGAGCGTGTTCTCCCCCCATTTTTCAGCAATCGCCTGTAGTCCAACCGGCATATCCCTTACTTTTCCTATCGGGAGCGAAAGGTGCGGCAGTCCCGTCAGGTTTGGCGGTATCGTGCAGCTGTCAAGTGCATAGTTTTCAATTGGGCTTAATTTTTCAATTTCATCAAAGCGAGGTGCAATGATCGGCATCGACGGCGTAATGAGAAAGTCATATTTCTTGAATGCACGTTCAAATTCCTCCTTTATTTTTTCCCGTATCGCGAGTGCCTTAAAATAATATTTTTCCTTGTACCCCGCGGTCCGTACGAATGTCCCAAGTACGGCCCTCCGTTTTTCCTCTGGTGAAAAATACTTTGAGCGTATTTTCGCAAAATGCTCGCTGAATGTGCCCGTTATTTCCTCCTGTGCCCCATATCTCATTCCTTGATATCGGGAGAGGTTGGAACTCGCCTCTGCCGAGGCAATGATATAATACGTGGCAACTGCGTATTCAAGCGTTGGAAGGGAGATCTCCTCGTAAGGCACTTCCATTGATTCTATGGCTTCCCAGAATCGTTTTAGGATTGCGTTTTCAACACCTTCAAGCATCTCGCGCACTACCGCTATTTTCCTTACATTTCGCGCTTTTTTATCAATTTGAACCGTACTCGTTTCATCTCCCGCATCGATTCCTGCAATAACTCGATAGAGCGTTTCAGCCTCCGTAACTGTTTTTCCCATGGTCCCAATCTTATCAAGGCTGTTTGCATAATCAATAAGGCCATATCGCGATACCCGCCCATATGTAGGCGTGAGGCCGACAACCCCGCAAAATGCCGCCGGTGCGGTAATGCTTCCGCCGGTAGATTCGGCAATTCCAAGATGGTTCTTGGAAAGTGCGTATGTGGCGGCACCTGCACCCCCTGAGCTCCCGCCGGTTGCACGAGCGACGTCGTGCGGATTTTTGGGTACGGGTAAACCCGCACCTACATTGGTACAAAATGTCCCAAATCCAAACGCATCCATTGCAGTTTTTCCTATAATTATTCCGCCTTCAGCCTTGATCCGTTCGATTACATGCGCATCATATGGTGGAACGTAATCCGCAAGCATGGCGCTTCCCGCAGTTGTCCGTATTCCTTTTGTGCAGATTGCATCCTTTACAGAAATAATTTTGCCAAACAGCGCGCCCTTTGTTTTCGATCCTGCAAGCTCCCGCGCCTGCGTACGTGCCTGGTCTTTACTTACGGTGATAAAACAGCCAAGTTTTTTGTTTATCCCTTCGACCTCTTCGATCGCCCGTTCCGTTTGTTCAATGATATCCATAATGCCCACTAGTCTACAAGGCGAGGTCCCTTGAATTTACGTTCCTCAACTAATTTCGTGTTTGAAAACGGATCGATCGCACTTTTTATTGTTTTGTCTTTTCGAAGCGGTCTTTCTTGTGCTATTGTTTTAGGCTTCGCCTCATTATCCCCATACGAATCAATTTTTGAAAATGAATCAAGCACGGCACTCAATTCATTGACCAATTCTTCAGCTTCCTTGGCATCAAGGTCAATCTTTGCAATGTCTGCTGCCTTGCGGATCTCTGTCGCGTATGTCATATAATCACGTTATAATAGATCAAAAGTGTTAAAAACAAGCTTTTTGGCCATCAAACAATGTTTATAAAGTTTATAGGCCAAATACGGCTTAAGAGGTGAATTAATGAAGGCTTTAATATTATTGGTTGCCGCGATGCTTCTTGTTGCAGGGTGCACACAGGGGCCGCAGGCAAGCGCAGATGTTATGGAAAAAGATGACAAAATGGAGGAAAAACCAAAGGATGACCAGGTAATGGCACCAAAACCATCGTTTTCCATCGCATCCCCAGGGGCTAACGGAATGGTTATGGCCGGGGACGTTGTCGTCACACTTGACGCACAGAACTTTGAAATTGGTAAACCTGAAACTGCCAATAGGGAAGGTGAAGGGCATTTCCACCTTTACTTGGATGATGGCGAATACATCGCATGTGCATCTACAACTTGTACTGTTCCGGGCGTAACCGAAGGCGAGCACGTAATAAAAGTAACCATGCACCAAAACGACCATTCACTCTATGAAGGCGTTGAGCCACAGATGGTCGCAATAACTGCGAAAGGTGCCCCTGGTTTTGAGATCATGTCCCCCAAGGCAGATGAAACTGTTGCGCGCGGAAACGTTGTAGTAAAGCTCCAATTAAAGAATTTTAAGATTGGCCAGCCTGAAACCGCAAATAAAGATCGGGAGGGACATTTCCACTTATACCTAGACAATGGGGATTACATCCCGTGCGCGTCTGAAACATGTACGGTTTCATCAGTCGGTCCAGGCCAGCATACGGTCAAGGTGGATATGCGAAACAATGACCACTCATTGTATGGTGACGGTTCAGAAAAAACGGTTACCTTTACGGTACGGTAAATCTCTTTTATTTTTTTCTTCTTTTTATATATGCAATAAATACCGCAGCCCCGGCAAATATGATCCCGAGCTGTATTATCCATGTTGATACTTCAAAGTAAAGAAGCATAAAAAGCGAGCTTACTGCACCTATTACTGCAAGCACCGGTATGTTGCCTATGGAGGGACTTCTAAATGTGCTCCCTGTTTTTCCCGAAATCCGTAACTGTATTAGCGCAATGTTTACAAAAAAGTACGCAATGAATATCCCCAGGTCGGTAAGCTGTGCTACTGCCTTTATATCCCCATACATTGCCGCAAGTGCGGCTGCAATGCCTGCAAATATGATTGCGACATACGGGGTGCCCCTTTTGCTTATCGCAGAATATAGCGCAGGAAGGGATCCTTGGGAAGAAATGCCGTATAATATGCGTGAGGCGCTTATGAGGATGATAAGTACGGTATTTGAAGTTGCAAAAAGCGCGATAATCGATATGACGATCCCAAACGCGGGGACTGCCCGCTCTACTGCAGCGGTAAGCGGCGCTGGTGACGAGGCAAGCTCTTCCCAACTTATGAGCTGCAATACCGCGAATGATAAGAGCATGTAAAGGAACGATGAGATCGCAAGGGATATTATGATCGCCTTTGGCACAATTCGCCTGCCGTCCTTTGCCTCTTCTGAAATGTTTGCAATGTTCTCAAACCCTATGAACGCAAAATAAATGACGCTTATTGCTGATATGATTCCCGCAAATTCAAGCGGCGGCAGTTCAAAATAATCGACAGATGTGTTCCCCCCAAACAAAAGCCCAATCCCGACTACAAGGAGAAGCCCGCCTGCCTCAATGATCGATGCAAAATTATTGAAAAAGGCAGATTCCTTTATCCCAATATAGTTAAGTATCGATAAAATGCCGATAAGAAGGACGGCAAAAATAACTGTGTCGCCGCCGATGAGGTATGATAAATATCCGCCAAATGCAAGTGCAACGACTGCTGCTGAGATGATGCTTGCGCCAATCAGTACCCAACCGACAAGAAACGAAAGCCATTCCTTTCTGAACGCCTTTTTTGTATAAACATATTCGGCCGCCTCTTTTTGGAACATCCCGGCAAGTTCCGCATAGCTTAGGCCGGTAAACGTTGCTATAACTGCACCAAGTAAAAATGCAAGCCAAAGCATGTTGCCCGCAAGCCCTGCGCCAGCCCCAATGAGCGCGTATACTCCTGCACCAAGTATTATCCCCACGCCGTAGAGTATGAGGCTTGTGAGGGTCAATTCCTTCTTTAGTGTTCCAGACATGTGAAATTAGACTCACGCGAGATTTAAAAATCCCATGTTTACAAATAGATGGACTGGTCAAAGAGGTGCCTTATTTTTACCTCCTGCCCTTTTTCCATCGTTTCCTGCAGAAAACAGAATACTGCAATGCCGTCTTTTTGTAGCTTTTGCACTACCATATGTACAAAGTTAAATACGTGGTTATTGTCGAACTTAGTTACAAGGAGCTCGGCACAATCAAAGAAAAGGAGCCGTTTTCCATCGATCCGGTCCCACTCGCTTGAAATGCCCTGATATATATCTTCAAGCGCGTCCCCCTCTATATATCTTACGTTTTCTTCAAGATGCGTTTCGCCAACCGTAGCTGAGACGCAGTCGATAAACCGGAGTTTTGGATACGTGCGCACATCCCCAAACGCCTTTTTTATTTTTGAATACGGCTGGTTAATGGTTACAAACAGCACTGCATAGTCGCGTTTTAGGAACTCCTTTATGAATTCCACCTCAAGGTTTGGGCATTTTACGGCTTGGCATTCGGAATAAATCGCACGTTTTGTCTCATAATCAAAATTCTTGAAATTGAGCATGTTTTGAATACATTGTTAATGTTTAAATAATCTGGTGTTTTATGGTATATCGTAATGGGAGGATGAAAAAATGAAAAATACAAAACTATTTGTCAATCTGCCAATTAAGGACCTAAATAAAACGGTAGCATTTTTTACAAAACTCGGGTTTACCTTTAACCCGCAGTTTACTAATGAAAATGCAACGTGCATGATTATTGGGGAAAACATCTTTGCAATGCTTTTGGTCGAGGAGTTTTTCAAGACATTTATCCCAAATAAGGAAATGCGGGATGCACGGAAAAGTGCCGAGGTTATTCTTGCCTTGTCTGTTGGCGATAGGGCCGAAGTGGATTCCATGATTAAGAATGCAACGGATGCCGGCGGAAAAGAATATCGATCCGTAGAAGACCATGGCTGGATGTACACTCGCGCATTTGAGGATTTGGACGGGCATATCTGGGAAATATTCTACGCTGATGATACAAAGATCCCTAAGAAGTAAAAACGCCCCGGGCTTGAATTTCGTCGCTTTTTTGGGCGCTTTTTGGCAACCCGAAAAAGTGCACTCGAACAAGCGACCCCTTGATTTCCGCTTTTTAGGAAAAAGCGGCCAAAAACCGCTTCGTTAAAAAGTTTTTAACAGTCAAGTGCTCTACCTACTGAGCTACCGAGGCAAATTTTTGATTTTTTGTTTTAGACATAAGATAATCTAATAACAAATTAGCATAATTATTTAGCAGCATTAGGTTTTTGAATGCTTGCTTATTTGGAAGGGCACATTCTACTGCTTTATCGCATTTTTTTTCTGGCGATTGACGAATTTAAGAAAAAACAAAAGACAATTTAAATATATTACGCTATAGGATACGTTTGGGTGAGATGAGATGGAATCTGTTGAGTTAGTTGCAGGTGGGAAAAAAGAATTATTGACTGCAATGCGTTTTGCACAGGCATTTGACGAGCTTAGTGGCTCAGTTGTCCCGGTAACTACGTTTCCTATGGACTCTGCGGCAAAAGCCATCTTTTATACAAAGGCAGGCGGCTTTGTTGACCCTACCAGTGCACTTGACAGTATCCTAAGTGCCCCCGCACACTATGGGCTTGGATTTTTTGAAGGAATCCGCAAGTTTGACTCGCCATGGGGCAGCGTTTTTCCTGAATTATCTTCAAACATCGGGCGCGCCCTTCATTCAGCAACGCTTTATGACCCACAGGTACAGCTTAAAGTTTTAGAGTTTTTCAAGGATGAGCGAGTGGAGGCGGTAGAGCTCTTTACACCAACTGCACGGCAACTTTTTGAACATGCGCGGGAGCGGTATCGTGACGGAAAAGATTTTTGCCTTCCAATTAAATTGCATTATCGTGAAGACGGAAAAAAACATACAAGAACAATCCTTTTGCCAATACAACTTAACGTGGTCTTTGGAAACGAAGTCCGGCAACTTGGTATGATGGAAATTGATGCGGCAATCAAGGTACTTACCTACCTTAACGGTTTAGTCTCCGATTCTTATTTCCCAGGTTTAATTGAACCTTCGCTTGCTTCGTACATCCGGCCGTTTGGGTGGATTTCCGCTGAAAAAGGCCTCAAGGTCCCAACATTGCTTGTTGAGGATGGCAAATTGACAAGTAAGCCGCTTTATTTTGCAATCGCCTCGCTTCCGTGGCCGGGCACGTATCTTGATGCGAGCCATTATGCAGGCGGTTTGGACGCGTTTATCCCCCCCTACCCGCGCGTGGGTCCTGACATGCCTACGGATAGGAAGGCTGCAGGCCAGTATGTAAATTCAGCCATGTGTGCAAACCTTGCGATCATGTTTGGCTATGGGGAGGCACTAGTCCTCAACAACGACGGGGAACCCGTAGAGGGCTCTGCAGAAAACCTACTGACATTTTTTAGAGACGGAAAGAGACTTGTTTGTGTCTCACCGCCGGTTGATGCAGGCGTACTGCCCGGGACAAATCGCGATATGGCGGAACGTATCGTAACCAGTGAGATGGACATGGAGTTTAGGTACTCAACATATCCCCTTTCCAGTTTACGATATGCAAAAGCAGTAATTCTTCTTGGTACGGGTGTGCAAAACATCCACTTAAGAAGCGTCAAAGAAATCCCTGCGGCGGAAAAACTTGCCCGTGCACGTAGGTTACGGTCTGAAACAAATGGTGCGCCATCAGTAATAATTAGAAGGGGCGATTTTAAGCCGTCAAGAAACATCGGTATAAATGGCGGCGAACGCCATGAAGTTGTTGATCAGTTTAGGGCAGCACGAGCTCGTTATCTTATGAGAAACGGAGGTGAAGTTTTCGATTCAGTTGCTGATATTCGGCTTGATGCGCTTGCCAGGCTTTTTGGCTTGGATGAATCGGATATTGGTACTGAGGTAGAACGAGACCGCCACAGGGAACTATGGGGCCCTATAAACGGGCTGGAACAGTCCGAACGGCTCACGTTAAAGTTGCGGACTGGTGCGGCACTTGTAAAAAGTGCAATAGAAATGGATATCAGGCGAAGAAAACAACAATGTACTCAAAGAATTAGGCGAAATGGCCATGCACGCCCCCTCCCTAAACAGGGAGCGTTTTAAACCATTCCCCCCCAAAATTAGCTCATGGGAAAAAACTTAATCTGCTTTTTTTATCAATTCCCGCAGCCTGGGCTATTGCTTATGGCAACGGCTACCCGCCCCCGACACGTCTCTTTGGCAAGGAACGGGCGGTATTTGACCGTTTTGTTGATCTGTGCAAGGAGCCGAGACTTTCAAAGGAATTAGGGTCAAAAGGTGAAAATACGGGCGATTCGCTGCCATTTGTCCGGGATTACGCCGAAAAACGTGCGCATGTGCTTTGCGGGGAAGCGGTTTTCAGGCGCCATTCAGACGCAATAGATGTCCTTGTCCGTCATGCCGTAGTGTCAAAATACACAAAGGATTGGTCAGACTCCAATCGTGCTATTGAACGCATGGTGCTTGGCGCAATTGCTTTTGTTGATCCGCACGATACGTATGCAAATAACATCCTTGGGGATCTTGCAAAGGTAAGTCCCTCAAAACGAATCCGTGAGGCTGCAGAAACAGCCCTTGGAAAATAAATCAATTACCACCCATTAAACTGCTCTGCCCCTTCTTTACTTAGCTGCGAAGAATAATACCTTTGGAGCACAACTGGGACGTATCTTCGTGTTTCCGCATATCCTGGCGCATAGGAAATCTGCCCATCTGATCTAATTGCCCCTGGGCCCCCGTTATATGCTGCTATCGCAAGTCGTATTGATCCAAATCGATTATACATTTGACGCAGGTATCTGCATCCGCCTAAAACGTTTTGTCGTGGGTCTCTTCGATTACTTACCCCAACTGACTGTGCAGTTCTAGGCATAAGCTGCATAAGTCCTTCAGCGCCAGCCCATGAGCGTGCATTCGGCCTATAGCCTGATTCAGTACGGATGATCGCATCAATAAGGGCAACTGGCAAGCCGGTTTTTACGTGTGCTTCATCAATAATCTCCTTGTATTTCATGTAATCGCCACGCACGCTGCCTGGGCTGGAAAATGAACGTCTGCCTCTCTTTCCTCCGTTTGTGCGTTCTTCAAGCACCCATATTGATTCATCGGGCTTCTGCCTAAGGAGCGCTTCCAGTTCACTTGCAGGGGCCATGGTGTGTTCAGTCATTTTGAATGCACCGCCGACATCACCTGCGTGCGCTCTTCGGGTCCTAATTGTATCAACTAAAAGAAGCGTCCCACCAAATACTACTGCTGCGGCGGCAAGCCGGACTGTTCGTGGTGACAGACGTCTTTTATGGCTAAACATAATTATTATTTATGGATGGAAATGTTATTAAATGGGTTCCCAATTTTTTTGTGCCTAATTTCTTTGTATTTTTATCTCTATTAGGTCGAAATCATCCGGCTCCCTTGCCGTTCCGGGGCATTTGTAAATTGTGGATGCCAGAAATGCAGTTACGGAAACCCTTCTTAAATTAGTAACTGCTAATACTGAATATATTTTAATCAGCATGTCTGCAGTTTGGTCATCGGTTGGAACATTCATTGCGAATATGGACGTATCAAGCACAATTAGGGCCATGTTTGGGTTGATCATTATAGTCCAATCCGTGCGCCAGCTCGTGACGGGTTCACGTATCGGCCCATGAAATGTAGAATGATCGCGCTGAAAACGCTCAAATAGGGGACGTAATTTTGTTGTTATGTCTATTCCATGCCCCATTATCCCCGATGCATGAGGTGGGTCTGTTTTTGCATTATTTTCGTCAACCAACGGTTTAGCTAAATGTCCCTTTAATAGGTTATCTTTTTTGAGTGGTAAACTTACATGCTGCGGCCTTTCTCGCTTAATTTTCCTAAGCTTTAGCCTCGCAGCCAGGATATACGGGGTGAGAAGCCGGGTAAATCCCCCTTGTAATTCCTTAATTTTGCTACGCCATGTAGTACGCTTGCCGTTTTTGTAATTGAACATCATTATCATTTACGTTTATAGTGCCTGCCTGACCGTCATTACTGCATGTGGAAAAAACCATACGTGGGAAAAAAATTAGCTACATCCAGTCGTCTCGCCACAATCGACACATACGGCGCATGAACCGTTCTGCTTTACGCGCATGCTGCCGCATCGTCCGCACTGCTCTCCCGTGTATCCTTGGATTTTGGCCTCAGTTACCTTGTCTGTTTCTGAGTCACCGCTCGCTTTTCTGCTTTCCACGGGAATTTCTTTTTTCGCCTCTACCGGGATCGTTGGTTTGATCGTCTCGTCCTTTTCATCCGTTACGTGCACAAGGTCTTTTCTTCCAAGGTATTCGTATGCAAGTGCCCTGAATACATAGTCTATAATTGAGGTTGCGTGCTTGACATTTGCATGCCCGCTTACCACGCCCGCAGGTTCAAACCGTGTGAAGGTAAACGTTTCAACGAATTCGTCAAGCGGGACGCCGTACTGTAATCCCTTGCTTACTGCAATTGCAAAGCAGTTAAGGAGGCTGCGGTATCCTGCACCTTCCTTGTAGGTGTCGATAAACACTTCGCCAAGTTCCCCATCGGGATACTCGCCGGTACGCACAAATATTTTTTGCCCGCCAACGCGCGCTTCCTGGACAAAGCCTGCGCGTTTTGAAGGCAATTTCCTTCGCATGCCGCGCATAAGCACTTCTTGCACTTCCTTTTGCCCAATGCGCTCATCAACGTCCTCCTCTTCTTCGGTAAGCGCAAGGAGCTTATTCTCATCATCAACCTGCGAGTTAAGCGCCTGGCTTAATTTGCTGCCATCACGATAAAGGGCGATACATTTGACCATGAGCTTGTATGACTGCTCATATACCTCCCGTACTTCCTCAATTGTTGCCTCGTTTGGCATGTTGATTGTCTTTGAGATTGCTCCGCTGATGAATGGCTGCACTGCTGCCATCATTTTCACATGTGCCATATGGTTGATGTAGCGCTTTCCGTATTTGCCGCATTTGTTTGCGCAGTCAAATATCGGGTAGTGCTCTTCCTTTAAGTGCGGGGCACCCTCTATAGTCATTGTACCGCATACGTAATTGTTTGCCTTCTGTATTTCTCCGGGGCTAAATCCAAGTGCGCTTAAGAGGTCAAACTGAGGGTCATCAAGTGCCTCTTTTTTAAGGTTAAGTGCCTTGATGCAAAATTCCTCACCAATCGTATATTTGTTAAATACAAATTTAAGGTCAAATGCGTTTGGTAAAAGCGCCTCAATCGCCTCTATCTTTTCCAGCGTAAATCCTTTTGCCTTTAATGCCTCTTGAGTTATTACAGGACATCCCATAAGCGTCCCATGCCCTTTGCAGTATTCTATAATCTCCTTGATGTGTTCAGGAGCATACCCAAGCCGCTTAAGTGCCTTTTCAACTGATTGGTTTACGATCTTAAAGTATCCGCCGCCTGCCAGTTTCTTATACTTGACAAGTGCAAAGTCCGGTTCAACACCCGTTGTGTCACAGTCCATTACAAGGCCTATCGTACCGGTTGGCGCAATGACAGTTACCTGTGCATTCCTATATCCATTTTTTTCGCCGTCCTGCAGTGCTCGGTCCCAGGTTTCACGTGCCCCTTCAAGAAGGTATTGCGGACAATGCGCCGGATTTATTGCAACTGGCTTTACGGTAAGTCCTTCGTATTCGCTTTCAGGTACGTTATATGCTGCACGCCGATGGTTTCGTATTACCCTAAGCATGTGCTTATTGTTTCTTTCATATGCAGGAAACGGTCCAAAATACGATGCCATTTCAGCGCTTGTTGCGTAACTTTCGCCACAGAGCATAGATGTGACTGCGCCTGCGATTGCCCTGCCACGCTCGCTGTCATAGGGTATGCCAAGCACCATAAGCATTGTTCCCAGGTTGGCATATCCAAGGCCAAGTGTCCGGAATTCATAACTTCGCTGGGCTATCTCCTTACTTGGGAATTGTGCCATAAGTACTGATATTTCAAGTACGATGGTCCAGAGCCTTGCCGCATGCTTAAACCCGTCCACATCAAACATGCCGGTTTCGCTATCAAGGAATTTCATAAGGTTAATGCTTGCTAGGTTGCATGCGGTATCATTAAGAAATACATATTCGCTGCATGGGTTGGTTGCATATATCTTGCCATCCGTAGGGCAGGTATGCCATTCATTAATATGGTCATCAAATTGAACTCCTGGATCAGCCGATGACCACGCAGCATACGCTATCGAATTCCATAAATGGCGTGCCTGGACTTTCTTTACAAGATCGCCGTTTGTACGGTTTGTGAGGCTCCATAGGTCGTTTTTCGCAACTGCATCCATGAATTTGTTGGGGATCCGGATGCTGTTATTGCTGTTCTGCCCGCTTACGGTAAGGTATGCTTCGTCTTCGTAGTGGGTATCAAACACCTCAAAACCGATCTGTTCGCGGCCCTGCTCCACAAGCATGAGTGCCCGAGTTATGTAACTAAAAGGCACATTTCTGCCAAGTGCTTCAACTATCGAGGCACGCAATTCTTCATTCTCTTTCCAGTTGGTTGTCTTTTGTTCGCGCGCAACCCCCATGATTCTATTTAGGTGTTTTACATTTATCCTGCTTCCTGTGTATAAGTCTGCAACCTTTTCCTCTTCAAGCATCTTCCAGTTGATAAACGCCTCTATTTCCGGGTGATCGACATCAACAATTACCATTTTTGCCGCACGGCGGGTCGTACCACCGGATTTGATCGCCCCTGCTGCCCGGTCAAATATCTTTAGGAAGCTCATGAGCCCCGACGAACTCCCCCCTCCGGAAAGTTTCTCACCTTTTGCCCGAAGGTTTGAGAAATTGGAACCTGTTCCTGAGCCATACTTGAATACGCGCGCTTCACGGATGACGAGGTCAAATATCCCTCCTTCATTGACAAGGTCGTCGTTTACTGTTTGGATAAAGCATGCATGTGCCTGTGAATGAGTATAAGCATCTTCTGATGCAGTGAGTTGGCCGGTTTCAGGGTCAACATACCAGTGGCCCTGCGGTTTGCCCGTGATTCCATACGCAAGGGCAAGCCCGGTGTTAAACCATTGTGGTGAATTGGGGGCGGCCATCTGGCGGATAAGCATGTATTTCAATTCATCTTCAAATGCCTGTGCATCATCTTCGCTTGCAAAGTAGCTGTAGCGCTCCCCCCAGTATCGCCAGCATTTTACCATGCGGTTTATGACTTGCTTTGCGCTTTTCTCACTCCCTAAGAGGGGCTTACCTTCAGTGTCAAAGAGCTGGTTTCCTGAATCGTCATATTGCGGCACGCCTGCCTTGCGGAAGTACTTCTGTGCGAGTATGTCTGTTGCAACCTGTGTCCACGAGGTAGGTACCTCTACATTCTTTATCTCATATACGATTGAACCGTCTGGATTACGTATAATACTATTCCTAAGTTCAAATACAATCCCTGCAAACGGGTCTGTGCCTTTTGTGGTAAACCGTCTTTGGACAACTAATCCCTTGGATTGGCCATACGCAACTGAACTTACGCCCTTTTTTTCCTTCCCTTTATCCCCCATCATAACACCTCAATAGTCTGACAATATATCCCGAATCTCTGAAACTGTATGTGCCCTACTCACTTCGCGTCCCGCATCATCAAGGAATATGACTGTCGGTACCTTATGCACTTTCTGCGCCACTGCTTGTTCGCTTCCTTCCTTGGTTGCGTCCAGGTTCTTACCCTGGATTGGTACTGAGGTCATGAACTCTTTTACGGTTGGGCAGAACTTACAAAATGGTGTTGTAAACAATACATACGATTTTATCATATCCTCGCCTCTTTTTAGCAGCCAAGCCTTCCTACATAGCTTGAGAGCAGAGTAGATAAGCCACGAACATATAAAAAGCTTATCATGTATTTTTATACTATTTGTAGTATGTGAAAAGTTAATCTTATACTATTAGTTGTGGTTGTTTTGTTGTCATTTGGAAACAAAAAAGGAGTTTATGTCATAAATTTATTTTTCTTTTTTATTTTTTAAGCTCACGAACCTTCTTTGCAAATTCAGACACGTCTTCGAACTGGTGGTAGACGCTCGCAAACCGTACATACGAAACCTTGTCGATGCGCTTGAGCCTCGTCATGACCATTTCCCCTATCTCCTTGCTCGCAATCTCGGTTTTCTGCCGTTTTCGTAATGTCCTCTCAATGTCATCCACAATCCCTTCTAGTTGTGCAGTGCTTACTGGGCGCTTCTCACAGGCCGCCATGACGCCCTTGAAAAGCTTCTCATAGGAAAACGGCTGCGTTGTCCCGTCTTTCTTAACGACTGTGATATTAAGGAGCTCGACACGCTCATATGTCGTAAACCGTTTCTTGCACTTTGCACATTCCCGCCTCCTCCGTGTTGCCTCATTGTCGCTTGTAACGCGTGAATCAAGCACGTTTGTTCTTGGGTGGGTGCAATATGGACAATGCATGGTTAAAAAAAACAAATGAGGTATTAATACATTACTATCCGGGCGAAACCAATGACCGTATGAAAAAAATACACGGCGGAAACTTTTCCCGGGTCTGCTCTTAGAATACGTTTTCCCACAGACTTGACGGCAGTATATTTTTTGCATGGGACATTTAGAAAAAAATTAATCTCTTAAAATACCATAATAAATAACTTTAAAAAGATTTCCTGGCGTTATTATAGTATGCAAAAACGGCTAAAAGTAGATACATTAAGATCAAAAAGCCCCATAATGTCTAGATTTAGGGCTCTTAAATTTGCATTTCCACTTGTTACTGCAATTGCCGTTTCAGCAGTCTATTATGGCATTAATAAAAATGATCTGTCAGCACGTACGGCAGCAGTCTCACGTAGGGATGAAAAAAATAATCCTACAACTGCTAATGGTTCATTTATCCATTCCATCTATTCAGTGCTTCAAGCTGGTGACTTAACTAATCTCGCCCTAGAAATTAATCTTATACTGCTTGAGCGCCAACCCGCTGAATCCATGTCTGAATCTATTGATAAAATTCAATGGAAATTTTTATCACATGCTTTTAGATATTATGGCCTCTCTTTTGTTGATGACCTGGACACTTCATCAAAATACCTCATCCGTAGGGAAAAATTTGGCTCAATTTTAGGTATTGAGGGCGATAGAGGGGCGAAAGGTCCATTATTTGTGTGGACGAGTGTTCGCGATAAACTACATTCAAAATCTTCAGATAGATACCTAGGATCATTTCTAAATGAACAAATTGCCATTGAAAGAGAAAAACGAGAGATAGCCCATGCTAAAAAATATCTACTCGGCAATACTTTTGAGATTGGATTTTTTGTTGCCCTTAGTCTATATGCCTCACTTGCGCTACTTTCATTTAGACAATATTTAAGACGAAAGAATTTGTTAAAACCGATCCGACAAACTCAAGATGGTGCCCCTAGTGAAACGGTAAAAGCTGTCGCTAGGCCATTAGCTCCCTTAACATCGACTGATTTGGGAAATGATCAAACTCGCTCACCAAAGAAAAAGAGAGCAGATAGCGACATACAACAACTCCGTAAAGATGCCCAAGATGTACTTGCATCAAAAATTGGTGAAACGAACGCACGGATTATATTTGATTTTTTAGGCAAGCGTCTTTCAAATGGCGTTATGCGCGATATTTTAGCAGGAAATTTCGGTTCTCTTGTTGCACTTATCCAACATCCAAAACAACATGAGGAATTAACTAAAAAAGGTTGTGACATAAACGCAGTTATTAAGGCACTTGCCGGCGAAGTCGTGCAGGAAAAAATGACTGGACGACTGCAGACTTCCGCAACGTCAGGCATAAACGGAAAAAAAGAACGCCCACACCATCCACTTGATGACGTGTCTCGAGGCGGCCGGAAGACGGGAAATTTTCATCGTTTGTTGATTAGTCATGGTTTTTCCATAGTTCCTGGTAAAGGCGGTCACTTGCGGCTTGAGTATCAGGGTGAGATTGTTCGGTATGAAGATAACCGCCAAGTTATTATTCGCCATAAGACTGGGGAACAGGAAGTATCACCTGGTCTTGCAGGCTCAATCCTTAAACGCTGCGCCGAAATTCTCGTTGAAAGGGAACAAAAATCAAAGAAACCTAGCAGCTAAACACAAACGTCAGTTTATTTTCTGTTTTTTTATCTAACCTGCAGAACCCAAAGCGCTCAAACTGGATGATGTCCCCCTCATTTAGTAACGCACATGCTTTTTCACAATACCCTTCGACGCGCTCAAGGCTTTCTTCATTATACGTGCCATCCTCATTCAAAAGGTCATGCGGAATAAGTACTTCGCAGTGAATTGCATCAACCTGGCTTACCCACTGTATTTTTTTCTGCGGAATTTCCTTCTGATTAACTGCCTTAAATTCCTTGCCGGTGAATTTGACAAATGCCAAATCCTTAAGTGCGAGGATTTCGTTTTCGTGTAATCCTTCAAACTCATTCTTTGGGATAAGCACCGAATCTTTTATGTGCGCAATGCGTTCCTCACCGCGTATTTTATATTTTTGCTCTCCGGTTAGGTCAATTAGTACTGCAACCGCTTGCGGAACAAAGAAGTAATGTTTTGCAACGGGGTCAAGGAGCTTGCGGTTTTCCACAAGGAGCTTTTCCCAGCCCGGTTCGCTTTCAACCTTGCTTAATCCAAATGAAAGCACAAAATCTCTAATTGCTTCGGGCAAAACTCCCCTGCGCCTAAGTCCTGAAATGGTTGGCAGCCGCGGATCATCCCACCCCCCCACCTTGCCCTCTTCGACGAGTGGCTTAAGTAATCGCTTACTGATTGGCGCATTTTTGATATCAAGGCGTGAAAATCCGATCAATTCAGGCCGTTTAAACCCAAGCGCATCGCATAGGCAATAATACAGCTCATCGCGCAGCTCGTATTCCTTTGACCTCATAGAATGGGTAATTCCTTCCAAATGATCCATTACAACTACTGCCAGGTCATACCCCGGCCATACGGCATAGGAGGTGCCCTGTTTGTAGTGTTTCGCAGTCATAACGCGTGCAAGCGCCGGATCGCGCATGACCGTGTTCTGTGAGTCAAGGTCACCTTTAAAGAGAAGCACGTATTTTTTACCTTTTTTCATTTCGTCCCATAATGCAAGATTCTTTTCTACCGTATTAGCGCGGTCTTTGAGTGGTTTTTTTGTTGTCCTCATTTGGGAAATTTCTTCCTGCGGGGCAGTACAGACATACGCCCTTTCTTGTTTAATCAGCTGTTCGGCATACTCATAAATCCTCCTGACATTATCCGAAGTAAACGTTTCCTGTTTCCAATGTATTCCAAGCCAGCGTAATCCATCCTTAATTGCATCGACAAATTCCTGAGATTCCTTTTCAGGATTCGTATCGTCAAACCGAAGGACCATATGCCCATTGTTTTCCTGTGCAACTGTATGGTCAAGCCATGCCGCCTTCGCGTGTCCGATATGGGGGTGGCCTGACGGCTCAGGCGGAAAACGGGTTATTACTGGCCCGTTTGCCTCAAGCATTTTTTTTGGCCTTTCAGCCGGTTTTTCAATAAACGTGTATTGTGAAAGTTCTTTTTCGATTTTTTCCTTTGGTAATGAGTTTATCTCCTTTACCACGCGGTTAATCAGTTCCATTGTCTTTTTCATGTCTTTCTTGCAGCCTGGCACTTCGGCGATTACCTTCCCAACGACTGACCCCGCATTTGCCTTTCCAAAATCAGCGGCGTTTTTGAGCGCGTGCTTGCGGATGATTGATTCTAATATGTCAGACATGTAGTTAGTTCTTTCTACTCCTTATTAAAAACGTTTGTTTATATTTATTTTTCAAGGGGTTGTGGGCTAACAGTTTCCCGTTTTCGGTTTTGAGTTTCGAGTCTTGTCACTGGAAACTGGTCACTGAAAACGGGTAACTGGCTCGCCTGGTAGACTGCGGGCTTCGGGTGCACTCTTTTGGGATGCCTAAAGAGCGCCCAGAAAGTGAAGGAAAAGTCCGTGATCCCAGTTCAAACCTAAACCGCGGGGGAAGCGTCCCCCTCAGTTTGAGGTTTCATCCTGATCCCCTCGGGGCGGATGATATCTCTTTTCGGTTTTCAAAACTGAAAACAGGGAACTGATCTGGGCAACCCCATTTTTATTTACAAAATGGATATGTGAACGAAGTTCACACTGATCCCATTTTATATTTTTACAATGCTCCAAGTAAATATCCGACCAACCCAAGCCCCAAAGAAATCAAACTTATTTTTCGTGCTTTTTTCAATTTTTCTTTCGCGACTGCTTCCTTAGCCTTTATTGCAATGAGAAGAAGGTAAATATTCGTTAGAATGCCAATTACTGCAGCGCTTATAAAAAGCTGCGAAGACGCATATTGATTTAGTCCATACATAAACGGCACGTATGTAAGCGGTATAAACACTACATACAAAACAATCGCAATAATAAGTGCGTTTTTTCTTCCAATTAAAATTGGGAGCGTCTTTGCTTTACGCGCCTTTGCATCGCCTTCCATGTCCTCAGTGCTCTTGACTATCTCGCGTGCGAGACCGGAAACAAAACCGAGAAGCGCAAGGGTGAACGCGACAGGGTGAAGTGTTGGCGAGATCACAAGATTCCCAAAGATAAACGGGATAGCCATGGTAAATCCAATGTATGCGTTACCGATGAGGGCAATATCCTTTAGCTTATAGTTATATGCGATCGCGAGCGCGTTAAAAATAAGTGCGATAATAAACGCGTTTATATTAATAAAAAAAGCGAGCGCAGTAGATATAATCAAACTAACCCATGCGAACCGATACGCAAATTCCGGCGAAATTGCTCCGCGGACGAGCGGTCGTTCAGTTCTTTTGTTTACTTTATCGCTTTCAAGGTCAAGGTAATCGTTAAGTGCGAAACTGCCCATCTCACTGAATACGGGGACTAAAAGCGAGAGGGCGATCACAGTGCTAAGCGCAGGCAGTTCTCCAAGTACTATGGTTTCTGCGATAAATACTGCAATTGCAAGCATGAGCGCATGCTCAAACCGGACTAACCTGATAAACTCGCTTATTTGCATGGCTAATTCTCAATTACTCCATTTAAAAATCTTAGGTAATAATTCCAGATATGGCAACTTACCAGGTCGAACTTATTTCAGTCGAAGAAAAAAACAAGTGCATGTTTGACATCTACAAAGAAGGCTTATACGAAAAAAAGGCAAACATTCATGGGACATGCGTGAAGTTTTTTACCAGTAACGAACTCTTCAAGCAGATGTGGGATGATAATTTTAAGCCAATAGACGAGAATATTCGTCCTCATGCCCGAGTTTTTGCAATTGACACCAAAGACAAAAAATTTCGTGTGTTATATGAACCTCGCTCCAAAACGGTCATCATAAAGAATTGCAATTACTATGGGTGGGTAAAAAGCATAGCCTTAGGACTTGTTGCAGACTTTTTTGAAGACTTTATTTCAGAGCACCGCAGATACTCGATTCATGGCTCATTTGTTGATCATGGCGGCAGGGGAATTGCAATTATTGGGCCGAGTGGTTCAGGTAAGACAACGCTTACCTACGGGTTATTACTTGATAAGAAGAACAATTTCCTTACTGACGACTGGTTTTTTGTGCGTCTAGTTGAAAACGACATTCTCGTGTATGCATCTGAAAAAAACTCATATATTCGAGATGATTTAGCAGAAAACTGGCCTTCGTTTAAGGCACAACTTGCAGATATCCGAAAAGATACGCAAGGCAGGGCAGTTGTTGATGTAAAAAGAATATTTGGTGAACAGCGGATTCGGGAAAATTCAGCTCTCAATGCAGTTGTCCTTCTTATGCGCGATCCTAAAAAAGAAGTTTTAAAGAAATTAAGTTTAAAGGAAGCACTTGACTTTATGCTTAAATACGACTTTTGTAATCCACATCAATTAATTCGGACGCCAAAGAAACGTACGGAGCGAGTCGCATTTTTTAAGGAACTATTTGCGCGGGTTCCGGTTTACTTGCTTAATACAATCGAGACGCCAAAAGAGAGTTTGGAACGGATAAAGAAGATACTTGGAGCTAAACATTGATTTAAACATTTGGTGCATAACTACATGTGGTTCTATGAAAAATGAAATTACGCTTGGACTTATCCAGATGAGCATGACTGAACGCAAGGAAGAAAACCTTCAAAAAGCATCGAACATGATCAAGGAAGCGGCAAAAAAGGGCGCACAGGTTGTTTGTCTGCCAGAGTTATTCACTAGTCCCTATTTTCCGCAATATGAGAATGCAAAAAAAGAGTATGCTGAAACCATCCCAGGGCCAACAACAGATGTGCTTTCAAAATTTGCTCGCGAATTAAAAATAATTATTATCGGTGGCTCGATTTTTGAGAAGGCGGGTAATAAATACTACAACACGACGCCTGTATTTGACGAGGCCGGCAAGCTTTTGGGAACCTATAGGAAGATGCACATCCCGCATGACCCTAACTTCTATGAACAGTGTTATTTCGAACAGGGGGATCTTGGTTTTAAGGTATTTGAAACTAAAAATGGAAAACTGGGGACGCTTATTTGCTATGACCAATGGTACCCCGAGGCTGCACGTACAAACGCACTCTTGGGTGCTGACATGGTATTCTACCCAACTGCCATAGGCCGGGTAAAAAACGTGGAACAAACGGAAGGGGACTGGAAAACCGCGTGGACAGATGTACAGCGGGGACATGCAATTGCAAACTCCCTGGTGGTTGCGGCGGTAAATCGCGTTGGGACAGAAGGGGATATGACATTTTGGGGCGGCTCATTTGTTTGTGACGCATTTGGCAAAATACTTGCACGCGGTGGCACAGATGAAGAAGTTGTAATTGCAAAAGTTGATCTTGCACACAATAAGCTTGTGCGCGAAGGCTGGCGGTTTTTCTATAATCGAAGGCCAGATGTTTATAAAAAATTGATTGAAACTGGGCCCCCTAGAAAATGATTTAAAGAGGCGTCGCTATACTATACTGGTGATTAAATGGAAAACGTGACTATTAACATGGTATATGAGGAAATAAAAAAGGTAAATCAGCGTATTGCTACGTTAGAACATCTATTAATTCCAGAAGAAAAACTAGATTCTCAAGAACAAAAGGAATTAGACGACCTTATACGAGATGCAAAAGCAGGAAATATAACCCCTCTTTCCAAGATGAAGAAATAGGCGATAGTTTGTTTGATGTATATTTTGGTAATAAACGTGGTAAAAAAGATTACGATCAATTAGACCCAAAATTAAAAGAAAGAATTGATGAATTTTGTGAACGGATAAAAACAGTACCAGTACCATTTAAAGAGTATGACATCCGTAAGATAGAGGGAAAATCAAATACATTTAGAGCACGCTTTGGAAAGTTTAGGGTTTCTTATTATGTAGATGAATTAGGACATAGGGTATACCTGCTTAAAATTGAAAAAAGAGATGAAACTACCTATAAATTTTAGTGATGATGTATGGATACTCCAAAAAAACATGGCTTTTTCATGCCGCCCGAATGGCATGAACACGAGGCAACATGGATTTCGTGGCCAAAGGATCCCGATACGTTTCCAAAGGGGGTCATTGAAAATGTGGAAATTGCGTACTGCCAAATGATTGAAGCACTTGCACCAGGCGAGAAAGTAAAGATTCTCGTTAATGACGCGGGTTGGGAAGAAAATATAACAAAAAAGCTTGAACGCGCGGGCGTATCTCTCAAAAACGTTATTTTTTACCGAATTCCGAGCGCAGACGTTTGGATACGCGATTACGCGCCGATATTTTTAATTAACAAAAAAACGCGTAAGAGGTCAATTAGCAAGTGGATCTACAATGCATACGGAAATAAATACGACGACCTCCTTGCGGATAACGAAACGGGGATGAAAATTGCCAAATCAACCAACCTACCAATTTACGAGCCGAACATTGTCCTTGAAGGAGGATCGATTGACGTAAATGGGGAAGGAACACTTATAACTACTGAGCAGTGCCTCCTTAACAAAAACCGAAATCCGAATTTATCACGAAAAGAGATCGAACGATATCTTGCGGATTATCTTGGCGTCGAACGCACCATTTGGCTTAACGAAGGGATTGAAGGCGACGATACAGACGGTCATGTAGACGACATTACCCGTTTTGTCAGTAAGAATACAATTGTAACTGCCTTGGAAGAGGATACAACCGATTCAAATTACAAGCCCCTTAAGGAAAATTACGACAAACTAAAAGAAACCCAATTTGAAATTATCACGCTCCCTATGCCAAGAAAGATGTCAATTCCTGAACGAAGATTGCCTGTAAGTTATGGGAATTTCTATATTACAAACAAATCAGTCCTATTGCCAGTATTTAATGATAAGAACGATAAAAAGGCGATCGAGGCTTTGCAATCCTGCTTCCCAGGGCGCGAAATCGTACCAATTTACTCCCGCGATCTTGTGTATGGGTATGGGGGCATCCACTGCGCCACGATGCAGGAGCCTAAGATTTGACTCATTTACTTTTCTCTTGGGTCGGTAAACTTTCGATCCCTATACAGCGTGCAATAAAGCCGCGTTTTTGCGGTTTTATCTCATATCGTAGCCGGTGTTCGCCTTCCCCTACGTGTACGCGTGCCTCTGCGAGAAACCTGCCATTACTTTGCCTTACCGTTGCAGACACTGTAGTTGGGTCGCCATGGGGGACCGGTTCGATGAGCGATTGGTTTTTAAAAATTGTTGCAAGCCGTGCACCCATGTCAGTACCCTGCGTTCTACCTATATTTCCCTTCCTGATTATAATGACCGGGCGCACCAAGATTCGTGTCATGCCTACACGTCTACCGTTTCGACATCCTTAATTTCCGGGATGACTGCCTTTATTTTTGCAACAAGATATTCCTTCTTAAACGCATGGCTCTCTTGTTTCTCCTTTTCAGTACTTGGTTCTTTTGCCACTTCAAGCGTTAATTTTTCATTATTAAACTTCGGTGTTGCCTTAAGCTCAACCTGATCTGCAAGGGCACCTACTTTGTCTTCCTTTCCTTCTATGATGTCAAGGAGCTTTACTTTGTAATTCACTGTCTTGCTTGCAAGCGGGTGGTTAAAATCTACGGTGACCCTGCCGCTGTTGATCGCCTTGACAACCCCATACATCATTCCCTGGTCTGTTTGAAGTTCAAGGGTAAGGCCTACCTGTGGGTTTATCTTGTTTTTAAGAAGTTCGACTTCAGAAAGCACCCTTATAAGGTTCTTTGAACGCTCGCCAAACGCCTTTTCAGGAGGTATTTCAACATCTTTTTCTTCCCCCTTTTTCATTGCCTGGAGCGCCTCCTCAAGGCCCCCAATGAGCTTATCGTAGCCAAAGACGATGAGAAGCGGCCCTTCCTTACCATGGAGGTTTTTTGCCACATCGCCTGATGTACTGTCAAAGATCGCACCATTTGCGTCATATCCGGTATATTCTAGCTTAATAAAATCTCCTTTCTGTACCAATCAAATCACCTAAGAAAAAACCTATGTATTATAAATTTTGTTGCGTCTAATATGTTATTTGGGATATTTATTAAGCTTTACTGTTTATTGGTGAACATTCATGAATAAGAAACAAACGCTCATGGCGGTATTTTCAGTAGGTGTGATCGTCCTTTTTATCTTTGAAATATTTGCAGTCGGGTTTTTTCGTACGGGGGTAAACCCGTTTACAAGCGGATTTAGCGACCCGCCCATCCAGACGAGCCGCGAAGAGGGGACTGCAGAATTTGATGCGCTCCTCCAATATTACGAGCCGTATCTTGTTAGTGCATCACTTTCGGAAGCCCAGGCACATGCAATACGTGAACACCCGCGCGTGTTGGGGCTTACCAATTCCCAGCAAGGATATATTATTGAACTACGGGATCGGGAAGACGTTCCAGCAGTTTACTCATTTCTTTTGGAAAACAACGCCTCTGCGCGTGCCGTGGCCTTATTTAGCGCCCCTTCCGCGCTTGGCGTACGCCTTGCGGACGGCCGCGTTATTGAAACAACCGGAAATGACCGCTATCTCTTAAGAAAGGAGCTTGAGCCTTCTATCCCAGTAAGTACTCCTGTGCCCGCCAGTATGCTTGCAGTAGTAGAAGGGGGCCAGATTACGGCGTATGGGGAGCTGGAGCTCATGTCGTTTATTTCCTCTACGCTTGTTGAAGGGAGCGTTGTGGACGTTTTGTATCTTGACCATTCATTTTCAGTGCCTTGGGCGGAACGAAATGATGTTGATGCAGATATGGTGCGGCAGACGTATGGTGCGTTTAATGCAACGTATGAACGCAAGGATTACATCCTGTTTACCCCGTCGCTTAGCATTCAGGAACAGCAGCAAAAAAGAAATGTAAGCTATGTAACGCGTATCGGCCCCAACAGCGCAAGCATTAACAGTTCATTCATTGATGGCGTGGCGATCAGCCAGGATTTCAATACGTCAAACATTACGTTTCCCGCATCCATCCTTCATGTCAGAAGCAACGGAACCGTCCCTTTGACATATCCCGTAATTACTGAGTACGCATACTCCGTCAGGCTTCAAAATGGCAGCCTTGTACTTCCTGTTACTGAAATTACGCATATTTCCGAACGGTCGTATGCCATGGGCGATTCGATCAGGCTGAATATCACCGGCGAAATACTTGCAGGTACGCTCCTCGACATCATTGCCGTAGAGGATATTAATTAGTGGTTCGACCAAGCCGCTTGGCGGCATTATACTTTTCAATATACTTGATCACGTTTTTGGGTACGTAGCCATCAAGCGGTTTTCCCTCAATGATGAGTGCGCGTATTTTACGGCCCTCATAGCGTTCACGGTCAAAGAATCCCATCTTTTTGACAGGTATTTTCCGTGCGCCAAAAAGTTCATTGACGATTTCATTATTTGAATACACGCATTCATAGCTAGGTACGTACGAGGAAACGTGCTCAACCCACCTTGAATGGTCATTGATGTCCCGTACTGGGATAAGGAGTATGCGCGAACGTTCAGCTTTGCCAATGCATGCCCGTATCATTTCAATCCGTTCGCCTGCGGAAAAGGGGTTTTCAAATGATATTGGGGACTCGGCACTCCCAAGCACGATGACTACTTCTTCATATTCGGCAAGGAGCTTTTTGATTGCCTTGTAGTGGCCGTTATGGAACGGTTGGAACCGGCCTATAAAGAGCGCACGTTTTTTTCCACTCATACGCTCACACAGCACGCTGTCCGATCGATTCAAGGTTTACACCCACTATCTTTGAGATCCCCTCAACCTTCGTCACGCCAATTACAACCTCGGCTGAAGACATGACTGTGTCGTTATGCGAAACGACCATGAACTGCGTGTCGCGTGCCATGTTATGTATGAGTTTTGAGAGGTTTTTACTGTTCTCCTTGTCAAGTGCCGCATCGACTTCGTCAAGGATGTAAAATGGGGCCGGCTTAAAGAACTGCAGGGCAAAGATAAACATGAGCGCAACAAGCGAGTTTTCGCCGCCTGAAAGGGAGTCAAGGGTATGCTCCTTCCCGCCGCGTTTTAACTTGATGTGAAGTCCGCTTTCAAACGGGTCGTTTGGCGCGTCAAGGTACAAAAATCCCTCCCCGATTGATATGTGCGCAAACATCTTTCTGAAGTTGTCGCTTACTGCATAGAACGTTTCAAAGAACGCCTCTTTCTTGCGCTCTTCGATCTCATTGATCATGGCAAGTACGGCGGTTCGCTCCTCAGCCAGCTTTTCTATTTTTTCCTTAATGTCCCCGATTTCCGCATATTTTTTATCATACAGTTCTATTGCCGCCATATTTATGTTTCCCAGTTCGGCAATCTTTTGCTCTGATTCACGTATTATCTGCATAAGCTCATCTTTTGTCCGTTCAAGTTCCTCAAATGACTGGTACTGGCTGAATTCTGCCCGGTAGTCCTGAAGCCTTGTTTCGTTTGTTGCCTTTTTGACCTCAAGCTGCATTTTCTCCTTTGTATATTTGTCAATGACAATCCGCCGCTCGCCGATTTCCTTGCCCATTTTTTGCAGTTCAGTTTCATGCCTTTTCATTTCTTCAAAGAGTTTTTCTATCTCCTTGCTGTGGTGGGCTATCTTTTCCTCAGCCTCCCTCAATGCATGGCCATCAGCAAGCACCTGTTTTTTCAAATCCACGATCTTTTGAGCCTCTTCCCGTTCGTCCCGTGCGCGTGCATTTTGCTTTTGCTCCTTTTCCGTAATTGAGTTTTTCCTAAGCCCAATTTCCTTCGCCATGCCGTCAAGCGTTGCCTCAAGTGAGGAGAGGTGTGCAGCTTGTCTTGTCCGTTTCTCCTGTTCCTCATCGCTTAGTTTCTGTTCTGCCTTCTCGACTTCAAGAAGGTGGTTGCGTAGTTCATCAACTTTCTTTTGCGCTGCTTCTGCATCCGACTGCCGGCCGCTTCTTTCTTGCATAAGCGCTTGTCTTTTGCCTGTCAATTCATCTATTGACCGTTCAAGTTCTGCCCTACGTAGAAGAAGCGCGTGTGCCTCCTTTTCTTCCTCTTCCTGCTGTTTTGTCCGCATTTCAATTGTCTTTATCTCTATCTCGACCTCTGATTTTTCCTGGCGTTTTTGAGATTCTTCCTCCCGTATGGAGAATAACTCACGTACAAGCGCATCCTTTTGCCCTTTTAATTCAAGGAGCGTATCGTCCAGTTTTTTAAGCTGCGTTGCCGCAAGGATATTGCTTTGCAGCTTTCCGCCGCTCATGATGCCCGAACGCTCAAAAATCTCCCCGTCAAGCGTGACCATACGTTCCTTTCCGACGCCAACCTTCTTTGCCTGCGTCATCGTATCGACAAGGTATGTGTCCCCAAAGACATATTCAACTGCCTTTTGTACTGCCCGGTCGCTTTTTATTACGTCTATGATCGGCTGCAAGCCGTTCTGGGGCCTGACAACTGACGTTTTTATCTCACGCAACGGTATGAACGTCGCCCTTCCCGCCCCTGCACGTTTTAACCTGGTAATTATACCCGAAGCAACTTCCGCATTTTCTACGACGACGTAGAGGAGCCGCGCCCCGCCTGCCGCCTCAAGTGCGGACGAATATTTTGAATCGCATTTGATGAGGTCTGCAACAATCCCATAGATTCCGTCTTCCTTTTCCTGGAGGTCCGCAATAAATTTGAGCGCAGGATTTGCAAGCATCGGGCTTACGCGCACCCTAAGCATCGACGCCTCTTCCTTGTACTCAAGCAATTTGCGGTCGATTACCGCGATTTCACCGTTTATTTCCTTGGTTCTTGCAAAACAGTCCGCAATGCCGTCGTTTAACGCCTTGAGCCGCTTTTCAAGTTCCCCTTTTTGGCCTTGCCCGCTGACATCTTCATCCCCTTCATCGCCCACCTTTATTGCCTGAAGCTCGTTCTTTTTTGCAGCTATGATTTCCGTTTTTGCCTGTATCTCAGACTCAAGCTTGATTATGGCCTCACGCACTTCATTAAGTATTTTGCGTGCGTCTTCAAGTTCGCCTGCAACCTTCTGTGCCTTAGTTGCCTTTACGTCTGTTTTGTTGCGCCCGAGTTCTTCCTCCGCCACTTTAATTTCGTGCCTTATTTTTTCCATTTCTTTTTCAAGCTGTAGAAGCGCTCCTTTTTCAGCCTCAATTGACAGTTCCACTCCCGTCTTTTCCTTCCGTAGCTTTTCAACAAGTTCCTGTTTGTCCGTTATGAGCTGTTCCTTGGACGCAACAGATGCCTTTAATTCCTCTATTTTGCGCACAAGGGAGGCAGTCTGTTGCTTTTGCTGCAGTTGCGAACTGACCCCAAGCCTTTTTTGCTCTATTTTTTCCACCGTTGCCGAAAGTTCAGCCACTTCGCTTTCTTTCGTTGTCAGCTCCGTTTGTATTTTGCCTTCCGTTTCCTTTAATTCTGCAAGTTCCTTATCAAGCCGTTCTATTTCCCGCTTGATCATGGTCGCCTTTGCATTGGTAAGGTCTTTCTTGCGCTCCACATATACAAGCGCGGCTGCTTTCTCCTTTTCAAGTTCGCCAAGAAATGCAAGGCGCTCCCCAAGCACGAGGTTTGCATCCTTAATGCGGGTTTCCACCACCTCAAGTTCGCGTGTCGCCTCCTTTTTCTTGCTTTCAAATGTCGATATCCCCGCAACGCTGTCAATTATCGTCCTTCGTTCCCTGCCCGTCATGCCGACGATGCGCTGCACCTCTCCCTGTGCAATTATGTTGCGCCCGCTTTCATCAAGGTTGTATTTTTTGAGTGCGTCCAGTATCGCAAAGCGGGTCGTTTTCTTCCCGTTAAGTTTGTAAAGGATCTTCCCGTCCTGGCGGATGGCGCGTTTTATCTCGTACTTTTCATCGCCGTCAAAAATAAGTGTCACTTCCGCCGTAGATGCGCCATGGTGTATGAGATCCCGCACCCGTTTTGCCCGTAACGAGCGCAGGCTTGTTTCCCCCAGGCAGAATCGTATGGAATCGGTTACATTACTTTTTCCCGAACCGTTTGGGCCTGCAAAACAGATGTATGTCTGGGGGAACTCAATATCTGCGGCCTTAAATGATTTGAAATTCCTCATCCTGATCCGGGAGATAGAAATCATGAGGCTATTACCGCTTTCTGTATTAAAAAGATTTCTATTGAGTTTGGAATTTTTGATGGGCTTGCCTTTTCATTTCCAAATTGGGTCTGATACCCCGCAGCTCCCAATTGTTGCGCAGCGCAACAATGGGCATCATGTTCGACGAATCGAACATGCTTGTGCTGCGACCCAATTTGGGACAAGATTTTTGGTGCTGCACCAAAAATATGCCCATTTTCGCCAGAGCGAAAATTGGGAGTAGTGACCGAATGACCGGAGGCATACCCCGTCTGCTTGCAGCGGGGTCTCTTCGGTCACTTTGATTTTTACCCGCTATAAAAGAAAAAATGGACTCGGAGGGACAAACGCCGCACAATTAGCGAACCCGTTTTGGGCCGCCTTTTTTGAAAAGGCGGACTCGCACCCTCGGCCTCCTACAGCTTGGAAGCGTTTCCGGTTTCCCGTTTCGAGTTCCGCACGATGCGAGACTGAAAACACGAGACTGGGAACTGACTTTCGCCAAGCAGGCGCTCTGCTACTGAGCTACGAGCCCATTAATGAATAAGAACATAAAAGAAATAAAAAGTGACCTGTTCTGGTATCCATACTAAAAGCCGGTCTTTCACAAGCTTACGGTCACTATGAAGGGCTGATGTACGTAACCGAATCTCCCCTCAGAAGAATCGTACCGACGCCGCGCTTTACTTCCCCGCCGACAAGGTGTTCTGCGTTCTCAAGTACAATGTTCATGTGAACGTCATATGCAACCATGGTGCCCCTGAACTCAACGCCGCCCTTTAAGCCAACAATAACTGTATTGTTTAACGAGCTGTTCAATATATCAAACGGTCTTTTATCTGCCATACTTTCCACCTCAAAATCCCGTGTCCTTGGGACACGATCCCTTGATGAAGTCTACACCTCATCAAGATATTAAAAAACAAATTTACTGGCATGTCAATTCGAAGAATGTTCAACAATGCCTTTGTCTTTCAGTATTATTACTACATCCGTAGTGTTTTTAAGCGCTGCGCTAAACGCAACGTCTGTTGCAATGATCATCGATTTTTTTCCGTGGTATCGTGCCTTGACAAGCACCGGCCTATAGTCCGTGTCGCGTGTCATGAGTGCAATGGTGTCTATGGTCGGGTCAAGCACATACTCCATCGCCTCGATAGCCATCGTGACATCCACGTCGCCAGTGGTGATTTCAACCTCAAAGCCCTGGTTGACCACCGCCTCAATGAGCTTGTCTGATGCGTATTGGTCAAGGTATATCTTTGCTATTCGTATCTCGCCATATTTTGCAATTTCCCGCTTCATCGCGTTTAAGTCTATGTTGAATGCCTTTCGTAATATATTTGGCCCGTCCACCAGTACTGCAATACGTGGCTTTCGCGGCCCAATCCCCAATAATTTTTTTATTCCTTTAAACATTTCCTCATTCCTCTATGTTAAAAAAGCGTCGCGCGTTTTGTGCCGTTGCTTTGGCAGCGAGTTCAAAATCAATGTTTTTAACCTCGCGTATGTACTCGATCGCCCTTACCACTTCCTCCGGCGTGCGGCCGATAGCAGGTGCATCCGTTTCAGCCATGAGGTATTCTAAAGGGGTAGCATTAATAACTTTTCTTCGTTCCTTTGAGCGAAGCGCAATAATTGATATGTGGCCTCCCAGCCCAATCGCTTCCCGCGCTTCTTCATCAGTGCCGGAAAAAAAGTGCATCATAAATCCGTTCTTGAAACTTTTCTTGCGCAGCGTATCATATACCTCCTTAATTGCCTTGCGGGCATGGATCACGATTGGCAGGTGCATCTCTTCTGCCAGTTCAAGCATCCGCTCAAATGCGATCCGCTGGTTCTCCTTGTCCTCCTCAGTTTCTGCCCAATGGTAATCAAGGCCGATCTCACCAATTGCGCATGGTTTTGACCCCTTGATAAATTGCGTCCATTCTTCCAACTCTGCAATGCCCTGCCTTTGTGCTGCCTGGGGTGAAATGCCCAGCACGAACGGGATCTTAAGTTTTTTTGCAATGTCCACCGTTTTTACGTTTGCCCCATGCGTATGGCCGGTTGCAACGGGGAGCACCGTTTCTGAGCGCGCATATCCCCTTATCGAATCAACATGGCAGTGTGCATCAATGAACATAATATCGCCTTTTTGGGTATAGTGATGTTTAAAAAGGTAATTATTTATAATTGAATAACTATTCTACTTGTAGGTGATATGTTGAGCGAGAAAATTTTTGCTACTGCAAAAGATTTAAGGGAAGGCAAATATCTATTGATTGATGATATTCCATGCCGTATCGTTAATATAGAAACGTCGAAATCCGGAAAACACGGTGCTGCAAAGATGCGGATTACGGGCATTGGCGTATTTGGCGGGGAAAAGAAAACGTTCCTGACTCCCGGTGACGCGGATGTCGAAGTCCCCATCATTGACCGCAAGAACGTGCAGGTCATGTCAGTAAGCGGAAATACTGCTCAGGTAATGGATTCGCAGACCTATGAGATGTATGACCTTGAGATCCCGCAGGAAATGCAGGGACAAATTGTGGCAGGGAAAGAGGCTGAAATACTCCAGGCAATGGGAAAAAGAAAAATAGAGCGGGTTAGATGACTATGGATATCACAATTGTTTCAAAAAATGAAAACAAGTTATTGGACAGGCAGGAAATTGAGGCAGTAATTACCTTTGATACAAAGACCCCTTCCAGAAAGGAAATCCGGGCAGAAATGGGTGGAAAACTTGCCACTAATCCTGACCACGTCGTGCTTCGCAATGTACGAAGCGAATTTGGCATCAAGCGCATTCGCGTAAGGGCACATATATACCCATCACCGGATATGCTCCAGAAGCGCGAACCAAATTATATTCTTGTACGGGATGGCCTTGCTGAGAAAAAGACGAAGAAGAAAAAGGCAGCTTCGGCCCCAGCAAAGAAAGAATAGTCTGATGTGATACTTATGGCAGAAGAAAAGAAAAAGGAAGCCCCAAAGGCACCTCCAAAAAAGAAAGAACGAATTACTAAGGCATATAAGGCAGGCAAGAATTGTCCAAAATGCGGGCCAGGCGTTCGCCTTGCAGAGCACAAGGATCGCAGGTCCTGCGGGAAGTGCGGATATTTTGAGAAGAAATAATTCGGTCACCACACTATACATACGGTGCGGGGACGGTCTCTTTTTTTACTACTTTTAACTCCGCCTTTTTTATCCTTTCTTAGCTGGGCAAGATACCGCCTATGTTCCCGGATACACCCTTTCCATTCTTCTTTTAATTCAGGATTTCTTTCTATCCTACACAATATTGCTTTGGTTTTTTCCGGAAACCTCACCCCAAGTGTTTTCACATGCAATTTTCGTGCCAGCTCATTGACGGTGACCGGTTTTCTGGTGTCAAGGTGGCGTATGCCTTCAAGAATAACTTCGTCAAGGCGGGTAAACAAAACCATGCTTTGATATTGTTGTGCACTATTTTTAATAACGTACATCCCTATTTATATATGAAAAAATATTTCCTTATATTATTCTCATTCTCCCTTATTGTTTTCATAGTAAGCCTTATTCTTCCAATTGATTCCATCCTTATCCGCGCATTATCCCAGCATGCCGCACTTTTCTTTCTTTCGCTCTTTTTTCTCTATGAAAAAAACATGTCCACTACGTTCAAGAAGCTTGGCATTCCGGGAAACACAAGATATAACCTTCAATATACTATTGGGGGCTTTGCCTTGTTTATGTTCGTTCTTATTTTTATGAACCTGGTCATATATGGATTTTTTACTGGCCTCCAGGAAGACGGCCAAAGGGTATCGCAGCTTGTTCTTGATTTTCCGATTTCGCTTCTTTTATTTGCAGTCCTCGTTGCGCCGGTCAGCGAAGAACTGTTCTTTCGGGGGTTTCTTACATCCCGTTTTGGCCCGATCATTTCATCGATTCTCTTTTCGATCGCCCATATCACGTACGGTTCAATCGTACAGGTAGTCGGCGTATTGGTGCTTGGCCTTATCCTTGCCCATATCTATTTACGAACCCGTAGCATTGTTTCGCCAATACTTATCCACATGCTTTATAACGCGCTTGCAATATTTGTTATACGGGTGGACGTATGATTACTTTAGGGATCGAATTTGATAATTGTTTATATTGAATGGAGGGTTTTTACTAATGTACTGAACTGTTAAGATCCCTAAATTCTCGAAAAAGTGGTGGTGTTGGTCGAAAACTTACTCTATTTATAGGTCAAATGCCCACCCGCTAACTTCTTTTCCATTATAATAATTCATGGCATTATCTGGATTGTTAGAAGTAGTTTCAATAAAAAGTTTTATGTCTTCACCATTGTCTACGTAAAGAATGGCGTGATTCACCTCAGTGCCTGGATTAGAGATTGAATTGGAGTTTACTGCCCATAATTGAACTTTCCAACCTGGGTGAGTTGCCTTTATCATACTACCTATCAAAATGACTGATGCACCACAATCTCCACCGCCCTCTAAGAATGTTTCTAATGGATAGCGTGGTTGTCCTATAAGATTAAAGCTATATGTATTTATTTGACTTTTTACATACAATAAATTTTTTAAGAACTCCTTGTTTGTCTTTGATTTTTGTTGTATGTAGTTGGATAAAGGCCTCATACTTTCAGTATCTTTAAATGCAAGATAATTTTGAACATATATGTCAGTGCCCTGGTTGCTTCTAAGAGCCATAATTGGTTGAATTTCATAGTTGTATAAGAATCGATTCATTCTCTCTTGCCCAAAATAATTACTTAGGATACGAGTATCATACCCATCATTATAATTTTTTATTATCAATCTGTTAAGTTCGCCCTCTATGATAAAACTATTCATCATCTGAGCGTCATAAATTTGATAGTATGTATTTCCATCTAATAGCTTAAAGTTGATTGTTGCTTTGCTCCCCTTGAACAGTACGTTAGTTTTTAGAGAATCTACTTCACTTTCGCAGCTAGTTAATTTATTTTGAGTGTCGTTGCATTCGTATGTTTTTTGTTGATATTTCTTGTTTATGTCGTACCATGAATTTTGAATCTCGTTTTTGTCGTTAGATACGGTCAAATATTCCTGATATAACTGGTCATATTTTTGTTTAGCAACTAGCTGGAGCTGATTTTCTAAAATAGATTTTGTTAAAGAAGGGTTTAGATAAATTCCGATAGCTGACCCCAAAATTATGCATAATAACATTAATGATAATGGCTTTAATGCGAAAGTCATAACCTGTATTCTTAATAAAGTTTTATAATGGATTCTTCGTAGTTTTTTTTCTTTTCTTTTCACTCGCCCTTATTTTAATTCTTGCCATCAATATATTTTCTATGACTTTAACAACCCTCGGTATCGAGTGTACTGCACGCTAAACGGCAGAAATACGCTCGGCATCGGCATCCTCCAGGACGGCAAGGTCCTTGCAAACATTCACGACATCTACAAGCCAAAGAATGAAGGGCTCATTCCACGCAAGATCGCAGACCATCACGCCGAAGTATTTAAACGCATATTACGCGAAAATCTCGAAAAAGCGCGCATTTCAATTAATGATATCGATCTTATTGCATTTTCGCAAGGTCCGGGAATCGGTGCCGCGTTGTCTGTTGGGACTGCCGGTGCAAAATACCTTGCGGCACGATACGATAAGCCGATTATTGGGGTGAACCACCCCTACGCGCACGTCAAAATCACAGAACATACGACCGGACTAGCTGATCCGCTTATCTTATATGTAAGCGGCGGAAACTCTCAGATTCTTGTGCGCGAAGGCGAATGGTATCATGTACTTGGTGAGACGCTTGATATTGGAATTGGCAATTTATTTGATACCTTTGG
Source organism: Microcaldota archaeon (assembly GCA_964588555.1). Lineage (GTDB taxonomy): Archaea > Micrarchaeota > Micrarchaeia > Anstonellales > Bilamarchaeaceae > JAGVWJ01. The sequence goes on along the minus strand of CAZPPT010000003.1, from coordinate 109,844 downwards.
GAGGGCGCTTGGTCTAGAATACGCACACGGAAGTGTCTTAGAGCAGCTTGCAAAGTCAGGAAAATATGTTGAATTGCCATATACTGTAAAAGGAATGAATTTGGTATTTTCAGGCCTCTTAACACAGGCATCAAAACTAATCGAAACTCATTCAAAAGAAGACCTTACCTATTCACTTATGGAAACTGCATTTAGCATGAGCTGCGAGGCAACTGAACGTGCATTATTCTTAACAAAGAAAAAATCCGTAGTCGTATGCGGCGGTGTTGCACAGAATAGGAGGCTCCAGGGGATGCTCAGGACCATGTGTGATGAAGACGGCGTTGCATTTGGCGTTGCGGCTGATGAGTTTAACAGAGACAATGGTGCAATGATTGCATATGCGGGGGAAGTTTTATATAAGAAGTTTGGGACTAAATCACTTGATCACTGGAACATTATTACTAATTATAGGATTGACCGGATGAAGGATGTTTTTAGTTTTTAGAGCGCCGGGGTACGCGTTACTCTATTAGTCGTAAGTTCAACTTCTCCTTCTCTATTTAATCTCACTTCAATTGTAAATACCTGCTTATATGGGCTCTCAAAATAATCTGCAAGCCAACGTGTGTCTTCACCATATGAAAGTGCCATTATCCAGTCCTTTCCATCAATTGTAAAGCATACTGCAACAGTTCCTTCACCATGTTCCTCATCCATCTTAACAAGATAGTCGGTAACTTTTGTTGCGATCCGCGCCCGTTGATTTGCCGGCAGCGAAACTAATCTAAATATTGGTCCAATGAGTGTATCCAGATCAAATGTAATTCCCTTTTCAAATGGCTTCAAAAAATTCACGAGCACTCCATCATCAGTCATGAAGCGAACCCATTCATATTTAGTATATGATGCATATGTCAATGGCGCTATGTCAACCTGCATTTTATGAAGACGTAAAATATCCGTTTCTTCCCCGCCATTAATGCGGCAACCCGTACTTACTTTTATTTTGTCCCGCTCTACCAACAGGTCGGTTGTTATTTTTGCAATCGGTATTTTTCTAGTTACTACGTACGCAACTCCGTCCTCTTCCCGACCCCCAAGTTCTCTATATTGCGTGGGCGCTATTGATGCACAATAAATGCCATGCATAGCCAGTTGTGTAATTTTTCTGTCTTCCTCAGAAATAAATGACAGCGTACGGATCGCCCTTAAAAAACGAGGCCGAATAAATTGTTCGATTTCGGCGGCCATTTCAAGCATAGCTGAGATCCATTCACCATCCATGTATGTCTGCGTATGCCTCCTTGTCAGGCATTCTTTCTCTATCGCCCGCATTACTCGTGTCTTGCAAAATCGGGCTATCTCTTTATTTCTTTCAAATATTTTTTTCATGCCTTTAAAATTTGATTCATAAAGGCACTGCGTTATACTACTAATAAAAAGTGCTTTCTCACGCTTTGTTGGAATCCGCGGCCGGGACCTGCCAAAACCGTGTGACCTATTTTTTTCTCTCCTTACCCGGTATTTTATATGGTTTTGTTTTTTGTGCCGTATTTCCATATAAATTCGATGTAGCAAAGTTCTTTTAAATGTTCAATTATGGAAAAAAATGAGCTATTTTTCCATCATCTTCTTCATAGGCTTCCAGTAATACTCATTCCATCCTTCGCTGATTTCTTCATAGCAGGCATCCGGCACACTGCTTTGAGTAAGCGTAAGTTCAGTTCCTTCTTTTACGTTCTTAAGTGAAAAAGTGGCAGTTGAATAATGGTCATCTGGCCAGTTTTCCATAACACAGCGCCATTTTTGTACTATTTTTTTATCAGGTATAAGCTCGACATTCGTGCCAAGTAAGCCACCATCATACACGCTAAATTCGCCACCGACATCGCGACTGATCTCTGCGGACGACCCAGTAAATCTTGCATGTTTTTTAGAATCCATGAGTGTTTCGTAGACGTCATGCGGCGTTGCCTTGAAGATAACTGTTTGCTTTATTGTTTTCATACAAACTCCTCCAAAGTTTTTCCAATGAGTTCTGCGCGCCCCCAGGAAAAAGAATAGCTCTGTTCGTTTTCCTCAAACAGGTGCACTGGGATAAACCGCCAGCCCTTCCTGTTACGGCGCCATGCAACAAGGGCAGTAATGCCAGTGATTTCTTCCCACCGTTTTAACCCTTCTATTTGGTCCTTTGGGATCTGGAGGGATGTTTTCTCATGTGCCTTTGATTCAAATGCAATCTGCATCCCATGCCGGAAGACTAATAAGTCTGGGCTTAATGAGTTTACGCCGCTTCCTGCCGCCCGTATCACACAGAATCCCTTTTGCGAAAAGTGGTCAATCAGTTCCCGTTCTGCCCTGGACCCTTTTGAGTATGTGCGCATGATTTATAATCTCGCTATGGATTTATAAAACATTAAATGGTAGTTACGATGTGGTTATATGAAATACGCCATTAGCTTGTTTATGTTTTGTATTCTTTTTGCAGGTTGCCTGTTGGCGCAGGAGAAACGTCCCGTATCTGAAGATGCCCCTCTTGGCGAGCGTACCAGTGAGGACTCATTATCCTCTTTAGACCAGATTGTCCCAACGGTTCGTGGCCAATCTGATTTAGTCAGTGACCCACTGTCGGGCGTATCGGGAGGTATCGCTGGCCAATCAACAGTAAGCACCCAACCTGTTAGCGAGCCCCCCGCAGGGCGTTCCATTACAGACCCGACATTTGGCATGCTAATTACGCGACTTACTGATTTGGCAACAAATGGTGGGTTTGGGACACATGCCTATTCACAGCTCCAGGCATTTTCATCAGACAATCAGTACATCTTTCTTATTGAAAACGAAGAATATCTCGTCCGTCGTGTTGATAACGGTGTGCTTGCATACGCCTTTCTACCAGACTCGGTAAACAATCCGCGCTGGCAGCCGGCAAAAGAACACACGATGGTCCATTTTGATTCAAATGCTGATGAAACGCTTTTAGTTCAATACACAAACATCGATACGGGCGTCGTGGAAACAGTTTTTACATTTTCGCTCCCTTACACGCGGATTCGTCCCACCCAATCTTTTGATGAATTGTCGCGTGATGGCAGGTGGCTTGCTGGCCTTGCGTCAAATCAGGACGGGTCGGCAACCATTTTTTCACTTGATCTTGAGGATCGGCGTCTTGGTGCCCAAATCCCGCTTCCTTTTTTATACTCGGGCGCATGTGCCCCTGATCCTGAATATGGTGAACTTGAGCCGGACTGGGTCGGTGTTTCGCCGCTTGGCAATTATCTTGTAGTACAGTGGGAACGCGATGGCACCGAACGGTGCAGCGGTCTTGAAACGTTTGACATCAAGACCGGTGAGTTTGTCGGCCGGGTCAACGACCGCCATCCGCACGGCGACCTTGGCATTACAAGCGATGGCCGCGAATTCTTCATGACCTTTGAACTCGTAAATGGAGATGATAACAACCGCCCAAGCCAGGGCATCCGCTACCTTCCAGGGTCAAGAGAAGGGGTGGCAGACCCAGTTTACTTGCAGGCAATGGACTGGGGGACACAATCACACATCTCGTGCCGTGGGCCAGCAGACGCATGCCTTGTCACGGCAAATAACGGGGGCGACGTGCCTTTTTCAGGGGAAATATTTATACAATACATAAATGGAAGCGTACTTCGTTTGGCACACCATCGTTCAACAGAATGCGGTTATTGGGTACAGCCACGCGCAAGCTGGTCCCAGGATGGAAAATATATTGTGTTTGCCTCTGATTGGGGAAACCAAGACAGCTGCATTGAAAGCGATTTAGGAAGGGGGGACGCGTATTTGATTGAAGTAGGCGATTAAATGTTTGGTTTTTTCCCATCAACCGCGGTTCAAAATTTTTGACCAAATTTTTTCATCAATTCTTCCCCTTTCAAGTGTGGGTTCTGTTTTTTTGAATTTTTCAAGACCTTTGACTTCTTGTTTTACATCCATCTATTTCACCTTGCATCCTATTCATCGAGCCTTTTTAATCCACGGTACCATTCATTTGTCTTTGCTTTTTTTAATTCTTTAAATAGCTTCTTGGCATTCTTTGTCCTGAGCTTTTTACCTGCGTTTTCCATCCATTCCAATGCATTTACGTATCCTGTTTCTACATATTCCTTTGCCTGGAGTGAAACTTCAAGTAGGTCGGCATCCTTCAAAATGACCCGTTCACGCCCGCTTAAACCGCCAATGACTTTTTTGACCGACTCTTGAATCGCTACCGGTAAATTCATTGTTTGCTCCTTCTCCGCCTGTTTTGCAGCACCTTTGCCGTCAATATATCTCGCAGCAACTTTGTGCAAATCGAGGATGCGCGCTTCATGCAGGTCGTGAAAGAGGGCTGCACATGCAAGTTTCTGCGCAGTTTGGTCGCTTTCTCCTTCAAGCCTTGCAAGCAGGAACGAGATTATCCCGACCCTATAGCTATGGTCGGCAACGCTTTCAGGATCGCGTATGTTTACGCACCACCAGCCGCTTCGTTTTATGTTTTTAAGTGTCCCCACTTCGAAGAGATAGTTGATGATCTTTCTCATACTATCTTCCCTGCAAGCAAATTTTATAATGTTTCTAAATTATTGTAATAATACGCACCCACGAACAAAAATCGCGTTTTCCGCATAATCATTTTTTAAATGTTTCTGTTTTATATAATATGACGCAGCTGCACGAGCACTAGCTTCGACTCTTGGTGGTATTTTGGCAAAGAAAAAACCCGTAAGTACAGTAGACGTTCTCTCTTATTTCTTGGTTCCAAAAATGGAAGTTTTGGATGAATCCGAAAAAAAGCGTCTTTTTACGCAGTATCGAATCGATGAACTAAAGTTACCTAAGATAAAATCAACCGATGCAGCAGTGGTTGCGCTTAAGGCGGCAGAAGGGGACATCATTCGTATTCATCAGGAAGATGTTACTGGCAAACACGTCAGTTATCGAGTTGTGGTTAAATAAACGTTAATCACTCGTGGGGGATAGGGCTATGGTTTCAAAAGGTATGATCGAGGCTTATTATCGCGTCAATACGCTTGTCAAGCAGCAGTTAGAATCATATAACAGCTTTGTTGAAAACGGGATACAAAACGTAGTAAGCCGCATTGACAAGATCCAGACGAACGTTGAAGGGTTTGAATTGCGCTTGGGCAAGGTGCGCATTGAGATGCCGTGGTATTATGAGGTAAAGGGCGGCTACAGGCAGATTTTCCCCCTCGAGGCCCGCTTAAGGAATCTTACGTATGCTTCTCCCGTGTTTCTTGAAATAATCCCTCTTTTCAACGGCGTTGAACGGCCGACGTATAGCGACGTCTTCATCGGTGAAATACCAGTCATGATAAAATCCAAATTATGTTATCTTTCAAACATGGGTGAAAGTGAGCTTGTTGAGAACGGTGAAGATCCCGAGGATCCAGGCGGTTACTTTATTATTAACGGCAGCGAACGCGTCCTTGTAAGCATCGAGGACCTCGTTCCAAATAAGCTAATACTTACCCATGAACGCAATGGCATTGTTGCAAAGATCTTTTCAACCTATTTCGGTTTTCGTGCACGTTGTGTCGTTGAGCGCAACGCTGAAGGCATCTTCACAAGCGAATTCCCCTCTACGCCTGCAAACTTATCCTTAATCCAGCTTTTGCGTGTCCTTGGACTTGAGTCAAACCAGGATATCCGAAAGGCATTTTCATCAGACAAGCACGTGCAGAATGACATTATTCTGAACCTTGAAAATGAGGAGAGCAAGACCCGCGAAGAGGCTGTTGAGCTCTTAAGCAGGAAGCTTTCACCAGGGCAACCGGCGGAATTTCGGTTGACACGGATGGAAAACCTTATTGATAACTATCTTTTGCCACACATTGGGGTTAGTAAGGCAGAACGGCTTGAAAAGGCCAGGTATCTTATAAACATGGCTGAGAAGACGGTGCGTGTCGCGCACAAGGAATTGACGCCTGATGATAAAGACCACTATGCAAACAAACGCGTCAAGCTTGCCGGCGAACTTATGGAGGAGCTTTTCAGGTACGCATTCCAATTCCTTATAAAGGATATCGTCTACCAGGCATCCCGCGCAGACGCGCGTGGGCGGAGGCTACAAGTCCATACATTGGTTAGGCAGGATGCGATGGCAGACCGTATCCGCTACGCAATGGCAACTGGAAACTGGATCGCAGGGCAAACAGGCGTTTCGCAGCTTCTTGACCGCGTGAGCTACCTTTCGACAATTTCTCACCTTCGAAGATTGATTTCTCCATTAAGCAAGAAGCACCCCCACTTTAAGGCGCGTGACCTTCACGGAACTCATACGGGGCGGCTATGTACCAACGAAACCCCCGAAGGTCCGAGCTGTTCGCTTGTAAAAAACCTTTCCGTAATGGCAGAGGTAAGTACTGCGATTAATGACGCGGATGTCGAACGCATACTTAAGACATTTGATGTAAAATAACACTTAAAGAGGTTGAAAAAATGGCTAAACGAAAAAAGCGTTCCCCGGATGCAAAAACATCAGTTTATTTCAACGGCAAACTCATTGGTACCCACTCAAACGGGGCTGAGTTGGTAAAACGACTACGCGAGAAACGCCGTATGAACGAGCTTAACTTTCAGGTTAATATTTATTATAACAGTAGGCTTGATGAGTTACACGTCATGACCGGGAAGGGTCGTGTCCGCAGGCCACTCGTTGTTGTTGAGCAGGGCAAGTCACGGCTCACGCCTGAGATTCTTGAGAAACTAAAGAATAATACGATCAACTGGCATCACCTTGTGAAGATGGGGGTCGTGGAATATCTTGATGTGCAGGAAGAGGAAAACGCATTCGTTGCACTTGACGAAAAAGACCTGACGCCTGAACACACGCATCTTGAAATAGATCCCTCAAGCATCTTTGGTGTTGTCGCATCCGTTTTACCCTATGCCGAGTATAACTCTTCACCAAGAATTACAATGGCATGTGCCATGGCTAAGCAAAGTCTTGGCGTGTATACCAACAACTTCAACTTGCGTTTTGATACTCGCGCATATATTATGTTTTATCCGCAGCAGCCGATACTTCAAACAAGTATTTATCGTGCACTTAAGCTCAAGAACAAGGCTGCGGGGCAGAACTTTGTTGTTGCACTTACTAGTTATTACGGATATAATATGGCAGATGCCGTTATTGTAAATAAAAATGCCGTAGACCGCGGCCTTGGCAGGGTTGCAATGTTTAAGACCTATGAAACTGAGGAACGCGTTTACCCGGGTGGGCAGCGGGATAAAGTCGAGATCCCGACGCCCGAAGTTGCAGGGTATCGCGGCGAGGAGGCATACCGCAATCTTGCAGAAGACGGAATTATCCTGCCTGAAAGCGACGTTAAGGGAAAGGACGTGCTCGTTGGAAAAACATCTCCCCCGCGTTTCCTTGAAGAAATTTCCGTATTTGGGGCAATTGAAGAGAAGAAACATGAAAGTTCGCTTGCATTAAAACCTAGCGAAAGCGGGCGTGTTGATAGCGTCCTTGTCACCGAGGGGCCAAGCGGCAACCGTTTGGTGAAAGTCCGCATCCGTTCCATAAAAGTTCCTGAGGTCGGCGACAAGTTTGCATCACGGCACGGGCAAAAGGGCGTTATCGGCCTTATTGTCCCGCAGGAAGACATGCCATTTACAAAAGATGGCATCAGCCCGGACCTCATCATGAACCCACATGCAATTCCCTCAAGAATGACTGCCGGGCACCTCCTTGAAATGCTTGGTGGAAAGGCAGCCTGTTTTGCAGGTCATCTTATGGACGGGACTGCGTTTAGCGGAAACAAAGAAGATGAATACGCAGAAATCCTTAAGAAGAACGGCTTTGATGAGTTTGGCGAGGAAATTCTCTATGATGGGATCAGCGGCCAGAAGATCAAGGCACGCATTTTTGTTGGTGCCATTTATTACCAGCGGCTTCATCATCTTGTAAGCAACAAGATGCATGTCCGTTCACGCGGTCCGGTGCAATTGCTTACGCACCAGCCGACTGAGGGTCGTGCACGTGAAGGTGGTCTACGGTTTGGTGAAATGGAACGTGACTGCCTTATCGGATACGGCGCAAGTATGCTTATCAAGGAGCGGTTGCTTGAAGAAAGCGACAAGACAACCCAGCTTATATGTAACGAGTGCGGCGGTGTTGCAACGCATGATTATGCACGCAACAAGGACATCTGTCCTGTTTGTGAAAGTGAAAACACAAGCCCAATTGAGATGAGTTACGCATTTAAGCTCCTGCTTGATGAAATTAAATCCCTCTACATATTCCCAAGGCTATTGCTGAAGGATAAGGGATAGTGGTGCTTAACTGAGGTGTCAAGATGGTACATGTTCAAAAAATTGTCGACCGGATTAAGTTTTCATTGTTTTCACCGGAAATGATCCGTAAAATGAGCTCAGCAAAAATTATCGTCCCTGATACGTATGACGATGATGGCTACCCCATTGACGGGGGGTTGGTAGATACGAGGCTTGGTGTCGTTGACCCCGGATTACGGTGCAAAACATGCGGTGGGCGCGTTAAGGAATGCCCGGGTCATTTTGGCCACCTTGAACTCGTCCGTCCGGTGACGCACGTCGGATTTGCAAAGCATATCTTATTTGTACTTAAAAGTACCTGCCCGAATTGTAAACGCCGGATTGTTGCAAAAGAACTTGTAAGTGAAATTGTCCAGGAAGTTGAGAAGGAGGTCAGTTCAGATATCGTAGTCCCGCCTGTTTCCCCGGCACCGGCCGAGGCGGCAGCTTCATCCGTTACGTCTATCGCACCAGCGGTTCCTGCCCAGGCACCTGCGGAATCATCCGTACTTAGTGAGCTGGTTACCGATGAGATCACCGGTGAGGAAAAGAAGAAAAAAACCCGCAAGAAAACCGTTACCAAAAAATGCAACCGGTGCGGAACGGTCATCCCAGAAATAAAGCTCCTCAAGCCAGTTACTTATTACAAGGACAAGGAAGTGCTTCTTCCAACAGACATCCGAGATTGGCTTGCATCAATACCTGACGATGATTTGCGCGATCTTGGGTTTGACCCGCTTTATTCCAGGCCTGAGTGGATGATCATAACTGCACTTCCGGTGCCGCCAGTAAGCGTTCGGCCAAGTATTACGCTTGAAACGGGTGAGCGAAGTGAAGACGACATCACGCACAAGCTTGTAGATATCATCAGGATCAACCAGAAGCTTGAGGCAAACATAAATGCAGGTGCGCCGCAGCTTATTATTGAAGACCTTTGGGAATTGCTCCAATATCACGTTATAACTTACTTTGATAACGAAACTGCCAATATCCCCCCGGCACGCCATCGAAGCGGCAGACCGCTTAAAACCCTTGCGCAACGGTTAAAGGGAAAAGAGGGCCGTTTTAGGTACAACCTAAGCGGAAAGCGGGTAAACTTCTCGGCACGTACGGTTATTTCCCCCGACCCGAATCTTAAAATTGATGAAGTTGGTATTCCAAAAGCTATGGCAGAGGAACTCACCGTGCCAATGCGGGTGACTGAATGGAACCTTGAACAGGCAAAGGCGTTTATTTCCTCCTCTACATATCCAAAGGGCGTCTATCTTATCCGTCCTGACGGAAAGCGGTTGCGTGTTGGTGATGACCCTGAACTTAAGAAAGAGCTTGTGGAATTAGTAAAAGTCGGCTGGATACTCGAGCGTCATATCATCGATGGCGACGTTGCGATCTTTAACCGGCAACCGAGTCTCCACCGCATTTCAATGATGGCCCACGAGATACGTGTCGTACCGGGCAGGACCTTTAGGCTTAACCCCGTCGTCATTCCGCCATACAACGCAGACTTTGATGGCGACGAGATGAATATCCACATCATCCAGACCGAAGAGGCCCAGGCAGAAGCAAGATACCTTATGAAGGTGGGGCACCAGCTACTTTCTCCGCGCCACGGCCATGCGGTAATTAAGCCGCAGGAGGACCATGTTTCAGGTTTATACTTCCTTACCCGTGAAGATCGTGAATTTACTAAGGAAGAAGCAGCAAACCTCCTTTATTCCATAGGCATTACGGAATTTCCCGAGTCAGACCGGAAAAATGGCAAATACTCAGGCAGGCTTCTCTTTTCGCAATTGCTTCCGTCAAACCTTAGCATGAAGATCCAGTCCAAGATGGGTGAAGAAATCGTAATCAGCAAAGGAAAGCTTACAAAAGGCGCAATCGATAGTAAGGCAATCGAAAACGCGATCCTCGAGCACATATTTATTAGTGAGGGTGCCGACTTTGCCACTGATTTTCTTAATAGGGTGACGCGCCTTGCACTTCTTTCAATCAGCACGGAAGGGTTAAGCGTTTCCCTTAAACAATATACGCTTTCTGAAAAGGCAGAAGAATTTATTACGAAAACGCTTAACAAAAGTGACCGCGAAGTTGACAATCTTATCATGCAGTATAAGAACAAGACCCTTGAACGTTCTCCGGGTATGAGCCTTAAGGAAACGCTTGAGGCGCTTATCATCCAGATTACGTCCCAAACCCGTGAAGATGTTGGGAAGATTGTCGAGGATGACCTTACCAAGGAGAATTCATCGATTATCATGGCAAAGATTGGTGCACGCGGAAGCCTTCTTAACGCCATTCAGATGAGTGCCCTTGTCGCACAGCAGACTGTGCGAAGTAAACGGTTAAAGCGTGGCTACAAGAAACGGCTTTTGCCCTACTTTAAGCCAGGTGTGCTTGCACCTAAGGACCGCGGTTTTGTTTATTCATCCTTTAAGCGCGGACTGACTGCATACGAATATATCCACTGTGCTATGGGCGGCAGGGAGGCACTTGTCAATACAGCTATCAGGACTGCACGTTCAGGTTACATGCAGCGCAGGCTTATCAACGCGCTTCAGGATCTTGTCGTCTACGACGACTATTCCGTCCGTAATGCTGACATGAGTGTCGTTCAGTTTACCTATGGCGGAGATGCAAAGGACCCGATGCTTGCAAGCAAGGCCGAAGCAGTAGATACCGCAAAGCAGGACGACGTAGATACGGCATAACTATGGTGATGTTGATGACTGAAAAAATAAAAAAATCAAAAGCAATGGTTGCGCCTTTCGAGGCAGTTGGCGTTATTGCTGCACAAAGTATTGGGGAGCCAGGTACGCAGATGACGATGCGTACGTTCCATTATGCAGGTGTTGCGGAACACGTGCCTACCGGCCTTCCGCGTTTGATCGAAATTGTTGATGCAAAAAAGGAGCCAAAAAAGGCAATTATTGACATGTATCTTAAGAGCACATACTCCCGCAGCGAAACCGAAGCTGAGAAAGTTGCAAAGGATGTGTCAAGCATCTTTGTAAACGATGTCGCAAAGGTCGAAGACGACCTTTCAGAAAAGAATATTTCAGTTATTTATCGTGAAAAGGACGGCAAGGCACTCGGCGTTACGTTTGCAGCGCTTAAGAAGGCCCTTGAACAATTCTCAACAAACGTAAAAGTCAGCGAACCTGTTATAACAATCAAGCCAGTACGTGAGAAAAAGAAGGATGAAAAGGAAAAGCCCCTCACTGCCCGTTATATCCGAAAGCTTGCAAATAAGATCAAGGAGTCCGTGGTAAAGGGTATCGCAGGCATCAACCGTGCAGTTGTCGTACGGGGCGAAAAGGAATATTTCGTCCGGGCATCAGGAAGCAACATTCTTGGTGCGATTACGCATGAAGCAGTCGACCCACGACGGGTCTATACTAATAACATCAAGGAAATTGAACGGGTATTTGGTATAGATGCTGCCCGTAATGCAATCGTCAAGGAGATAAACGACGTCATGGCAATGCAGCGCCTCTTTGTTGACATTCGGCATATTATGCTCGTAGCAGACGCAATGACATTTGACGGCGTTGTCAAGTCCATAGGCCGCCATGGTTTAAGCGGTGAAAAAGTAGGCGTCCTTGGCCGTGCGGCGTTTGAGGAAACGGTAAAGCATCTTATTAATGCAAGTGCATTTGCAGAGGATGAAAAACTGATCGGCGTAACTGAAAACATCATCGTCGGGCAGACCGTTCCTATTGGTACTGGGAAGATCCGGCTGTTCATGAAGTCGCCAAAAAAATCAAAAAAATAATGGAGTTTAATGTTTTTTAGGAGGTACGTTACTATGCCACGCAAGAAAAAAGAAGATATTGAAGATGCAGAATCTTCAGATGTGACAGAAACTGCAGTAGGTCAAGAAGGGTCAGAAGAAGTAGAAGAAACTCCAACAGCCGTTTCTGAATCTGCTGAAGGGGCACAAGAAGTTAGGGAAGAAGATTATTTGCCGACCCGCAAAGTCATCCGCAGGAAAAAGTCAAAGCGTGAAAAGGAGCACCCGCTTGCATCAGCAATCCGGCTTGCGGTCGAAACCGGCAAGGTGGAATTCGGTTCACGGTCTGCACTTAAGTCAAGTATCAATTCACAGGCTAAACTGTTTATTTTTGCACGAAATACGCCCGCAGAAGTGCGGGAACAAGTGACTGCATATTCCAGGAAGTCAAACGTTCCGGTCATTGAATTTGACGGCAACGTCCTTGAGCTTGGCTCAGTATGCGGAAGGCCATACTCCGTCAGCGTGCTCTCGGTATTTGATGTCGGCTCATCAACGCTTATGTCTCTTGTAGAGAAACCTAAAAAATAATAATGCAGTGATCATGTGGTTGAACTAAACAGCGAAGACCTTTCTTATTTTACTATGTTTGAGAAGGTAACCGGCGTCATGCCAAAGGATTACATAAACACCGAGACAATGCTCCTTTTTATTGTGGATCCGGAGGAGGTCGGCAGGGCGATTAGCAAGGAAGGCGCAAATATCCAGAAACTTAAATCTCTTTTTAGGAAGAAGGTTTCGATCATTGCAGATGGTGCAGACATCGAGACATTCGTACGCCAGTTCTTTAACAACATTTCAATTGTTTCACTCGAAGTGCGCGATGTGATGGGTGAGCAGGCAGTCATGCTTACTGTCGAGGAAAAGGATCGCGGGCTTGTTATCGGGAAGGACGGTGAACGGATCAAGGCGCTTAAGAGTCTGCTTAAGCGGAAATTCAACGGCACTGTGCACCTGAGGACAAAACGGCAGATGTGATTTGTTCTTCAAAAATGGTAAATACATTTAAATACTTTTCTATGCATTTTCATTACACTTATTTTACTTTGGCAACCCGACGGAGAAAAAGTTTTGATGGCCGATAAATCGGCGGACCGATTTATGGTCCATTGTTCGGAGCTCCGAACAATTGGAAACTTTTTCCAAAATTTTCGGGCAATGCATTAGTAAATGTTACACAAAACGACGTGATCAGATGGTAGACCTTAACCGACCTCGAAGAGGCAGTATGGCATTTCGCCCACGAAAACGGGCAGCGCAGCAGAACGCGCGCGTATACTGGCAGGAAAGCAATGTTAAACGTATTCTTGGTTTTCCAGGATACAAGGCAGGCATGACGCATGTCTCCCATATCGATGACACACAGTCCCCTTCAAAAGGGCAGGAAGTGTTAAGCGCAGCAACGATTGTTGAAGTTCCGCCTGTTTTTGTCTATGGTTACCGTGCATATGGCACTGATGGAAATTCTCTTGGGGACGAGCTCGTAAGCGATGAAAAAACACTCAAGGCACTCCATATAAAGAAGATCCATGCAACTCCTTCATTTAAGCCTGAAGATATTGCAAACGTACGCCTCCTCGTATTCTCACAACCGTCACGAACTGGCATTGGGAAGAAACATGTTGAACGCATGGAACTGGGGCTCGGCGGACAATCTGCTACTGAAAAGCTTGAATATGCAAAATCCCTTCTTGGAAAGGAATTGAAAGTCAGCGAAGTTTTCAAGTCAGGTGAATTTGTTGATATCATATCAGTCACCAAGGGAAAAGGATGGCAGGGTGCAGTAAAACGTTTTGGCATCAGTATCCAGCGAAGGAAGGCAACCGGTAAACGACGGCATGTCGGTACGCTTGGGCAATGGCATCCTGCGTATGTGCTATACACAGTCCCGCAGGCAGGACAGATGGGGTACCACACACGCACTGAACTTAACAAGCTCATCATGAAAATTGGTTCAACTGTTGATGAAGTAAACCCGCCCGAAGGATTCCTTAATTATGGTTTTGTTAAAAACGACTATGTGGTCGTACGTGGTTCGATTCCAGGCCCGTCAAAACGATTGGTAAAATTGCGTCTTTCGGTAAGAAAAGATACGGCACAAAAGGAACCATCCATATTATCTATTGCTCAATAAGGTGTTATTACATGAAAACAAACATATATTCGCTTGAAGGAAAGGTGCTTAAGGAGATATCGTTACCCTCACTTTTTAGTGAACCAGTACGCAGTGATCTTATCAAGCGCGCAGTACTCAGCGATGAAAGCAAGGAGTACCAGCCAAAGGGTTCATATCGCTTTGCAGGTCTTGAGACCAGTGCAAAATACCGTGGACGAAAGGAAATGTATGGGGCAGTAAAAAACAAGGGTATCCCGCACTTACCACACGAAGTACAGCCAAAGGGACAGTTTGGTAAGGTAAAGCGTGTTCCGCATGCAGTTAAGGGACGACGTGCCCATCCGCCAAAACCAGAGAAGAAGCTTGTTGAGCATGTTAATACCCGTGAATACTTAAAAGCAGTTATGAGTGCACTTGGGGCATCAGGCAATAAGGATATTATCACAGCCCGTATCCGTGAGCCCATTGAACTTTCATTGCCCGTTGTCATGGATGAAAAATTTGAGCACCTGAAAAAGACCAAGGATGTGGTGTCGGTATTTGAGCTTCTTAAGCTTACGAACCTCCTTGCCAGGTCAAAACGAAATGGTTCAAAAGGCCCGCTTGTTATTTTTGCCTCTGACACGCCAGCATTTAGGGCAGTGCGCAACATTGCAGGCGTTGATGCAGTACTCGCAAAGGACATTACAGTTAAGCATCTTGCACCTGGCTGTTTGCCAGGCAGGGTTGTTATTTTTACTGAAAAGTCATTATCTGCCCTTGAAAAGTCGATCAAGGACAAAACAGTAAAGGTGAATGCGGCATGATACTCTTGGCTCCGATAAAGACGGAAAAGGCAATCTCGAAGATTGAGTTTGACAATACGATGACATTCCAGGTGGCGATGGATGCTACAAAGGATACGGTTAAGCAAGAGGTAGAACGCCTTTTTGGCGTAAAGGTTGCGTCAGTACGGACGTATCTTACTGCAACTGGTAAAAAGCGTGCCCTGGTAAAGGTTGCAAAGGGCTTTAAGGCTGAAGAGATTACTACTAAATTGAAAATGGCATGATTATTGGTGACGTAAATGGGTAAACGATTAAAACAACAAAGACGCGGGTCAGGAAGTCCAAGATATAAGTTCCCACGGAATCGGGCAAAGGCCGATCTCCAGCATCGCAACTACGATGATGTCGAAAAGACAAGCGTACTTCGCGGTGAGGTAATTGGGTTTGTTGATGACCCTGGGCGCGATTCGCTTCTTATGTGCGTCCGATACGATAACAATGAGGAAGGCCTGCTTGTTGCTCCCGAAGGGATCGCAGTTCACGACTACATCGAGGCAGGTGCACAGGCAAAACTGACTCTCGGAAGCGTTTTGCCATTGTATCGAATTCCTGACGGGGCATATATCTTTAACGTAGAACGAAATCCAGGGGATGGCGGAAGGCTTGTACGGGTTCCTGGAGGGTATGCTACCATCATTTCAAAAGAGGGCGGTTTTGTTTATGTAAAACTTCCCAGCAAGGCAACATTGATTCTTAACAATGAATGCAGGGCACAACTTGGTGTTGTAGCCGGTGGCGGTAAACTTGAAAAACCGCTTATGAAGGCGGGCGCCACATTCTTTAAGAAAAAGGCACGCCACAGACTTTGGCCAAAACCGCGTGGGGTACATATGGCTGCATATAACCATCCGCATGGCGGTAAACAGCACCATGTCGGAAAGCCGACTACGGTTTCGAGGTATGCACCGCCTGGCGCAAAAGTTGGGCACATTGCCGCACGAAGTACTGGTCGCCGAAAGTCAAAAAAGGCAGTATCAGAAAGTGAGGGATCATAATGAGACGAAATACATTCAAAGGAATTGACGAGGAAAAGATCGCACTGATCAAGATGGACGACTTCCTGAAAATTACGACTTCGCGTAACCGCCGTACCCTTAAACGGCTTAACTCAAACCCGCGCCTTAAGGTATTTATTGAAAAGGTGCGTGCGGTAAAGGCAAAAAACCCAAAGAAAGTTATCAAGACCCATATTCGGGACGCGGTCATTCTGCCAGAATGGATGGGTTTGACATTTGGGGTTTACAATGGAAAGTCCTTCAAAACATTCGAGATCACGTTTGACAAGGTCGGAAAGCGGCTTGGTGATTTCTCACATTGTACTGGCAGGGTTCTCCATTCAGGTCCGGGTGTCGGTGCAACAAGGGGAAGTAAATTCGTGCCACTTAAGTGATATCTATGCAAAGTTACTCATATATGGTTCCAGAAAAGGACAAGGATATGTATGCTTTTGCTCGCGCAGAAGATATTAATGCATCATATAAGGATTTGACGCAGGTTTGTGCACGCGTACGTGGCAAGCCTATTTCGTGGGCACTTTCTTTCCTTGAGAAGGCACGTGACGGTACAATCCCCGTCCTTTACCAGAAATTTAATACAAAATTGGGCCACCGAAAAGAATTAAATGGGCGAAAAGGGCGATACCCAAAGAAGGCCGCGGGCGAGGTCCTTAAAGTCGTAAAAAGTGCGGCAGCAAATGCGCGAGTAAAAGGAATTTCAGAAGACCTTACTATCATCCATATTTCCGCAAATAAAAAAGCAACGTTCCCCCGCGGAGTGCCAAAAGGAAGGCGGGGCAGGTCAGATTATGAGACGGCCCGCGTTGAAATTGTGGTAAAGGGCCCTGTTGCAATTGAGAAAAAGGTAGCGGTACGCGCGCCCGAGAAGCCACAGCCAAAAGAGGCAGCAAATGCGTCTCCAAAAGACGTTTCCGCAGAAAAACCAAATGAACGCACGGATCAATTAAAACCTGCGGAAGTGAAAAAAGAAGAAAAGCACGCAAAACCGCAAGAGGAAAAGCCACTGGCAAAGAAAGTAACCTTGCCTAAGAAGGCTGCCGGTGACAGTGCAAAGAAGGTGCCGCTTGCAGGCGTTAAAAAGGAAAAGAAGGAGGAATAACATGCTGTATACGGATAAACTCATTGACGAACCATTTATCAAGTACCAGATTATGAAATACCTGGAAGTTAAGCTGGATCGGGCTGGCCTTGCAAATGTGGATATACAGCGCACTCCAGTCGTTACCCGTATCACGCTTGAAGTTATCAGCCCTGCCCGTATTATCGGTAAACGCGGCCGCCTTATCAATGAACTTACCGATTCCATTAAAGCGGATTTTGCAATAGAAAATCCACAGATTAGTGTCGTCGAGGTGCGCGAACCATTCCTTGAGCCACGTATTGTTGCCAAGCGTGCAGCATCATATATCGAAATGGGCAAGAAAGTCCGGGCAGTATTGCATTTCTTCCTTCGTGAAATCTTAAAGGCAGGTGCGCTAGGTGCAGAGATTGTTGCATCAGGAAAAATTGGTGCAAAAGGTGCGCGTGCAAAGCGACTCCGTGTTTCTGCAGGCTATATCCCGAAATCGGGTGAGCCGGGCAGGCAGGTACGCGAAGCCCACATAAATGCAAATACTAAGTCCGGGGTCATAGGCGTTCTAGTGCGGATCGTTCCACCTGGAACTATATTCCCCGATAAACAGACTCAGGAAGCAGTTCCGCTTCCAAGGGTTGTTGCAGCAGCTGATACGATTGATGAATCAAAGCGCACTGAAGGGAAAAAAGAGGAGCCGCAGCCAACCAGTCGGCGATATAATAAATAAGGGTGTACGCTATGGCAGTTCTCAGAATGAATGAAATAAACAAACTTTCGCTTAAAGATGCAAAAGATAAGCGTGATGCGCTTGAACGCGCCCTTCTTGAGCTTGCCGGTGAAGGCAAAATGGAGAAGAAAAAACCGCTTAAACAGGCAATTGCTCGATTAAATGCATATATCCACTCAAAAGAGATGAAGGCGGCATAACTGCAATTTTTCTTTTTTGGGGTATCTTTATAAATTAGCAGTTATATACTATGTTACCGGGGTGTACCTGATTTGTCAGATGTTTGTAAAAAATGCGGCATGATCAAAGAACTTTGTGTCTGCGAGGTGCTGGATAAGCAGGAAGTCAGAAAGATAAAAATCTATACTGAGGCAAAAAAATTCAAAAAGCTAGTTACTATTGTGGACGGTATAGATAAGGAGCACCTCTCCGATACGGCAAGCGAACTTAAGCACAAGCTTGCATGCGGCGGTACTGCAAAAGACGGCCTTGTCGTCCTGCAGGGAGACCATAAGCGTCGTATTTCCGAGATACTCGCAAAACTTGGGTATCCGAAGGAGAGCATTGAGGTCCGGTAATACTCGTATATAAATAGTTTTATTTATTTTCTCATTATGCGCACCCGCCAAAACATTCTCTTCCATACATTTATTGGTCTTCATATCGAAGTCGTGAGCGCAAGTGCGCGCGAACTCATCGGGAAAAAAGGGACCATAATCGACGAAACGAAAAATCTCATCCGTATTGAGACAAGCGATAAAAAAGAACTTAAAATCCCAAAAACGGGCGTGACGTTTCGACTTTTTCTTGACGATAAATCAACGTTTGATGTCGAAGGAAAAAAGATTGCATTTCGGCCTGAGGAGCGGGCGAAGAAACTGTTCTGATGTTTTTCTTGTCAGTTCCGCCTTTTTATAGAAACCTTTATAAACCCTTGCATTGTATAATACTTATTTCGTAATTGTATACGAACACCCAGTGTGCTTTAGCGCATATTGGATTCGCCTCATTCTAGGCGTTTGATATTAATCAATAAAAACAGGTAATATTATGGCTACAGAATGTACTGATAAAAAATGTTTTAAACACGGGGACGTTTCAATTCGCGGTGGTGCCACTACTGGAAAGATCGTAAGCATTAAGGCAAAACACACTGCAGTCATCGAACGCCCGGTAACTCGGTTTTTTTCCAAATACCGCAGATGGGCAAAGGAGCGTTCAAGGATCGCAGCACATAATCCCGCGTGCATATCTGCAAAACTTGGTGAAATGGTCCGGATTCGGGAAACCCGAAAGTTAAGTAAGACAAAAGCCTGGACTATTGTTAACGTACTTAGCAAGGAACAATGATGGTGAAACTATGAAAGGACTTGGAAGTATTGTTACAAAAGCAGTTACGCGCGGTTCGATTATCCTTTGCCACGATAACAGCGGCGCAAAAGAATTACATATCATTGGTACGAAGGGTACCAAGGGCGTCCGTGCCCGGTATCCGAGTGTCGGGGTTTCCGACATTGTCGTTGCGTCTGTCAGAAAAGGAAATCCGGATATGGTCAAAAAGGTAGTCAAGGCACTTATCATCCGGCAAAAGCGTGCATTTAGGCGTGCAAATGGGCAGCGTGTCATCTTTGAGGACAATGCTGCGGTTTTGATTGGCGATGACGGGCTTCCGATCGGAACTGAGATCAAGGGAGTTGTCGCACGCGAGGTTGCAGAACGTTTTCCAAAAGTTGCGGCAATCGCACCAGGTGTAGTATAGAGGGAACTTTATGAAATCAGACACAGAACGGAAAATTCGATATCATTCTGACTTGCATAAGAAAAAGGACTTTCTTCACGTCCATGTTGGCAAGGAATTAAAGAAGAGGCTTCATGTTAAGAAGCGTTCCTTGCTTGTCCACAAGGGCGATAAGGTACAAATCATGCGTGGTTTTGCACGTGATAAGGTAGGTAAGGTTACTTCTGTTGATTATCAAAAAACAAAAGTGTATGTTGAAGGTATTGGGAAGCGGACCGCGCGTGGAAAGGACGTGCTTGTTGCCTTGCAACCGTCAAATCTCATGTTACTCGACGTTGAAATGACTCCTGAGCGCAAGGCGCTTTTCAAGGAATCAGAAAAAGGGGTTGCGACAAGTGTAACGCATGCACGGGAAGCTGAAAGCGGTAAAGTCAAGGTGGAGAATCCAAAAGTAGTTGGTGCACCCACATCAAAAGGTTGATCATATGATTCGTTCTGTGGACAAATATCTCGAAAACGGAGGTTTTCTCGATGGCTAAACGAGGGGGAACAAAACATTTAAAGCGGATTGCAATTGAACGTTCAGTCCCTATTACTACCAAGAAATCATACGTATGGATTACTCAGCCCGCATCTGGCCCACACACTAAAAAGGAATCTGTGCCGCTTGGCGTCCTGCTTCGAGATGTATTGGGAGTAGCGCAAACTGCAAAAGAAGTGCGTGGCATCCTCAACAGCCGGCTTGTACAGGTCAACGGAACGGTCAGGACAAAAAGCGATTTTCCTGTCGGGCTTATGGACATAGTTTCATTTCCAAAAGCCGGCACACACTACCAAATAGTTGTCGGATCAAAGGGCCGCCTCTACCCAAAGGATGCTTCAGCTGACGCACTTTCGAAAAAGTTGCTTAAAGTTGTCGGAAAGAATACGCTTCCAAAAGGCAAGATTGCAGTTACGCTCCATGACGGCCGCAATATTATTGCAGACAACAACGTTTTCGTCGGAGATACGGTCATATTTGACGCAACAAAGAAAAAAATACAGAAGGTTATCAAACTCGAAGTGGGTGCACGATGCCTCGTTACAGAAGGTAAGCACGCAGGGAGCGTTGCAGTTGTAAAAGAGATAATCGAACGGAAGGAAGGCCGTGGTGCAGAAGCAAAGCTTGAAACTGCAGATGATGGCGAATTTATCACCATTGCCGAATATCTTTTTGTTGTAGACGATTCATTTACTGGAATTGGTGGAAACAATGGACAATAAAATGCGGACAATTGCAGTTGAGAAGGTTACGGTAAACCTTGGCGTAGGCGCATCAGGTGAGCGATTGGATTTCGCCAAGGAACTCTTAGCAAAACTAAGCGGTAGAAAGCCCATTGAGACCCATGCAAAAAAGAGAAATCCCGTTTGGAAATTGCGTATTGGTCTTCCTATCGGCGTAAAGGTTACGCTTAGAGGTAAACCCGCATATGATTTTCTTGCAAAGGCGCTTATTGCAAGGCGCAAGCCGGTTGATGCAAAAAGCTTTGACCGGACCGGCAACTTTTCATTTGGCGTTGCCGAATATATTGATTTTCCGGGGGCAAAATATGACCCTGCAATTGGGATGTTTGGTTTTGACGTATGTGTGACCCTTTCCCGTAAGGGGAGGAGGGTTTCTTTACGGAAATTAAGGCCGCAGCGCATTGGCAGGCAACAAGTCATTTCCCGTGAAGAAGCGATAGAATTTGCAAAATCAGCATTAAATGCAAAAGTAGAGTGATGTCATGAAGGTTCCATTTGAAAACAAATACAAGGGCCGGGGAAACCGGATATGCCGCAATTGCGGAAATTCCCGCGGTCTTGTACGAAAGTATAATCTCAATATATGCAGGCGTTGTTTTAGAGACGTTGCTGAATCAATCGGTTTTAGGAAGTATGGTGGTTAAATGAATTTGTCCCTGGTACAAATATCTCAAAAACCTTGGAGGTTTTTTCGATGGCAGTAGATTATCTAGCAGATGCACTCAATACAATAAAAACTCACGAAATGGTCGGTCAACGTGACTGCAGCGTTAAGGCAAGCAACTTGATTGGCGAAGTATTAAAAGTACTTAAAATTCACGGTTATATCGAAGATTATAAATTTATCGACAATGGTCGCGGCGGTTACTTTAATGTCAATCTTGCAGGGCGCATTAATAACTGCGGCGTCATTAAGCCACGCTTTCCGGTAAAGCGTACTCAGTGGCCAGCAACAGAACAGCAATACATCCCAGGTGTCGGCATTGGCCTTTTGATCGTATCGACGCCCCAGGGCATCATGACCAACAGTGAAGCAGAAAAGAACCACACCGGTGGTAGGTTATTAGCATATGTTTATTGAAGTTGATTAATATGGAAATTCCAAACGATGTTACAGTTTCAATCGACCAAGGCAAAATTTCAGTCAAGGGAAAACAGGGAGAGGTTACCCGTTTACTATCCCCTCTCGTGAACGTTTCAGTAACTAATAATGCCGTGGTTGTAGAGGGGCAAGACAAGTCGTTGGTGAATACTACTAATGCCCACATCCGTAATATGGTCAAGGGCGTCCAGGATGGGTTCACGCTTAAGTTGAAAATTGTCTTTGCACATTTTCCAATCAGTGTAGAAACTAAGGGGACTGAAGTTACGATTAAGAACTTTCTTGGTGAAAAACAGCCTCGAAAAACAGTGCTTGTCGGAAAGACTAAGCTTGAGGTAAAGGCAAAGGAACAGTTGGTCATCCTTTCCGGCCCTGACAAGGAAGCAGTCGGGGCAAGCTATTCAAACCTGCGCGCCGCAACAAAGATCAAGGAGAAAGATGGCCGGGTATTCCAGGATGGCCTTTATATTATCTCATAAGGGGTTACTACTATGATGAAAAAACGAAAAAAACCGACGTTTAATGTTCTTAACTACGGTGCAGTAAAACAGGTGAAGGCACGGTGGAGGCGGCCGCGAGGTGTAGCCAACAAGAAGCGCATGAAGGAAAGTTGGGCCGGTGCGTCGCCAAAGATTGGGTACCGCAACCCAAAGACTGTCAGAAACCTTCACCCACGGGGTAAACCTGAAGTGCTTGTATCAAACGTAAGTATGCTTGATCAGATCAATGGAAAGGAAATGCTCGTACGCATTGCCCGGACTGTCGGAGCACGAAAACGCACCGTGCTTCTTGAAAAGGCCAAATCGATGGGTTTAAGTATTGTAAATGAGTGATATATATGTCAATTGCAACAGTAAGACGAATCGCATCCAAATTGCTTGGGGTAGGTGAAAGCAGGGTCCGCTTTGTGCCGGATGAGCTTGAAAGCATCAAGACCGCGATTACCCGAAGTGACGTATCCAACCTTATAAGTCAAAAATCAATTACAGTTATTCCGGTAAAAGGGAAGCGTACGATCGTACGAAAGCGCAAGCGCGGCCGTGCACACAAGCGAGGTCGTTCTACGCGCAACCAAAAAGAAGTGTGGATGGAAAAAGTGCGTGCACAGCGAAAATATTTGCGCGAACTCGTATCTGGCGGTAGCGTCGACCGTAAATGGAAGCGCATGCTCTATGGAAAGGTAAAAAGCGGTATTTTCAAGAATAAAAAGACGCTCTACGCGTATCTTAAGGAAAACAATTTGGTTGTTGAAAAAGTATAATGTGATATCTATGACAAAGGCACACGGTCCAATTTACAAAGTTTATTTTCGCCGAAGGCGTGAAGGAAAAACCAACTTCGCAAAGCGGCTTGCACTCGTCAAATCAGGAAAGACAAGGATGGTAGTGCGAAAGAGCAACAGTGCCATCACTATTCAGTTTGTCGATTTTGCACCAACTGGTGACAAAACCCGTTTGACCGTGACATCTGAAAAACTTGCGTCGCTCTATTCCTTTCCCGCAAGCCGCAATGTTTTTAGCGCATACCTTACCGGATTATATGCGGGCAAAGAAGCAAAGAAGAAAAACATTTCGGAATTTGTCCTCGACCTTGGTCTGTATAAGCCGACAAAAGGGAGCGTTCTTTTTGCAACTTTGCAGGGAGTTGTTGATGCGGGGCTAAAAACAAACTACGATGCCGAAATGGTGCCTACTTCAAAGCTTTCAGCACCGCCTGAAAAATTAAAAACAATATTCGATGAGACGAAAAAACGAATACTTGCTGCATGAGGGATATTATGTCTGAAAAAGTACGACCGATCGATAAGGAATCATGGAACCCCAAAACTGATTTGGGCAGAATGGTAAAAGCGGGGGAAATCACGAGCCTTGACCAGATATTTGACATACGAAAGCCAATCCTTGAGGCGGAAATAGTCGATGTCCTTATCCCAAACCTCGAAGTTGAAACACTTGATGTTAAAACAACGCAGCGTGTTACCGATAGCGGCAAGAGGACTCAGTTTCGGGCACTTGTAGTTGTTGGCGATTATCATGGCCACGTAGGTCTTGGTGTCGGGAAAAGCGAGGAGCTCAAGCCGGCACTTGAATCTGCTGTGCGAAACGGCAAACTAAATATGATCAGCATTATTTCAGGCTGCGGCAGTTGGGAGTGCAAATGCCAATTTAAGCATTCACTTCCCCGTAAGACGCAAGGTAAGGAAGGGAGCACGCTTGTCACATTAAAGCCGGCCCCCCGTGGCCTTGGCCTTGCTGCAAATGATGTGGTACGGAAAGTTCTTTTGATGGCAGGGATAAAGGACATTTGGAGTTCCAGCATGGGAGGTGGCAACATGTATAATATGGCAGTTGCAACCATTATGGCCCTTGATAACCTCAATGCCCTTAAGCCTGCACCACAACAATCAGCTCAATAACGTGATCTCTATGGATAAGAAAAATAAAATCGCAGTTGTACGGATTCGGGGAAGCCTCAATCTTGATCCGCATATCAAACGCGTATTGGAACATTTGCGCTTACATAAGGTAAATCATTGCATCGTAGTTGATGATTCGCCAACTTATACTGGCTCATTACAGCTAGTTAAGGATTATGTTACGTATGGGCCCGTAAGCGAACCGGTACTTCTTAAACTTCTTGCAAAACGCGGGGAAAAGGGAAGTAAAAAACTCTCAAAACTTAAAAAAGACGAGGAGATCAAGAAGATCGCCCATGAAATTGCGACTGATAAGCCGGTTAAGGAATTTGTGGATCCGGTATTTCGGCTTCATGCCCCTGACGGAGGGCACAAGAGTATTAAGTTGCCTTATCCCAGAGGTGCGCTTGGTAAGCGCGAATCACTTGATACGCTCCTTACAAAAATGATGTAATTAATGTGGTGACTAGTATGGGTAAAAGACCAGCAAAGCAGAAAAGTAAGTTCCTTGGAAGACGCCGATTCGGACGCGGTAATGTGAAAAACCGCAGGGGCAGTGGTAATAAAGGCGGCCGGGGTGCTGCAGGTTTACACAAGCACCGCTTTAGCTGGGTAACTCGATATGATCCGACTTACTTTGGCAAGCATGGTTTCTCGCGGCCAAACAGTAAATCAGTTGATGTCATCAACCTTTACGAAATAGACAACAAACTAAAGCACGGAACACTTCAAAAGAAGGGCAATTCATATTATTTTGAGTTCGATGGCAAGATCCTTGGCACAGGTTCCCTTTCCGGCGCAGTGACTGTCAAGGCGCGTTCCTGGAGCAAGGGCGTCGAGGAGAAGATAAAGCAGGCAGGCGGCTCTCTTGTTTCTTTTGAGGAGAAAAAGGAAACGGCTTCATAATTGCTTGCCCTGGTTTTATTTCAAATTAAGGAAAACGGTTTTAAACCACTAGTATGGTAATATACTTGTGATCGAATGTTTGATTTGGCAGCAAAACTAATGCGGCTAGTTGATATAGTTATTCCACGAAGAAACGTGGTTCCAGCACCGCTTGAACTAGAAGAAAAGCAGGATTGATTACCCTTACGTTAATAAGAGCCCCAAAACGTCAGTCTTATTACCTGCCTATTTTTTAATTTTACTAACAAAGAAATATCTTAAAACAATTCTAATTAATTGTTTAATATGGGGTGCATTCGCTATGTCATTAGTACCAATGAAACAAATTCTTGATGAAGCCGCAAAAGGAAAGTATGGTGTTCCACATTTTAACATCAACAATATGGAGCAGGCACAGGCAATTATGCGTGCAGCAGATGAAGTAAAATCCCCTGTTATCCTGGCAGCATCGCGGGGCGCACTTAAGTACAGCGACCTTATTTTTCTTAAGAATATCATGATGGCATGCGTTGAGAAATACCCGCAGCTCCCCGTTGCGCTCCATCTTGACCATGGCAACAACCTTGAATCCGTCAAGACTGCGATCTCCCTTGGTTTTACGTCCGTTATGATTGACGGTTCTCTTAAGGAAGACGCGAAGACGCCGACGAGTTTTGAGGAGAATGTTGCCGTAACGCGTACGGTTGTTGAGTACGCCCACCAATTTGGCGTAACGGTCGAGGGCGAGTTGGGGACGCTTGGCGGCATTGAGGACGGGGTCGGCTCAGGGCAGGTCCACCTTACGGATCCTGACCAGGTCGGCGAGTTTCTTGAAAAAACCGGCGTCGATGCCCTTGCTGTTGCCATTGGCACGTCTCATGGCGCGTATAAGTTCAAGCTAAAGCCCGATCCTGAAAAGAATCTCCTTGCAATGGATATTATCCGTGAAATCCACAAGCGTTATCCAAATCTTCATATGGTCATGCATGGCTCCTCTTCAGTCCCCCAGGAATTGCTTGCTGAAATAAATAAGTACGGCGGAAAAATTCCCCCTACATATGGGGTCCCGCTTTGGGCAATAAGGGAGGGCATTGCAGCAGGCGTGCGGAAGGTGAATGTCGATACCGACCTTCGCCTGGCAGCAACTGCCGCAGTCCGTAAGGTCTTGTTTGAGAATCCTGAAAAATTCGACCCTCGCGATTTTCTTGCCCCTGCGCGGGACGCGATGATGGCCGTAGTTAAGGAGCGGTACGTCACTTTCGGATCAGCAGGGCACGCGTTTGATTATGAGCCGGTTACGCTTGAGGGTGCAAAGAAATTTTACGATGACTGATCCATTTTGGGACAACTCTTTTTAAACTTCATGCGCATTCCCATCTCATGTAAGGAGGTGTTTTACATGAAACGGGTTTTGTCGTATCTTGGTCGTACTACCTATTTGGACGACGCGCGCCTGAATCGGCTTCTTGCACTGTATTATGATTCGCCCTCCTTGGAAAAACTAGCTACGCTTCTTGGTGTTGATGCACCAACCGTTAGACGCGTCCTAAGTGAATGACTTTCAGAAAGCTACTTAAACACTTCATGCATGATACTTGCATATGTACGAAGAGCTCAAGCATCACTTTTTAAAAGTCACCCAATCCGCAGCCATTGCATCTTATGCATGGATCGGTAAAGACGATCGTCACGCAGCAGACGGTGCGGCAACTGATGCAATGCGTAAGGCATTCAACGACATTAATTTTGACGGCACAGTCGTGATCGGCGAAGGCGAGCGGGACGAAGCACCGATGCTTTATATTGGTGAGAAACTCGGGACGGGGAGCGGGCCGAAACTCGACATTGCGGTTGATCCGCTTGAGGGTACGAACCTTTGTGCGACAAACAAGCCTAATGCGGTTTGCGTGTTTGCCGCAGCACCAAAAGGGTCCTTACTTCATGCTCCAGATGTATATATGGAGAAAATAGCAGTCGGCCCAAAGGTTGGAAATGCAGTTTCACTCTCACGTTCTGTTGAAGAGAATCTCGAGATCATTGCGCAAAAAACAAATAAGAAAATAAGCGAGATCCGCGTCGTTGTTCTCGATCGCCCACGCCACGAGGATATCATTAGCCGAGTACGGGCGAAAGGTGCCCGATTAAAGTTGATTACCGATGGGGACGTATTCGGTGCAGTCACCACCTCGTTTCCCCAATGCGATGTTGATCTCCTTCTTGGCACCGGTGCGGCACCTGAGGGGGTTCTGGCGGCAACTGCGCTTAAAACGGTCGGAGGTTACCTTGAAGGAAGGCTTCATTTTAAGGATGATTCGCAGCGCGAGCGCGCAAAAAAGATGGGTATTGCCGACTTTGATCGAATTTATGCGATGGGGGACCTTGTAAAAAGTGATGATCTTCTCTTTATTGCAACTGGCGTGACTTCTGGCGACCTTCTCAACGGCGTAGTGAAAACGGACTCCCACTACAAAACCCATTCGCTAGCCATGGCAAGCGGCTCCGCCCCCCAGTTCGTTGAGCAGTTGATCTAATGGAGTTGTATCTTCCGTTGTTTGTTGCAATATTTGCCATCCTTATACTTCTTCTTGCCCTACTTTCCCAGCTTACGTTTGAGAAAAAACAGATACGTCTCGAGCGGATGGGTGAAAAACCGATCATACTTACCGTTGAAATTGCAGATAATCCATTCAAGCGTTCGCTTGGCCTTATGTTTCGCACCGCACTTGGGGAACACGAAGGGATGCTTTTTATCTTCCCTGACGAATCGCCCCGCAGTTTTTGGATGTTCAATACAAAAATTCCGCTTGACGCGCTTTATTTTAATAAAAACAAGGAAATAGTCGATATAATTTCTATGAATCCCTGCACCTCACTTGTCTGCCCGACATACCCATCAAGCAAGCGTTCACAGTATGTACTTGAGGTTAACAAGGGATTTGCTGCAAAATATGCCATTTCTTCAAGCAGCACGCTTCATTTTAGGTAATTGTTAACCTTTTACACCACTTGCGTTTCTGGCCCTGCGAGGTAAAAGCACAGTTTTTTATTTGATCTCTGGGCGAATATCACAAAGAACATAGAAAGAAAACCAATGTACGGGGGTGTTGAACATGCCAAAAAAGAAACGGCAGCGGACAGAAAAAGAACGAGAACGCTCCTTACAGAGCGACGAAGCAGCAATTGCACAAAAAGAGGGTTTTAATATAAACAGCGAAACAGTCTCCCAACCTACACTTGAAGGGAAAGATGAGAAAGAAACTCAAGCGCGAAGGGGGGATGAGACAAACTACGAACGCGGCTCAAGCGATGTTGAACGTCAGGGTGAAGAGCGTAGGAAAGGCAGGGCTCATTTAGATGAAACTGCGGAAAAGTCTGAATATAGCATTGCCAATGAGTCATACCGTGAAACTGGTGAGGGGACAAATCGTTCTCCTGACGAGGGAAGGATGAATGAGTTTGGGGGCCAGGCAGGCACCATTGAGCAGAATGAAGAAACACGGCGTGATGAAACAAGCAGTTCTGACGTTCGGGAAGGATTTGGGGTGCGGGATGCGTCTGAGCGTGCCGAATCTGAACGTAAAAAACGTGAGTCCCGTCGGTAAAATGCCGCTCTTTTCTTTTTTGTTTCTTTTTTTTAAATTTTAAGGTTATTTTTTAACGGGATAAAAATATAGTTTTATAAATCTAATCTTTCATATATTATTCCCTTTTTTTAGAAAGGGTCGCGATGAAAATCTTTTTCATCCGGAAATTGGGTATACCATGTAGGGCAGGTGGTGGTAAAAGTCTTAAGGAAACTTACAGAGCCATTTGTCTAATGTATCGTGCCAATGTAGCTGTTCCAGGACTCCGTAAACCGGTAGATGGGGATTGTAACGTTTTATGGAGCACAATTACGCTGCACGCATGATGCCTCTTACCTGGCTGTATGTGCCATATGGTTGGAACAGACGTAACGCGAGTGAAGTCTGATTGTATATATGCCGCGTACAAGTAGGTTGCACGGACCCTAAAATTTCCGGATGGGACGAATTCTTTACTAATTTAAATATATCTATCCTAATTTTTATCATGGATCCATCTATTCTTGAACTAATTCTTCGTGCCGGCAATGCACTTATTGATCCGGCACAGAGGTATGGGCCGGGTTTTTCGGCAATTCGTCAATTGGAACAAATGGCCTTAACGGACCCTGTTTCCTTTAGGTACTTATTAGGTATGGCGACAGGAGGTTTTACTCCGGGAGGTTCGAATACACTTACTTTTCCGGGGGGTGTGCAGCTGGAGGCCGCGTATGCAGTCGTCCGGCTTATTTCCGGTTTAGAAGGCGGCGCGCTTGTCAATGCACTTGCATTTGTCAAACCATGTGCCTATAAAGTCCCCGCCCTTCCACTTCGCATCCTTACTACGCACCTGGAGTCAGCATCTGCAAGTGGTCGATTTACTGCTGGATCTTTTTCAGAGATGGCTGAGCTATATCGCCATTTTCTTGCGTGCCACCGGCGTAATGAACAAGCAGGCAACTTAAGGCCATATCCACCTGCGTTTATCCGCGGTCGGCTTACTCGTCAGGCTAGCAGGTGAGCACATGTCCCTTGCCCTTATCGGAACAGGAATTGCCTTTGACCTGACGATTTTTGCGATTGATTTGTTGAGGAAATGCGATGAAATCTATATCGAGACGTATACGAACCAAATCGAAGATAAAAAAATCAGCTCACTCGAACAAGTAATCAATAAAAAAATAACTCGTCTTGAGCGAAAGGATGTTGAAAGCCAATTTCTTATTAAACGAGCAAAAACCGCATCCATTGCCCTTCTTATATCAGGGGATCCGCTCATAGCTACCACCCATACTTCGCTCATTATTGATGCCAAAAAGGCCAATGTACGAATAAATACGATCCACAATTCATCCATTTACACTGTTGCGGCAGGGAAATCAGGTTTACAAATGTACAAATTTGGCAAAACATGTTCCATCCCCAACCCTCGCCCGAATTATAATCCGACTTCATGGTTTGAGGTAATTAAGGAGAATTTGTCGCGTGATGTCCATACGCTTGTTCTTTTGGATACGGAACCGCAGCCAATGGAAGCTAAATTAGCGCTTGAATTAATTGAAAAAACAGACTCGGGTTCGATTTTAAAAAATAAAAAAATTATCGTTCTATCGCGCGTCGGGGAAGCGGACGAGCAAATAACCTACGGCTCAATCGAATCACTTAGGAAAACGGGGCTTGGAAAACCGCCATTTTGCGTTATTGTCCCTGCTAAACTTCATATGATTGAGGAAGAGTTCCTAGCACTCATTTAAATAATTCATTGTTGTTTCTCTACGCATGGTAAACCTTACCGAATTAAACAAGGCGCTCTCCCTCCGCCTTAAACCGTACAAAAAAGCACGCGACGTACTTGTTTTTCTAAAAAATGACCTACAGGTAAATGCACTTTTAAGCGCTGCAAACGCAGTTACTATACAGCGTTTGGGTTATAATGACCATGGCGTCACCCATTCTCATTTGACAACCTACGGCGCAGTCAAAATGCTTATGCTTCTTCATGATCGGGGGGTTCAGCCACACCTCGTTCGGGAGTATGGTGGGGCTATGCTTGACGATTCCCTCGAGGTCGTCATTTTTGCAGCATACCTGCATGATATTGGCAACGCAGTTATGCGCACTGACCATGAGCTGTTCGGCACTATTCTTGTTCGGGAAATCCTCAATCGTTATTACAAAAAAACATCAGACCTTGTTGAGCGAAAAAAAGCAATGGCCATGGAGGGCATCGCGGCGCATATGGGAAATTACCCCGCACTAAGTATCGAGGCGAAGGTCATATCAGTTGCAGATGCGTGCGACATGGAACGCGGCCGTGCACGTATTCCCTATAAGCTTGGAAAAAAGGACATCCACAGCCTTTCAGCGCTTTCGATCAGGCAAGTACGTATACGCGAGGGCAAGAAAAAGCCGGTTCGCATCCATGTCCAGATGGATCATTCGGCAGGCGTTTTCCAGATTGAAGAGCTGCTTATAAGAAAAATAAGGGCTGCAACATTTGAGGAATTTGTTGAAATTGAGGCACACATCGTAAGCAGTAATGAGACGATCAGGTATTTTGAATGATTATCCTAGCTGAGAACTAACAATAACAACCTTTTTTTCAAAGGAAAAAGGTATGTCAAATATGCCAATATCAGTCCATAAATATAACATATTATCTTTTTCACATTTGAACTGAATTGGTCTGCTTTGGCCTTGTTTTCCAGTTATATTCACTATCTCTTTTGCTGGATTTGTAATGTTTAACGTGTTTTTGTCGTTTACTGTGTACCCATATATTAGAATTGAAGAATCTCCATGATTGTTATAAACAATTCGATGCATCTGGCTTTCACAATTTAGATAAAGAGCTATTGATAACGGGGTGTTTTGTTCAATAAATAACCCTTCTGGTCTAAAAATTAATCCAAGCAACAAACTGGAAATGAGAAGCATTATAGGTATAAAAAGAACAAATAGCATTAGACGTGTATTTCTTGTGTTAGATGTCATCGTAGCAAGTTTTCCAGCAAGATATATTGAAAGAGAACCAATAAACGCTCTCTTTAATATGGTATTTTTAGAAGATAGAGTTGCTAGATCCTGTGAGAAGTGCCATATGGAAGCGATAAATGTTACAAAAATTCCAAGTAAAAAAACTTCAAGCAATAAAATTACTGTTTTATCATCTAGTTTAATATTCAATAATTTTAATACTGAAAAACCTTCATTAAAAGATAAAATAGCAGATCTTAAAAATAGGCCTGGCATTAAAAGTCCAAATAACACAAATGTAATGTTTCCTAAAAAAGTAAATAACTCTACAACCATTAACTATCATCCCTCGACCTAATCAAACTCCTTCACATAAAACGACCCATTCTTCAATCGTTTCTCAAGCTCATTTACCGGATCCCGTTTTTTCAATGAGTCAAGATTCTTTCCAACTCGCTTATACGCGTCACGAAACGGTATTCCCTCTTTCTTTACCAGATCATACGCCTCATCAGTTGCAAAGAGTTCAGGTGTGCATGCACTAATACACCGTTCCTTATTTACAACAAGTCCATTAATCTGCACTTTCATTGCTCTCAGTGACCCAAGCGCAAGCTCAAATGCCTTAATCGTCGCTTCCTTAACTACTTGTGTTTCCTTCATGTAGCCCGAAGGGACCCCTGTAATTGCATTCTTAACTAAAAATTCATACGAAAGCATAACCGAAGCGTTTCCTTTTACTAGTTCCGAGACATCTGGGTTTCTTTTCTGGGGCATAATGCTTGAACCCGTACTAACTTCTGAGCTAAGCGAAAAATAGCCAAACTCGCTTGTTGTAAAGAGAATGATGTCCTGTGCCATTTTGCTTAGTGTAATCATAATCTGCGAAAGCGCATTAATCGAGATACTATCGATTTTTCCGCGGGAGTTCTGGCAATAGAGCACATTATTCTGTATGCGTTCAAATCCCATCTCCTTTGCAGTCAGTTCACGGTCAATCTTTTCAGGGATGCCATAGCTTGCGCCACTGCCAAGTGGCGATTGGTCAGCTAATTCAAGTGCATTCTCAAGTAATTTTACGTCATCAAGCAAACTTTCCGCGAACGCACCTGCCCAAAGGCCAACAGATGAGAGCATTGCCTTTTGCATGTGCGTATATCCGGGCATTGGTACTCGCTCGTGTTTTTTAGCAAACATAATCAATTCGAAAGCGAGTTCGCGAGTTTTTTGTTTTATTTTTTTTAACTCTGCGAGCGTATAGAGCCGCATATTCGTAAGCACTTGCTCGTTTCTTGACCTATATGTGTGTATCTTCTTGCCGGTGTCTCCAAGTTTCTCAACAAGATAATTCTCAACTTTCGTATGTACGTCCTCGTCATGGATTGTTATAACAAACTTTCCCGCGCGATCGAGCTCGATAATCTCATTTAATGTAGTAATTATTCGCCCGAGTTCTTTTTTATCTATTATTCCAAGTTTTTCAAGCATTTTTGCATGGGCTTTACTTGCTATGCACTCATACTTCACGAGCTTTTGATCTACGGCAATGTCGCTTGCCAGATACGCCTCTAGTTCTTGAGCTACATCCTCCCCCTTATCCCAAAGCTTTGCCATTCGTTCCACCTTAGACCTCATAATCCTGTCCTTGCTTGTCAAGGATTGCCTTGTGTGCCATTAAACGAATCGCATTAATCTTAATAAATCCTCGCGCATCTGTCTGGTCGTAGCCGCCTGCAATGTCCATGCTTGAAAGTTCCTGGTTATAGAGCGAACTTGGCGATTCTCTTCCAAGGATCGTTACATTCCCCTTATAGAGTGAAAGATACACAATTCCATCGATTAGTTCCTGGCTTTTGTTAATTGCGGCCATCAGGAATTCCATTTCAGGCGAATACCAAAACCCATAATACACCAATTGAGCAAATTCAGGTGTAAACATGTTTCTAAATCGCATCACTTCGCGATCCATCGCGATCCCTTCAATGTCCTTATGCGCTTCCATAAGTATTGTTGCACCAGGGGTTTCATATACCCCGCGCGATTTAATCCCGACAAAACGGTTTTCAACCATGTCGACACGGCCAATCGCATTTTCCGCACCCATTTTATTGAGGTATTGAAATAATTCAAGCGGTTTTTGCTTAACCGTCCCGTCATCCGTATTTACCACCTTAGCCGGGATCCCGTCCTTAAAATGGATCTCAAGTTTCGTTTCCTTGTCTGGCGCATCTTGTGGTGATTTTGTCCATTCGAATAGGTCAGAATGCGGTGCACTTTTTGGATCCTCAAGAATGCCTGCTTCATAACTAATATGCATTAAATTTGCATCTGAACTGTACGGTTTTTCATGCGTTGCAGTAACCGGAATCCCCTTTTCTTTAGCATAGTTAAGCAAATCTGTCCTTCCCTTAAACTGTGCGAGGAAATCGGCCATCTTCCATGGTGCAAGCACCTTTATCTTGGGGTTGAGCGCATAATAAGTCAGTTCAAACCGTACCTGGTCATTCCCCTTCCCCGTCGCACCGTGTGCAACATACTGCGCATTTTCTTTTTTGGCAATCTCAATTTGCCTTTTTGCAATGAGGGGGCGCGCAAGTGACGTTCCCAGCAGGTATTTGTGCTCATACACTGCATTTGCCTTAATTGCAGGAAAGATAAATTTAGTAACAAAATCTTCCTTCAAATCCTCGATATATACGTTTGACGCACCAATTGCAAGTGCCTTTTTCTTTGCCGCTTCAAAATCTTCCTGCTGGCCGACATCAGCAATGTACGCCACCACTTCATAGCCCTTGTCAATGAGCCATTTTAAAATACAAGAAGTGTCCAGTCCGCCCGAATATGCTAAAACTACCTTTTCTTTCATGTTAAATCACCTAGAATTTATTTGATCAGGGTTGGGGGTAGTGCGGCAATTGTATCTATGGATGCGGCTGCCGTTTCTGTTGGCACGCCGACCCAAAATATATTCCACTCAGCCATTTTTTGCATTCCGTCACATGCTTTGAAGTACCAACTATTTGCCTTGTCATTCGTTTTTGCTGCCCTCCACATAAACGACCCATATTTTTCTTTTAACGTCTCCCAGAGCGCCTTTCCGACCCCATTTCCCTGCAATTCCGGGGAAACTGCGATCTTGTCCAGGTACGCCATCCCATTTATTGTTTTTATTATTGCAACTGCCTTGTAGTCCTTCTCTATAACTACCTCGGCCACCGCTCCTTCAAAATAGCCTTCAGTAAGTTTCTTCCCAAAGCTTTTCTCAAGTAATGCCATTATTTTTGATTTATCGAGCGAAGCAAACGATGCATGCACTACGAACTGATAAGCTCCCTTTGTTATATACTCTTTTGGTTTTGCAATTTTCAGTTCGGCTTGTACGGCTGCGACTATTCGAGTTGTAATTGCCGTTGTGGTTGCCACCACTTTGCCCCTTACATTTAGTGCTTGAACCATGTAATTTGTGCACCATTTTTTGTATTTAAATATTATGCTCTAATTGTTACATTTTGAAATTTATTTGTTACAAATGGAACATCAAACCATGCCTAGTGCATGTGCATGCGCGGGGCAATATCCCGCTTCAAGTGCCGTTTGTTTTAATTTGATGAATGCTTCGTATCCGTCATGTAACGTTACTCTTCCGTTTTGCATGGTACCTATCTCAAAATCCGGGAAATAAATGCACGGTGTAACTGGAGCGCCGTCCTCAAGTGATTTTATTCCTTTAACGTGCTCCCCAGCAGGGCATAGTTTAGCTACTTTCGCTTCCGTGAGTCCCTGCGCGCCAAGTGTTCCCCCTCTTTGAATATAAAGTCTTTCTGCAGGATATTTTGAACGCACTGTCTCTATCTGCTCAGCTACTTTTTTGAGCTGCTCAATTGTTGGCGATAGATGCAACAGCTCGTCAGAAAAAGGAATAAATGCTATAAATTTCACTGCGTTTGCCTTATATGCCTTCAAGACATGCTCGCAGAGCTGCTCTACCTTGTCAAAATTCTCACTCGTGATTATGACTGTTGCAACCGTTTTGAATGCACCTGAATGCATATCGTTATACTTTGCAATTACTTCAAAAGCTTTTTGCACCGTTTTTTTATCAGTAAGATTAAGGGCATCATGGGATGCGGAGATATTTGCAGTGATAATAATTTGTTTTACCCCGCATCGTTCTAATTCCCAAAGTATGTCAAAACCCCGGCTTGCAACTATCCTTCCATTGGTGTTTACGTACTCGTCTCCTGTTGCCTTAAGTATCTCTTGCCAATTTGGTGCAAGGAGTATTTCAGTAGTTATTGGGTAAAATACCTCAAATCCAGCCCCTCTCATCTGTTCGATGGTCTGCGGTACTTTATCGGCAGTAATGGCTTCAGCCTTTGGCTTATAATTTCTAAACAGGTAGCACCCATTGCATTTTTCATTACACACTGGCTTATTCGTACGAGGCGTGAAGAACACATTTAAGCTCGACCTTCCGCCCCCTAATTTTTTCATTGATTGACTTCCTGTCATGCGCTACTAACTGCAACATTTTAATAAAAACATGTCGCGCCATATGTTACATTTAAATATCCATATGTTCCAAATAGAACAATGGCACCATCAGAAAACATAAGTGAATTAGTTTGGCTTTATATAAAACGAAGGCCTTTTTTGAAAGAAATACTCCGCGAACGAATTGTCAATTATTCGGCACTTGCGCGAAAACTATCTATTGAAGCATTCGGTTCGACAAAACAGTCAAACGCAGTCAAAAT
The DNA here is from genome assembly GCA_964588555.1 of Microcaldota archaeon. Taxonomy (GTDB): domain Archaea; phylum Micrarchaeota; class Micrarchaeia; order Anstonellales; family Bilamarchaeaceae; genus JAGVWJ01. Next base: position 73,277 of record CAZPPT010000003.1, on the reverse strand, counting down.
GGCCCTTGTACGCATTTCACACAAAATTGAAGGCCAAGAGGATAACCTTGAAGGCAAGATACTGCAGGTTCTTAAGGCGAGTTCGATATCGCTTAGGGGAAAGGTTGCAGTCATCATCTCAACGCGTGAAATCGAGGGGCTCAAATATCTTTCTTATTCTGAGAGCCGTGGCACCATTACATATGTGATTGACGAAAAGGAACTCGAAAGAGTGCGGAAGTCAAAGACTATCCTTCGTATAGAGGAACACCTTAACCTCATTGTCATCCATAGTCCGCCGAGCCTGGAAGAAGTGCCTGGCGTTATTGCACATATACTCAATTCACTTGCAGGCGAAGGAATCAATATTGCCGAGTTTATCTCCTGCTACACCGATACGCTTCTCGTAGTAAAACAGTCAGACACGACGCGTGCATATGAAATACTACATGCACTTATGAGCTAGCGCAATTCTTCTCACACCATCTTTGTATGCCGGTAAGCATAAGCCAGTACGCATCAAGCGTTCTGTCAACTGCCTCTAATACTTTCTTTTGCGTTTCCTCATCCTTTGCATATTTTCTAATCAAATTGCGCTCAGCTTCTGAATGCTCAACATCTGCCGTCTGGTGGACTGTGAAATATTCAAGTCCGCGTTCATCACTTACTCCATAGAACTGCTTAAGCCCGCGGATCTTCTCCCCGCTTACGTATGGGATCTGTGATTCGTATGCATAGAGTGCGGCAATCCCCTCAATGGCACTTTTTGAAGCAAGCTGCTTGAAGTTATTGATAAATGCACTTGTCTCGCCGCTTTGTTTTGTATTTTTTATATCTTCACGTCTTGCCCCAACCGCCTCGCCAAAGCGGAGCCACAACTCAAGATGGTTTTTCTCACCATATTCCTCATCCATCAGGTTCTCTAGAACTAATAATCTATCATCATAATTTTCAATCTGCGAGTGCACTGCGCTTAGGTACTGCGGGAATGCGGATACGTGCTGATAATACTGCTTTGCGTATTCCTGCAGGCTTTCCCGAGTTAGTTTTCCTTCCTTCCAGTTTTGATAAAATGGGTGTTTTAGGATGCTTTTTTCAGCTATTTTCTCATCTATTCTCTTAATTATGTCAGACACAATAACCACCACAATAGATTCATTTCATTACTAATTAAAAACCTTCTTCACGGTCATTTTTTTCTGCCGAGTATTTGCAATACAAGTATTCCCGCAACGCTAATTACAAGAATAAGTGCACCCAATGACAGGATCGATCCATCCGTTATTTTTTTCAATTTTCCCCTAAGTGATTTGGCACCGTCCATCAATTGTGCAAAAGGGCCGGTTTTCCCTTGGTTTTCAATCTTTTTAAGGTATTCGCGCGCGCCTTCGTGTTCGGGGTAGCTGGCCAGCGTTTTTTCAAATCTTTCCCGTGCACGGTCAAGATTGCCCCGGCCATACTCGTCAAGCGCTTGCCTAAACTGCACGTTTGTATCGGACGGCCTTTTTTCTATATTGTTCCTTTCAAGGATCTCTTCAACTTCCTGTGAAGAAACGATTCTGTTTCCAAATTGTACTGCCACCGGCCTACCGGCCCCGTCATGGATAATCGCAGTTAAGCCGTCTTCGGTTTCTTCAATAAGCCGATATTCCCCCAGCTCGTTTTGTATTACGATGTTTGTTTTTACTTCTGCCTTGGATACGAAAAATAGCCCATCCCCGTTTTGGATCGTCTTGTTTTTTAATTCAACCGCGGGCATGTTTTCCTTTTCTATTTTTAGGATTGCAAGGTCTCCGCTTGTATTTACCAGGCGTGCCTCCCGCGCATTTTCTGAAAGGAAAACACGTGCAGGTGCATGCTCAAAATGGAGCGTTATTCCATTTTCTTCATGGTGTTCATGTAATAACTCAACAATTTTTTCCCTGCCTCCAGTTTTCTCAATCAGGTAGTTTTTATGAAATGCGAGTTCATCTTTTGTTGCATCAACGCCATATTCCTTTCTGTGTTTGATACGTCCAAGGTCATCAAGCATTGGCTCAAGAACAAATGTGAGTGCATCTCCCATCATTTTTTTCTCATTATGGTGCGGGGCAAGTATGTAACCTCCACTTTCGATTATTGTGCCGCCGGTCTCGTAGGTGAGCGGAATTAGGTACTTTCTTCCGTTTAAGTCTTCATGCCCGAATAGTTCGCCATTGACTACCAGCTGAGCAGTTGAGTTAAAGAAAACCGTTACAAGCGCGTTTCTACTCACTTCATCATTTTGGTTGATTTCCGCTGACTGGGCGTAAACGGCAACGGTCAGGAACAAAATAAACCAGGTCATCCTGCGCATGGTTTTCATTATTCACTCAAATATAAGTATGTTTGCCCATCGCGCCTGTCCGCTATATCCTGGTGCAATATCGACAACTCGGATCCGGAATTGCTTGTTTTCAGGTGAAACCCACAAGTAATCCTTTCCAGGGCATATCTTTGCCCGCGTTATGTATTGTTCGGCCCGTATTGAGATTATCCCAACAAGTGCGCACGCGCCTTTTGGCGAAGCACTGTCAAGGGTAATGTCTTCAAGATAAACCCCATATGCTCTTTTATCAAATAATATCGCAACCCGTTCTTTTGATTCGGTGTTTATAACGGTCGTGTTCGTCGAATTCGCCTGGTTTATTGTATCGTTGCCATCTATTTCAATCCGCCCGCCTTCAATGTCTTTGATTTCTCCGCCTTTGCATACTCCAACTTCTCCATCGTTTGTCGTTACTTTTTCTTGGCAGCTAAAACCATTCGGACAGGCAAATCCGTTCCATACCCCGCACTCGCAGTAGGTGACGCAGATTAAAATACACGGTGTCCCTGGCGGAGCAGCCCTGCATGCGCTTCCGCATTCAGCCCATCTTCCACCTACTTGTGCACATGTTGCTTCCGTAAGCGTAGTTGTGTTTTCTGTTACGTTATCCATCGTTTCGTTAGTTACATTACGCGTTTCGTTTATGGCCGGTTCAATTGTGGGCAGTTGTTGGGCATCATTTTGTGCATCAACTTGCGAGGTACAGCCAAAAAGTAATGCACTCAAGAAGACAATAAGTATCCTTTGCATGTTTTGTTTTCCCAATTCCCTTATAAAAATCTTTTTGTGCTAATATAGGTATGGATCCGCCCCGTACTTCCCGTTGTGTCGGACGCGCCATGTCGCGCGAACAGGCACGCCAGATTGCAGACCAGTTTGAGGCCCAGGGATTCAGGACTAATATAATCGAGATTACGCGGGGTACCATTCATCTCTATGAAGTTTGGGCAGAACCAAAAGATGAAGGGCGAACCATAGGTTAACATTTTAATATCTTTTGATTGTTATATTTTATAGTATTTTATTTAATTTATGTGAATTATATGAACCTTAGCCTTATCAATAAGCCACCAGCTTCAAGTAAGAATCTTTCCCCTCTTCGCACTGCCCCTTTGGTTGAAGGCAGTTTGCCAATTAAATCCGGGCAACAATCTGCAATTGAGTCGGCAGCAATCGAATCAATTGTTGCAACACGGAATCCCCACGCATGGGTTCGTTCAGATGCAATCAAGAAAATTGCATTGCTTGTGCCGCAGGATCACGAGGGGCATATAATCTCCTTTTTGATTTCCATAATCCGGGATACGCCATTTCCCGACACGCGTGCCGAGGCGCTTTTGACGTTTGGTCAGTTGCTTTCCGTAATGGAGCTGGCTGATCTTTTGCCATTTATTCGGCGAAATGTTGATATGTTACGGGGACAATGGGTCGAATCGCTCATTGATTTTCCGGACCTACTTGCCGTGGTTGTACGCGATCCTTCATTTTTGGATGCGGACCGGTTTGAGGCGCGCACGTACCTTACAATTCTTGCTACATTTTCGCCAAAATAAGAAGGCAATGTTTATAAATTTCCCTTGATCGTATCCGTCATGGCAACAAACTATCGGATGTATATTGACGGCAAATGGGCAGATGCACGCGACCGCGATACGTTTGAGGTATATAACCCGGCAACCGGCAAACTCATTGCAAATGTTGCAAAAGCAACGCGTGATGACGTTAAACGTGCAATTGATGCGGCACATGAGTCATTTAATCGGGGCGACTGGAGGGACTTAACGCCGGCCGCACGCGGGCAACTGCTTTGGAAGCTTGCAGATCTTGTAGAAAAGCACACCTTTTCCCTTGCACGACTCGAAAGCATAAATACCGGAAAGACAATCAAGTATTCCCGAGATAGCGACCTACCTTTTATCGTGGACAACCTGCGTTTTTTTGCAGGTGCTTCACGCATGCTTACTGGCATTGCGGCAAATGAGTATTCGGGAATGGGCACCAGTTTTCTCCGCCGTGAACCGGTGGGCGTGGTAGGAAGTATTGTGCCGTGGAATTACCCCCTTTATATTGCCATATGGAAACTTGCACCAGCGCTTGCCGCGGGAAATTCAGTCGTCATCAAGCCTGCAAGCTATACGCCGCTCACGCTTCTTGAATTTACCAAGTTTGTCGAAAAAGTCGGTATCCCAAAGGGGGTCTTTAATGTCGTAACCGGGCCAGGCGAAATCATTGGTGCTGAAATTGCCGGAAGCCCCAAAGTGGACATGGTTTCGCTTACTGGCGACACCAATACGGGCAAAAAAATTATGCACCTCGCATCCGAAAACGTAAAAAAGGTACATCTTGAGCTTGGGGGAAAGGCCCCACTTATCGTCATGCCCGATGCAGACCTTGACATGGTGGCAAAGGGTGCAACAGTTGGCGCATTTTGGAACACGGGGCAGGATTGTACTGCAGTTACCCGCATATATGTAACTCGAAAACAGGAAAAAGAGCTTATCCGCCGAATCCTTGCAGAAATGCACAAGATCCGACTTGGCGACCCACTCCATAAAAATACTGACATGGGGCCCCTTATTTCAAACAGGCAACGTGACCGGGTTGAAAACTATATAAAAACAGGCATGGACGAAGGTGCCGAGCTTCTCTTTGGCGGCCATCGGCCAAAAGGCAAACTATTTGAAAATGGCTCATACTTGGTACCTGCATTATTTAGAAATGTCAGCCAACGGATGAGGATCTGCCAGGAGGAGATATTCGGCCCCGTACTGGGGGTCGCCACATACGAAACGATCGATGAGGCAATCGAAAAGGCAAATGATGTCCCCTATGGCCTTGCAGCAAGCGTCTATGGGAAAGACATAACTACTGCGATTAAGGTTGCAAACAAATTACGATTCGGAACCGTCTGGATCAATGAGCACGGGGCACTAACAAGTGAAACGCCCCATGGTGGCTTTAAACAAAGCGGGTTTGGGAAGGACCTGTCGCTTACATCCCTTGAAGAGTACACGAACCTTAAACACGTCTATATCGACCAGACTGGGCTTGCACGTAAGTCATGGCATTATGTCGTATATGGCCAATTGTGAGGCATTAGCCATTTATCTCGTATTCCGGAATTTTTCGTTCTGCGATCAACGGCAGTATGTCCATGATTGGTTTATATGTCTCTAAGTTGGGGACCATATTCGCCATGCGCATGTATTCGATAGTTTGAGACAATGCTTTACTTACACGAGTCATATCAGAGATCATTTCCTCAATTGTCCAATGGGGGACAAGAAACAGCAGAGGGGCGACAAATATTTCGCGTGGAACTGTTTGCGTCATGGTACCTATGTCTTTTTCTGGAAATGTTTCATATAAAATCCTAAATAAATCAACATAATCAATCGGTGCATCTGCCATGGAGGGGGCACAAACAAACGTATTTATCTCCCCATATCTCAGAGCGTTCAGGTGCCTTGCAAATATGTTGCTTAAAATAGCGTTTCTTGGTATTGACAGCATAATCCCGTCCTCGCCTTCAGTAATCATGTCCATTAGAATTAGATTGGCCCTTCCTTGAAGCGGGAGTTCCATGCGGCGTGCATATTGCTCACATTCTGCCTTGAACTGCCCGAATGCGCGCGTCGTTATTTTCATTGTACGGGTCCGGCCTTGCCTAGGATGTGTGGATCCAGTTAGCATAATCCCCCTTCAATAAGCCTTTTTAACATTTCAACGTGCTTTTTTTCATCAGTAATTATTGTATCCCACGTTGCCTTGCACTTGGGGTGCTTTTCCTTTTGTGCATCCACCATATGGCGGTCCGCATACCAGAGGAACTCGGTTTTTTTCACCAGCTGTTTTGCCACATTATAGCAGCAGTCGCAAATGCCCGTCTCGGTCATCACTATCACCCGGTATTGTTCTTTGCTAAGAAAACGTCGTTTCTTTTATTTATTCCTTTTCTTTCATCGGTTTTCCACAGCAATTATTGACTGCAACCTCTTTTCCGCATGAACTGCATGAAAGCATCATTTCCTTTACTTCCATTGGCGCGTTGCAACAACGGTTTGATTCTACCTTCGAACTGCATCCTACACTACATTCTAAAACTGCCATATTTTCACCTTTTTTAAAATTTTCATTCTTTAATTTTTATTCCGATTATAATTAATAAAATAAGAGTGATAAAAAGATAAATCAATACTGTTTTTGTATCTACAAAAAAAGACAGTGCAATACCTATAAGAAGAAGTACGCCTAAAACTGCGTCTATTTTATTAAAACGCGAGTCACGTTTGTTTATCAATTGCTCAATTTTTCTATTTGGAAATTTATTTTTGTCATATTCTTTAATATCTAGAATTACGGGGAGCCCAAAATAATTACAATTTTCACAAAGTATTTGTCTTGTTACTCGAGTATGCCTATCTGCAAAAAATGTATCGGTAAACGCTTTAGCGCCGCAATTAGGAGAACAATAGACGTGAGCCATACTCTCTAAATCTCATTAATTATGTCCCTACTTCTTTTTTCAGGGATCTTGTTTAAAATTCTTCTTTGTTCTGCACTATATTGCCCAAGTCCAAGTATGTGTTCTTTGTAGCGAACTACTACGTATCTTGTTTTTCCCTTTAAATCAATGGAAACGGGCTTTCCGTGCGCAAACTTTTTTGCATCAGCTTCTCCTACATCCACTGTATTTTTACGCGCCAAATGGCCAAAATTTTGGATTAACGCGTTTGTCGGATTGAATCCCGCATCGCACGCAGCATACCCCAATTCCCCGTGGATTGGGCTTTTACGCAGTTCCTTGTTGCCAATACGTATTCCTTTTGCGTAGAATAGTTCAACTGTGCCAGGTAACACCAAACCGAAATGGTTTTCCAGATATTTTTTGAAGTTTTTCTCTTTGTTTCTGATGAATGCCATTTTATCCATTATCCATATAGATATTTATCTATTTTTTCGGATATATTCTCCTTCTTTCTTCCTCTGTATTTTCTTTCTAATCTATCGATATATTTAAGCAAATCCTGTTTAGTTTCCGTCTTACCAGAGCGGGAGACACCATATGCAATTAAATCATGATCAATATTTTCTTTTTTTCTATTCTTATTTGCCCTATCTTGTTTCCTCGTATTTAAGATCATTTGTTTCCAATCAGTTGTTTCCATATTTATCATTACTCTTTTCTTATCTTTGCAATAAAAAACCCCTCGCTTTCCAGATGGTGCGGATAAATTCGATAACATTTTCTAAATTCATCCCCATATTCGCTTAATCCGGGATCGTGCGGAATATTCATATTAATTGCTTCGAGCTTCGCGGTCGGGACGTTGTCAAGTAAATTCCTTACTACTTCTTCATTTTCTTCCTTGGCATACGTACAAGTAGAGTATACGAGTTCCCCGCCCTTCTTTAATGCGTCATACGCGCTAAAGAGCATCTTTTTCTGCAGGTTTGAGATGGATTTGGAATGGCTTATGTCCCACCGCGAAAGCGCACCCTCGCCGCTTCCTAGCGCAGTGCAGGGTGCATCTAAGAGAACTTTATCAAATCGTTCCTTCCAGTTCAACAGACTTCCATCCCGAAGGGTAACGATGGAATTAAGTACGTTTAAGCGATTAATGGTAGCATAAAGCGCAGACAACTTCTCTTTTTTTAATTCATTTCCAACAAGGACGCCTGTGTTTTCCATGAGCATTGCCATGTGGGAAAATTTTGAGCCTGGTGCTGCGGCAACATCCAAAACAGTCTCGTGTGGTTTTGGATTAAGTACTAATGCAGTCAGAATCGACGGCAGGCTTTGCGGATAGATATATCCAAGAAAATATTCCCACGTTTTGCCAATTGCATATCCACGTTCTTCTAGTTCAAACGCCGCATCGTAATATGCAGTTTGCTTAAACAATAGTTTTGGCATTTCACGAAATTTTTCAACACTTATTTTGATCGTATTAACCCGAAAGAACTGTTTTTGATTATAAAATGCAGCGATACATTTATCTGCATCAGTATAACTAGAGAGCCAGGAACGAAATTCGCCTTCATCCATGTGTTATTGAATAGGGAAAGGGGTTTTATTGGTATGCACTTCGCCACTTCCCTGCGGCATACTCGCTAATACGCTCGTGCCATACGCGGTCGATAATCTCCTTTGCTTCCCGCGTAGGTCCTTCATCATATGCAAGTATTGTCCGAATGGCGACGCGGTCAGCGGTTGGTCGTGCATATGCGTTCTTCAACCCATCATCCACAAAAAGCGGATAAAATGGGTCCTCTGACAAAACCTTAAGGCCATTCATGACCAATTCAGTCGCAAATGCATGCGAGCCGCTCATGCCCATCTGCCCGACAATCAACCTAAAATCAGCCCATGCCATTCGGGTGTCAATGTCACCCAAATCCAGTCGAGATTCAATAAGGTCTATTAGCCATTGTTGATACTCAGGGTTAGCCCATGGGAGTTGCTTTCCATCCGAAGCAAGCGTATGGAGCCCATAAAATGCCGCTTCGATGGCAGCGTCCGGATAAAATTTACTCATGGGGCCAGAATTTAAAATTCCCTCATTACGTTCGACCCGTTCTTTGACTTCTGCAACAATTTGCCTGCATTCTTGGGCAATCACTTCGTTACCACTATACGCTTCAATTAATGCCATAAGCGAAGGCCCTGCAATTCCGTTTTTGATGTTCCCGTCAACTTCCCGCCGTAAACCCCTTAGTAATTCAGCCCCAATATTATCTAATGGGCCAACATACGCTGCCCCTCCGATCCGCAAGCCAGGTTTCATGAATAGTTTTGAAAGGCTATGCACCATGATCGTACGTACGCCTAATTCTTCACCAATTTTGACGAGGTCGTGCCGTTTCCCCGCATTGTTTCCCCAGGCAAGGTCCATATATATTGCATCAAATATGAATATGCCCCAGCGGGTGTGGTTACGGATCTTGTCAAGTAGGCCTGTTCTTGCCTCGTTGTGGTAAAATGAATTTGGCGTGCATATGCCGCTAGGATTTTCATCAGGAGACGCAATCACTACAAACGGCCGGTCGATTTCCCGAAATACTCGATCCATGTCTTCAGCATCCGGCATCCCATCTGCAGTTCTTTTGATCGTCCTGATCGCAGAGTATCCAAAATAATCAACAATTGCCGCAATCCAATGAGGGTGCGTAGGCGGGATAATGACAAAGAGTGGTGGTGACGTTTGCCAATCGTCTTGGAGCAATGCTTGCGCACTTATTCGTACTGCAGTTTTCATAAACCCACTTATGCCCGGTATCACATGTACCCTTCCACGCTCCTTTTCCATGCGCCGCACGTCAAGTCCCGTGATATACCTCCAGGCAGCTTCCTGCGCTTCTTCATAATAGGGGTGGTCGTATGCCATTGCGGCACCGTTAAATTGCCTCATTGCTTCCTCAACAGTTGGGAACCTCCTGCCATTTATGCACTTTGGCAAATCTCCGCTCGAAAAGTCGAGAAGCGGCCGATTCCGTGCAAATATTTTTGCAAGAGTGCTTCCAAGGGACTTTGGAAGCGTTCCGCGTATGTCATTTGCAAATGACATTCGTGCACGTGTTAGTTCTGACATAGTATCTCCTCTTTAGCTACCTTTTCAATAAGTTATCTATTTAAACCATTCTAAACAGTTTCAATCGTATGACAGAAAAATTGTTCGTAAATTCAAAAGCAGGCAAAGTTTGCTGCAATTATAACGAAACGCCAAACTGCAACTCCGTCGTCATTATCTCGCATGGGTACTTATCAAACAAGAATTCGCGAACCGGCGTCGCGCTAGCTGAAAAAATGAACGCTGCAGGCGTTTCAACCCTTGCCCTTGACTTGTATGGCCACGGGGAAAGCGAGGGCGACATAGAACATTTAACGCTTTCAAAGGCGGTTGAAAACGTCCGCGCCGTTTATGCGTTCGCCAAATCTAAAAACTATAAAAAAATTGGGCTCGTCGGTTCGAGTTTTAGCGGCGCAGTCTCACTTATCGTTGCAAGCATGTTGCCATTTGATGTATTATCCCTCAAATGCCCCGTTTTTGATTACACGAAACTTTGGTCTGACCGATTGGGGCACCATGGAATCGAAAAATGGAAAATGGAGGGTTTTGTCACGCTTTTTGAGAAAAAAGTGCGCTTTGGCGCATTTGAAGATGCGAAAACATACGACATGAATTCAATTGGCCAATCGATTACTGCACCGACGCTTGTAATCCACGGTGACAGAGACACGACCGTTCCATTATCCCACCCACAGGGCATAATTGCCTCAATTGCAAGCAAGGATAAAAAGCTCGTTATTGTAAAAGGTGCTGACCATTTTTTTATAAGTCCGCTTCATTTTAAGCAATTGGTAGAAGAAAGTAGTGAGTGGCTCATCAACTATTTAAAGTAAGTTATTAAAAGTGGTAAAAGATACATTTAAAAGGATTTTCTGGGAAAGTTTTATGTGCGTACTACTAAATTACTGCATATGCCAGATAAGCTTGGCATATTGCGGAAGATGGATTCTATTATTAGGCGGGGCGGTGCCGCTAACGAACTAATCGAATTAGAAGGAGCACACGATCTCAGTTTTTTGACGAGTCCACATACGCAAAGACTTTTTACAATACGTTCGGCTGGGTTTATTGATCTATTACGTCGCAAGGTCGGCCCGTACCACCCATCCCGCCATTTACTCAGCATCTTAGATGTTGGATGTGATGTCGGTATTGAGGCTTCTGCCATTACATCTTATTTTGGCAGGTTTCAGCCCGTGAAATATGTAGGCGTTGATATAAACGAATCAGCGGTTTTAGAAGCGCGTTTACGGCATTTAGGCCTAATCACAACGGAGGGCCAGCCCTGCGTTATCCCTGACCCACAGCATTCGTTTTTATGTGTAGATATGCGGACACCATTAGGCGAACTTGGTTTATTTGACATAGTTGTTTTTTCTCATCCGGCAATATTACGTCCTAATGAAAGGTGAGATAGAATTATTAGTACTGTAAAAAAGATGCATCGCGCAGGCCTCCTGATTGCAACCTTTTATGTTGAAGAGGAGATGTTGGCTATGATGCACCAACTTAAAGACGACTATTCTTTTAGGTGTGCTGAATATAATCCAAACTCGCCAGTGGTTCATGGCCTTGGCTATTTTCATCGCTTTGTAATTGTTGCCGAAAAGAAAGAATAATTATTTATTAGAATTTCTAAAATATATTTAACTAAAATAAATTTTAAAAATGGTGCTTGAGAATATTCATTATGGGAGTAGCTGGTTTTATTTTAGATGGGCCATTTAAGGATGTCACCCATCGATTTCAAAGAAGTGAGCGTGCATTCAACCTAAAAACTCGTCATTTAGACACTGCCACGCCCCCGCCGCACATTGATTGCCCAAAAACTGCACGCTTGATTCTTCGCAAACACGTTGCATTTAATATGCATGCTGAGATGCTAATCGCTCAGCAAGATATGGCGCCACCTCAGGTAACGCAAAATGACGTATTTTTTATCCCTGAAAATAATGTATTAGAAGCCATTGAGCAACTAAAAGACCACCTAAGTACTGCTGACCATCGGTTATTAGCCCAGGTGCGTAATGTAACGCCGTGGCATAGCGTTAAACGCCTCATTGACCAAATTGTCCCGTAATTCTTTTAGATCCGGGTTTTTTATTGGTTTACTACTTTTTGGTCGCTTATTTCATAAACATTTTTAAATGTATTACATGTAATACATATATGACAGAAATGTACACGGTGCGCAATGTGAGTGATCGAACACGTAAGCAAATTGATGATTATGCAAAAGAGTATAATTTGACAGTCGCACAGGCGTTGCAACAACTTATAGAATTTGGTTTAGAATATGTCGAACAACACAAGAAAAACCCTAAAAAATACTTGAACTTAGGGGGGGCTATAGCCTCAATGCCAAAGTGGTAATATGATTGCAACTTCAAGTGCTTTTTGGATGGCATTCTTTGATCCTACTAATATAAACCACCAAAAGGCCCGTAATAGCGTAAAAATCTACGATAAAGAGCAAATAGTCATAAACACAACAGTTATTACGGAAATAACAAATTGGCTTGTAGAAAACGAAAAACATGCGCTTGCTTCCTGGTTTTTAGACTATGTAACTAACACGGCAAATGTCAAGATATTTTACATAGGAAAAGAAGAATTGAATACAATTAATGGCATAATAAACGACAAACAAACGACCTTTTCAGATGCAATACTCCACTATTTGCAGATTCATCTTCATTGTGATATAACAAAAGAATATTAGAATTTCTAATTCTATTTTAGTTTTACCTAGATTACTACCACGTTTCCAACAGGAGTGTACCACAAAATAGCCCGAAGTAATTTAAATGAACAATGTGTTTGATGACTATGGAATTAGAGTTAGCTACATTTGGTGCCGGCTGCTTTTGGGGTGCTGAAGAACTATTTAGACAAATTAAAGGAGTTAAAGAAACTGCTGTCGGTTATATGGGCGGAAATACAAAAAATCCGTCGTATGAAGCCGTCTGCAGTGATACGACAGGTCATGTCGAGGTAATACAAATAAAATATGACCCTAAAGAAACTACGTACGAGCGATTGCTTGATGTCTTCTGGATGGCACATAATCCAGTGCAGGCAAACGGACAGGGGAACGACATCGGTTCTCAATATCGAGCAGTAATTTTCTATCATACGCCTGAGCAGAAAAAAATCGCTGAAATATCAAAGGGAAAGCTAAATAAAGAAAAATACGGGGGAAAAATAGTTACGGCCATTGAACCTGCCCAAGCATTCTGGCCTGCTGAAGAGTACCACCAACGCTACCTCGAAAAACGAGGTGGGGTCGGCTACTGTCATATCAATGTAAGGGAGATACTTAAGAAGGTGCAATAAGGCGATCAAATGGAAACTAAACTGCCGCCTCTGCATAGGTTACCAAACGGCGTACTCGTACCTACCGAAGAATTCATCATTCAAATTCACGACCAGATAATCGAGTATCGAAGACAACTTGGACGAAACGACCCGCCATCGATCCGGGATCGAGGAATTATTGCTCATGCGTGCGATACGCTTACTGACCGGCCTCATAAATACAAGAAAAACGTCCTTGAAAACGCACTCTATGTAGCTACGGAGGCATTCTACTACATTGCATGCCAACATCCATTTACTGAAGGAAACAAGAGTACTGCATATATTGTTTCCCTTGTTATGCTTTATACAAACATGATTTCAAATAAGGAGGGGGGCGAGCTCGATCTTAAATTGGAACGAGACGGAGAAAGTTTCATCACTGCCCCCGAGGAGGCCGGAGAGATTACGCGATTGGCAGAAGCAGGAAATGATGAAGCGGCACTAAAAAGGCTTATAAAGGGGTTTCTACAGAGAGAAATAGGTGTCAAAAGATGAAAAAGAAGGAATTGGTTACGATTAAGGGCGACAAGGCATACGTGGATAAGCTAGCGCTAGAGATCATAAATGCGAAAAAAGCAGTGCTTAAGGAACTGGCGAACAGGTAAGGAAATCGTAAAATATATAAATATATAGATTACATATTTATATATAGGTGATCAGATGGGAAATGTTTTAATCTCCTTAGATGATGAACATGAAGCATTTTTGCGTCGTTTGGCACATGAAAGTGGGGCCAAAAAAGGTGCGATACGCGAAGTTGTTCAAAAAGCGCTAGATAAACTAAAAAACGAGAGAAGTATAGTCAAAGAAAGACTAAAAAAAAGGTTAACAGAAGGCATAGATTTTGAATATAAAATGTATCAATCGAGAGATGAAATCTATGATTAGAGGTCTTATTGATACCAATCTCCTTGTCTATGCACATCATAAAAAAGAAGGTGATAAGCATGCTGTTTGCGCGCAATTATTAAATACGCGCATAGATGAAGAATGTCTCATCTTAAGCATACAAAATTTGGTCGAATTTTCACGCGTTCTTGGAGATAAATCTTTTCCATCCATAGATAAAAATCTTATAAGACAGTATGTTTTTGATCTTTCAGAATGTTCAAAAGTACTATTTTATAATGCCCACACTATAATGGATGCTCTAACGTTATCTAAAGAATATAAATTGCATTTTTTTGATGCACTCCTCGCTGCAACAATGCAGGAGAATGGTATAGATACAATCTATTCAGAAAATAGCGCTGATTTTAAGAAAATTCCCTGGCTTACAGTCATAAATCCCTTCAAAGAAGAAAAGAAAAAATAGATTTAGAAATTCGTATACTCTTTAGGAATTTTAAACATAGCGTATTTTTATGCTGAAAGCTAACCTAAACGAAAAAAAGTGTGGATGTTTTAGAGTTGTTAAAAGAGGAAATAGATAGATTTAAATAGATGCAATGATAAATAATAATTGGGATTATATGAATTACGCATTAGCTGGATCGAAACATAACAGGTTACCTTCTCAAAAAAGCCGCCGTACTAAGGTACCGAAGAAAATATGGTTAAACGCGCAACTTCTTGATACAATTATCGAAATGGCAGGTACGAACCAACTAAAAACTACTACAACTCCGTCTTTTTCTAAATCTGAAATAGCTAGGGAAAACCCACACCTTCGTAGAGCGTTTCGTATTCTTGTGAGACACGCTGCAAATATTATAGTTGGATATGAACGAGAACCTGAAACGGCAAAAGAAGTAGTTCAATCATTAAGAGCACTTGCCCCATATGGAAGCTATCCGGACGTTAATCAAATTTTTGGATATCTGAGGGGATCTTATTTTAAAACAGTAAGAGATCAAATGCAAAAAATTGATGCAGGCAAAAGCTAATGATTATATAAAAACCGCACTATAGTAAACCAAATAAAAAATAAAAAACCGTAACAGTAAACCACACTGTGAAAACAACCTACTCTTTTTGTACTATGGTTTACCATCACAATATGATGCTGCAAAACCTGAACACGAAAGCGGGCTTACACGGGTAAAACTCTATGAAAGAATGATTTTTGGGTTGTTTAGGGTTGGTTTGGTTTACTGATGTGCGGTGGAGATAGTGGTGGTTTACTTAGATGATGTTTTTCCCATTTAGATCTAAATTCACCTATTTCTCTCCACCATACGCTTTTTCTAAAGTAGGCTACAAACTTAGGGTCTGGTTCGAGATTTCTAATATTGCTTAATAATATATAATATCTTTGCTCAGCTATCGTGCTTTGAATTTCTTGGATCTCGACCAAAACCTTTTTCCATTCCGCTTTCATTTCGTTTTCATTAGTTGCATTAAGCACAGCAATTTTTGGAAACGTAATCTTATAGATATTTTCTTCTTTACTATAAGATGGTGCTCCATCATCTTCTTTTAATAAGACCTTAACTTTATTTTCTAGATCATCTAAGGGATCTCCATAACAATGATAAAAAGAAGCAAGGTGCCTTCCCGAATAAAATGTTAAACTCATCGTTCGACGATCTATAATTCCAACAAAAAACGGTAGCCAAGCACTACAGAAAAGTCGACTAATGTGATTTTTTATCGGAATTTCTTTGTCTTTATTCAAAGTTTTCTTAGCGCCTTTATCCCATGTTTTCTTCTTAATTTGGATATAAAACGCAGAATTTATCGGCATAATAAACTTCTTTCCACCTTTGTTAAAAATTTCAAATGGATTACAAATAAAATCTGCACCAATATCATCGGGAACACTTATTGGCTGGCTTATATATGAAAACTCAGAGAGAATAAAACCGGCTAATTTTTCCCAGTCAAATCCTTCTTTAATCGATCCACCTAGGTGCATAACCTCTACCTATCTTTACTTTTTTCCTAAATTATTTTTGAATTTCTTAAATTATTTTATTTTTTAAATACTATTTGCTTAATCCATAAATAAAAGAACAATATCGCTACTGCTAAAATACTCACTAAATTAAAAATTGATTTGCTATATTCGGAATTAAGTACGAATAATAACTGAAAAAAGGCAATTACAATTGCAATGCCTGTAAACCACACCATAAGTTCAGTTTGTTTGCTACTTTCTTTAGACATCCTAGATATATCTTCTAAAAGTTGATTTGAAGTTTTTGTATTATTTCTTAGCTGAGTTAATTCATAATTCAAGTTTTTTATTTCAGAAGCGAGATTTTTAGTGTGTTCGAGACTCTGTTCTAAAGCGGCCTGATTTTTGGAACTTGAAAATAATTCTAGCCATTTGCGTATTTCTTTTAATTCCTTTATACTTGCCACAATTTCACCAATTTCAAAATCTCGCTTCACGAAATAACTCGTCCATTAGTTATTTAATTCCACGCCCCCGCGTTCATTTCTCTCCCGCATTATTTTTAACCCCTCGTCCCGAAAACAAAATATAATTATTTAACTCGCCCGCTTTCAGCGTATTAAATTAAAATTCCATAAATCTAATAGAATTTCTAAAATAATTTTCTATCCAATTAACTCTTTAACATTTGACAAAACTTCATTAAATCGTTCAGCACTCAACCGACCGATTCGTTTGATCACAAGATCTTTGTCAATAGTAATAATATTGCCAGTTTTAACATAACTTTCTGAATAGACTCCGTCTTTCCAATCTTCTGGTTTGATAGGGATCAAAAAAATACTGTCCTTATTTGAAGTTATTGCACATGCAATGATATCATTTGAATGATTAAATTTTTCATTGCTAAGTATAAGTGCGGGTCTTTTCTTCATTCCACTTTGATCTGAAAAGGGAAATGGAATAAGAATAATGTCCCTCATTTTTAGTATTTGTTCCATGTTTCATCATCTTTTTTATTATTCCATACTCGCTCGAGAGATTTTTCTGCTACTGCGAGCCATCCTGCTTTTTCTTTACGTTCTTTAAGTTCCTTAAGAAATTGTTCTTCTTTCTCAAGTGTAATCTTGCCGTTATCTTCAACCAATACGAGTTTGGTACCTTCTTCTATGTCGAGTTCCTCTCGTACACTTTCAGGAATGACTATCTGACCGCGCGAGGATACTTTAACCGTTTCAATTATGTTCATCGTATCACCACGTTATAATAAGATTAATCTTATTTATAAACGTTACTGCTGAAAAGTAGAAATTTAAGTATACTCGCAACACAGCTCAATTGCTTCATTGATATTTTCCATTACTTCTTCAGAAGCTTAAACGCATGCCCCCATTCATTTCGTAAAAAGCCGGGGATGCACCAGAGCATACAAAGTGGCTCAATCGCACGTGCAGCCTCAGCGCCGCCCATATCTGCCGGTTCAAAGCCAAACTGTTCGAGAATCTTTGCAACCTCTTTCTTTGCACCTGCATCATTGCCGCAGAAGAACATGGTCGGCTTTACGCCGTTAAAATCAGGGTTTACCATAAACGCGTTTCCGATGCTGTTAAATGCCTTGACAAAACGAACTGTGGGAAACGCATGCTGCAATTGTTCCATAAGTGAGTTGTCAAGCGAGGTAAAAAATTTCAATACGCCGTTTGCCGGTGGCGCGTCGGCAATGGGGTTAGTCACATCGATAACGACCTTGTTTTTTAGATGTTCGGCATTCGCACTGGTAAGGGCATCCTTTGCATGGGTGCCCTTGACTGCTAAAACGATGATTTCGCCAAATGATGCCGCATCTGCAAACGTACCTGCGTTAAATCCCTTTGACTTTAACTCGTCAACTTTGCTGTTCGTACCAACCATGACGGAATGGCCATGTTTTACAAATCCTTGTGCAAGTGTCTGCCCAACAATGCCTGAACCAAGTACGCCAATATTCATAGGATCACCTGACATACTGCACATGGGGGATATTTAATGATTCACTGCAAAAGTGGTAAAAGTTTGGCAAAATCACTGTTAAATGCAGTTAAAAATATCCCGACCGTTTTCAAAAGTACCAGCTTGAGCTCAAGTTTCCAATGAAGGGTAAGGTATCGCAGCTCATTATTTTTTCGTGCATGCACCAAAGCATCAAGCGGGTCGGGGCTTTTAAGAATACGGGTAGCCGCACCTTCGGTAATCGTTACTACGCCGGAAATTGCCTCGCGTGATTCTGATGTGACACCGGAAACTGAAGCGACTTTGCCTGAAGAAATTGTAATATAAAGCGAATAAGCTTTATCCTTCTGATTAAAGACAGTCCTGCGATCAGCATATGCTTCGCTAACTGTGATCCCTGGCACCACATTTATAAGGTAAATACCATCTTCGAAAACAGAAGAAAACTGTGGTGGCACCGGCTGCCCCGGCAAATCAGATTTTAAATCTGCAATCCTTTCATCAAGAAACGGTGAGGCAAAAAGAAAAGAACAGAGCATCAAAAGAATAGATATAGTTTTCATGCGCTGAAAAGGAAGAAATAATTTAAATAACTTTTGATTCCTGTTTTTCAATTGACTTAAGGAGGCGTTCAAAAATTGAATAAATCCTGGCCCGATGGTAACGCTGAAGGAGCACAAATGAAGTATTTAGTAAGAATGAGGATGCGCTTGCCACTTCCCCGATTATCTGAAGCACGGGGTGCTCAAAGGCGATTGCAAAAACTGCAAGACCGCCAAGCGAAAGTGCGGAACCGACAAGATGGACCCGTTCGCTTGACCGCGTTTTTGACTCAAATTCAGTTAATACAGAAAGGGATGCTTCAGAACCCAGGGAATAGTTGGTTGCGACAGCAGGTTTGTCCCCCGTAACGAAAATAAGCGCCTTTTCAACTTTCCGGATGCCGATACGCTCGTAAAAATGACGTTCCCATTGACGCGGGGTGTAATAGTTTCGTGCCCCAAGGCGGGTTTTAAGGAGCGTCTTTTGAGTGCTAAGAGTAAATCGGTTTTCCACAAGGTCGCGCTTAAAGTGCCAGTGCTTCATGAATAAATTATGCTTAAAAGTGTTTAAATATGTATTTATTTACGCGATTTAGAAGTAGTAGGTTTCTTTGCAGCCGGCTTTGTACGCGGCTCGTTTGCCACAGCGGGTTTATACGACCCGTCGCAAATCGCGCAGACAAATTTCTCTGATGAAGCATGGCGCTCTGAGATTTTCTTTAATCCCATAAAGTACGTTTCGATGACCTCGCCTGCCAAATCCGGAGAAATTGATACAAAATAACGCTTTTTGCATTTGGTGCAGGTACGCCATTCATGCTTCATACATACCTTACGATAAAAAGGTTTAAAAAGTAAAAGAAATTATGCAACGATGCCCGTGCTTGCTGCAACAACGATGAGTGCTACGACAACAACGATGGCAACCTCATGCCAGCAAACCTTGGTTTTCTTACTTTTGTTGTTTGTTTTACATTTCTTTGTTATACCACAAATCATATATTCACCTCTAGCCATAAATTATTACTATTTAATAGTGTTAGAAAGGGTTTTTAAATGTATTTATTCGCCTGCAAAGATATGTGTGGTCCCCCCCAATAGCCTTGCTAAGATCATAATACGCTCGCTTGCTTCCGTTGAATTAAATGAAATAGAATATATGTTAGCACGATATCTTTCTTCACTTAAATGATAAAGTTGAAGGAAAGACAAGTAACAATCAACAACTTCACTTAATGACGAAGGGGTTAACCTAAGATGTTTAAGGTCAAAAAGAAAGGTAAGTTTTTCAACAGTAGGCGTCGGTAGATTAAGGGCGAACTCTGTGGCTGCAGCCACCCCTGCTCGTCTGGCTAACCCCCTTATTGAAGCAACAATGGCTTGCTCAACTGACGCTTGAACATAGCGGAGGGGTCCTGCTTTAAATGAACGGATCTGTATGCCCTCATCAGTGTTTCTAAAATAGGCGACACCCGTGGCAAGATCATAATGTAAAATTTCATTCCCTTTCCACATTTGTTTACCTGTATTCATAGTTTTTTTGCTAATTTTTTTTCGAGTCGTTATAAAACTTGAGATCGCGCCTGCGACGCACTCTGCTACAAGACGATTTTTTGCTTCAGTAAATAAATCAGCACTTCCAAAAAGTACATAGCCATCAAAAAGTCTTGAAGGGTAAACCCGCATAGGATCATCATACGCGACACACATTCGATCTGTAGAAACATTTTTTGTCTCAGGCTGCATCTCTTTTAGAAGTGACTTACCGTTTGTAGCAACCAACGGCTGTACTGCAGTCAACAAAGGACCTAGGTCAACAGAACCCCTATGATAAATGCTTACCTCTAAAGGTGAAAAATGGCCTTTTTCAAGTCGGCCATCACTCCCCACTGCGACAATACAGGAATGATCTATAAGAGCCGAGTATCTTTCTAATACCCTTGATAGAGTTTGCCCCGCACTTTGATTTAATAGAAGACCTCGCTCCTTGGTCATCCGCGCATATGATAAATTACGGTCAGAAATTTGGATTGGCATAAGTCTTTTACGGAACTATTATTTAAATATCTTTCTTTTTCCACTTTTTATAACTCTAGTGGTGCCCATGCACCCCATCCTTCTCAATATGTTCCAAAACCTGCTCAAGCTTTCGTAAGAATACCCTAAGATATTTGTCAGGGATATTTAACGCGGGCTCGACACGGATCGTCTTTGCGCTTATAAGCGTCCCGGCCACAAGCACATGTTTCTTAAACAGGCCTGCCGCAACCTCGTAGCCGGTTGCAGTATCAATAAAATCCATGCCGATAAGAAGCCCCTTGCCATGAACGCCGGTAAAAAAGCGCGAATGCCGTTTTTGCAGCTTTTTAAGTCCCTTAAGCAAAAAGGCTCCCTTTCGTGCTGCCTCCCAAGGCAGGTTTTCCTCAAGAAGGACATTGATTGCGGCAATGCCGGCAGCGCACGCAAGGCCGTTACCGCCAAATGTCGTAGTATGGATAAACGGGTTTTCCTCTAGTTTTTTCCATATTTTACGAGTACTCATAAAGGCGCTTAACGGCATGACCCCGCCGCCAAGCGATTTCCCAAGGCATAATATGTCTGGGACGACATTCCAGTGTTCCATTGCAAATGTCTTGCCGGTGCGGCCCATGCCGGTCTGTACCTCATCTGCAATAAGCAGTATGCCATACTTGTCACATAAGGCACGCACGCGGGGGAAGTAATCGTCAGGAGGGACGATTGCACCTGCCTCGCCCTGGATCGGTTCAACAACAAAGCCCGCAATGCCCGTGCCAACTGCCTGCAATTTTTTAAGCTCGCGCTCAAACTCGCGGATATTGCCAAACGGGACAAAATGAATATTCTGAAGGAGCGGCTCAAACGGCTTTCTAAACTCCGCCTTGCCCATAAGGGACAGCGATCCCATGCTCTTGCCATGGAAACCGCGCACGGTTGAGATAAAGCCTGATTTGCCCGTATAAAGCCGTGCAAGCTTCATGGCACCTTCCACGGCATCGGTGCCGTTATTTATGAAAAAACACTGTTGCAAATCGCCTGGTGCAAGCTCTCCCAAAAGCTGGGCAAGTGCACCGCGCAAGGGTTCAAGCAGTTCCTGTGAATTAAGCGGCATGCGCTTAAGCTGCATCTCAACTGCCTTGACGATCTTGGGGTGCCGGATCCCCATATTATAGATGCCGTAGCCGCCAAGAAAATCAAGGTATTCCCTCCTAAGCACATCCCTAATGATTGAACCTTCCCCTTCCCATTCAATTGATGCAAAGTCCTCCGCTTCAGTTACTGCTTTTCGGTAGTCAAGGTAGCCGCGGTTGAAATAATTGTGGATATTCTCAATTGTCCGCTGGATTACCTTTTCCCGTACTCGCTTGCTTGGCTTTTTAGAAGAGATAATTGCGAGGTATTCACGGGATAGCCTGACAAGTTCTTCACGGGTCAGTTTGGAGCAGACATACGCCTTGCCCTTAAGGTTCTTACCTAGGATGATTTTTGACTTAAGCACGCACCTTTTCCCAAGGTAGCGCTCAAAGTCATCCTCAAGTTCCTTAACATTTACCAATGTGTCAGTCATGCAATCCACCTTTTAGTAATGTTCATCCCGCGCATACATAATTCCTTGAAAAATGGGCCCTCTGGGATACTGAATTCGGGGGGGACTGCCCCACGCACTGGGATAGTCTTCTGTGCAATCATCTGCGCAACGATGCTTGGGGGGGTCCCGGTGTCAATATCTCCTGCACCGTATATGGCAGAGTTACGTGCAATGCAGTCGATTTGGAGCATCCGTTTTTTTGGATCGCTCTTTCGCCTGCCTGTGATTTCAACACGTAGGCACTCATAGTCCTCACGTTTGACAATTTTACCTTGGGGCTCGTGCGCAATAACATGGGAAAGAAAATCGAGGGGAGTTATCATTACCCCATTGTAATTGATCGGCTTGTGCCCAGCCATCCCTGTTGAAACAAGATAGCGTATGTTACTGACAAATTGCTCATCAAAGCTTACCCGAAAAGAGACGTTTTTTGCCTTAAAGCTTTTTGGAAACGTTGCAAGTTCTGAATGAAGCGTGTAAAACGCGCTCTTTTTGCCAATCGGCTTTGGAAACGGAATAACTTCTGATCCGGAAACCGGCTCAACAAATGCCAACCTTCCATTTTTGAATAGGGCGGGCTTTTTAGTAAACTCATCGACAAGCGTCCCGATCGCATAGGGGATCGGCGGTGGTGGGCCAGCCCGCCTTGAAAAGTCCGCCCAGCCGACCTTAATGTCAACAGAATCGATTGTGGCAAATTCATATGAGCCGTGTGCAGCAAGGACGTTTGTAATTCCCGGCGTACTTCCCATGCCAAGAACAGCAGTAAGGCCTGCATCCTTAAATGCCTTATGAAGGGCAAGCTGTTTTTTTGTAATATGGTACAGCCCGCCTAAATCAACATAATGGCATCCAGCCTTGAGGCATGCATGCATTACGTCAAGATTCGTGTAATAAATGGCGCAGTTAAGGACGACGTCTACATCTTTAAAGAGCGTGGCGGCTCGTGACTTATCGGTGACATCGATATCAAGACCGCTCACCCGGTCGCTTTTATATTTCTTTGCCGCTTCGTGGGCGCCGTGCCGTGCGGCAATGACGATTTCGTCTTTTGTTGTATGAAAAAGGTCATGCACCGCAACCGAACCCATCATGCCGGTACCCCCAACAACAAGATATCGTGCCATAATTTACCTCGTTTTCCGCATTGCCGTTTCAAGTACGGCAAGTCCTTCCTCAAGCTGTGCATCCGTAATGACCAATGACATAAGCGTACGGATATCATTACCAAGGACTCCCGAGAAAAGGAGGAGAAGGCCGTTTCTGTATGCGTAACGGACGATCGACTCCGCCCGTGCCTTGTCCGCCGCTTTTGTTTTTTTGCTCTTTACCAATTCAAGTGCCTGCATTGCGCCAAGGCCGCGGACATCCCCCACCCATTTAAATTCCTGTGCAAACTCGTTAAAGCGCGTTTGGACGATTGTACCGATGGCATCTGCACGCTCCCATAATTTTCGTTTAAGCATAAAACGGATTGCCTCTTTTGCCGCTACGCAACTAAGCGGGTTGCCGACAAAGGTGCCGCCCATGCCACCTTCTTGGACTGCATCCATGACACCCATCCTTCCGGTAACGCCGCTGAGCGGTAAGCCGTTACTTAATGATTTGCCCGTAGTAATAAGGTCTGGCTCGACTCCAAAATGTTCGGATGCAAATAATTTGCCAGTCCGGCAAAAACCCGACTGGATCTCGTCCATGACAAGGAGTATGCCATGCTCCTTGCATCGTTTGTAAAGCTCCTTAACGTACCGCTTTGGAGGAACAATAAAACCACCCTCGCCGGTCACCGGTTCCATGACAATGCATGCAATATCCTGAGGCGCAACGACGTCCCTGAAAAAGTCGTTATCGATGTATTCAAGCAGATAGTCGATATATTCACCTTCATCCATTCTGGACGGCCTTCGGTACACATAGGGGTAATGAAGCTTATACGTCTCAGGGGCAAAGGGGCCAAAACCAGATTTGTACGGGTTTATCTTGCCCGTAAGGCTTAATGTCATAAGCGTCCTTCCGTGGAACCCTTCTTCAAATGAGACAACTGCCTGCCGCCCGGTATATTTGCGCGCGATTTTAACCGCATTCTCAACTGCCTCTGCGCCGGAATTGAAAAGCACGGACTTCTTTTTGAATTTGCCAGGCGTAATTTTGTTTAATAATTCGCAAACTTCAAGGTAAGGCTCGTAACCGATTACTGAATAACACGTATGAAAAAATCGTTCGCTTTGTCGTTTTACCGCCTGGACGATTGCAGGATTCCCATGCCCTGAATTGGTTGCGCCGATTCCGCCGGAAAAGTCGATAAATGTGTTGCCATCCACATCCCTGACAAGCGCGCCATGCGCAGCGGCGGCAAACACGGGAATGCTTGCGTGCATCCCGGCTGAGACGGATTGTGCATTGCGCCTCAGAAGTGCTCGCGAGCGCGGGCCTGGAATTGGTGTCTTGAGGGAGATGCTTTTTGCCATCGAAGATACAACGAAGAAAATGTTTATAATTGAATGGCAATTGGCATACTCTTTTAAACAGAATCGCGACTACTCTTTGTAGGAGGTAATTATATGACAAAGGAACACAAGGTAATCGTATATTCCACTGAATGGTGCCCCTGGTGCCACAAGGCAAAGGACTGGCTTAAGAAGAACAATGTTGCATTTGAAGAGCGAGATCCGGAAAAGGAGCCAAAATATGCAGAAGAGCTGATCAAGAAAAGCGGGCAGACGGGCATTCCGGTCATTGACATTGACGGAAACATCATTGTTGGGTATAACGAAGGGGAAATGAAAAGGCTTTTGGGGATTTAAATGTGGTAGTATGGGTAAAAAAGCAGTTTATCAATGTAAAAGATGTAATAATACGTTTGAGTCGCGTGAAGGCGGCGGTAAATTATTTGATGAATACCGCTGCGTAAATTGCGATACGATTGAAGCCATTGCTCTAAAAAGTATAAATGAACGAATCCATATTACCGAGATATCAAATTGTAAAAGATGCAACGGCAAACTAAAAAATGACATACGTCCCATGTGTACAAAATGTAAATTACGGGATGTTGAGGTAATAAAAGTTGTCATGTTCTATGATTAAAGGACGGCATGTATATGTTGTACGACACAATTATTATCGGAGGAGGCGTGACTGGCTTTTCCGCTGCGATGTATGCCGGAAGGCTAATGCTAAACACGCTTGTCATTGCAAAGGTCCGGGGCGGAACCATCATCCTCACCAATGACATCGCAAACTGGCCTGGAATTAAGCAAACTGATGGCTTAACGCTTGCAAAACAAATTGAAGAGCATGCGCTTTCGTACGAGGGCGTTGAGGCAATCGACGCGACCGTAACCAAAGTGGAACGGTGCAAAACAACAAGGTCAAACGAAAAACATACTTATTTTGTATTCACCGAAGATGGAAAAAGATTTGAAACAAAAACGATTATTTTTGCAACCGGCACTGAATGGCGAAAATTAGGAGTTCCAGGTGAGGAGGAATTTACCAACAAGGGGGTCCATTATTGTGCACTCTGCGACGGCTACGCCTACAAAAATAAAACAGTCGTCGTGGTTGGCGGTGCCGACAGTGCCGCAAAGGAAGCGATACTACTTACGCAATGGGCAAAAAAGGTCTACATTGTTTACCGAGGGGACAAGATACGGCCTGAACCAGTGAACATGGCACGGGTTGAAACGAAAGCCAAGGAAGGAAAGATGGAAGTCATTACGAATACAAATGTTGTTGAGATCAAGGGCGAGAAATTCGTAACGAAGGCGATATTCGATAAACAGTACAACGAAAGTAAGGAATTCATAACTGACGCAGTGTTTGTTGAGATCGGGCACATTCCGCAGTCACAGTTCGCCCAATCGCTTGGCGTAACGCTTGACGCGAAGGGAAATGTTGTTATTGACCGTGCAGCGCAAACAAATGTCCCTGGAATTTTTGCTGCCGGAGATGTCGTTGATACCAAATTCAAGCAGGCGATTACAGGCTCTGCTGAAGGCGTTTTGGCAGCATATTCTGCATACGAGTACGTAAAGAATGAAGTAGTGCTTGCATGCGAGATCGAAACGAACGGAAAAATGCAGAAAGAAACGAAGGAAACAGTTGAGAAAATAAAAAACAATTTTGAATAGCCAATTAAGTGATTGACCCGTCCTTTTTAATTTCCTTTTTTCCTTCTGACAATACCTTGTTCTTCTCCTTTAATTTCTTAAGGAACCTCTGTTCTGCCGTCTGGTCGGCTGTAGGCACGGCTGAAAATGTGACCCCTTCTGACTGGCCGGCAACGTGCTCAAGGGACTGAATTGCCCGTACAATGGCAAAAATAATCAAAAACAATAAGGTACCTGCTGCAAAGGTGATTGTATCTGCGGGGACCCCCCGGTATACGACGGTCATAAGTACGTACACTGCAACATTTACCGGCGGGGCGGAAAAGAGAAAGAATGCGATCTTCTTTGGAAGTAGGTGATAATACGTGATAAGCATAAGAAGAAACGCACTTGCCGCAAGCCCAAGGGTTACCGAAAGATGGAATTTGTTTGAAAGGACGTTGTCCCATGACCCTGTTTCACCCGAATAGTAAAGGAACTGGATTATATTTATAGAAACAAATAGGAATACCATCGTATTTCCAAACGCAGTATTCCAGCCAAGCTCTTCCTTACTGTATTTGCCAAAATAAAGGGTCATAAAAAGGGTGGCAATAAGAAGCGGGGTCGCAACCCACAACAATTTTTCATCTGCAAGGGGCGCGTTTACCAGGACAAAAAGCCGCTCGACGATCTCTTCTATGAATGCCATAGGATGATTATAAACTGCAGTTTTTTAAGCCTTGCTCAAGGTTTGGGCGAATAACAATGAGATCTCCTTCAGCATGAATAGTGAAATTGCCCTGCATGAGGGCCTGACGCGTTTCAATGTCCTTGCCGGGAACACGATGTACCACCCATCGCTTTCCATTAATAATAGCATCCCCCGCCATTGCAACATCGAGTGAACTAAGGCGCAGGCCACGAAGCGGCCGTGGCTCATTATGGTGGATAAAAAGTACCTTTATCATAATATAATCTGCATAGCTGTCTTGACCCGTGGGAAGTGCGAGGTGTGTGCCCTCAGAAAGCGTGTGCGGCGTGCCATCAACTAGTAAAACAAGGGAATTCTTTTCCAGTGAAGTAAGCATGATGGCAACCATACCACCTTTTTTCTCCACTGCAAGGATTTCGCCCTTTGATATGGCATATGACCTTGACGCCAAATGGCCGCCAATACCCTGCTCAATTGTTACGTCGACCCACTGCCCCTTTCTTGCAAGTGCATCTTTTGTGGAAGCGGAAAACGGCATGGCAAAACTGGCAAAGCCCCTGTTAGGATACGTAAGCAACCCCGGCGCGATAAATCGTTTCCTTACCCCCATAGCTCATTTAGGGGATACAGAGTATAAAAATTTTTCTGATTAGTCAAAAATATTTTGCAACCATCTCTCGCATAAAACCATCAACTTCCTTAAAGAGCTCCTGTGCAACAAAACGGTCAAATGCCTGCTTTTTTTGCGGGTCGAGTTCCGCAAGCTTGATATTTTCTGCAATACGCTCAACGTCATGGTGAAGATAGCTGTTCCGTACAAGGTTATTCATCTTACGAAGCCATTCTGCTTCCTTTTCAGAGACAATTTTTTGTCCCTTGGCAAGAAAAATACATTTGTTAAACGTGGCCCCGGTCGGGTATTTACCATTCTTTTTTCTTAAGACCTCGCGAAGTGTCGCCTCAAGAAGAATAGCAATCATTGAAAGCGACGTGTGGGGAAGGCCGCGCGCCACCACCTCCCGCACTTCCCCATGGAGGTCAAAAAGTAGTGGCGGCGCATTTTTTGGTAACGGATCCATCAAATCATTTTTTCTTTGCTTTTTCCATCTCTTCCATGTACTGTTTGAGCAACTCGGGCTTCTTTTTCTGGAATTCCTCGTAGCTCATCCACTTCATGCCCGCGGCATGACAGAAGAATTCGGCCATCTGGTCAAGTTCCTTACCGTGTTTTTTGGCATAATACTCGACCATGCGCTCCTTAAGTGCCTTATACCATGCCGCCTCTGCCAAACCTAAGAACATCTCAAACATCTGTTCGTTATTTGGCATCTCTGTCTCACAGCATGAACCCTGGTTTCCGCAGCCGCAACTACCTGAGGAGCCGCAACCGCACCCTGAACCGCAGTCGCTTGGCCCGCAACTACACTTGTCTGTTCCACAGTTTCCACATCCCATCTAATCACCCACATTTATTCTAAAAATTTGTTTTAAATAGTTGTATTGGACGCGCTCTTTATAATAGTTAGCCAAAATGTATGGATTTATTGGCAACGCATTTAATGGTTTACATTAATATGGTAGCATGTCCGCATACATCAGGCACGAATGGCTTGTCCCGCTCTCAATAAATGGGACGATCGTTGATGTCGAAACGACGTCGATCACGCCGCAGGAGGGCGATTTGATTACCGCGGGATTCTTTTCAGGGAACAAAATATGCATATTCCAGCGTATCGACCCAACTGATGGGGGAAAACAACTATTTATGAGTGCAATTGCAAATTGGAGCGATTTTTGCATGCGGCCATTTTATGCATATAACAAGGCATTTGAGGAACGATGGTTACGTACCGGCTTTGACCATGACCTTATGGAAAAATGGAGGGTTAAGGCGGAACTGGACATCCAAAACGGAAAACTCAAAAAATGGCCGCGGGTATCAGAACTTGTTTCGTTGCCGCACGCATATTACGGAGGTTCTGACATAGATGGAAGAGATGTACCGCATATTTGGAAAATGTATGCTGAAAGCGCCGCGCGCAATATACGGCTCCTTGACCCCATAATTGAGCACAATCTCAACGACCTCATTCGTGAGGCATGTCTTTTACTGTGGGATGAAACAGGTTCACAAGCATACGCCAAGACACTCCTTAACGATGCAAGAAAACGAAGAGAGATCATGCAATAGCTTAATGGCGCCGTGGCGGCCGCCGGCCCCGACTTTGGTAACGCACATTGCGATATACTCTGTGATGATCTGAGCCACCCCCTTCCTTACGATGGCTTTCACCATACGGGCGCCGTTCTTGACGGCCAAATGACGGGCGCACACCGGAACGGCGTGAACCGCCCCCGTATCCTCCTGGCCTTGCAGGCCCGTAGGTACCGCCTGTTTCAACAAACGTGATTGCTTTTCCGGTCTTTCCCATCCTGCCAGTTCGTCCGATACGATGCGTGTGTGTTTCCTTTGAACCCGCCTGGTCATAATTAATAATGTGGGAAATGTCCTCAATATGAAGTCCCCGCGCCGCAACATCCGTAGTTACAAGGACATGGAATTTTCCCTGCTTAAAATCATGCATGATCCGCTCCCGCTTGTTTTGGCGCATTGCACCGTGCAGGTATTGGGCAGAGACCTTGTGCACGTGAAGCTTGTGGCCGATATACTCTGCCGCGCGCTGCGTTGCGACAAAAACAATGACACGTGAGAAATGCTCATCGGTAAGTATCGACTTAAGCTTGTCGAACTTTGCACCACGGTCAAGCTTGATGAAAAGCTCGTCGATCGTGGGCGCCTTTTCTTGCGGGCCGACCTCAAGGAACACCGGTTCCTTCATGAACGTATGGGCAATGCGTTTTATCGGTTCATCGATGGTTGCTGAGAATAGGTATATCTGGCGGTCAAGGCTTACGTTATCAAGAATCGCGTCAAGGTCCTCCTTAAAGCCCATGTCAAGCATACGATCAGCCTCATCAAGAACAATAAGGTTAAACACGGACAAGTCAATGGTGCCCCTGCGCGAATGGTCAAGAAGGCGGCCGGGTGTTGCAACAACTATGTCGTAGCCGCGCGAAAGTGCATGGATCTGCCGCTCGATACCCTCCCCCCCATAAACAACAAATATGCGAAGGCCATGGTTCTTTGCAAGAAGGAATAGTTCCTGGCGGATCTGGATTGCAAGCTCGCGTGTCGGTGCGAGCACAAGTGCCTTTTTTCCCGGGTCCTGTATGATCAGTTCAATGATGCCAATGCCAAATGCCGCAGTTTTTCCAGTACCTGTCTGGCTTCGCACAACGACCTCCCTGCCTGAAAGTATAAGCGGGATAGATTTTTCCTGTACTTCTGTTGCAGTGGTGTACTTCATTGACTCAAGCGCACTGCGCGTCTTACTACTAAGGTTCATTTCATTAAATTCCATTCATATCACTCCTATTTTTTACTCTGTAGTCATTGCGTCTTTTAAAAACTACGAGTAAAAAACGCGATACGTACAGAAATTTTTTACGGGTTGATAACCAATAAAAATAGAGCATATCTACATATAAAGATTATCTTTTCCCATAGTAAGTATGTATGGAAACCTTTATAAACACTTTCTGTCACAAATTATGTATGCGACACGTAAAATCCCCCCTAGTTGATAGCATGATAACGGGACCGCGAGCACATACTCGGCTCCCATGGGTCCAAACAACGCGAATGCCGCAAACAAAAACCGGCCGAACACGGATCAGGTGGAGTGCGCTTAAGGACAGTGGTGTAGATGGTGAACCACGCGAAGTAACAAATCAAAGGCAGTTGTCAAAATCTAATCTAAGACATGGGATTTTAACGGGTTTTGTAAGTATTAGCATAGCAGCGTTTACGATATTTTATCTTGAACTTCCAACCTCGACGGCACAGCCTACGCCGCCACCTTCAGAAGCGGCGGGCGCCACGGCGCCTCCAGCACCAGAAGAAGTGAAAGTAAAGGTAGAACCAATAACGGCATGCGGAATAAATGAAAGGGGAATTACCAGTACATTTACTGCGGGGGTGGCAAATTCAAGCTATATGCAAGTACGGTCTGCACTTAACCGGTTGCAGGACGAGCTGGATGCAATTAAAAGGCGAAATGTAACGTCTGAATTAAAAACGGCATCCCAAACAAAACTCGGTGCGTCCGTACGTGCATGCCTTACGGAAATACCGGAGCTTGAAATAATACTTGCAGAACGGCTTGGAAGGCCGGTCACTGACATTGATTTCTCACTTCCTGATTCGTTTAGTGCGCTCAATGAAATTATAGTCAAAGCAAGACGGATCCTTGATAAGATTGAAGAAATGACAAACGAAAGGGAAAAACACATTAGTATTCTTGCGACGCCCCAAAAAACAATTGGCATCATCATACACGAAATGGGTGCCGACTTAAAAATACGGGGGGAAATTGCAGAAAAATTACGGGAACGCGAAAACCCCATTACCCTGGAACGCACGTATGGCAGCCTAACTGAAGGGGAACAAGGGGAATTCAGAACACTTGTTGCCCAGTCAATGCGGCCGCGAAACCCACTGGGGGAATTATTTGCAGAACGAGAAGGAATAACGAATCCAGATAGGCTAAGCGGCGAAATTGTGGCAGAGGCAGTCTCAAAACTTGATAAAATAGAGAAAGCGCCGCCTCAAGGTAATGGCAATACGATAGCTATTGTGTTTGCGGCAGTATCAGCATTGGTAATGGCATTTTTAGCATATATCTCACGAATGCCAAAAAGTGATCCCTCTGCGCTACACCGTCCGCCAGCCCCTGATCCGCAGAGAGATTCAGAGACAGATGGACGAGATTCGATTGGCAGAGGACAAAGGAGGCCTCGTAATGATGAATCGCAATTTCTTCAAAATGTTTTGAACGTAGGTTCAATTGATGATTGGCCGCACAAGGATCAGGCACTTGCACTTCTTCATGAAGTGTTTGATGATACAAACGAGGAAGAAAGATATGCAATAATAAGGATGGCACAGATGCTTGGGTATGGGAGGCCCCTTTACCCCTATTTAAAGGACGAAGCCACATATAATGAAAGTGGCGAAGCTATGCTTAAACGGGCAAAGCATTTTGTCCGCCTTCCAGATGAGGCACAGGCGCGGATCTGGCAAATAATAACTGAGGATGCACGAACATTACTTGAATGGGCACGGAATAAAGGGATAGACCGGACATTTAGATATGATAAAGATGGCTACGTCAGTGCAATTACATGGGATACGCTTAAGTACAAGGCGCATGTTGATGGGGCAGTCAGGATCGGAAACCCGCAGCCGGGAAAACCGGTGTATACAAGAATTGATGAGCTAGAGATACGGGAGAAAGATGTAGATGGATTGGGAGAAGGGGACCTCAAATATATACTAAACCAATGTTACTTTGATGCAGACCCGACTGCGAACACGCCTGAAGGGAAACTCAGGCGGATGCTTGCAATACAACGGATGAAAAACTGGTTTGAAAATGAGCAGCCAGGCAGGGGCAATGCGGGGAGTACCATTTAAAAACCAAATTCCTTGTAATATATACTAAATTTTGAGTTGATCATTATGGAGAAAACTATTGATGCAATCGTAGATGGCGGTAAGGCAACGTCAGGTCCGCCACTTGGGCCCGCACTCGGGCCGATGGGGGTCAATGCGGGACAGGTAGTTGCAAAAATCAATGAAGTGACAAAGGACTTTGCAGGGATGAAGGTGCCCGTAAAGGTAATCGTAAACACTTCAACAAAGGAATTTCGCATTGAAATAGGCACGCCACCCACTGCTGAAATCATAAAGAAGGAGGCGGGCATTGAAAAGGGAGCAGGTAACCGTGAGGCTGCGGCGGGCAATATCGAACTTGCAAAAATAGTGAAAATTGCAAAACAGAAGAAAAACTCGCTTGCAGGAAGCTTAAAGGCAACAGTCAAGGAAATGGCCGGAAGCTGCCTCAGTATGGGCGTAACTATTGATGGCAAAAATGCGCGCGACGTCATTAAGGAGATAAATGACGGCAAGCATGATTCGGTTATCCTCTAAAATAGTCATACCGTGCATCTAGACTCAACTAAGAAAGGTTTTGACTGTGAAAAACTAGCTGTTTTTATTCTTTCTCATTTTTCTCACGTGAGTCAACCAATTAGCACACCTGATGACATAGGTGCTGATTTTACATGTACCCCGTTTGAACGCATTACAAAAAATAATAAAGAACGCATTACCCCCGTAAACTACGCATTTCATATCCAGGTAAAAAAAGCTCCCAATAAGGGCCAAATAAGCAACATAAAGGTAAACGATCATACCAGCCGACTTTTATGTAATTCTTGGTTTCCATTCTTTATTGGAATTGCGGATTATCAAAAACTAAGCCTAACTTTTTATTCCGGAAGACACATCCCCTTATTTTATACATTAAACGGTGATCCGTTTGATCATTGGAATAAAATCAAATTTTTATTAAAGGAAAATGATGAATCAGACCCTTATAGTGAAATAGATAAAATCCACCAAATTGTTTTTCCTAAAGTCGCGACACTTAGCTTAAATGCGCAGGGGGAAATACAAAAAGAGTGGGAAAAAATTATAGAAGAAATCTCAATTATACAAAATAAAATTGCTGAGCGAAGAGCCTGACCCCAGGATTATTGCCCATTTTAGAAATAGCAAAAAGTGGACTGCAAGAATTTCAAAATTAATTTCTAGATGGACAGAGTATTTAGAAAAAAAGCCTAAGTAAACCAAACATGCATACTGTTTTGATTATTTAATCAGGGCTTTGCTTTCAGCTAATACTAACATCCAAAAATTCGATCTGTTTATTTTTTTCTTTTTGGATTGGGATGCCTGATTCTAAAAGAGTTTCAAGATGAAGCTCTATTGCTTCACGCACATTTTTTTCAGCTTCTTCTTTTGTTTTTCCTTGTGAGACAACACCTGGCAAAGATGGAACTGTGGCAACAAACCAGCCGTCTTCATCCTTTTCTAGCACAATTTTTACTTTCATAGTATACTTATAAATGATGTGCTTTAAAAGATTACTATTGATATCACACAATGGATAAATTACCCATTATTTCAGCTAAAGAATTAATAAAAATATTAACTAGGCTAAACTATTATCCAATAAGACAAAAAGGATCACATATAACATTAAGAAGTCCAGATTACCCCCAGATAACGGTTCCTTTTCATAAAGAAATTGCTAAGGGAACTCTTATGGCAATTATACGCGAAATAGGAATAACAAAAGAACAATTTATGCAATTGATTAATGATTAGGTGATGACATGGTAGTTGGGGATATTGCAAGCGGTTGCGACGTTGCGGTCATTGGCGGTGGGCCAGGCGGATACGTTGCGGCAATCAGGGCAGCGCAATTGGGAAAAGACGTAATTCTTATTGAAAAGGAACCAAACGGGTTAGGCGGCATATGCCTTCATCACGGCTGCATCCCAAGTAAGGCGCTCATCTACGCGGCAAACCAGTATGATGCAATGGGAAGATCGTTTGGGAAATTCGGGCTTACATGTGAAAATCGCTCACTTGACATAAAAAAGATGCAGGAGTGGAAAAACAAAAACATTGAAAAATTGACCGGCGGCATTGCAATGCTTATGAAAAAATACGGCATAACGGTCATTGAAGGAAGCGCATTCTTTGAAAATTCCAAGCGGCTTCATGTAAATACGCCGCAGGGGCCAAAATATGTAGAATACCAAAAGGCAATTATTGCGACCGGCTCGACATCGCGCGAAATAGCCGGATTTGAAACCGATGGAAAACAAGTAATTAGTTCTACCGAGGCGCTCGCACTTGATGTCCTCCCAAAAAGCATAGTTATAATTGGTGCCGGTTATATCGCGCTTGAACTGGGGATGCTCTATGCAAAACTGGGGACAAAGGTAAGCCTCATTGCACGAAGCGTGCTTGCATCACAGGTTGACCGGGACATACTAAGACCAGTTTATACCAAATGCAAGGAAATCAGCATAGACATCTATGAAAACACCGCCCCGGTTCGCATGGTTAAATCTGCCGACAAGGTAACAGTATTTCTTAGTTCAAAGGAGAAAGGCGAATTTGCACTTGATTCGGAAAAACTGCTTGTTGCTATTGGGCGAGACCCAAACACAGGGGGCTTGGGCCTTGAAAAGACACAGGTGCGCCTTGACGGCAAGGGGCACATTGTTGTTGATGCAAAGCGAAGGACGACTGACCCGTTTATTTATGCAATCGGAGACGTGACGAACGGGCCGATGCTTGCACACAAGGCTTCGGCGGAGGCAAAGGTAGCTGCAGAAAGCATTGCAGGCATGGCAAGCGCATTTGAACCAAATTGCATACCTGCAGTAATTTTTTCAGATCCCGAAATTGCAAGTGTCGGAATGAGTGAAAAGGAAGCAAACGAGAAGGGAATAAAAATTGCAGTTGGAAAATTTCCACTTTCAGCGCTCGGCCGCGCAGTAAGCGTTGATAAAGGGGAAGGATTTGTAAAAATAGTTACTGACGAGTCAAGGCAGCTGGTCCTTGGCATGCACATTGTCGGCGAGCATGCAAGCGACATAATTGGGGAAGGGGCACTTGCAATGGAGATGGGTGCAACGGTTGAGGACATTGCGCTTACGATACATACGCACCCGACATTTCCTGAAAGCATTGCTGAGGCTGCCGAGGCCTCACTTGGGCGGGCAATACATATATGGCAGGAAAAAAAGGTTTAAGAATGTATGGATTGAAATAAGTGACATGCAAAACAAATACCTCCCGTATATGTTCGTATTTATAGTGCTTGTCTCGCTCTTATTTTTTTATACGGCATTTGACAAGAAAACAAAGGCATATGTGCCGGAAAACCTTGCAAAGGTGCTTTCGCTTACTGACATGAAACACTCGCTTCGTGAGCTAAACAAGGTTGCCGGCCTTGCATCTATCGGCCTTATTGCAAGCGTGTTTCTTCTTGGGCCGCTCGCCCGCGTATTTCCGGGGACATTTGGCAGGTTCCTTTATTTCAGAAAGCCTGTCGGCATCATGGGATTTCTTATTGCGGCATTGCATGGCATTTACTCCGCAATTGAATTTTATCAGCTTGACATAGAACGCATGTTTTTTACAAGCCCGAAGGCACCAGGAGTTATTTCGGGCATTGTTGCATTGGCCATATTCCTTGTAATGACGCTTACCTCAAACAAGGTCTCGGTTGAGCGCCTTGGATATGGCAAGTGGAAGATTATACAGACATTTGGATATGTGGGGCTCTTCTTTGCAACGCTTCATTTTTACATACTTGAATCAAAACCTGAAACGGGCTTGGATGTACGGCCATTTGGCCTTGTGTTCTTTTATCTGCCCATCGTCGCACTGGTGGCCCGAGTAATCGTTTTATTTACGCATCCGCGGCCAAAAAAGAAATATGAGGAACACTTTGCAGTCCCTAAAAAGCAAAAGATTCAATAGCAAGGAACAGGACGTAAAGGCAGATGAGAAATGCGCCTTCGGTGCGGCTCATTGATTTCTTTTTCTTAAAAAGGTAAAGTACGATAAAAAGGGAAAGCACCATAAAAAATCCGGCAGTGAACGCCTGAACGGGGACAACGGGGCGGATCGGGCTTACAAGTGCAACAATGCCAACCGTAAGCATCGAATCGGCAAATACGTTGCCAAGGATATTCCCAATGCCAAGCTGCGTGTGGTGATTACGGGACGCCTGAAGTGCGATGGTAAGCTCCGGAAGGCACGTTCCGATTGCAAGGACAATACCAAGAAGGAAAAGGGGCATACCTATCGCGATGCTTAACGATTCGGTCGCATTTGCAATAAGGTGGCCTGCCACAAGGACAAATGCAAAACAAAGGGCAAAAACGGCTGCCTGCATAAAAAGGTTGATTTTTCCATTTTTTTGTTTCTGTTTAACTGAAGAACCCATACGAAGCATATGGATAACGTATGCAATAAAGGCGCCTATGAGGAATAAGCCGTCAAAAAATGATATTTCGCCATCTATAAGAAGGAATACGGGCAGGAATACGGAGGCAATAAACCATGGGATATGGCGAAGTATCCCATTCTGGAAACGGATGCCATTATTAAGGAGTGCGACAATCCCAAGGATAAGGGTAAGGTCTGCAATGTTTGAACCAAAGACGATCCCAAGACCGAATGCCGGCACGCCGCTTAGTGCCGAATTAAGCGCAATGGAGAACTCAGGGGTGATTGCAATGACCCCAGCAAGCACAAAGCTGATGCCAAATTCGGAGATATGAAGTGCGCGTGCGATACGGATAAGCCGTTTAATGGCTTCCTGTGCACTTACAGTAAGAAGGATAAAGCCGATAACAAGAAGTGCAAGCTGGATAATTGGCATATACTAAAGAGGTCACAAAAAGATTAATAAATCAGCGCGAAAAATTCCATTCCCTTGTTTTGTATCTTGCTTCTGCAAGTTCGTGTGCCCGGGATAAATCATTGTCCGTCCATGAGCCGGATTCGTATTCCTTGCCACGTGCAAATCCCTGGAAAAGTGCATCGTAGAGCATATTGCGCGTAATCGAACTATTTTGCTTTTTAATACTTGTCACCCGTTCCTCCACAGTTGCAATCATCTTATCGCGGATCTTCTCATTGGGCACCTTAAGAAGTGAAAACATCTTCTTGACGTCAACGTCATAAAGGATGGTACCGTGCTGGAGGAGAATCCCGTTCCTTCGCGTCTGCGCATTGCCGGATATCTTTTTACCACCGAGGACGATATCATTGATTGGTACAAACTGGGATTCAAGGCTAATAAGGCGAAGGCTGTCGACAACCCAGCCGCAGATTACCCTATAACTTTCGATGATATTTGCCGGGAACATCGATTGGGGCGCAATTACGCTGTAGGTGATTTCACCAATTGAATCGTGATATACCGCGCCGCCGCCAGTGCGCCTCCGTACCGCATCGACACCATACGATTTACAAACCGCCATGTCGACCTCATCATCCATACTCTGAAAGCAGCCGATGGAAACCGCACTTGGTGCCCACGTATAAAACCGTATGGTCGGCAATGAAGCCCCTGCTGCCACTGATTCGCTCACCGCCTCATCAAGTGCCATATTCATAAATGCATCGTGCGTTTCAAGGGGTATGACTCGCCATTTCATAAAAATCAAGGTAAAAATAAGACGAAGAAAATAAAAGGAGATCTATTTTTTTATGATCTTAAAAAGGCCTTCGGGAATAAGCTTGAAGCCAGAAAGGACCTTAAGTAAGCCATCCTCACCGGTCAGTGCCGAAAGAATGTCCCCTGCTGCACGCAGTATC
Organism: Microcaldota archaeon; assembly: GCA_964588555.1. GTDB lineage: Archaea > Micrarchaeota > Micrarchaeia > Anstonellales > Bilamarchaeaceae > JAGVWJ01. The sequence continues at coordinate 34,920 of CAZPPT010000003.1, read as the reverse complement.
TTCTTGTTGCTATCATGCTGGAGCCAAAGGATCTCAAGGAGCTTTTCAACCCCGCGCCTTGTAAAGTTCTTCTTTTTCATCCACTCGGAAACGAATTTCCTGGTTTCGGGAAGCTTTGTAAATTCCTTAAATGATGCGGCCTTCTCTTCGCCGGAACGAACCTGTTCTTGTTCAGGTTTCCTGAACTCAGGATCAGGTGCCTGCTGCCGTTCGTCCTTAAATTTCATCAGACCCAAAAACCATGCAAATACCATTGAAATCGTACAAATAAACTCGAAGAAGCTTTTTAAATGTTCTGGCAATGTAAATGTAGCTATGACGGATTGCATATTTTGTAGGATCGTAAGAAACGAATTACCATCGCATAAGGTCTACGAAGACGAAAATGTACTTGCGTTTCTTGACATAAACCCACTTTCACCAGGCCACACGCTTGTGATCCCAAAAAGACATGCAACGGATATTTTTGAGCTTGAAGGAGAAGATGCAGGGGCACTTATGAGAGGTGCACAAAAAGTCGCGCGTGCGCTTATAGAAACGATACGGGCAGACGGGATCAACCTCCTTAACTCAAACAAAATGGCCGCCGGCCAGGTGGTGTTTCATTACCACATGCATATCATCCCACGATTTGAAAATGACGGCGTGCGTTTGTTTACCCCAGAACGAAAACATGATGTTGATTTGAAGGAGCTTGCGGAAAAAATAAGAAAAAGATTATAGGCCAAGTTCCTTGATAATTCGGCTTGTCTTGAATTTCTCTTCTTCAAAATGTTCATGCAGTTGAACGATTTTAACGCCGGCGGGCTTCAGAAACGGCTTTTGGTCGTAACCGTAAACGATAACTTCTGGATTAACTCGCTTGTAGGTTTCTTGCGGTGAAGCTATGCCCAGAATGGCAAGGTCAACCGGCTTTAGCGATTCGGCCATTCTTGCCCGATATTCCTGCGAATGCACGAGCTTTCCTTTTTTTGCTTTGATGAGCGCGTCGCGCGCAATTGATACCACGAGGACATCGCCGTGCTTCTTTGCCTCGGTAAGTGTATAGATATGGCCAAGGTGAAGGATATCAAATGCACCGCCGGTCATAACTACAGTTATCAGTTTTCTGTTTTCTGTTTTGAGAAAATGGCGGCCGTTTATCTTTTCCAAGAGGGACTTTTCACGTTCATCTAAATGGGCGTATGAATTATCGGTAATGCCATCTTCCTTGACTTGAAGAAGGTAGAGTTTTTTGATTGTTTCTTTGTCCATCAAAATCACTTAGAAAGAATCATGTAATGCTCATCTAAATACCTGCCCTTGTGTTTTATCCATTCAGGAAGCCGGGCAAAGGTACGGAATCCAACCTTTTTGTAAAGGCGTTGTGCGACCTCGTTATCCCTATAGACTGAAAGCCATATGTTTTTCGGCTTAAACATTTTTTTGACTGAAGCAATCGTCAAACGAAGAAGCTTTTCGCCTAACCCTTGGCCGCGATATTTCTTTCGCAAGGCGATCCCCAAAAGGACGTTATCACCTTGTTTAAAGGGGCCTCTTTTTGCATCACAGATCCCTGCAAGAATCCTGCCGTCCCACGCAGTAAATGCGATTTCTTTTTTATCTTTTATTGCAGTACGCTTGTTTGAAAGCCATATTCTCTCTTCCTTAAGGGTCGGTTTCTTATTGACCAAAAGATACGTGTCCTCATCGATCAATTCGGAAATAAAATCCAGGAATGCCTCTGCACGATCAGTTTTCCTGATTGGACGGATGGTGGCCATACCTGATGATATGCTAAAAACCATTTTATGCATTATGGTCTCCACCTACTCATGGTGCGCGGAAACGCGATGGTATCCTTTATGTTTTCAAGGCCGCATATCCAACGTACCACGCGTTCGACCCCTAAGCCATAACCGCTGTGCGGAACACTCCCGTATTTTCGCAAGTCAAGATACCACCCATAGTCTTCTTTCTTACCGCCTTCTTTTTCAATCCGCTTAACAAGGTCATCAACATCGAGGCTTCGTTGCGAGCCGCCAACGATTTCGCCATATCCTTCTGGTGCAAGCATGTCAAAACAGAGTGCAGTCTTTGGATCATTTGGGTCGCGCGGCTTGTAGAAGGCCATGATCTCAACGGGATAATTGGTAACTGCGACCGGGGTGTCAAAATGCTTCATAAGCGCCTCTTCTTCAATCGTTCGCAAATCCTTGCCCCACTCAACGTCCATGCCTTCCTTTTCCTTAAGGATTTTGAGCGCTTCGGAGTACGTGATGGTGGGAAACTGCTTTGATAGTGCCGTTTTTAGTTTTGAAACGTCCCTGCCCAAAAAGACAAGGTCTTTTTCATGTTTTTCAAGGACGCGTGTGAGGATAAATGCAAGTTCGTCCTTTGCAAGCTGTACGACTTCATGCAATTCCATCCAGGGAGCCTCCATTTCGGCCATCCAAAATTCAGCGAGATGGCGCGAAGTGTGGCTTTTTTCCGCACGAAACGTCGGTGCAACATCGTATATCTTGCCAAGTGCAAAAATTGCGGCCTCTGCATAGAGCTGCCAACTCTGCGTCAGGTACATCTTCTCCTTATAGTACTGCACTTCAAAAAGGGTCATCTTTCCTTCGCACGCATTGGGCGAAAGGATTGGCGGATCAAAGAGGGTATACCCGCGGGACCGGAAAAAATCATGTATTGCACCGATAACAGTACTTCGAATCTGAAGGATTTTGGTAAGTTTTTGGCTTCTGATCCACAAGTGACGAATATTAAGGAGGAATTCCTCGCTTAGGTCCTTTGCAACCGGGAACGGCTCGCCGCGGCAAACGGTTTCAAATGAGTTGACGGCAATTTCGTAGCCGCCGGGAGCGCGCTTGTCTTCCTTGACGCTCCCAGAAACGATGACGGAGCTTTCAACGTATGCATCGCTTGCACATTTGAAGCTTTTTTCACCAACATTCTCTTTTTTTATGGTCGCTTGGATAATGCCGGAATGGTCACGAAGAACGGCAAAGACCATTTCTCCACCCCCGCCAATGCGGTGGCGGTATACCCAACCACGCACACGTACGGTCTGTCCCGTCAAGGCATTGGAAAAAATACTGGCAATATCAGTAAACATATGACCACGACTAATAGATGACTAAAAAGGATTAAAAGGATTGGGCTCCCAAGTAGCTTGGAGAAAAGAATTGGTCAGAGGCTGGGAGGTTGAATGTATGTCTAGTCGTGAAAATTTCTTTGAAGAACCGATAAAAAGGGCAGACCCCGAAGTTTCGCACATTATCCAAAGCGAGATCACCCGCATGGAAGAGGGGCTTGAACTTATCCCGTCTGAAAACGTCGTAAGCCTTGCTGTGCTTAACGCACTTGGCTCTGTTTTTACCAATAAATATTCTGAAGGGTATCCCAAAAAAAGATATTATGGTGGCAACGAAAACGCCGATGCGGCAGAAAGCCTTGCAATAGAACGCGCAAAGAAACTCTTTGGGGTGCCTCATGCAAACGTGCAGCCGTATTCCGGGAGCCCTGCAAACATGGCGGTATACCTTGCAACATGTAGCCCCGGGGACACAGTCATGGGGTTAAACCTTACGGATGGTGGGCACCTTACCCATGGGTGGAAGGTCAATTTTTCAGCACTGTTTTACAAAAGCATCCCATACCATGTAAAGGCGGATGGTTTTATCGATATTGACGAGGTCTGGCGGCTTGCGCGCGAACATAAGCCAAAACTGATTTGGTGCGGCGCAACCGCATATGTACGCGAATTTCCCTTTGAGGAGTTTGCAAGGATTGCGGATGATGTGGGTGCGTATTTTGCCGCAGACATAGCCCACATTTCAGGCCTTGTGGTCGGGGGCGCACACAAAAGCCCGGTGCCCCATGCGCACATTGTAACGACGACAACCCATAAGACATTGCGTGGGCCGCGTGGTGCGATGATCATGGTGACGGAGCGCGGCCTTAAGAAAGACCCCGAACTTGCAACCAAAGTTGATAAGGCGGTATTTCCTGGATTACAGGGCGGGCCGCATGACCATCAGACTGCGGCAATTGCGGTTGCCCTTGGCGAGGCGATGGAGCCCGAATTCAAGGAATATGCGCACCAAATCGTAAAAAATGCAAAGGCACTTGGCAACGCGCTTATGAAGCGAGGCATAAAGATCGTAACAAACGGTACGGACAACCATATGATCCTCATAGACCTTACACCCTATGGGAAGGGAAGGGGCGTTTTTGTACAGGAGGCGCTTGACCATGCAAATATTACCCTTAACAAAAACACGATACCCGCGGAACCTTCATCTCCGTTTTACCCAAGCGGCGTACGGTTAGGGACGCCGGCAGTTACGACCCGCGGGTTAAGGGAACAGGATATGGAGCTCATTGCAGGGTGGATCCACCGCGTAATTGAGGAGGTAAAACCATACCAACTGCCTGAAGACAAAACCAAGGGCGAGTATATTGAGAAATTCAAGGCCGAAGTCAAACAGAACAAGAACATACACGCGGTGCGGGATGAAGTAAAGGAATTTGCAAAGGGATTCCCGCTGTATAAGGGCCTCAGTTATTAGACCTCATTTTTTTCTTTTGCCTTTTTCCGTTATTTTTTCCAAGGAAGGCGCATTCACATACAGGGTCTGGGTCGGGTATGCCATTTCGATCCCTTCTTTTTCAAAGCGCTCCTTTATCGCAAAATTGATGTTTTGCTGCGTGTCCATGTATTTGTTAAAATCGCTTGTCTTTACGAAATAGACCACCTCAAAATCAAGGCTTGAGGGGCCAAATGCCTTAAAGTGGACGCGGTCGAGGTCTGCAAGCTGCTCTTTCTTGATTATGTCTGTAACGATACGGATGATATCCTGCAGTTTTGCAAGCGAAGTATCGTAAACAACGCCAAACCCAAAAACAATCCTGCGCTTGTACATCCGCTTGTAATTATGGACACGTGCCTCGGTAAGTTCCTTATTTGAAATAATGATCTCCTGGCCCTGAAGCGCCTGGATGCGGGTTGACTTGATCCCGACCCGCTTTACTTCGCCCATATCGGTGCCCACGATTATGAAGTCCCCCTTCCTAAACGGCTTGTCAAAATAGATGGAAAACGAGGCAAATACGTCCGTAAGCACATTTTGGAGTGCAAACGCAATTGCGATGCCGCCAATACCAAGGCCTGCAATCATCGGAGTAATGTCATATCCCACGTTTGAGAGGATCAAAAGGGCTGCAATGAGCCACAAAATATATTTTATAATTGTTGCAAGAAGGTCGATAACTGATGTATCCGCATCTTCTGACTGGTGCATTCGTTCCGCAATGAGCTTTTGCTTAACATAGTCGATTATCTGGTGGATTATCCGAACCGCATAGTACGTGCCTGCAATAAGGAGGGAAAATTCAGAAATGGTACGGATAACGTCGGGAACCGCCAGAAATTGGATCGAAATGTGAAATGCAAGGATGCCATAAAACAGCCATCCAATAACGTCAAGGCTCCGTACAAAAAGATCGTCAATGTCGTTCTTTGTACGGGAAGCGTAGGACTTAAGCGAATTGATGATGACGAATTTAAAAATCCGCAGGATGGCGACCGAAACAAAGAAAACTGCAAGGGCAACAAGATACTGTTCGACAGTATTTCCGCCAACTGACATATGCATTGTTTCCTCAAAGCCGTTGAAACTTATATTCATGGAAAAGTATCGGAAGGTAATATTAAAAAGTTATGCGGGCAGCATAAGCATGTTTTATAAATGTTCTATATATAGAACATTATATGAAGAATTACGCATTTGTATTTATTGTAATGTTGCTTCTTGGATGCACCAACGAGGGACAGTCGGAAAAACCGATAATTGCAGTGAGCAGCTATCCCGTGCATGACTTCGTGTCAAACGTGATTGATGAGGATGAATTTGAGCTATGGCTTATGCTGCCCCCTGGCCTTAACGCACACGCATATGAACCGACACCGCAAGACATTGTAAAGCTTTCACAAAGCGAGGTATTTGTATACACAAGTGGCCATTTTGAAATATGGGCCGAGAAGACCGTAAGCGGCCTTGGGGCAAAAAAGCCGCTTGTTGTCGATGCAAGCAGGACCGTGCCGTTAGTTAAGCCAGATGATGAAACGCTCGGGCCGATTGACCCGCATACGTGGCTCAGCCCAAAAAACGCAAAGCTCCAGGTGGAACATATTGCAGGGGCGCTCACGGAAAAATATCCTGATAAGGCCGAAAGGGTTGAGAGGAAAAAAACAAGCTATATGCAAAAGCTTGACGAGCTTGACAGAAAATACGAAGATACGATAAGGACATGCAGGCACCGCGAGATGTTCGTATCACATGCGGCGTTTGGCTATCTTGCAAACCAATATAACCTGACCCAGGTACCAATTATAAAAAACTTTGATCCCCAGGGGGAAGTCTCCCTTGCAGACCTGGCAGGCGTCATAGAGGCGGCAAAACGGGTAAATGCAAGCCATATATTTTTTGAGGATTTCATTTCCCCCAAATTGTCCGAAGCGGTCGCACGGGAAATAAACGGCACAACGGCTGTTTTTAGCCCCATGGAAGCATACGCCGCGGAACAACTGGAAAATGACAGTTACATTGAAGTTATGGAACGAAACTTACAAACGCTTAGGGAGGCGCTTGACTGTGGATAATGCGGTTTCATTTAAGGAAGTCTCGTATTCGTACGGGGAGCACACGGTTCTTGAAAAGATAGACATTACCATAAAAAAAGGCGAGTTTGTCGCGCTCCTTGGGCATAATGGTGCCGGCAAGACTACCCTTATGAAACTGGCGCTCGGGCTTCTCCCTATCCAAAAGGGGAAAATACAGGTACTTGGAACGCCAGTGGGGCAATTTATGGAGTGGCAAAAGGTTGGGTATATACAACAGACCCTCGAGGAGTTTGATTTTAAGTTCCCTGCAACGGTAATGGAAGTGATACTTATGGGAAGGCTTTCGAAGAAAAGGGGGCTCCTGAAACTGTTTGACAAATCGGACCATGCTGCCGTGGAAAACGCGCTTAGGGTGATCGGCATTGAAGGGCTAAAGGACAAGCGGCTGGGCACACTTTCAGGCGGCCAACGCCAAAAGGTATTCCTTGCAAAGACAATTGCAAGCGATGCGGAAATATTGTTTCTTGATGAGCCGACTGCGGCGATGGACTATAATTCACAGCATGCATTTTATGATCTGCTTCAGAAATTAAATGAAGAACGCAACATGACAATCGTGCTCATAACGCACGACATAGGGCAAATATTTCAGCACGTAAAACGGGTCATAATCCTTAATAGGACGACACAGTTTGACGGGGATGCAAAAAAGCTTGACAGGAAAAAAATGTGGGAGATTACAGAGCGTGTTTAGATGCTTGAAATACTTGAATATGAGTTTATGCAGCGGGCGATCCTTGCGGGATCAATTGTGGCAGTAACCTGTGCCCTTCTTGGCGTATTCTTGATCCTTAAGCGGATGGCGCTTATCGGGGACGGGTTTAGCCACATCGCATTTGGCGGTGTTGCGCTTGGGCTCTTTTTGAACATCCTGCCGTTTGGCGTTGCACTTTTATTCTCGGTCGTCGCGGCATTCGGGATTGTCAAGTTGCGCGAATGGACACGTATTTATGGCGACGTGTCGATTGGGATCGTATTCTCGTTTGCGCTTGCGCTTGGGGTGATCCTCATCAGCCTTGCACACGGGTTCTCTGTTGACCTCCACTATTTTCTTTTTGGGAACATTGTTTCCATAACTGAGGAAGACGTGCTTCTTGCAGTGACGCTTGGCATAGCTGTACTCCTCCTCCTGGTCTTTTACCATAAGGAACTTATGTACATCTCCTTTGACGAGGTATCGGCAAGGGTCTCCGGCGTACCGGTAAGGCGGCTCACGACGCTTTTGACAATACTGACCGCAATTGTGGTCGTAATTTCAATCCGGATCGTTGGGATACTCCTTATTTCGTCCTTTCTTATCATACCGCCGGCAGCGGCGCTCCAGATTTCGCGGTCGTTCCGCGGAACGCTTATTATAAGCGCGGTGTTCGGCCTTATCTCAGTACTTATCGGGCTGTTTGCGTCATTCTGGTTTGATGTTGCGTCCGGAGGTGCAATCGTAATGACCTCCATTGCAATTTTTGCATTGAGTGCCGGATATAAAAAAATACGTGGCGAATAGGAAATGGGAATACGATGCGGGACAAGACAATAGAGGAATATTGCAGGCTGATACACAAGCTTGACGGGGGGAAAGGAGTACGATCCATTGATATTGCGCGCACGCTTAGGCTTTCACGAAATACGGTGGCGGCAACGCTCCACAAACTTATCCGGGATAAGTATGTCTCCATGGAAAAATACGGTCCCATTAACTTGACAAAAAAAGGGATCCTAGTTGCACGAAGGATGCATTTCAGGCATCGGGTTATAGAGACGTTTCTCCACGACGTGTTACGGATGGACAAGGAAAAAATCCATGAAGAGGCGTGCATACTTGAGCATGCAGCAAGCGATGAACTGGTGGAACGGCTGTACTCATTTCTTGGAAAGCCAAAAAAGGACCCTCATGGGACACGTATAGAGAAGTGATCAAAGTGCTGCATTATTAACTAAAAAATCAAGGCATTCCGATTCTTTCCCTAATTTTTTATTCCATTCCTTAACGATTGACTTATACCTAATTAGTTCGCTGACAAGTGATGAAGATGCGATGTCCGCTCCTTTCACCCTAAATAGAAGCTGCGAAGGAAGCGGGCAAAAGCGCGTGTTTATCTTATCTGATAACGTATATGGGTATCTTCGACAGGAAAGCGGCGCTGATCCATAAATGGTGCACAAGTCATCTTTTCCCAAGAAAATGCATGGGTGTGACTTAAGCCCAAGTAGGTATGATCCACATCCGTCAGTCGTATCCAGAACCAGGTCTGGATCGTAATTGAGCGTTTTTAAGGGGTGAAGCATGGCAAATTCACGCGGCTCTTTTTTTGTGTATTTGCTGATGCGCACTATGTCAAAAGAAGTGACGTTTATAAGGTAGGTCTTGCAGCAGGTTGCAGAACATAACGAACAGGGGTTGATCATGCATAAATTAAAAAGTGCATATATAATTGGTTATGGAATTTGAAGGTGTTGAGGTACGGGAATCAAAAATTAAACAGTTTCCCGATGGGTTAGGGGTATACGCTAAGAGGAATTTCAGAAAAGGAGATATCGTAATAAAATGGAATACAAAAATACTAACGGATACCGAATATGAAAAATTATCAGAGTATGAAAGAAACTATTTTACACATACTCAAAATGGGGAAATTATTTATTATCCCGAGCCGGAGAGACATGTAAATCGGTCGCAAAAACCAAACGTTTACCCCGACTTTAAAAAAAGAGCAGATGTTGCATTACGAAATATCAAAAAAGGTGAAGAGCTCTCGATTCCCAAAGATGTAAAGGAGGATTTCTGAAATTTTAAGCAGGGGGGAGGGAAATAATGCGGTTATCGGGAATTGAACCCGATTCTTAGGCTCTTTCCGTTTCGCCCTTGCGCTTTTAGGAAAAGCGCGCAAAACAGTTTCGTTAAAGGGCGGGCCCGAAAACATAGAAACACGTTTTGGGCTGCCTTTTTTCTAAAAAGGCAGGATGGGAAGCCCATATCCTACCGTTGTCCAATTTTTGGTGAAGCTTTTTAGCAACCCAAAAAAGGTTCGTAGACTATAACCGCATAAAAAATAGAAGAAATAAATAACTATTCAAGTGCCCCGGATTTCTGGAACAGCTTCACGGTCTTGCTTTTTACCGTAACCGGGATTGGCACTGCTACTTCCATAAGCTCGACAGTAATCTCGTCCTTTGGTTCGTCGATCTTGGTAACCTTTGCACGCTCACCCTTGAACGGCCCTGAAGTCATTTCGACAATGTCGCCGGTTTCAATGGTAAGTGCAGGCTGCTTAACTGCCTTAAGGAGCCCTTCTAGTTCGGCTATGGGTACGGGACTTCGTAAAAATCCCTTGATGTGTTTTACCTTCTGCACAAGCTTGACGACTATGTTTTCATCAGGCGCTTCAACAAAAAGGTAACCCTTGACCGTCTCAAGGTGCACAATTGCATGGATGTCAAGCTTTTCGACTTTTGACTTTTTTAGCAATATTTCTGCAATTATTTTTTCCTGACCAGATGTTACGCGAATGCCATATATCATTTATATCCTCTCTTTAATCAAATTAAAATGACGTAAATAACAACCAGATTACGATCCCGATAACGCCGATTGCAAGCATCCCGAGTGCAGTCACTTTTGCAACTTCTTCAAACTCATCGTTCGTCGGTTTGCGTGAGATATGCAATATTCGAATGCAACGTCTTATAAGTTCTCCCATTTCCATGCTATCGCCTACCCGATGAGGTCAAGTTCCAACCCCTCAATCTCGCCCACCTTTGCCTCGGCAGTGTATTTAGGGAATTTTACCCCTGCAAGTACTACCAATACGCGCATGGAAGATTTTTTAAGGTTTTCATCGACCCGTGCACCCCATATGATATGGGCATTCGGATTGATTCGACGTGAAGTTTCGCTTACGACGTACTCCGCTTCCTTTAAGGTCATGTCATCCCCGCCAATGACGTTGATAAGTGCCTTGGTTGAGCTTGAAATGTCCGCGTCAAGAAGCGGTGAATTAAGCGCAGTTTCAACTGCGACACGCGCACGATCCTCGTGCTTTGCATCGATGGATGATTCGCCAAGTCCGATGACGCCAAAACCGGCCTCAGAAAGAATCGTACGGAGATCTGCATAATCAACGTTGACAAGTCCGGACTTCGTAACAAGCTCCGCGATTCCCTTGACGCTTGACGCAAGCACCTCATCGCATACCTTAAAGGCAGTATTAAGAGGTAAATCAGGAACGAGGCTTAAAAGCCGGTCGTTCTTGATAACAATAAGCGTATCCGTGTGCTTCTTGAGCCGTTCAAGGCCGGAGAGTGCGTTTTCCATCCTGATTTTTCCCTCGGAAGTAAACGGCAGCGTAACGACCGCAACAGTAAGCGCACCGTTTGCCTTTGCCTGCTCTGCAATAACTGCTGCACTACCTGTGCCGGTCCCGCCGCCCATGCCGCATGTGACAAAGACAAGGTCGCTTCCCTTAAGCGCCTCCTTGATCTCGTCAGCGCTTTCCTTTGCGGAATCCTCGCCGATCTTAGGGTTACTCCCTGCGCCTTTTCCGCCGGAAACCTTTCTTCCCAGAATGATTTTTTTATGGGCACGAACCTTAAGCAGATGGCGCGCATCAGTGTTCGAGGCAACCAAGGTAACGCCATGAATGCCCAGTTCATAAAGTCGGTCAAGCGTGTTGCTTCCGCTTCCGCCCGAACCGACAATGCAGATTTTTTGTTTTGTGTCCTCAAGGAACTTGAGTATTTCCTCGTCGTCTGATGCTGGTTTTTCAGCCATTGGCTTAGGCTGAACTTGTTCTTTTAGTGGTTCTTTCACGGGCTCCCTAATGACGTCCTTAACGATGTTCTGCATGGAAGAGGATAAGGACGTACCAAAGCTATTTTGCATTTCGTTTGACAAATAACCACCCGTTAAGAAGTAATTGAAAAATAAGTTAACTAATATGATAAAGCAAAAGATATAAAATAGTTGGTGTAATGGGGGCGCATGTCAAAATGTAAAATAGTCTGCTCGACTGAGCTCTTTTGCGTTTGGCATGAAAACATATACAAGACACAGAGAAAAGATAAATAAGGGGAGGAAGCCAGTTTAGATTTAGAAAAATAAGAAAAAAAACGCCCTCACTGCGACTGTCAGTTTCGCCCTTTTCAACTGTGCCTTTTGGAAAAAGGCACCCCAAAACGGGTAAGTTAAAAAGGTCGAGCCCCAAAACCAAAAAGACTCCTAAGTATAAAACCTCAGGGTTTTGGGATAATGTGTAGACCTTTGACATTAAGTTATATAAGTCAAAGGGCTTCGCCTTTGAACGCAGACCGCAACCTCCGCAGGGTTACGCACATGTAATTTACATTACACGTATCGCGTCCTGTCCAGGTTAGACTATGAGGGCCTACTAAAATAAAGCGTACCATAATGTTTAAATAGGGATATCATTAAATAAAATACAGTTGCTCTTTTTAATTGAGTAAATGGAGAGATTAGATGAAACGATGTAATTCATGCGGTAAACAGACAAAGGATTTCGCACCATTTCCGTGCCCACACTGCGGCTCAGAGCTTATCCGGTGCCTTTATTGTAGGAAGAATAAGAACCCCTATATATGTTCCTGTGGGTTTCAGGGACCATAAGAATGGTTTAAAAACAGGTGCCACAATGAAATATGATGTAGCAGTTGAGATAAAAATCTTCGTGCAGGAAAATTCAAAGTTGGAATTAGTAAAGGAGCAACTGGCAAACGTAGCAAAAGTTGAAAAGGCGCACGAGGAAGAGGTTGGCTTTGGCATAAAAGCACTAAAGGCGACCTTGCTTATGAATGATTCAGAAGGGGGACTTGACCTCCTTGAGGAAAAGATCCGTTCGATTGACGGAGTAAGTGAGATGGAAGTCGAAAATATAAGCAGATTTTAAGGGTGTTTGATTGAGCAAAGAAGAAAAGGGAGTAAAGGAAGAAAAGAAAAAGCAGCAGAAAAAGCCTGTTTCATCCCCTCCTGCGGCAGTTGAAGAAAAGGAAGGGTTTAAGGGAATTGTAAGAATTGCAGGGAAGGATGTAAAGGGACAGGTGCAGCTCCGCAAGGCATTGCGCGCAGTGCGTGGCATCGGCTCAACGATAAGCGTATCTATCGCACATGTAATAGAACAACAGCTTGGAATCTCGCCGACAACGCGGGTCGGTGAACTTGGAGACGAGAAAATAGAAAAGATCGACGCGATACTTTTTAATATAAGTAATCACTCGGTCCCCAAATACTTATTCAACCACCAAAAGGAGTTTAGCGACGGCACGGACAAACATGCAATCATGAACGATCTTCTATTTATTTCAAAGCAGGATTTGGAAAGAGAGAAAAAATCTTTTACATGGCGCGGCTATAGACATGCATATGGCCAAAAAGTACGTGGCCAAAGAACCCGAAACACGGGCAGAACAGGCATGAGTGTGGGTGTCATGAGAAAGGCAGTACTTGCAGCAGCGCAGGCACAGAAAGATACCGGAAAGAAGCCAGCAGCAGCGGGCGAAAAACCGGCAGAAAAGAAATAATGGTGAAATTACATGGGAGATCCGCCAAAACTAAGGGATAAATATTCACGGCCAAAACGATTGTGGGACGTAGACCGGATTAAAGAAGATAAGACGCTTAAAAGCGAATACGGCCTTAAGAACATGAAAGAATTATGGGTTGCAGTTGCCGAACTGAAAAAATACAGGCGCGAGGCACGACGGCTCCTTTCGTTGAGTGAAGAAATGCGTTCAAGCGATACGGTAAAGATTCTCGCAAAGCTCAACAAGCTTGGGATTCTTGAAAAAACCGCAACACTTGAAGACATCCTGTCGCTTACCGTGAAATCTATCCTTGAAAGAAGGCTGCAGACGATTGTATACCGAAAAGGGCTTGCACACACATTACGGCAAAGCAGGCAATTGATAACACACGGATTCATAGCAGTGGGAGGGAGAAAGGTGTCTGCACCAAGCTATTTCATTGATGTTAATGAAGAACAGGGGATCGCATATAGTAAGGCGATCGACCTTACAAAAAACCCGCCTCAGACCGAACAGCCCGCAGAGGCGTCCGAAGCAAAAAATGAAAGCGCGGAGAATGCATCGTAGCAATGTGGTGATAATTTGACAGATAAAAAAGAAGAGAAAAAAGAGATCCCCAAGGACGAAAAGAAAGAAACGGTTACTGAGACGAAGAAGGAAGGCGAAAGTGCACCACAGACTGCAGTCAGGAAACGAAAATCACGCGTTGCAGTGCTCCACGTATTCTCATCTAAGAACGATACGATCATAACCGCAACAGATTTAAGCGGTGCTGAGACACTTGCATGGGCAAGCGGCGGCATGATGGTAAAATCAGACCGGGAAGAAGGAAGGCCGTATGCCGCAATGCAGGCAACGCTCAAGGTTGCAAGCAGCCTCAAGGAAAAGGGCATAACGCATGTAAATGTACGCATCCGGGCACCCGGTGGAAATGGATTAAAAACACCTGGGGCAGGAGCACAGGCAGTCATCAGAACCATCGCCCGTACGGGAATTTACATAGGAAAAATAGAAGATGTTACCCCACTCCCAACCGATTCTATGAAACGAAGGGGCGGAAGACGTGGAAGAAGAGTTTGATGCTATGAAAGTTTCAATGGAAAAGGCACGCGGAAACCGGATCGAGTTTGTTGTTGAAGGGATATCCGTACCGTTCGCAAATGCGATCCGCAGGTACGTGATGTCGCATGTCCCAGTACTTGCCATAGAAAACGTTACGTTTTATGACAATACGAGCTGGATATTTGACGAATACATTGCACACCGGCTCGGCATGCTCCCCATCACAACGCCTGAAAAAATTCCGGCAGAGTCAGAAATCGCATTTAGCCTTGATGAGACCGGCCCAAAGGTCGTATACTCAAAGGACTTAAAAAGTAGCGATAAGGATATTGGGTCAGCGAAGGAAAAAATACCGATCATTACGCTTAATGAGAACCAGCACCTCAGGTTGGAGGCAAAGGCACGTACGGGTATCGGCACACGGCATGCAAAATTCCAGGCAAGCGTAATCAGCTATGAGATGCAAAAAGAAGGGACATTTAAATTCATCGTTGAAAGTTTCTACCAAATGGAACCGACGGATGTGATGTTGCGTGGCTGCGCAATACTTGAAGACGAGGTTTCAGAGATAATAAAGGAAACAAAAAAGGCGGCAAAAAAATAATTAACTGGCAAGTTTTTTCCTAAAAAGTTGCGATGCAGGGGTGGCAGAGCGGCCAAAGGCTTTTTGACTCAGGTATTTCTAGTGGCAAAAACCCTGGAAAAAGCCCTGAGGCAAATACTATGCCGGCTACATGCGCCAGCTTGAGGACTTCGGAAAAATAGCATACCTGTTTTAGGGTGCCTTTTTCCAAAAGGCACAAGGCTGGTGGTTTAGTACCTTCGAGTGTTCGAATCACTTCCCCTGCATATAATATTTATAGTTTTAAGTCTGGCTATTTGCCCCAATCATGCGAATTGTTTATATTTCTTATCTTCTTTTTTTATCTATGATCGACTTCAAAAAACTTATAGTTTCGTTGTTCATTGTGTTTGCAGTAGCTGCCATAGGATCTTTTTTCACTGCTGATTCAATCGCAACATGGTACGCTTCGCTTGCAAAACCCGAATTTAATCCCCCCAATTGGCTGTTCGGGCCCGTTTGGACATTTCTTTATATCACTATTGCAGTTTCATTGTATCTGGTCTGGAATAAAAACAAGTTAAGGGGCACGGCACTTTATGCTTTTGCTTTGCAGCTGGCCCTTAATGCAGCATGGTCAGTGATATTTTTCGGGTTTCATCTTCCTTTTATTGCACTTCTCTGTATAATTCTCCTTCTTTTTTCCATAGCCTGGACTATTGTTGAGTTTTACAAGGTGAATAAAACAGCTAGTTACCTGCTTGTCCCATATTTAGTGTGGGTTACCTTTGCTTCTGTTTTGAACTATTGGATCGTTATTTTGAATTAGTGGGACCGGTTTGAGCCCACGTTTTCTGTACCCCAGTATTTTTACAGTGAACTACCCACGGCTAAAGCCGCAGGGAAAATCTTTTTGCCCCGCCGTCAATGGATTTCCCGCGTCCCCCTTAAAAAATAAATTTCCCAACAATTAAGCCCCCTTCTCCTAGGAAAACCTCAATATCCGCTTTTTCCCTCGGAGCAAGGTTTAAAACATCTGACATACAAAACAGCACTCAGCAGAAGGAAAAAAGAGGTTCAGACCGTCTGTCTGATCTAAGGACACTACTCAATAGACCATCAAATTAGATCTAAAATCACGCCCTATCACGCTCAGGGCTGATCTGAGCATCCCCGTTGCATTTTACGTTGTTTCGGTCTTTTCGAATTATATAAAACGAGACTTCTTTAAATCATTGCGGCATATATCGGTATATGGAGGAAAGAGATAATTACATTGCAGTCCATCCTGATTTATCAGTTTATTTTATAAAACATTTTTTTATCCTGGTTTTACTTGTTTTTATTATGCTTATCGTAAATTTTCTAGTTCTTTTTGACTTTATTAAATCCGATCATAGTTTTGAAATTTTTATTGGACTCATTCTCTCAGTTGTCTTTCTAATAATTTGTTTCTTTTATTCAAAATTCTTTTGTAAAGGAACGTCCATAGTTCTTGAGAATAATCAAATAATATTTTATGAAGGTATTTTTAGTAGTGCCAAAAAAATAATGTCTCTGAATTCTATTTTGGATACCTCTCTTGATAGAAGTATATCGGATAAATTATTTAATGTTGCAAAAATAACCATTCGTACTGCAGGCAATGAAGTAATTAAGGCAGGCATTTCAAATGTCAGATATGAAATCGCAGTTCAATTGCATGAAAAAATCCATGAAAAGATAAGGTATCGTGAAAAAAAGTCAAGGGATCAATTTCAACATTGACCCTTTTTTAATCTTGGGAAATCCTTATTCTCTTTTTCCCCTCCCCCAGCAATGTTTAAAACCGCTGCAGCACTGAACAGCATCTGGTGAGAAGGTTGAGTGAAAATATAGGGGTTCTGCACAGAGGCGTCCTCGGGATTCTTCCCCTGCATTTTTCTATTATTTTTCTATTATTTTTCTATTATGCTAGATTATATGTTTATAGCAAGCGAACTTCTTTTTCAAATTCTTTTACAATATCTTCTAAAGATCGGTTCGTAGTATTGATAATTGGTACGTTTAATTTTTTAGCTTGATTTCTTAGAAATTTCAGCCAGTTTCTCATATCTTGAGTTAACAATTCTGGGTGCCCTCTTTTGTGGGCTAAACGATAACCCATTTCTTCTTCGGCACAATCAATGAGCACAATTTTGTAATTTTCAAAATAGTGTTTTTTGAACCCCTCATTTATAAATTCTATATTAACCTGGCCTTCTAAAAAAATACGCTCTTTATCCTGGTATTCCTTAAGCATTTTATCTATCCATTTATAAGTTGTATCTCTTTGCCAGTTAGATGCGGACCCATGTTTTGTTATCATTTCTTTTATTGGAGGCACACCGACCGAATCAAAACTTAGAAAAATCCAGGTCGTATTGCAGTATTTCTTTTTAAGTCCAGCAAGGAGGGTTGTTTTTCCGACACCGGATGCGCCAGTTATGAAATATATGGTTTTTTGTTTCGTTGGTACTCGCATAGTTGTTTCACTCTTTCTTGCATTTATAGAAAATAAATATCTGACTACTAATAAAATTTTATATCTTCGGAGCCTTGGAAACGGTCCTGAGCAAGAGTTTTGATGCCTCGTGCATATTCAGTACGCCGCCTTTTTGCAGTAATTGGCGGCGCCGTGCGATCTTTTCAAGAAGCGTCTGGGGCGTGTCGTCCTCTATTTTTATATCAAAATACCCCTCAAGCCAGGTGACCATCTTATTATCCGTAAGGCACTTTTCCGCAAGTTTTAATGCATAGAATTCAAAATGCTCAAGGCCTTCGATATTAAGTGCGCCTTTTCGAAGGAGTTCCGTCCTTCTTTCAAATTCGGGGAACACACCCGGTGAATCGATGAGAAGGATATCATGAGGAAGGCGAATCCACTGAACATTTGTTGTGGTTCCTGCAACTGGCAGCGCACGCGCAACTTCCCGGCCTGCCAAGAGATTTATGATGCTACTTTTGCCAACATTGGGGTATCCTAGCACAAGCACGCGCGGCCGCTCTTTTCCTCTTGCAAGGATCGCGTCAATTATTTTTTTTCTTTCCTTATTTTTGTGATGTGATTTTGATGAAATTGGCACGTATTCATTTCTATTAATTGATGAAAGTGCTTCCTTGTCAAGAAGGTCTATTTTATTTGCTATTTTGATAATGCGCTCTTTTCCTGCCCAGTGCTCAAGCTTTCTGATCCGCGTCCCCTCAAGATCCCGTGCATCAAGTATTTCAAGGACAAGTTCGCACTTTCGTAATAAAAGCCGAAATGTAGCCCATTTATCGCGCAATTTGGAGCGTTTTTCAAAGCGCGTACCCCGTTTTGACTTTGACATACTAATTATAGTATAAAATGGGTTTAAGAGGAAATAGTATTAGTGAATACGCGCGAATTAGTATGAATCTTCTTTTGGAATGACGATTACGCCGGATTTTTTCTCAGATAAGGGGCGATACGGCTCCTCACGCATAAGGAGGCTTAAGAGCAATTTAAGGAAAAAGAATGGAATAAACCATTGCATGCCATGCGGAAGTACGACAACAAAACTAAGCAGAAGCGACACTGAATAGAGGATAAAACCAACTGTTCGTCTCAAATAAAGGGGGCTCATAAGTAATACGAAAACGGCAAGTGCAAAATACGAATAAACGACAAGAAAGAAGCTATAATCGCCGGGAAAAAATGCAAGGTTCACAAGAAGGGGCATGTAAAAATGTGCAAGGCCAAAAAGAAGCTGCTCCTTAAAGCCCCTGCCTTTTCTGTGCCACCACCGCTTTGCTGCGCCCGTTGCATTTGTCGCGATACCCCCGCAGATATCAAACGCAAGCCAGACCGCAACGGCAACCTGGAATGGATTCCATCCAAGCATGGCAAAATGGTGGTATAAAAATATAGATATGGCGCCTAAAAGGGCAAACCCGAATTGAAGGGCGAGTTCGGCCTTGGTTGCACCCGGACCCACCAGGTGGTCAAGTATATGTCTTGGCCGTGGATATGCCCAATTGATTACTGTATCATCTTTTTGCGTGCCCGTCATAAAAAATAATAACAGGTAAGATTTATAAGAAAACAGGGGATCGCATAATGGCGCGGGGTGATTGTATGGAAGAAGTGAACATCGGCGTAGAGAATGCCGTACTTAAGGGAATTTTGAAAATACCAAAAAGTGCGCAAAAAATAGTGTTGTTTGCACACGGAAGCGGAAGTTCAAGGCTAAGCCCACGAAACTGTTGCAGGATACCTCAATAAGAACGGGATTGCGACACTTCTTTTTGACCTGCTCACTGAAGAAGAAGATCGAATTTATATGAACCGGTTTGATATCGGAGTTTTGACGCGGCGCCTTATAGACGTAACCGGATGGATAAACAAACAACCAACTACAAAGAACCTACGGGTTGGATATTTTGGGGCAAGTACGGGAAGTGCTGCGGCCCTTACGGCTGCCGCACATTTTGGGCAGGATATAACGGCAGTCGTGTCGAGAGGGGGACGGGCGGATCTTGTAGAAGCGGAAGAATTACGGGCAATAGTCTGTCCTGTGCTCCTTATAGTTGGAGAACGAGATCCCGAGGTTATCAAGTTAAATGAATTGGCTGGATCGCGACTAAACTGCACAAAGAAAATTGCCGTTGTGGCTGGTGCAACGCACCTTTTTGAGGAACCGGGAAAAATCGAAGTTGTTGCACGCCTTTCTGCCGAATGGTTCATGAGCCATTAGCGATAAATAGGTGTGGCGCTCCAATTTCATCATGTTCCAAGATCGATTTGATGCAGGAAATGAGCTCGCACAGGCACTTGCAAAATACAAAAACACGGATGCGATCATTCTTGCCATCCCACGCGGGGCGCTCCAGATTGGGGAGGTCCTTCATGAAAAACTTGGCCTCCCCCTTGACGTGCTTATCACTAAGAAGATCCCCCATCCGCTAAGTGAAGAACTCGCAATAGGGGCAGTAGGGCTTGATGGAAACTATATGCTGGACGCCGATGCAATAAGAAACGTAGGCCATGAATACGTGGGACAAAAGGTAAAGGAACTCACGCGGGCAATTAAGGAGCGCTACAGGCTCTATCGGGGCAAACAGCCGAAACTAAACGTTACAGGAAAGATAATCATTGTTGTAGATGACGGGATTGCCACGGGATATACACTCCTTGCAGCAATACGGATACTAAAGGGCCAAAAGCCGGCTAAAATAGTTGTTGCCGTGCCAGTTGGGCCGCCGCATGGGGTCCGGCGGATTAAGGAGGTGGCTGACGAAGTCATATGCCTTATTGTAACAGAGAACTTCTTTGCAATAGGGCAATTTTACCGGAACTTCTCCCAAGTTGAGGATGAAGAAGCGATACGGATCCTTAGGAGATGCCAAATGTAGGGTTTATCGATGAAAAAACTATATTTGCTCCTGGCATCATCGCGTCCTCTCCAGGCGATGTTTTCTGTAACGCAACCCTTATTTGCAGCGTTACTTGCAGCAGGCGAGATACCTCAGCTTAATACGCTTGCATTACTTATCCTGGGAAGCGTCTGCGGGATGTTCTCGGTATTCGCACTAAATGATTTTCTTGATTACAGAATAGATAAACGAATAAATAAAAATAGAAAAAAAGAGTGGGATGTCGATTCCGTTATGGTGCTGCATCCGTTGAGCAAGGGACACATAACGCAAAGCGAACAGGCGATATGGATTGGGACTACCGGAACGATTGCAGCGCTTGCAATTTACCTCCTTAACCCCCGTGCAGTTGCATTCTATTTCCTTGCCATCCTACTAGAAGCAGTATATTGTAAATTGGCAAGGGTTTCAGAACTAAAGGCAATCATAGCAGGAACACTTGTTGCAACCGGCGCACTTATCGGATGGCTTGCAGTTGGGGGCGGAGATAATGAAACGCTTGTAGTACTCCTGTTTTTATTTTTCACGTGGGAGATCGGAGGAAGAAATATACCTAATGACCTGTCTGATATTGAGGGGGATGCAAAGCAATCGATAAAGACGATTCCGACAGTTCACGGAAAAGAAACAGCGGCAAGATTAATTGCTTCTTTTTCATCCCTGACGCTTATTGCAAATGGTCTGCTTGGATTTGTAGGGGGGATCGGGCTTGCATACGTACTAACAACAACGGCAATTGGAATAGTCCTTTTGGTTCACCCTGCACTGACGCTTATGAAAGATCCGAAGCCACGCGAAGCATTGCACTATTTTAACAAGGCATCGTTTTACCCCGTTCTTATATTTTTAGTGCTTGGGACAATTCAGATGCTTACATAAAAAATTTGAATGACAAGAAATGCAAAAACTCCAAAAAGAACCTGTCGGATACCCTTGCGCGGCTCAAGCTGATACGCATGATAAAAAAGAAAGACAAGGGATGCAAGCAAGAGAAAATAAATAAGCGAATTATAAAGAAATGACGCAATTGCAATGCCCGCTAGGAGGATCAAAAATCCAATCTTTTTTACTTTTGATTTACCAAACATACTCGAAACATTTGGTTTTCCGCCTTTTTTGTCAGTTTCCATGTCTGCCATGTCCATCCATATGCGTGTCCCTAAAAATAATAAAAAAATCGAACTGAAATGAATAGTGGGTTTGGGATCTATGAAGCTCAGTGCAAGAAAATATATGCCGTTCATTGCAAGTAAGAGGGCAATTGGATACGCAAGGAGGGAGAGAAATGCATTTTTTGAGATGTAACGTGAATAAAGCACACCTATAAGGTAGGACGCAAAACTAAGAAAAAATAAAACAAGGCCAGCCGTACGGGAAAGATATAGCGTAATGATAAAAAATCCAACCGAACTAACAGACGCCCCAAAAAGAAGTTCGTTTTTCGTTAAAATACCGCTTGCACCATGCGCAAAGAGAAATGTTTTGTATTGGTCCTCTTTTCGAACATAATGATCTTCATAAGTGTCAAGGAAATGGGTTGCATAGAGGATAAAAAAGATGCTTGCAAGGAAAAGAAAAATGGAATGAGTAAATGAGGCGTCGGTAAGTAAAAATGCAAAAAATACTGCCGTAAGGGTTGCGATAACCGGCAGTGGGCGAAGTTCGATGAGTAAACCGCGTACTAAACGCTCCATGTACGTATATGGCAACTATCAATATAAAGTTGTATATGGCAAGTGGATGTACCATAAACTCATTAAAAAGACTTAATGGCGACACATGCGCTTAAAAGCCAAATAAATATAATATTTTCCATTTATTATAACTTCATGCAGACAACTCAAAAACGGGTAACTCGGTTAGCACAAAGAATTACCCGTCAAAAAAATGCCGGCACGCAGGTATTCGTTTGCGGGGTAAATCATAATCCGCGGAGCAACTTTGCCACCTGTGGAGAGATTACATGTCTTGTTGAACCTGCGGTTGTATTACTTGAAGGGGCAACACCAAAGTGCATATATGACCCAAGAAAAGATATAATCAAAGGCAGTTTCATACAAGAATTGGCTCTTACAGAAAATACGCCTCTTTCACAGATCCGGATTCCATCGCTTTCGCCTATCAAAAAGGTCGTTGATGAGAAAGGAATAATGGTCGCTGGTTTTGACGTGGATGAGGAAGTAGAAAAAGCACTTGAGGCCCAGTACGGATTAGAGAACAGACTATTAATTGTAGAGCTTGATGTTTTGATAGAAGCGGTAAGAAATGCAATTGATGAAGGTAAAATCCACCCGCACACGGAGCAAATTGCGCAAGCGGTGCACGCCTACCGCCCAATTATCGGGAATACAATAAACCAAGTATTGGAAAATATATGCCGATTAAAACAGCTTATGGGGAAGTATCCTCAAATTAGAGAAATGGTGAATCTTCAGGTAAAATTAAAGGGAATCTGTGATAGTGGAGATGCATATCTTCTTGAACTTGAAACGCGCATGTATTCAAACATCAAAGAAAGGCTTGATGGACGAACACTCATTTTTATCGGGGAAAGGCACTTAGACTCAGCTGAAATAGTAAGATTGCTAAAAGAAGGCGGAATAGGGACATATGCGTTCGGAATAACGTGGTACAGCAGATAAACGAGCCCGCGAAGATTATTTCTTCCTAAACTCAAGCGCACATGAGTTGATACAATAACGCTTACCTGTTGTTGCAGGCCCGTCGTCAAACACATGCCCCAAATGCCCGCCGCACTTTTTACATAATACTTCGATGCGAACCATGCCGTGGCTCCGGTCTTCCTTTAATTCGACATTCTGGGTATTTTCAGGACGGTCAAAACTTGGCCAGCCGGTGCCTGAATCAAATTTGGTGTCCGATGAAAAAAGGGTGGTGCCGCAGCCTGCGCAGACATACATGCCCTTTTCCTTTGTATGTACGTATTTGCCGCTAAATGGCATTTCAGTCCCTTTCTCCCGTAAAACATGGTACTGCTCATTAGTAAGCTTCTTTTTCCATCCCTCATTTGACGTTGCCATATACGTTATTTGAATAGAAATATTTAAAAGTAAGAAACGGGAAAATATAAATTAAGTGTACAAAAAAAAGGGGTGAAAGCAATGGCACGATATGAGGGGGACACCAGTGAAAAACGAGGATACCAGGAGCAGACTGCCAAGGACATAATCGAGGATACGCAACGAAAAGCAGGCGCAATGGTACAGGAAGAGGCGGCCCGATTTAATGATTATGCACGGCAAAAAAAGGAAAGGGCAGAAGTGATGATACGAAAGCATCCGCTTTTGTTCGTCGTTGGTGCGTTTCTTGGGGGGGCAATCCTTGGCTCATTGATGTCAAAGAGGCATTAAAGTGAGATTTGAATCAACACTGAAAGCCTTTTTGGCGAGCGTTAGCGGCATCATGGGAATAACTCAGATGATACAGGAAAGAGTTGCATATGCAATAAAAGAAATAAGGAAAATGGTGGTATCTGCAATTACGCTTCTTTTTGGCGTGTTTTTTCTTATCTGGGGATTTGCGCAATTTGTTGATACATTCTTGGCAAATAATGGGTTAGGGTACGCATTTACCGGATTGATCCTGATAATTATTGCATTTATAATTGGAAGAAAATCCTAAAATAAGCTACCTTAACCTATACCGTAAGAATGCGCCGATACCGGCAAATCCATTCATAAGCTGGAGCCCCTCGTTTGTATTGGTTGAGATGATCTCAACGGAGACGTCGTTTGCATGCGCAAGTTCTACGAGGTCTTCAAGCAGTTCCTTTTCCTTTTCGAGCTTCATTTCAGACCCGCACGTACAGGGGATCCGCGGAATGGACTTGTTGCGCGTCACCTTTTCTTCGGTACGCCCGCAGTTTGCACAGGCATATTCGCCCTTCTTGTATTCAAGGCCTTCGGATAAGAGTACCTTTTCCGCCTGGCGTGTCAGGATTGCCTCGCGTACCTGCGGTTCCCCATAGGTTGCAAGCCCGTCGCTTACCACCTCTTTTATGAACCGGTCGATAAGCGCCTTTTCCTTTACCGCTTCCTGTTCCTGGATAATCGATTCGCTTTTTGCTAGGATCTCGTGAACCCCGACTTCATCAGTATAGCCGGTGTCAACGGTGCCAAGGACATGTAATTGATAGTTAAAGGGCTTCATTTTCATAAAAAAATCCTTTGTCGGACCAGGACCCCCTACGATCACGCCTTTTACCTTGCCGACAAAGTGCTCATCCATCGCCTCGCCGACACGTTTGTAGTAGTATTCTATGCTTTCCTGAATAAGCCTCTCGTACCTGCGTGCTGACTGACCGCCTGCACTATGCTTGCTATGGGCAAGCGAATGGAGTCGCTTTACGATGTCAAGCTGCGTACCGCGAAGCATGGCGAGCGTCGCTTCCCGGCCATCAAGCACAACAATGCCATACGTATCAGTGTGGTCGACCATCGCCTGCAACGGGTCAATAAAAAACCTGCTGTCACAGCGGTAGGTGCCGATGGAAAGCTTTTGTATTGGCTCAATTGCAAAAAGCTCAATATCCGTCTTAGCAGGATTGTCGCTTATGTTGCCTGCGAAGACTGCCAAGCCGTTTTCAGGGGTGTTCCGATAGATCTTAAAGTGGTGGAGAATCTTTTCAAGTGCGCTCACGACATTAAGGCGGGTACTCTTTGATTTTATGTTGCTTGCCTGGCCCATTTCCTCCTTTAGCTTATTTGCAGTTTCATGGATCGCTGAGCCCGCGGGAATGTAGACGGAAATAAGCTCGGTCCCACTTCCTTGGAATGACTGGAGGCGCTTAAGTGCCTTCTTGAATTCGTATGTTTTTTCAGAATCTGCCATCCTATTCACGACTTATGCCGTATGCTAAGGCATTTGATACTAGTATATTGAGGTACGGCTTAATAAGTGTTTTTGTGGGTATTAGCGACTTTTTAAATTGTTTGTAATTATATATTTGTATGACAGTTGTAATTGGCGTAAAGGCAAGAAACGGAGCAGTACTCGTTGCTGATGCACATCCTATGAAAAAGATAGAAGGAGGAAACTTTCCGGACATCATGTCCCCCGACCCGATAAGAAAATCGGGTGCGTACATTGCATGGTCAGGCCCGTTTAGGGACGATAGTTTTTTGACCTATTTTAAACTCGACGTTTGCGAAAGACTAAACGAAGCACGCAATCTTACACATCCCGTTGCCTTGGCACAGGATAAGGACCAGTTAACCGAAGAAGATCCACTGTACGTTGCGCACGCTATTCCAGGTTTTCTTCGTGCGCTTGGGTTACGCACAACGATACTTCGTTTTTTTAGTGACGCGCCGCCAGACCTGCTTTATTTGCAAGATGGCTGTGTTGCCTCCATACGTGCAGCACACTCACATGGCCTTGGCGCACAACACGCACTGCCACTTCTTCCCTTCACTACCGCTTCGGATGTTAATGAAGCCTTATTGATTGCGATAGATGCACTGAATGCAGCTCTTGATAAAAGCAGTGAAAGGACTTGTATTTTTAAAGGATATCACCTTGTGACTGTTGAATATACTGGCGAGGCGAATGTTGTGCGAACAGCCTATGACTGTGATGCAAAAAGAATAGGCAGGGGATCGCTGAAGTTTCTTGGCCCGTGGTTTCATTAATTCGCATTTACTCGATAATGTCGACTGAATCAACTATGCCATCCGCATCGTCATCAAAACCCTCCACGACACGCGCAAATGCCTTCTTGCCGTTTGGGTTGCCTTCCTCGACCGCCTTCATCTTTTTTATCATTGCAAGGACCGCTGCACGGGTCCCATGGTGATTTAGGCCACCGACAAGAAGTACCTTCTTTTTTGGCGCAAAGGGGTTACCTACAAGCTCAATTACACCTATATTGCCACCGTATCGCTTGCGTGTGAGCGTGCTTACGACCTCAAATGTTGCCGCATCAAACCGTATTGGCAGGATGGCGTTTATTTCGGCTGCAAGCATATTGACTTTCGGGCCGCCGGCAATGATGAGGTTCTGCTTTCTGCCTTCTTCCTTTAGTTGCGTATCAAGTGCATAAAGCGGAAACGAAAATGTCGCGTAGTTTCCCATAAGCATTGCAAGTTCAAGCACTGAGAATTCGCTTGAACGGGCACGATATTTCCCGTGCGGATCGGGGGAACCGAGGACGAAAATACCTGAAAATGCCGCGTGTTCAATAAACGGCGCAAATAAACGAGGGGGGCGTGCCGCCATTCGAGGCAAGTGCTTCCAACCATTTTCCTTTATGATAATGCCGATACTTTCGGCTGTTGCAGTGAAGCGCTTTGCAATCCCGCCCCGGCGCTCCTCATAATCGCTGATTGCAATAAGCCCACTTTCCTGAAGGAGCTTAAGGTGATAATGCAGCGCCTGCTCATCCATCCCAAGCTCACGGGACAATTGAGCCGCATACATCGCCTTTCTGCTTAAAATCCGTAAGATCCGCATACGCTCAAGGGAAATGGCCCCGATATGGCGTTCTTCAAGTTCGCGACAAATAAGTGCCTCGTCATGCGTATTTACAAGTTTCACGGAACCACCCTAAATATTTTTTTAATTATAATAAAAATTTTTTTAGATAGATATTAAAAAGCCTTCTGTTTCAAAGGTTAACAGGTGCTTTTATGTGCGGGATACTTGGTATGATTTCACAGGAACAGACAGACGTCCGCAAAATACTGCAAAGCTTACGGAAACTGGAATACCGCGGATATGACAGCTGGGGATATGCGATCCCAAACGGCGCAAGCCTCGAGATTGAAAAAAAGGCAGGAAGAATAACTGAGCCGCATGCATCGCCGAAAACCTGCCTTATAGTAAGCCATACGCGTTGGGCGACACACGGCGGAGTGACGAATGAAAATGCGCACCCCCATAGTGATTGTAAGGAGCAAATCGCAATAGTCCACAACGGGATTGTTGAGAATTACCTGGAACTGCGCGACAAGCTTATTGCAGGCGGCCATCACCTGAAATCGCAGACTGACAGCGAAGTGATAGCCCACTTATTTGAAGATGCACAAGGGACGCTTTTCGAACGCGCAAAGGCGATCGCACCCCAGCTTAAGGGCTCGTTTTCATTGGTTGTACTCGATGTACGGCACCCTGATGAATTGGTGGCGATTAAAAATGAAAGCCCTCTTGCGATCGGGGATGCCAAAAACAAGGTTATCTTTGCAAGCGATCCGCTTGCATTTCTTGAAGAAACGCACAATGCAATTTTCCTAAGCGACCACGAAATAGCGTATGCAAAACAAGATAAGGGAATGATTTTACTGGAACTATACGACTATGTCAAAAAAACACGGGTAACACGGCTACCCGTTACCCTGAATTGGGATGCAAAAAGCGCTACGCGGGAATCGTACCCCCATTATATGATCAAGGAAATAATGGAGCAGCCACGCGTCATGGAGGGCGCGCTTGACATAGGGGCTGCACGCGAGTTTGCAAATGCCATGCGCGGTAAAAAGGTGGTTGCCATAGCATGCGGGACGGCGCGGCATTCGGCAGTCGTAGGAAAACATATACTGCATAAGCTTGCGCACTTTTCGCTTGAGGTGATGATGGCACATGAATTTATCTACTTCATGGATACCCTGCCCCAGGACACCGTTATTTTGGCAGTTTCACAAAGCGGGGAAACTGCAGACGTAATGGAATGCGTACGCAAGGCAAAGGAACGCGGCATGGAGGTCATAAGCATCGTGAATGTCCCTTCTTCGACGCTTGCACGCGAGAGCAGCAAGGTGTTTTATACAAATTGCGGTCCTGAGATAGCAGTTGCATCAACAAAGGCATTTACCAACCAAATTGTTGCATTTTATCTTATCGGCGGGGCGCTCGCAGGCTCTGAAAATAAGGTGGTACAATCACTCAGAAAGGTGATTTCACTGCTGGAAGGAAGGCTCCGCTATTTTGATATTAAGGCACAGGAAATTGCCCTTTTCCTCAAGGACAAGGAACACGTTTATATGCTTGGAAAGGGAGTTAATTTCCCTATCGCGCTTGAAGGGGCGCTCAAATTAAAGGAGATAAGT
The DNA here is from genome assembly GCA_964588555.1 of Microcaldota archaeon. Taxonomy (GTDB): domain Archaea; phylum Micrarchaeota; class Micrarchaeia; order Anstonellales; family Bilamarchaeaceae; genus JAGVWJ01. The sequence continues at coordinate 6,617 of CAZPPT010000003.1, read as the reverse complement.
TATATCCATGCAGAAGGGATGCCTGCCGGCGAATTAAAGCACGGAACGCTTGCCCTCATAGAAAATGGCACCCCCGTACTACTTTTGTGCCCCCGGGATTATACCTATTTTGATAGCATTAATAACGGCCTTGAAACAAAGGCACGTGGTGCACAACTCATCGGCATAAGCAATGTTTCCCACCCCTCGTTCCAAACATGGGTTGAACTACCAACGCTTACGGAAGAAGATGAAATATTTTACCCGCTTTTAGGGGTAATACCTTTCCAGCTGATTGCATATTACACGGCACTCATCCTAAACAGGGATGTGGATAAGCCAAGGAATCTTGCAAAATCAGTAACAGTCAAATAAACGTTTGCCCAAAAAAGTGTTACTTACGAAGAATTCGCTTGAGTATGACAAAGTAGACAAGTGCAAGAACGGTAAGCCCGCCAATTGCAGGTAATGCAAGATCGGAAAGTTGATTTGGTTCATTGATTGCAATTGAAAATACGGCATCCGTGTAGCCAATCTTGCTGATATTTACTATAATTACCCCGGGCGTACTTATGTTGAGTGTTATGTTCCCGGTGGCAACACGTTTCTCACCATCGTATACGATGTTGAATTCCTCAATAGGAGATGTGTCACCACCGTCACTTACAAATACGGTAAAGGGCGTGCCTACCTGCGCGCTTGAAGGTGCATTGACCACTAGGTTTGACAATCCCTGGTTTGGATCCTTGAAAACAAAAAGCGAAAAATAGGGCTCATTTTCCTCACCCGCAGAATCAAAGACCTTACAAAAGATCCGATTCCCCCCGTTATCCATATCTGCAGGGTTTATCTTTAATTCCCATTGCCCATTACCCCCCATTGCAGGAATCCACGGGCCGTCATTATTTACCCGTACGGAAACATCTGGGTTTGCAGCTTCCGAAAGAACGGTTCCGCGAACCCGTATCTCTTTTCTCCCAACAACACTTCCTTTCTTAGGTTCCGTAATTGTACAGCCACGTACCGTATCGAGCCGATAGAGAATGCCGGTACGCCCGCCAACGACAATATCGCCCTGTGCCGCAGCAGGGCTTGCAACCCAATCTTGTGCAGCAAATTTCCACAAGATCTGCCCGCCATCAACGGAAAGGACATACAACGTGCCATCAGTTCCGCCAACAAAAAGGGATCGTTGCCCGGCAAAGGTGGAGACCAAGGGCGTTGAATGTACTGCAAGCTCGGTTCGGGTTTTCCAACGTAGTGCCCCATCGAATGAATCAACTGCGTAAATATTTCCGTCATTGCTCCCAAAATAAATTACGGTGCCGTCAATAGCCGGCGTCGAAGCAACCCATCCATTGGCTTCAAACTGCCATATGACCCGCCCGGTGATGACATCTACCGCATACAGGGAATTATCATGGGCACCTACGTATATGACATTATTTCGGATAACCGGCTCCGAGTAACCAAATGGTGCAATTGACTTGCGCCATAAAACCTGGCGGTTAGTGTGCACTGCGACAAGTTCATTTCCTGCCCCAAAATAAACGGCCTGGCCAGAAACTACCGGAGCGGTATAGACGGTTGCATTGGTCGCATTGAAAAAAAGGGATGTGTTTCCTGTAGACGTAATAGAAAAAACCCCGTAATCAGTTGTTACAAAAATACGGTCAGAAGCGGCACTTAGCCCATATATTTGGGCGGCAACGGTCGCATTTTTTCTAATCACAGTTGTCCAAACTGCTGAGCCGTCATTCCTAAGCAATGCAACGGTACCATTACTGGTTGCAACAACAATATTATTTGAGAATAAGGCGGGCTGAATGATACTATCGCCAAAATCCTGTTTCCAAACCGAAGTGCCGGTTGCAAGCGACACTGCATGCACCCCGCCTGCCTGCGTCCCTATAAGGACAAGGTTTCCAAAAACCACTGGTTTGAGCGATATGGGTGCACCTGCACCGTACTGCCAGACGATTTCTGCAGAGACGGCATTCAAAAAAAGGAAAAACAACACAATAAGAAATAAAGGCTTCATAAAAAAACCTAGCAAATAACATATAAATACCTTGCGCTCACCTGGAAAGTAGGGCAAATGATACCTAAACTAAGTTTCCGGGGCGAATAAAGGAATACTAGTTTTACCCGATTATATCGGGGTGAGACTATGGAAAAATCAATGTGACCGAAGGGACCCCGCAGCAAGCTGGAGGGGTATGCCCCATTCGGTCACAACTTTGAAAAACTGGGTTTCGTTGCAAGCAACGGGGTATGAACCCAGTTTTTCAAATCAATCTTGGTTCTGGCGTTTTTGTTTTTCCTTGGCGGCTGCATTACACAAATGAACACTGGCCAATAGGGGATCTGCATACTGCCCAACGGAACGGAATGCGGGAAATGAGCTTATTACAGAGGAGAATGCCCCAAAAATAAATAGGCTCACGAAGAGGGCAAATCATTGGGCAAGTATATCTTCAAATATTTCCTGTGCAATTTCATCAGTTACATTCCCTGTAGAAGAATTACTTTGGTTTTCTGGAACCCTAAAGTCTATGTTGCAGCTTTGTGTAGGGTATGTCGGGCCGATCCCAACAATAAGGCGCTTGTCATAAAAGGCGCTTGAATTACCTGCCTTAATATAAATGGCCATATTGTCACGTATCGATTCAATGCACGTTCCTGCGGCGACAATTCCCTGGAGAGTCGTACATTCGTTGGCTTCAAGCGCGTAAATAGTTATATTTTTGCCTACAAGCCCCCGACTTGCGGCAAAATCGATCCCGCACTGCTGGATATTCTTGCGGATATCAGGGGTCGAAGCCGCACGAAGATCCTGGACGATGTACAAATGGGATGAATTTGCAAGCTCATCAGCGAATGTTTCAGGAGAAACGGGGATCCCGTCAAATGAGTCGTTGATCACAGGCGGAATGTCCGGTGAGGCTTTCGGCCCCAAAAGAAAATAAATTGTAAAAAGAGCTATAACTACGAGTAAAAACGTGGCAATGGTCTTGATATTCATACATTCACCAGTTAACGGAAAACCGCGGAAATTGTGCAATCCTTATAGTAATCAGCATCACCAGTAATAAAAGCCTTTGTGTCGTAGATGGATGAAAACACCGCCCGCTGAGGGGTGGGCGAATAGCGCATGATGAATGCACTTGAATTTTTAAGCGTTCCCAGGCACGTGGATCGTGAATAGGCGTTTGTTTCCCCAAGCGCATTAGTGCCAGTACACGACTCCCCTTCGAGCTCGTAGAGAATTACTGATTTGTTTGAAGCACGCAAGCTGGATGCAAGCAGGCCACTACATGATTTCATCTCCAAACGTGCATCTGAAGAAGCGCCTTCATTGTCTACGGCAATATACACCTGTTTTTTACTGGATACATCTGCGGCAAACTCTTCTATATCAGCCGCAAGCGCAGTCTTGTCAAGGAAAAGATAGAAAAGGGCAGAAAATAAAAGTGCACCAAAGAGAAACACCACATAGCTGCCGACAATAACGAAACGGATTGCCCCGGGAGCCTTGCGGAACTGCCCGTAAATATGCAAGAAGACAAAGAATGAGAGTGCGCTTATGGAAACAAATGCAATAATGGCAATGCCGCCAAATGAAGCAAGCTTATTTACAGTAAAATCGCTTGGAGGGACGTTTATTGTGTCAAGACCCCCGGCAATTTCCTTATTTACTCTTCGGGCAAATGCCCTGAATTTTGTTCCGGGAAGTGAAAGGGCGCTTTCCTTTTCATTTTTTAACAGGACTCGTGCCTGGGTTGAAACATTGCGGTACGCCTCGCGCATTTGCGTAAGCTGGTTGTCAGAAAGGCCATTTGAGAATTGTGCATCGAGGGTCTCCGCAACAGTTTTTAGTTCATTGACTTTTCTACGGTTCGTCGCATCCAGATCGCGGTTCTCAAGAACAAAAAGGGTTGCCTCCGCATCGTTCTTAAATGCAATTGAGTTCTCATATGCCGCAAGAACGCCCGGCAGCATATCACGGACTTCACGGATGGATTCTTCGTAAAGGGCAAGATCCCCATCTATGGTTGCGAAGTTGCGGTTTTGTATGCTTTGGTTAATCCGAACTGTCAAATCTTCAAGGCGCGTAACGCTTGCGGTAAGTGACTCGTCCCTAAAAAGGGAAAGTGCTTCATTCCCCTCTTCAATTGCCAAGGTTGCCTCGATGGAGAGGGGGTCATAGAGGGAAATGTATTCGGAAGCTTTTGTTTCGCCTTCAAGATAATTAAGGCGCTTAAACGTATTGTTATAAAGAAGTGCGCTTCTTGATTTGTATCCGCTAAATGACTGGCTTTTAGTAATGAGGTCGGATGCCTTATTTTCGATTAGGTCAAGGGCAGTAGCGTTAAAAGAAATATCCGGGCAAAGGGCAAAACATTTTTCATCAATGCATTCCTTTACTTCTTCAGGGTCAGTTGTCGGCGTCCTGAATATGGTATCCTCAAGCGTTGCCTTGTGGTCGCGCAGCATGCTTACGGATGAACGGATTTCTGAAAGGGATTGGGCAAGGTTGTCTTCATTAATATTGTCAAGAAGCTCAAATGCCCGGTTGATCAACTTGTCATTTCCAAAACTTGCAGTCCCAAATTCCTGGAGGAGCGCGACGGCATTTTCAAAGCTCATTGATTTCTTTACGCCCTTCGCATAGCTTGCAGAATAGAAAACCTGGGCGATCTTCGTGCAGTTTTCGGGGCTGTCGCACATGATGGTGCTCGTACTGTACTTGACCCCGTTCAGGAGCAGGATCTGCCTGCATACATACTCTTCCTTTTCCTTAAAACGGCCGCCATCATTTCGACTTATGTTGTATGAGTTAATCGAATCCTTAAGAGAGGCAAGCTCACCAGGGGTGGGATATCCGGTTTTTTTATAATAACTATATAACGCATCCCGTATTTCATTTTGGTCACGTACCGGTCCGTCGCCCTTGATAAGGAATATGGGTTCTGAATTAACTGAAACAAGTGAATAGGCGCTTCCGTCAACTGAAAAATTGACTCGTTTAAGTTGTCCTTGGTTTTCGTTCGGATAAAGGTAATCTGCAGGATCAAACGCGCTAAAGGCAACTAAACTCAATAAAAGAATACAGGTTAAGAATTTAGGAAAATTGACCATGAACAAATTTGGGCTGATAAATTTAAATAGCTATTCCTGTCTCTTGACGATATAATCTGCAAGTTCGACCAATGCCGACTTCTCCCTTGAATCACGAAGTGATTGGATATTCGCAAGGGCGCGTGACTGAAAGAAATGCGCCTTTTCCTGTGCATATACAAGCGAACCGGTGTCTGCAAGAATAGAGATGACCTGTTCTATATCATTCTTGTTCTTTGAATGGGACGTAAGAACGGATTTGATCAGTTCACGTTCTTGCACGCGTGCATGTTTAAGTGCATGGACAACCATGAGCGTCCTCTTTCCTTCTGATATGTCGCCGCCGATCTCTTTTTTATACTTGTCTACGGTGCCCGTAAGGTTGAGTATATCATCCTGTATCTGAAAGGAAAGGCCGAAATAATAGCCCGCTTCTGATAGCAGGCGCTGCTCTTCTTCGGTGCCGCCGCCAAGATAGGCGCCAAGCTCACATGAGAGTGCAAGAAGCGCAGAAGTCTTTCCTGCAATCATTGAGATGTAGTCATCTTCGGATATGGAGAAATTATTTGTTGCGTGCCATGCAATCTCGACCCCCTGCCCTTCGACAACTTTCCGAAATGAGGATGCGTAGAGGGAGCGTATCCGCTCATTATCATGGTTCTTGACAGTAAGGCTTGTGATGTGTTGCCAAAGGCACGTATAGAGCGCATCGCCGGAATTGAGCGCCATTGGGATACCAAACTGGTTATGGAGCGTCGGTTTTCCCCTGCGAAGCTCAGAATTGTCCTCGATATCGTCATGGATAAGGGTAAAATTATGAAATAGTTCAATAAGCGCCGCTGGCCGCAACAAGTCCTCGGATTTCCCGCCAACCGCGCGCGCTGACAGAAACGCAAGAATGGGCCGAATTCGCTTGCCGCCGCGTTTAATGTACGGTGCAAGTATCCCATATACTTCCTGCGGCTTGGCTGGTATAAGGAGTTCCATCTCATGCTCAAGGGACTCTAGGTCTTTTTTTACCATATCATGAAAAAGCATATAGGAAAAGTAATGTGCGATGGTTTAAAAAATGCTATAGTCTGCGCATATGTCCACACGCCGCACAATTGATGTAAAATGCATTAGTCCGTGCATTAAATGACGCCTGCGCCGTTTTACCCACAATAAAAAATGTCCCGCACTTACGGCAGAAGCGCCCCTTTTGCTCTTTGGTAAGGCGTATCTTATATTTTTTAACAAGGCCCCATGCCATCTGGACGTACCGCTTTGTCCGCTCCGGATGGGAAGTGGAATACGCATCAGCCTTTTGTAAAAGGACGTTGATGGCATCGGCTACTGTACGCCGCAAGTGATTTTTAGCAGGTTTCTTTTTCTTCATAAGCTGGTGATATTTGGTTCTGCGTTTATAAAGATTGTCCTAAATCAATATAATATGGCAGGGGCAGTTGGAAACACGGGCGATTTCTTCTATGATTACTTTTTGTACCCGATTGCCTCACGCGAAGGATACAACATAG
>CAZPPT010000002.1:0-166153 GCA_964588555.1 Microcaldota archaeon | reverse complement strand
GTGAGTATTCGGATGCGCGCGATGTTGCCATGCGGATTATCAGCCACTATCAAAGTGATGATTTCACAATTGCCATTTGTGCGGCAATTCGTGCAGATGCCCGCTTTGGGTCGCTTTCTTCTGAAGAGCGTGCCACAATTGATAAAATCTACGTTGACAGATTACAAATCCGCGCTACGGTACAGGACGTGCACACGCTTTTTTCACTTCTTGACGGCTATGTGCATGACTCTGCCGGCCCGGTAATTTCGCCTCATGCCGCTCGCGTGCTTGAGGCTCTTGACACAATCGCCGCATATTCAACTGATGACGACATTCGTGCTGCACTTCGTAATGGATTTGCGCGGGATACGTCATCTGGTTATCCAACCGAACTACAAGATAGGATGAGAACCATCGCCCGACGTATCGAAGAACCAACCGAACGCACTGCCCCCATGCCGCGTGCCGATTCAGATGCGACGCATCCGCTTGCACGCGGGACTAGCGAAGCAACATTGCCACCGCTACGCGCGAGGCCTCCCCCCGTACCGCCAACAGGTCCGCAAGAGATAGTTAGTTTTCCCGACCCCCGAGTCAAAGTATATGGTGCAGCTCGAACAACTCGGGTGATGGACATTACCCAAATTGAGCAGTTAAATACTTTAGGCGATACAGACGCGCTTCAAGCCGCCATCCTTGATAGAAACAGTCGTACACCTGCTGCCGCAATACGTGCAGTTGAACGCCTCAAAGAAAGAGTCCTGGCGGGAAACCTTGTATCAACATTTGAGGCCCTACAACGTAACGCAAGAGAACGTGATCTTGAGCAAGAAGTCCAAGAAGTAATAGCAAGGGAACTTGAAAACGTGCGGCGCCTTAAAAGAAATGGTGCTGGTAGAAATGGAAAGCCAGTGCAACCACTGCGGGCACCAGTGGACTCCCCTTCAAGAGCAGTTCCCGCAGCACCTGTGCGACATACCTCCCCCGTAAGTGCAGTGGCACATGCAGATGATCCAGAAGTCGTTTCCCTTGAAAACAGGATTATTGAAGCAAGCAAAAAAACCGGCAGAAGCAGGACTGTTGCCATGACTCGCCTCCGTGCCGACATCGAATCGTTCCCTGATGAACATATCGATACGCTTATCAAACGGCTTGAGGACATGCTTTTGCATAACGGCAGGGATGTTTTCCCATATATTGAGGCGCTTGCACTTGCGGGAGATGGCCGAGTTATCGACGGGCTTGCAACAGTCTCCGTCGATACGCCTCTTCGTACCCAATTACGTACCTTGCTTCAATCTGCACGGGTACGCCTTGGCAGGCGCTATGCAAAGGAGCACAATAAATTGTACCGTACTACTGATGACGGGCTGATATCCGTTTTATCCCCTGCAGTTGCCATGGGCATGTCCGCACTTAGCGGCGCATATGCGGGAATGACTTATGGTTCAGCAGCAGGCATTAGTATTGGAGTTGTAAGTGGGGTCGTATCACTTACAGGCACCGTCATTGGTTCAGTTAAAAACAGGCGTGCATATTACATTAAATATTTCAAATCCAGGGGTGGAAGAATATGAAACAGGTTTTAAATAGTCCTGGTAGAACCATACAATTTGTTTCACTTGCGCTTGCATCAACAGTTACTGCATTTACCATGGTTAATTTCTATACTTCTGAAAGCCGGTTTTCCAAGGTGCCTCCTGCTGTTGAGGTGCCTGTACACGTACCAAAAAAAACAGATGCCGGACATGGTGCCGCAACTACTAAGGCAGCCGTCGCACCGGCAGAACCCGCTGCACGTCTGCATATACCAAGTGCGCTTAGTGACCTAACGAATGCGCTTAATGCTGGTAATTCAGGTCGAGCAACAAAGCTTGTTGAGATACTTGTTCCTGCCGTTTTGGAAGAAAACGCTATCCCTCAAATGCGTACGCTTATCGATATAGCCAAAAGACATAATTTTTCGCCACCGATACTCGAACAGGTAAAAAAGAGGGTACGTGATGCCGACTTAAGAATAGCGGAAGATAATCAGGATTATCTTACCATGGCAACCCTTTACCTTGAAGGTAAAAACATTAGCAACGCATTGGACTATGCGACACGTGCCGCAAATAAGGCGGTGGAGGGGAACAATGCAACTTTGCTTCACCAAGTTGTCGCTTTTTATAAGTCTGTTGCACAAGAACAGCCTGCATATCGTGAAGTTGTCAAAAATGACCTTGGATCCTGGGAGGAAAAACTCGTAGCGCTTGATCCAACCTATCAACGAACCATTGCAGTTGATGCAGGCACAAGAAGTGAGGATGCATATCTTGCTTCAGATCCTACTTCTCGTGCTCCCGCTGATGCCGGCGTTGTATTTGCACAAACCGAAAGACGTCAAAATCCGCCCGCCCTCCCTTCCGAAGATCCAGGGACACCTAAAGTTCAAGCGGTGCAAGCCGTGGCCCCTACGTCTGGTACGGGCTCGCGCCCTAAATCAACTCCATCATCTGTACGCAGGCTCATGGTGCCAGAAGCACGCACGGTAACAAAGGATGAGTTTAAGAATCGCATTGCACAAGACGCTGTCCTACGCGTGCTTCGCAGATATGCTGACCAGTTTCCAGCCGCATCCAGTATGAAGTTCACTGTGAACGTAAGTGAATCAGGACGTGTTGAGTCCGTGAACCTTGCACTTAACCCGCCTGATTTGCGATTAAACGGAAAGCTTAGGGAAATTGAGGATGCGTTATATCAGTCACTACTGCCATTCACTATTGAGCTTCCACAAAAGAAGCCGCATGTATTCTCATTTGTCACGTCCTCTTCGAATTAGTTATTTAGTTGATGAATGTGATAAAATATGAGTTTATAAACATATCGCATCTAAATATATATGGGGTCATTCATGAGAAAAAGACTAGTTGCAGGAGCGGTTGGGATTGCTACGATTGCCGTTGCGACAACAGTGCTTATTCGCTATAAACAACAAGAAGAGCAGACCCCTGGCCATGCACCACCTGTTGCCACTTCAACTGTTCCTAAACCCGTAATTGAAGAAGCCCCGATAGTCATATCTAGTTCCAAGGATTACCTCACACACGGAGCAGCACTTGAGCGCGAGGGAAAAATAGCTGATGCGCTTACTACGTATATGGATAACCGCGAAGATCCAAAAGCACATGCACGTGCAAAATTGATGGCAAATATCCTTATCCGTGAGGGCAATGGTGTAGCATATGCCCCAGTATATACGCTCATTAAGGAAGAGGTCGAACAGAAGATTGATGGAATAACTTCTGAAACTAAAGGCGACGTGCGGACAGCTTTGCTTAATACCGTCGCTGCATTGGAACGGTCAGCAAAGTTTGTGGGTCCTGGTGAACCACCCGATCTTGGCGACGATGTCAAGGATGCACATCTTGCATTAGTTAATAAAGTCGCATCATTACGAAAGCTCATACGGAGAGGCGATTTGGCTGAAAACGTAGGAAAAATTTCTCATGAAATTGCTGATGTTGCAGTTGAACTTTTCTGCATTGCGCGCTCGGATGAAATTGCCCTTGTGCATAAAAGCGTTTATACTGCGGTATCCGATGCACCGGTTGTTAAAGAAGTCCTTGGCAACCTTTTTGACCCACGCTTTGGAACTACTGAAGAATCCCGTTCTGCCCAATACACAAAGGCACAAGACGCTGAGTCCAAAGGCGATTTGGAAACTGCCGCGTACAGCTATTACAATGCAGGGCATATCGGAAAGGCATATTCGCTGCTTCTTAAAATCGCTGACCAAACACAAGAACATGTTTCTCTTGCGGGTGCAGATGCAGCACTTACTGACAAAAATGAAAAAGCCAGGCTTATAGAATCATACGCACAGAGACTTGCAAATGGGGAGCTTAATTCAGCGCTTACGCTATATAAGTTTCGGGAAACCGGCCTTGTACCCCCTGAATTTGCACCACTTATCGTGCTTTTGGAAAAGGCAATTCCCCTCGCAGCAGAAAAACTTGATTCGGCCGTATCTACGTTTATTGAGGATAACGGGCTTGGAACGCTTTATAGAGACGTTAAAGCCCCCCGTGATGTGCCTGAAGATACGGCAGTTGCAGGGGTCGTTGTACGCATGTCGCCTGCACTTCGGACAGCATGCGATTATATTCGGGCGCGTGGCACTCAAAGTTTTGAGGATACATACGATCGATTTACCGATATCACTGAAAGGTACGTCCGGCTTAATACGAATACTGCCCTTTCAAGAACTGCTTTTACTATGGCCGAACTGCTTGAAGAAGCGTACGACATGGGCGAATGTTCTGACGGAACAACCCGACGCCCTGCGCTTCGGCAATTTGCACGACGCGGTGTTCCTATTCGCCCAACGCAGCCACGCGGTATTGACCTTAACCCGGGCATAGCACAATTTGATGCAGAGAAGGATTCATATGCACGAAAGGTTACACCTATTATTTCGGATACGTTAGCGCCTATCAGCGAACGTTTTCAATCAATGGTCAATTACTGCGACGGGGTTATGGTTGAGGTCTCCCTTGACCCAAGCAATAAGATTAACGGTAATGTGGTGCCTGCATCTGTCGCACTCACGTCAATGAACGGAAAATCAATACCTGGTCCGTTAGCGGATGAAATAAAAAGTGCATTGACTGCCATTTCCTTTGAGGAACCGCCTGGCGTCGGTGCGCGCATCACCTATACGATACCTGCAACGGGCACGACAAATTTCCTTCAAAATATATTTTATTCACTACAATAATTTGCTGATTGACATGAACCAAAAATTAAAAGATGGGGGGAGCGGAGCGCCAGGTACGAAAGGAACAACTCCTGTTCCGGCAGTTTCACGGCCTGCTTCCACGGGTATGAAACATAGTGCGGACAGTTCAAAACCTGAGCCTGAAGTTCAACCGAAGCCCCGTGAGCGGTCAGACATTACCGCACCCCGTGGTCCACTTCCGCCCGGAATGATTCCTTATGATGATCTTGCTGCCACGCACGACGTGCATCCTGACGATGACCCGGATGTGCCGGATGGTATCCCTACAACGGTCGAAGTCCCTGAGCCGACTGAGCCCCGGGCACCAAGTTTAGCACGCCCTACCGTTTTGGCTACCCGTGATGAGCGTGACACTGATCCGCGTACGGGTGATGTAACTCCTCAAGCTTCAGCATCACGGCTTCCATCGAATGTTAGGGCAAGCGACGGTGCCACGATTAGCGATGGGATCATATCCGTGGAGGTTGAACTTCCCAGTTCTGATGCAGATGCACCAGCCCCTATGTTACCTTTGTCATCTTTTGCTCGGTCAGAAGTACGGGCGCAACCTCCAGCTGATCCTGCAGAAGAGGCAACAGACCAGGCACCTAAAGCGCCCCGTGCGCTTGGATTTAGGGAACCACTTCCGCCAGAACATGCTTTTCCCCCCGAAGAAACGCCTTCTTCAAGAGCGCCACGAGAACCGACTTCAGTCGTCAGGCCTCGGCAGCAGAGAGGCGGCCCGGCTCGTATCGATCATACATTTTATGAACAAGTTACGCATAACCTAAGGCTTCTTTCTTCAGTTGAGCCCCCTGTTGTTAACCGGGCTATTTTTGATATTGTTCGGCTTATCCGTGATCAGCCGCAGGGCCGCAGTTACGTACAGGAAGAACTCCTTAAAGGGCTTGCGGACGCAACAACAAAGGAAACGGTTTCCCCGTTTTTGCGCTGCCTTGAAATTATCGGCGATACGGGCGCACTTGACCACATTTTTACTTATTCGGAACGGCATCAACATTATACCTCCCTTGTGCGGCAATTTCGCCTGAGTGCAGGCGTGATACAGAGACGCATTGGAAAAGAAAATGGCATCTCACTTTGGAATACGGCTTCTATTACTACGTCTGTTCTTACCGGTTTAAGCTGCGCAGGAGCATTCATTACCGCTTCTTTTGGGATGGTTGGCGCTACCATTGCATTTGTAGTCCCCGCATTTTTATTTGGCGGCTTAGTGGGGCGTTCTTACCTTACGTACATGGAAAATCTCCCGCAGCCGCGCAATCTTGACAAAGGGCATAAATAAAAATGCAGCCGTTCTAGTTTCTAGTATGCCCGTCGGTCACCTGTTTTTTGATATCGACAATACCCTCTTTCCCACAAGCGAGTTTGCCCTTCTTGCACGCAAAAATGCGATCCGTTCCATGATTGAGCTTGGCCTGCCGTTTAGGAATAGCGATGCGCTCTATGAAAAGCTTCTTGCCATCATCAAACGGCGCGGTTCAAACGACCCCCATCATTTTGATGCATTGCTTAAGGAGCTTAAGATACAAAGTCCGGCGCGTTTTATTGCAGCGGCAGTTGCAGCATACCATAACGCAAAGGCAAGCATACTTCCCTATCCCGACGTCCCGCGCACGCTTCTTCAGTTGCGCGAAAACGGGTACAAGCTGTATGTGGCGACAAACGGAAATGCGATAAAGCAATGGGACAAGCTCATCCGCCTTGGTGTTGCCCTTTATTTTGAGGACGTATTCGTATCTGATGAAGTCGGCATTGAGAAAAGCACGCAGTTCTTTGAAAAGGTGCTTCTGCGCCTTCGTGTCCCCCCTGAGTCGTGCGTCATGGTCGGCGACAAGGAGGAATTTGACATTGCGCCAGCCCGCCACGTAGGGATGCACGCCATCCTTGTGCGCCGAGAAAAACAAGAAAGAGTAAAGAAGACTCGTGCTACTGCATCACTTGGGGATTTTTCCTCGCTTTTGGAAATCCTTAAAAAGCTATGACTACAACAATTGTAACTAGGTTAAGTGATCCTATGAATTCAAGACTGGTACTTTTTATTGGATTTGTTTTTTTGCTCGTTGCGTTTGGGTGTAGCGGCACTTCAGCCGGCTGTACGACGGACAAGAACTGCAAGGATTGGCAGCGGTGCAACCTGGAAAAAAAGGTATGCGAGACACGCGAAGGGTTTTGCACTGCTGATGCGGCATGCAACGATACTCTTTTACGGTGTGACCAAACCACGCACCTTTGTGAATTTAAGCAGGACCGGTGCCGCGTAACTGCCGACTGCGATACGTGGCAGGTGTGCGGTGCAAACAATACGTGCAACCCCGCACCCGGCTTTTGCTCAAACAACAACCAGTGCGACGAGGCGCAGGAATATTGTAACCCCACATTCCATAAATGTACTCCGAAGCCCGGCCTTTGTAAAACGAACCTCGATTGCCAAGGCCATGAACGATGCAACATTGAGCAGGGAAAATGCCAGGTGCTTGAAGGCAGGTGTAATGAGAATGCAAACTGCGGTGCATGGCAGGAGTGCGACCTTAAGACCAATATCTGCGAACCACGGAAGGGCTTTTGCGACAATGACGGCGATTGCGGCAAATGGCAGACCTGCGACCTTGAAAACAGGCGCTGCGTTGCAGTGCAGGGTTTCTGCGACCATGACAATGAGTGCTCAGAGTGGGAGTACTGCGATGACAAGTCCCATGCATGCGTAGCACGTCGCGGGTTCTGTTCAAGCAACAACGACTGTAATACGTGGGAAACCTGCGACCGCATAACGCACGTGTGCGATGCAAAGCTTGGATTTTGTTCCGTTGATGAGGACTGCGTGCAGGGAGAAGTGTGCGATGAGAAATCGCATACATGCAAGTAATTGCCATGCTTATCGACTATCTTGAGGATGCGGCAGGAGAACTTGCGGTGCTTGAGGAAAAGCAGGCATTGCTTGGCAAGGAATACCAGGTTATGCGCGATGCGGAAACCCGCGAGCGCCTTGCACAGGCAAAAAAGGACATAAAGAAAAAGCGCTTTGAGGTCCTTGAGTACCTTTACGAAAATCTCCAGGAACTCGGGCTTTTGCAAAAGCATTTTCCATTATATGTCACATCGCTTCTTGACGACCCGCACCTCTCGGAAATTCTTAAGCGCGTCACCTGGCTTCTTGATTTTAAGAAAATGGATTCCCCCACCTGCCAGAAGGAACTCCTGCGCATTAAATCCCTTCGCAGGCAGCTCTATGAGGCGCGCGACTTTCTGCGGCAGTGGTCCGGCTCGATAGACCGCAGGTCCCTTGAGGCCACCTGGCCGGTGCTTTTGGGCCTTCTTGAGGACCGGATGGATAAAGACGAAGTCCTCATGGTGATAAAACGGAAAAACCGCGAACTGCGTAAGGAGGGCTGGCTTATTATCCTTCATGAGCCGTTTATCGAACCGGTCATCAACAAGTTTCTTGAACGGATAAAGGAGCTTCGGGCAGAGGCGCTTGAAAAAAGGCAGGAACTCAAAAAGAGCACAAAAGGCATCTATAACCAGGAGGTCCTTCTTAAGGAAGCCGCCCGTACCGAACACGAGGAGCGCAGACTTCTGCGCCGCCTTCGCCATATGCTTCTTGCAAGTTACTCGTACCTGCTTACCCTTAAAAAACAAAAGCGGACGTGGCGTGATACGTCTTCCATGAACGTCCTTTTCTCATCAATCCTTCAAAAAATTAGCATAGCGGAAATAAATGAGAGAGTATGGCTTGCAAAGATCAAGAAACGCCTTAGGGATTCAAAGGCGGTTTAACTTACCAAGAAACCGGTGCGCATCACCGCTGCTATGAAAGAACGTTTCAAAAAAATCCCGTATCATTTTTTTTGTTTTTGTACTGTTGTGCCGATATGCCTTTTCCAGGTATGTCTTTGCAGCAGGGTTGTTACGGAACAGGTGGCATAATGCAATGTAAAAATAATTTTCAGTATCGTTTTCCTCAAGCGCCCGAGCAGCCTCAAACTGTTCAAGCGCATCCTCAAATTCGTATTTTTCCATATGTGCCATGCCGCGTATCTTGTAGTATGCCGCCTTCTTCTCAAGTTCAAGGGCGTGTACGAAGCATTCATGCGCATAGTCATAATTCTTTGTACGAAGTGACACAAGGCCGCGCAGGTACCATAGCTTGCTGTTTGACCTATCCTGACTTATAAGGTAATCGAGCGCCCTGCCTGCGTCGCGCAGTTTTCCTGCCCGGAGCTGTTTTTGGGCGTCTCCAAGCGTGTATGCCATGGAATGAGTGCGCTCACAATAAATAAAAATGGATCGGTGGATTTCCACTTCTTTTCGTATCGACATCTGCCGTAGCCGCCATCGCCATATAAACATCCTTTTATTCCTTTGCGTGCATATGTCTTTATTACTCATCTTAGGTGTTATTATGAAAACAGGCATTGTAGGTTATGGCGTTTATATCCCATCTTATCGGATCAAGACTGCTGAAATCGCCTCCGTATGGGGCGAAGAGACGGCACGCATCGAAAAAGGACTTGGGATTCTTGAAAAGGCAGTGGGCGGAGTTGATGAGGATGCGGCAACGCTTGCCACAGAAGCGTCACGAGGTGCACTTTTGCGTGCAGGGATAAATCCCTCCCGTATCGGTGCGGTGTATGTTGGAAGCGAGTCACACCCGTATGCAGTCAAGCCGACTGCAACCATTGTTGCGGAGGCGATCGGTGCAACGCCTGCGACAACTGCCGCGGACCTAGAGTTTGCATGCAAGGCAGGTACTGCCGGTATTCAGATGGTAAGCGGCATGGTGTCCGCAGGCCACATTGCGTATGGCTTAGCGATCGGTGCAGACACTGCGCAGGGAAGGCCTGGTGACGCACTTGAGTACAGTGCAGGAAGCGGTGCAGCAGCATATATTGTCGGCCCGGAAAAGGAGTCACTTGCAACTATCGATGCGACATACTCGTACACGACCGACACTCCTGACTTCTGGCGAAGGCAAGGAAGTGATTACCCGCTCCATGGCGGTAGGTTCACTGGTGAACCGGCATACTTTAAGCACGTTGGCAAGGCAACTGAGGGGCTTCTTGAGAAAGTCGGTATGAAGGCAAATGATTTCGACTATATCGTGTTCCACCAGCCAAATGCAAAATTCCCAATCCAGCTTGGTAAGCAGATGGGCATTGCGCCTGAGAAGATGAAGGCGGGGCTGCTTACCCCTATTATTGGGAATACTTATTCTGGTGCAAGCATCCTTGGCCTTGCGGCAGTGCTTGACGAAGCGAAAACGGGAAACCGGATACTGGTAACTTCCTATGGAAGCGGTGCGGGAAGCGATTCGTTTGCACTTACGGTTACTGACCGTATTGAGGAAAAAAGGAATAAGGCGCCGCTTGTCAAGGACCACGTTGCGCGAAAACAGTACATCTCCTATGCAACTTATATTAAGTTTAGGCGGAAAATCAAGATGTAATTGCCGTTGGATAAAACTTACGGAAAAGCGTAAGAAAAATAGTTAATTTCTTACGGAAAAGCGTAAGCTTTATATGTTGCTACTTTCTAATGTATATATGATCGACGATGATATCAAACGGATAATACTTAAGTACCGGCAATTACTGCCAGAACGTATTTATGAAAGAGATCTACAAATATACGAAACAAAGCTCGATAAAGCAACTATCCTTATCGGTCCACGAAAGGCAGGCAAAACATACTATACGTATAATATGATAAAAAAACAAAAAGACAAAGACTGGGTATTCATAAATTTTGATGACAATCTCTTAAGTGAAATAACAGCACGTGATCTAAGTAAAATTTTAGACTACTCAAAGGAGTTTTTTTCAAAAGAAAAACTGGTTTTCTTTTTTGATGAACTTCAGAATGTAAAAAACTGGGAACCGTTTATTGTTGGTCTGCTAAACGAGCATTATCCGGTAACGATTACAGGGTCAAATTCAAAGTTATTAAGTAAAGAGATAGCAACGGCTCTCCGGGGCAAGTCGCTCTCTTATCTGCTTTTACCATTTTCTTTTTTCGAATATCTAAAAACAAGAGGGATCACACCAGAAAAGAATTTTGAATATGGGGATACTGCATTTGAAATAAAAAAACAGTTTGATGAATACGCAAAATATGGCGGGTTTCCCGAAGTGGTCTTAAGCACTGAACTGGCACTTAAGAATAAAATAATAAACAATTATTTTGATTCAGTACTCTATAAAGATCTTGTTGAGCGGCTTGCCTTGAAAAATATACGGTTAGTTGAAGTAACAATGAAATACCTTCTTAATCTTTTTGGCAATACTTTTTCCATTTCTGCATATGAACGCTATCTCAAATCAAATAAATTACCATATAGCTTAGAGGACATATACCACATTCTTGCCGCATTAGAAGACGTATTTATGCTTTGCTATGTGCGAGAGTATTCCAAATCATTTAAGAAAAGCGAGTTTTCAAAATCAAAAATATACCTATTCGATACAGGGTATATTCATTTTCTTACGAATGAAGCAGAGGATTTCGGCAGGATATGCGAAAATATTGTTTTTATAGAACTATTCAGAAGAGAGGGGAATGTGGAAAACAAAAGTATATTTTATTATAAATCAGACAACAATCTGGAATGCGATTTTGTTATAAATAAAAAAGGAAAAATCAGCCAGGCGATACAAGTATGCTACAAACTGGATGAAAAAACCCATGATCGTGAAATAAACGGGTTGCTTGGGGCACTCAACTTTTTTAAATTACAAGGCGGGCTGATACTAACAAAAGACCAAACAGAAGAACTCACCGTGAATGGTAAAAAAATAACTATAAAACCGATCTGGAAATGGCTTTTGGATTGACGTCATTTATTGTTTTTCCTTTACTGCGTTATTGGTAGGCAAAGTAGAAGAAAGATTAAAAGGTGAATTTGTTTATGGAAGATAAAAAATTTTTCAAGGTGGCTGAGCTACAAGCGCTTGCGCTTATTCTGCTCGGCATCTTTTTTCTTGTTTTATCCGCTGCAATAAATGAGAAATTAAATTACGATTTATTTTGCACATCGGGGAATAAGAAACGGATTAACTGCGTTTGAGAGCAGTTTGACGAGCGTATTTTTATGATTTAGGTTGCTGTCGCAGGCATAATTTGTATTATGCCATTGTTGTCGGATTTTCCTTTTTTGTATTTTCCTTCATCGGTGCTTTCATAATGAAATACTTTTTCAACATATGGTCTGATTACCACTAGTTTATTAAATACTTTGTTTAATTAAATTAAACAGGTGATTAAATGGAATTCATATCTAAGACCGTAAGTGTTGGAGGTTCTCTTATGGTTACTATCCCAAAACAGCTCGTAGAACTTCTCAATATTCATCCAAATGAGCCAGTTGAAATAGCGGTTAAAAAAGTCAAGAAGAGCGGTTTTGGGTTATATCGGGGCATTGGTTCATTCACAAAAGAAGACGAGTTGCATATTCATGACTAAATATATTCTTGACAGGTATGCGTGGATCGAATATTTTGATGGAAGTAGTAAAGGAGAAAAGGTAAAACAATTGATAGAAAATAACTCAAATGAAATTTTTACCTCTACTCTGTCAATTGCTGAAGTAATGATAAAACTATTGAAAAACGGTAAAGTTCCAGATGAAGCGTATGTAACAATAAACTCTTTTTCAAAATCTATTCCAGTTGATAACGAGGTAAGTAAATATGCGGCCTACCTATACGTCGAAAAGAGAAAAGTATTCAAGGATATTGGCATCGTGGACGTTATTATAATGGCGCAAGCTCGTTTACATGATTTAACTATCATTACAGGTGATGAAAATCACTTTAAAGGTGAAAAAAAGGTATTATTTTTGAAATGAACCCTACAATAGTTGACATTTATGAAAGGCGCAGAAGCAGTTGTTTCATTTTCAGAATTCATCGGTAAAAAAATCGCCGTCAAGGACCGTATTCCAAAATCGTATCGCGCTAAGGAGCTTGATATCCGTTTAAGAAAAACCCGCACGAGGATCGAGGCGCGTCTCTTACATAAGGCAAAAAAGGGAGGCGTTTTGTGCCCGACTGTATTATATGTTGGCCCATCATCCCTTTATCTTACCTTTATAGATGGGACTCGGCCAGAAGTACATACTGAGAACGCAAAAGGAGCAGGGATGCTTCTTGCTAAACTTCATGAAGCGGACATTATCCATGGGGATTTTACATTTGCAAACCTCATTTTTTCTCGCTCTTTGCATGTCATTGATTTTGGCCTTGGGTTTTTTAGCGACGATGTTGAGGACAAGGCGGTGGACGTATTAACGATGCTTAATTCGCTTTCAGAAAAATCGTTTCGGGACGCGTTCCTACAGGGGTACGCAAATTATGGTTCATATGACGCAGTCATGAAACGGATGGACGTCGTAAAATCAAGAGTCCGCTATTTCTAGGCCGTGCTTTTTTTACCTTCTAATCACCGGAATATGAGCCTTGAAAGCGCAAGCATAATAAGAAGGAGCATAAGCCAGGAAAGGACAAGGCCGACCCCAAACACGATAAGGCCAAAGAGAAGGGTAATTGCGATAAACGCGCCCCACGCTACCTTGCTCCACGCAAATACCTTGCTTCCATCAAGCGGAAATGCGGGTATCATGTTGAAAAGCGCAAGTATCGTGTTTATCTGAACCCCGAACTGCCAGACCGGAAACGGTTCATTAAAAAAAGGAAAATTGAACGTGACCGGCCGTATGGCCTGGAGCACCAGGAACACAAGTGCAAGTGCAACATTTACGAGCGGCCCGACAAGCGATATCATGCCGTTCTGCCGTTGCGTAATCCGCTGCGAATAGATGTATACTGCGCCCGGTGCCGCAAACAGAAAGCCAAAGAGCGACGTAATGAACATAAGGACAAGCCCCTGCATCCACATGTTAAACCGGGCGTATGCGCCGTACCTGATCGCAAGGAGCTTATGCGCCATCTCATGGAGGATAAATCCGCTTCCAACGGTTACAAGTGAAAGTGCGACAAACACAAGAAATGCGGTCGGGTAGCGAAGCGCCTCGCTGATGCCCCCGCTGTAAAGGATCGTAAATGCGACTGAAAGCGCAAGCACGGATATGAGAATCTGCTTTGCCTCGTCTTCTTCAACATATATTTGCATACCTGCATTACCCTTTTGTGGTTTATATGCCTTTGGCAACTCACTCGATCATCTTTTCTTCGTAAATGATTCGAATCTTTGGCAGCGAGATAAGTCCGGCATAACTTTCCACTATGCCCACTGCTTCCTCCCCATTGTCAAACCGTACCCGTAGTTCGCTGTTTTTCCGTGCATTCGAGAGCGCCCTGCCAACGCGCCCGATAAACGAGGGGATCGAATTTGATATGACTACGGAAACAGCGTCTCCCCTCTTTACGCCCCGGATTTCCGGATACGCAAGCGCGCCGATAATGCTTATTGCCATACCAAGCGCAAGGGCCTTAAGGAGAAATAAAATGTCCGTGCTTGGGGTAAGTGCAAATGCAAGAAGCGCAAGGGCGCTCGATACGAGGAACAGCTTTACAAAAAGGCCCAGCTTCATGGCATTACCTGTACATCGTTGCAACGGTCGTCTTGAATTTCTCGACGCTTTCGATATCCCGTTTTCGTAGCGTCGGCAGTATCGTTTTAATCGCTTCCATAAAGTGCGCAATGCTTACTTCTTTCTTCTCCTCGCGGATCGCGCCCATGCCTGCCTCCCTGCAGAGGTTTTCAAGGTCCGCACCCGTGTAGTTCTCGGCCATCCGCGCAACTTCCTTAAGGTCAACATCGCCTGCAAGCGGCATCTTTTTGCTATGTATCTTGAGGATGCGCACCCGCGTCGTTTCCTCAGGAAGCGGGACTTCAATAACCCGGTCAAATCGCCCTGCACGAAGAAGTGCGGGGTCTATGATGTCTGGCCGGTTCGACGCCGCGATTATCACGACATTCTTGAGCGTTTTCAGCCCGTCCATTTCAGTAAGCATAGTATCAACGATCCGCTCCGTGACGCGGTGGCCTTCTTCAGCCCCCCGTACGGGCGCAACTGCGTCTATTTCATCGATAAAGAGGATGCACGGTGCCGACATGCGCGCTTTCTTGAAGAGCTCGCGGACCATTTTTTCAGAATCCCCCACCCATTTGCTCAGCACCTGCGCGCCGCTGATCGCAATAAAGTTTGCCTCGGTTTCATGCGCAACCGCCTTTGCAAGAAGCGTTTTCCCAGTGCCTGGCGGACCATAAAGCAGTATTCCCTTGACCGGTCGGATTCCCATGCGTTCAAATATCTCCGGCTTTTTAAGCGGAAGCTCCGCCGCTTCCTGTATCTCCGCCTTGACCCGCTCAAGGCCGCCAATGTCATTCCATGTCGTCGTTGGACGCTCAACAAACACCTCACGAAGCGCACTTGGCTGCACCTCACGAAGCGCATCAAAGAAATCATCCCGTGTAACCGTTATTTTCTCAAGCACTTCCTGCGGGATAAACTCCTCCTCAAGGTTGATCTCCGGAAGGATCCGCCGAAGCGACTTAAGCGCCGCCTCCTTTACAAGGAATGAGAGGTCCGCACCGGTATATCCGTGCGATATGTTTGCAAGCTCCTCAATGTTTACGTCTTTTGCAAGCGGCATGTTCCGCGTATGGATAAAGAGTATCTCCTTTCTTCCGATGCGGTCAGGTACCCCTATCTCAATTTCGCGGTCAAACCTGCCAGGCCTTCGAAGCGCAGGGTCAAGCGAATCCGGCCGGTTTGTCGCACCAATTACGATGACCTGGCCGCGTGCCTTAAGGCCGTCCATAAGCGTAAGGAGCTGAGATACGAGCCGTTTTTCAACCTCGCCAAATACCTCTTCACGCTTTGGCGCGATCGAATCAATTTCATCAACAAAGATTATGCTTGGCGCATTTTCCTCCGCCTCCCTAAAGAGCTTCCTTAATCGCTCCTCGCTTTCACCCACGTACTTGCTGATTACCTCGGGCCCCCCGATGTAAAAGAAGTTTGCATCACTTTCATTTGCAACCGCCTTTGCAAGAAGCGTTTTCCCAGTGCCTGGCGGACCGTAGAGGAGCACCCCTTTTGGCGGTTCTATGCCAAGGCGCTCAAACAATTCGGGATGGCGAAGCGGAAGCTCGATCATCTCGCGCATTTTCTGCATTGCGTCGCGTAACCCCCCGACGTCATCGTAGGTGACGTTTGGCACTGACGTTAAGTCCTTGACAGGCTCCTTTTTGATCCTTAGTTCGGTCTCTTCAGTGATGATGACTGGCCCCTGTGGGAATACCTGCGCAACGACAAGCGGAATTGACGTGCCAAAAATCCCGACCGGAAGCAGGTTTCCCTTAAGCACCGGTTTTCCGACAAGCCTTCGTTTTACGTACTGGTCAAATCCCATGGAATACCGCATCGGCTCTTTTGGCGCAAGCATTATCTTTTTTGCCTCCTTTACCTCAACTGCCTCCACATGCACTTTGTCCCCAAGGCCGACGCCTGCGTTTTGCCGTAGTATCCCGTCCATACGGATGATTTCAAGCCCTTCGTCGTCCGGCTGTGCCTGCCAGACTATTGCGAGCGCGGATTTCTTTCCCTTAAGTACAATGATGTCCCCGGTTGAGACACCGAGCTTGTCCTTTGCCTTTGAGTCAAGGCGTGCAATGCCCCTTCCAATATCATTTTGATATGCTTCAGCAACCTTAAGCGAGACGTTTTCAGCCATGCAACCACCATCAATCAATAATTTTCCATTCCCCGTTTTCCTCCTTGCAACGCACATGCGTTGTAGTATTAAGGAGGCTTTCCTTTTTAAGCTGGACAAGTGTCTCAAGCGTTATGTCGTCACCAATCTTGACCCCAAAAAATTTAAGTGCATGTTCCCTATTGAATGCAAGCTCCCGCCCCCCAATTGTGATGAGGAGCTTATTCGCCTGTACGTGCATGTTAGTTACCGTGCCGCTTATGAGGTTTGCAAGCTTTCGCGCAAGGAGGCGTGTATGTGTGTTAATATGGAGCTCGCCTTTCCGAGCCATCGCGTTCTGGACTATGACTTCGTCCCCAACGGCGAGCCTCCCCGTCCGCTCAAGCCCGTCCCATACGACGCAACGCACTTCAGCCCGCCCATCCGAAACAGTGAATATGTAATATTGTTTTTTTATCCCATTTTTTTCGTATTCTCGCGTGCCTTGGATGTGGCTGATGAATGCACGGACATTCACCGGCTGGTTTTCAGGCAGTTGGTTGCATTCGTTATAGGGCGCAGCCTTTACCACCCCTACCGATCCGTTGTACCCAAGATTGAGGCTGCCGAGGCGTTCATATGCGTTTTTTACCTCTATTTCGTCCCCGACCTTAAGCCTTGAAAAAAGCTCCACATCGTCGTTCCATACAGTCAGCGTAGTCGTTCCTGTCCGGTCTGCAATTGTCATGCTCCTGCATTTTTTTCCAAAGCTGTACTCAACTATCTTATGGATTTGCCTGATCGTCCCCTTGAGCGTGACGCGTTTCATGCCCGGCCGTATCTCACTGATCTGCACCGATTCCTCCTTTATAATGCCGTGTTCCTTCGCAATAAGCTTGAGTGCAACATCACGCGTGAGGAGGCCATGGAAATCAGCAAGCTTTTTGCCTATCTCCTCCTCTATACGGTCCTTGCCGAGGCTTGATTCCAGTGTCGCGTAGACGTCCATGGGTTTCCTAATGCCAAAAAAGATATTTATATATGATGGCAGTTATCGGCCTTGAAGTCTATTTTCATACTTTGTTCTTGACAAAGTACTCGGAGCCTGTTTTTGTATCAATAAGTGCGGCAAGGCGCTTCTAGGCAGTTCTTATAGGAAACCAAGCAGGAAATTTTGACCTTTGGAGAAGGCCGTAAAGACCGACGGAGCTGGTGACGCGCAGAGGACGACGTCTCCCGGGTTTATCATAAGAGAAGCCCCTAATGACAGAAGAAAGTCCAGAAATTCTGGAATACGTTACTTCCTCGTTATTCGGATACGTGCTCAAAAAAATATACGTTTGTCTATTATTTTAGACGCTGGCAGGTAATCTCTTATTTCTTTTTGTCCTATGTACTTATATGCGGCCCATGTCAAACCTTGAATATTCCGTAGTTGTACAGGAATTACAATCGCTTATCGGCACTCATCTTGAGAATATCTATTCAATTGGAAACCTTGTCCGCCTAAAAATTGGCGGCAAGGACATCATAATTGAGCCAGGCATACGGGCTCACACGACAAAATATATTGAAAAAGATGAAGAACCGTCATCGTTTGTAACAACACTTCGCCAATATATAAGAAATGCACGCCTCCGCGCCCTGTATCTCCATAACAACGACCGCATCGTGGTCTTTGATTTTGGTGAAATGCAGCTGGTCTGCGAAATGTTTGCAAAGGGAAACGTCATCCTTGTTGAAAATGGAAAAACGACTGCTGCGCTTAAGCAGGAGGAATGGAGCGACCGCGTTATTGCACGCAATAAGCCATATTCATTTCCAAAATCAAATGTCAAGACAAGCGTACGTGATGCGCTTGCAAGCGCGCCAGCTAAATATGTGGTTGTTGCCCTCCTTCAGCTGCCCCTCGGGAAGGAATATGTGCTTGAGCTATTGCGCCGACTAACTATTGATGAAAAAAAAGGAGTACGCGAGCTTACGGAAAAGGAGATTGTTGCACTTGAGGCGGGATATGAAACTATCTTAAAAAATGCACGTCCCTACGCGAGCTATGCGCAGGATGTGGTGAACGCCGTTTCGCTTGTGAAAACTGACCCGAACGCAAAAGAATTTCCAACACTAAATGAAGCACTTGACGAATACTATTTCCATAATAAGGAAGTAAGAAACGAAAAGCTTGAAAAGCTAAAAAAGAGGCTTGAGGAGCAGGAAAAAAGACTCTTATTGCTAAAAGGTGAGGAGCTTCTCCATAAACAAACGGGCGATTATATCTATGAACAATACGAAAAGATCGAATCGCTCCTTGGGTCAGTCCGCGGGCTCCCGATCGGGAATATTGAAAATAAATTTCCGCATCTAAAAGTGCGCAAGAAGGAAAAAGAAATTGAAGTTGACATCTAGTTATTGGTATGTTTCCTTGTTCAAAAGATACTGGTCAAGGAGTTTTGCCGCTTTTTTTATCTTATCAACCGCAACCGAGAGCACCGTATACCCGTTTTCCTTTGAGACGATGTGGACATTCTCTATCTTGACGCCTTCCTTTGCAAGCATGCTTGTAATCTTATTGAGTTCACCCGGCTGGTCGACTAGCTTAATGATAAGCGAGTTCATCTCACTGACGGTAAAACCTGCATTTGCAAGCATTTCCTTTGCCTTTTCATAATCCTTAATGATCATGCTGATGATCGCCTTGCCTGCAACCACATCAACGCTGATTGATTCGATGTTGATTTTTGCCTTACCAAGAAGATACGATATGTCTGCAAGGAGCCCAACACGGTCTTCTGCAACGATTGTTATTGTTTTCATAGTTCCACCTCATATGCGATAGATCTGTACGTGTGGGATCCCGTCTATGCGGAGGACTTCGCTTTCTTTTATAAGGTTTAATGAAATGGCGATTGCAACTGCATTTTTCCCTACGAGGTTGGCAGAGGTGAATGACTGGAGCGCCTTTCTTACGTGCGTTTCATCCACGAGGTCGCCACAATAGAATTCCTTGTATGCCTTGAGGTCAAGAACCATGTCCCCTTCTTGGATTTTTGTGCCAATAAGGGTTTTCTCGCAGACTGCTACAACCTTGCCTGCGTGGTTCTCATGTATTTTCATGTACATGTACGTTTTTCCCAAGTTAGGTTAATAAATGAATACGGTGTTCTTAGTACATGTATGCCACGTCGGGGCTGTTTCATTTAAATACTATTCGTGATATACTATTCTATGGTGTAAATATGGCAACAGTGACCACAGAAAAAAAGACAAGGCATGCCCATAGACCGGTAAATTTTTCCGTGGCCAGATGCCACTGCTCGCACGAATTGCAGGGGCGGTTATCGCATTCTGGCCGTATGGCGGGGTAAATGCAATGCCAAATACGATGATGATCAGTCAGGCTCAGCGGTTGGCGCTCCTTGTTCCGGCGCAGGCAAGTGTGGATCCCCAGTCAATTATTGACAGTATCAAGCAGTTAAATAACGCGCAGGTTGTTTCTAGTACGCACCCCGTTGTTATTGGTACATGGGATAATTCCCCGAGTGAAAACGTAAAACTTGTTCAGCAATTATACAATTCCTTTGTTACCAATGGGTTTATCAAAGGCAGACCCATTAGCACAGATGGCGTGCTTGACAAGGCGACGCGCGCGGCTATTTCCTCAATGCAAAAATACTTAGAAGATGTGACCGTTGCTTCTTCTTATGAACGGGGAAATGCGGGGTTTTTTGACACTGCTACGCTTGCATGCGTAAATGACGTGGCAGGCGAGCTATCAAAAGCAAATGGACACCTTACAGCTGGTAGGATTACTGAAAGTGCGAAGATATTTCATAGTCTTGGGGCAGACCATATTGCGCGCTCTCTTGCATCTGATGCAGAAAAAAACAAAAATATGCGGGTTGCACGGGATATTTACGCGGTACTTGGTGATTCACGGAATAAACGGCGGCTTGATTCACTCATTGAAAAACAAACTGATGCTGATCTTCTCCGCGTTTCAGAAGACGCAGCAAAGAGTTTTAATCAATTATTTGCGCAAGCGGAATCTTCCATACAGGCATTGAAGGATAAAGGGAAGAAAAGAGCTGCCCAAAAGAAGCTCGATGCGGCGAGGAAAGCATATGAAAAAACGCTTCGTGCACGGGGTACGGATTTTTCAGATGCAGTTCGCCTCGCACAGGAAGCAGAGCGTCTTGCGCAGATACCAAAGCCGGCTCTCGGGCCATTGGGTACGCGGACTTCAACCGGCACACCGCAAGTAGTGGCTGAAGAAATAATTATACCGATGCCTTCGCGCGGAAATGCCGAGTTGCTTCAAACCGCCAGGCTTCAGATCGAAAAAATACGCCAACTTAAGGGTAAGGAAGGATACGATCCGAAAGTGGTTGAATCAGCGATTGATTATTTTGAGGGGCGATTTGAAAAACTTAATGCACAAAGCCCTGCGAAAATCATAACTCAGTTTAAAAAAGAAGTCGATGAGGCATTTCAGGCACTTGATGCACATGCAAGAACGATGCCCGTATATGCGGAAATGCAAAAAGCCGCAAAACTTATCGGAAATAAACGGCTTAATGAGATATTGGTAGAAGCAAGAGGCACCAAACGAAGACAGTCATTAAAAAAAGTGCTTGATTCTTATGAAGACGAGTTGGTGCAAGCTCGTCGCAATCTTGCACAGTACAGGTGGCTAACTGCGGCCCAGCGATATGAAAACGTCATACGAGATAAGGACGTAATCCTTCCGCTTCTTCAAAATGAGGTAGCGCTTGCGCAGGAGAAACAACAACAGGAAGACACGGTACTGCAGGCAAAAGCCCTTGCAGATCAAGGCAAGTACGGCGAAGCTGCCACTGCGTTCCTTTCAGTTGGTGATCACGCTTCGGTATTTAAAATCGCAAAAGACCTGTATGAAAAAGGGAAGAAACTGGCCAGGAAAAAGCCTGACGAGGCACGTGCGCTTCTCAATACTTCGCGTGAACTTCTTGAACGGCTTACTGCATTTGAACCGTTGTCTTCAAAAGAAAAACAAACGTACGCTGCACAGCTTGCACGCGTTAATAATGAAATACAAACGGCAACACAGGTCGCACGTCCTGCCGTGACAAGTACTATGGTGCCTAATCAGGAAATACAGGATCAGATCAAAACCCTTATTGCAGAAATTGAGAATACTGAAGATTCAATCTCCATTTCTACGGACCCAGGCGGCAAGCGCACCCTTGCACAAAATAATGTTGAGGCTGCAAAAAATGTTATCAATGCACTTATCGACCTTAATTATCTCGTTGACGATAAGGGCAGGCCGCTTGCAAAGGTTCCGGTTACTTCGGATAAAACTGAATCGAGTTATCAAGCTGCATTTGCCCGTTTGGAAGAGCTTTTAATAAAGGACAGGTATCTTCAGGATTCGGAACGTTCGCGTGGTGGTGACTTTACTGCGAAGCACCGCGAGGCTGTGCTTGGACGCATTAAAGAATTGGAATTGCCTGTCGACGAAGCAATAACTGGCGAGCTTTCTACGGAAGTAGCCACCTCAAGCGTTGCTGCGGCAAATGCGCTTGTAGCCCTTCAGAAAACCATTACTAAAGTTGGTACAACTCACCCTCGTAGAAAGGAATATGGTGAACTGGAGGGCACACGTGCAAGATTATTATCCCAAATCGCAAATTCCGGGGCTAGAATACCAAAGGGTACAGTCGATTCCCTTCGTGAACTAAGTGCCCGCGCGCATGCGTATAATGCAATCATACGGCTTGAAGCCCTTATTGATGAACAAAAAGGAGATACCAGCAGGTTTAAAAGTTCACTTTCCGGCGCGCGTGAAAAATATAATGAAGGCAACTATCGATCGGCAGAAAATATCGCCCTTTATGCACTTAATCCAAAGAACCGGGCAAAGTTTGCGCCACCTGCTGCGACTCCGCCGGTACGTACTGCTACACATACTGCGGCGCCTGAGGAAATCTCCTCCGGTGCAAAAGACCTTCTCCGTGCGCTTGCAACCCAGGATGTGGAATACCTGGAAGCAGAACTTACATTTCCCGTTACTGCCAAGTCCGTCTCCGCAAGCCCGGGCAGCAGGATTGAGGCCGAGTTTGTCGTAACTGCCACAAAGGCAGCACCGCTTACAAGCGTGCTTGCAGACCCTTCAACCACGATAACATATGCCTTATTCAAGAAAACCGGTGAGGGGGAAGATGCGCGGCATTATCTTCTTTTACCTCAAACGTATGCGGGACCTGGAAATGAAAACATACGGTCAGTTGCACGCCTTGATGATACTGGCTCAATACTTATCTATCTTGACCGCAACCGCCTCGTAGACGCAGAGGAAGGTGAAGCACGTAAATTACGCCCGACCGCAATCGGTACGTTTGAATACACGCCACTTTTAAGCAGCAGCGGTGCAACACTAAGCCTTACGATTACACGGCCTGAATACGAACAATATGTATTTGGTACCGTCAAGGGCGCAACAGTAGTGCCTGACGACCCTCGCGAGAAGGAAGTTACACTATCCGTTGCAGCAGCACCGTCAGTCCGTGCGCGCATTGGTGAAACCTATGGTGCAGTTATTGTTTCATATAACGCACCTGCACGCGTTTCCAACAAATGACCGTAACATATGATTAAATATTTAAAGGGTATAAATATGATAAATGATGGATATGGTTCTGAAATTTCATCGCACTACTCGTCGCAAGGTTCCCCGTATTACAGCAAGCACCCTTGCATGCATTCTTTCCATCACAACCCCGCTTATCTCAAAGGCACAGGAGGTGCCGGCTGGTGAACCCATGGCTGCCGTGAAAACAAAATCTTTTGACGAACCGCAATTCCTCCAGGACATGCGCAGCGCTGCAGAAATCATTGTCCGTTCAAAAGAGGCAAAATCTGTCAGCATGCCAGACCTTGACCGAATGGTTGCAATATGGACTACCTGGAAACAGGAGCGCGATGCAATGTCTCCAGAACAAATGCGCCTCTTCAATAACCTCTTTTTTGATTCACAACGGGGGCTTCTTGGGTTACCTCTTACTTCGACCCAGCGTGCCCAGCTTGTTGTTGCAGGCATCCTTACCGGAAGCGCAACACAAGTGCGCGACGCAGGCGCAAGATCAGTACGCACAGTCTCGGTCCCGGTGCGTCTTGAAGACGAAGTCCCACGCCCGTCACTTACCTTCTTTCCTGAAGGCTTATCTATCAGAAGGACCATTAACGTCGGTGTTCCGGAGGTCCAGCTGACGCCAGACTGGAGGACGCGCATTCCTGCAGCGGATCACCCCTCATTTTCGACATCACTTGCCGAAGGCATACGGGTTGAGGCAATTTATTCGCCAGGCAGCAAGGAGGCAAAGGAACAGGGCAAAAAGATTGCAGACCTTTTCAAACGAATCCCAGGGGATCCCAATGACTTTTTAGGAAATGACCAAGTGTCAGGCGATGAAATACTTCAGTTGTACCGTGACGGCAGGATCTCAGAGGCAACAGAAAAAAGCGCCTTAATTGAAAACCTGCCGGACCTTGTTCGTGAGATCCGGTTTGAAACTCCCATATTTGCCATCGCGCTTGGCGGTGAAAGTCCCCGTCTTCGGCCATTTAAGAATGGCTCACTGTACCTTTCAGGTATTGCGGCACTTGACATATTGGTAAATGAGGAGTGGGGCGGCATGTATGATGAAAAAAGACGCTCCATTTCGATCGAGCCAACTGGCAATACCAATTCGGACATTGTCCTGCGCGGCGGCATCCGTGCCGCAATTGAACTCTTTGGCTCAAAAGGCACGGAACTTTCATTTGACACAACCCTTATTGGAAATATCGGCTTACCTGATTATCCGCCATTTGGCCTTGGACTTAAGGTTTCATTTACGGATGTAAGCGGCAAGGTGGTTCCATTTGGCCGCTTTCCGGTTTATTCCGCGCTTTCCATAGAATCAGAAAACTACTTTAGAGGAAATGCTCCTGACATGTGGCGCCACAAGGGCGCACTTGCGGCTTCCCTTTTTAGGCTTGGTGATTTTGCGGTAATGCCCGTCATTGACTGGTCACTTGTCCTAAGCGGCGGGCGGGCACTCCCCGTTGCTGACAAAACCCTTTCAGTGGGTGCAAAACTCCAAGGATCAGCCCATACGTTTGGCGGGCGATTTATTATAGGCGACGAGCTTATCGGCGGCGGTCTTGTTTATACATATAACGGGGGACTCACACTGGGATTTGATATTACAAAACAAAGCGCTGCAACGCTTGGCGCTTTACCTGAGTTAAATAAACTGTTTGTTGGAGGTATCCTCCAGGTGGATTTTAGTGGCAAGACATTTTAACGTAGTATTGGTGGGCATTGTATTTTTCGTACTTTTAGCAAGCGGATTTTCCATAACCGCTACAACGCCTGCAGACAACGTGCGCTTATATCGTATTAATACCGTTCCCTCTGCGTCATATAGTAACGTTGAGACTAATTTTGACCACATCTATTCAAGCACCGTTTCTACTTCATCCAATGTGATTTCCGGCGGTACGAGCGGCAGCAGCCTGTCGGATGGGGCAGTTATTTGTCCGGGGGTTATAACGGTTCAGGATAATATCCTATCCTATTGGGCTGTAAGAAACGGTTTTGCAGGCAACCGCATTCCAGAGCCTCCGGGTTACACGCTTAATCAGGCATGTACGTATATCC
Organism: Microcaldota archaeon; assembly: GCA_964588555.1. Lineage (GTDB taxonomy): Archaea > Micrarchaeota > Micrarchaeia > Anstonellales > Bilamarchaeaceae > JAGVWJ01. The sequence goes on along the minus strand of CAZPPT010000002.1, from coordinate 141,057 downwards.
CGACATATTCGTCCATAAACCAGAATCAGCCTGTGTTATGGAGTACCAATGCATACAATACGTTTATTGATGAAGACCTCTGCACTGCTTCAGAGTCCTGTTACGGGCAGGAGGGCTCGCTTGCACCTCAACCAGTAGAGTATGACTCAGTTGTTTGGGGTAGCCAGTCAAATAGGCGCGGGGACGTTAATTTTATCTGTACTGGTGAAGACAGCATTACCGTTCGCCGTGGAACGACCACTGTTGCAAACCGGCAGCGGCAAACAACAAGTGGGACTGTGTTCTCCCATGGCGGTATCTTACTTACCCAGGAAGGCACCTATACGATCGACTCACAATTCGATGTAGAGGGTTGTCTTGGCATTATTCGTTACCCCCAGTGTGCTAATTATAATCACGAGCGTATATACGGCAGGACTGCGGCAACTGGCGATGCAAATGCCCCTGAATATTCCCTTGCATTGCCGACGCTTCAAACCACTATCCATGTGCAGGACATACAGCCAGCCCTTTCAGTAAACTCAGTAACCCCTCAAGCAGGATCAACGATCCAGCTTGCACCTGGACAGTCCCAGCGCATTGTCATCAATGTGCGAAATACCGGTGACGTTACGGTACAGGCAACCGGCGTCAGCGTAAATGCCCCGCTCCAGGTTACGCCTTGTCCTTTTCTTAACGGGTTTAACCAGAATATCATACGATTTGGTTTCGAAGATTTATGCGTTATCCTCACCAATCCGGCAACCGGCGGCGTTCCAAGTGGGCAAACAAGTCTTGCAGATATTACGTTCTCATATAGGGCACAAGGTCCCACGTGCTCGTCATTTCAGCCAGACGTCCGGAACTTTATCGTTACATATAATGTTCGCGGCGATGTAACTCCGCAGCAGGAAAGCTGTTTTATCACCCCTGCAAGCACTGCCATGCGTCAGAACGAAATCAGAAGCTTCCCCATAACTTGTGTTGACGGGAACAACAACCCGCTTCCAAGTTGCCAGAATGTCCAGTGGAGCGCAACAGGGGCACAAAGCACAATTGCCTCACAGGACAACCAGCAGGCAACCCTTCAGATGCTTGCCTCGTCAGGGACGACAATACTAAATGCAACCGTTGATGGCCGTTACTCGTGCCACTCAACCATCACTGCGCGTCCTGCACCAGTCCAGCCGGCGGCATTTTGTTCCATAACGCCAAACCCGCAAAATGTGCAGCCAAACCAGGCACAACAGTTCGACATTCGATGCCGGGATCAGGTGGGCACGCCCACACAATGCAATAATGAACAGTGGCAACTTACTGGCCTTCGGGGTAGTGTAACACCCAATGACCAGGCAAACCTTGCATTTGTGACCGTTACCTCAACAAGCGGAAGCGGCACACTGTCGGCTACTGTAGATAATGCAGCATGTAGTGCAGGCCTTTTTATCCCCGGCCCAGGCCAGCCAACGGTTACTTCGTGCCAGCTCATCCCTTCAGCAGTAAATGCGCGGGTTACTGACCCGCCGACCCGTTTTGACATCCAATGTTCGGATGCCACAAATGCAAGCATTCCCTGTCTGGGCGTAACATGGTCTATAAACGGGGTTATGGGCAATTTCGTCAGCCGAGACAATACTCATGCACGTGTCCAGCTTACGTCCCCTTCAGGTACGGGAAGCGTCAATGCACGCGTGGGCGAGGGAAACATCCAATGTAGTGCAGCTGTAACTATGGTTTCGCAACAGGCCGTCGCATGCACACTTTCTCCCTCAAGTGCAACAGTTACACAGAATGGCATACAAACTTTTGGAGTAAGCTGCACTTCCCAAAGCGGTGCAACGGTCCCTTGTTCACAGGTTAATTGGGCCCTCTCAGCCGGATTGAGCGGTTCATTTTTACAACGAAGCGATACGGGTGCGCAGGTGCAGATCAGTTCACCTCCCGGTTCGGTTGGGGACGTGGTAGCAAGCGGAAATGGTTTTTCTTGTACTGCATCTGTTGCAGTAGGCGCACGGGGGATCCCGTTTTGTACGGTTAACCCTTCCCCTGCCATTATTTCTGAAACCCAAAGTCAGGTATTTAGCTTACAATGTTTTGATCCGGCAGGTGCGCCCCAACAATGCCCTCCAAATACCCAATGGAGGTTAAGTACCGGTCTTCCGGCAAGTATTACAATACAGAGCGCCACCTCTGCAACAGTGCTTGCACAAGGTCCGGCAGGCACTGGCACGCTTGACGCAATCACAAGCCGTCAAGGCCTTACGTGTAGCGCACAAATCACGCTTCAGCCGCTTCCTGCGCAGGCAACTTCATGCGTAATCAACCCAAGCCAGGCTGCAGTGCCTCAGAACTCAGTTCAGTTCTTTGGCCTTACCTGCCGCGATGCTGCCAACCTCGTTGTTCCATGTCCGGCACAGCTTACTTGGTCCGTCTCAGGGATCACCGCGAACTTTTTCCAGCGTAACTCACTTGGTGCACAACTGCAACCAACTTCGGCACCTGGCTCAAGCGGCACGCTTACGGCACGTGCAAATTCATTTTCGTGCACTTCGGCGATCACCGTTCAGGCACCGCCTGCTGCACCTTCATGTGCGATCAACCCTGCGACAGCCACCATTGGCCAAGGCCAGACTGCTTCCTTTGCCCTTGAGTGCTTTGGAACCGGTGGCGTCCCACAACCTTGCTTTGGCATGACCCAATGGAAATTAAGCCAGGGCATTCCCGCAGTCATTGCAAGTTCAACTGATACTTCTACATCCGTTGTTGCACAGGCATCCACCGGAAGCGGCACGCTTACGGCAACTACGAGCCAGGGGCTTATCTGCAATGCACAAATTACGCTTGGCAATGGCCGGCCACCCCCGCCACCGCCAGGCCAGGATTCAGATGATTGTACATTTATTCCATCTGTAGCTGAGGTCCGAACAGGCGGCTCTATACGCCTTGGTTTAAGGTGTCCTAATGAGCTAAATGAAGTGTGCAATAATCCTGTCTTTACTGTTGATCCGAGCGTGGGATCTTTTGTGTCAAGCGGGGATGAATTTATTGTCATCGATGCCAGCACAACTTCGGGACAAGGGACGGTTAGTGCAAATATCGATTCAGACCCACAAGCAGATTGCAGTGTTCAGGTAACTGTTTCGGACCAGATATGCCAGGACTTTATCTAAAACGAGATCGTCTCCCCAAGTTTTGGGGCTATGACTTCGTATTTTCTTTCCAATGCCGTTCGGAGGTCCTGCTTTTCGCCATGGACAAGAATGACGCGCTTTAGGTTCCGTACGCTTTTTATAAATTGGAGAAGCTCATTGTAATCAGCATGCCCGGACATCCTGACCGATTCAACCTGGAGGCCGATCTTAAGCGCATGTTCCTTTCCCTTGGGGCCAAGCATGATTTCGCGTTCGCCCTCAATGATTTTTCGCCCCGGCGTCCCTTCTGCCTGGTATCCTACAAATATGAGCTTGTTTTTTGGGTCGTTCCCAAGCTTGTCTAAATAAAAGTGAACCGGCCCGCCAGTAAGCATACCCGATGTTGTAACGATTATCGATGGCTCGCGGAGTACGTCAAGCCGTTCCTTGCTTCGAGATACATGAAAGAACTTGCTTTTGAACGGGTCGTCCTCGCTCATGAGGATTCTTTTTTTGATGTCCTCATTTGCATAATATGCGTTATGGCGATAAATACGGAGTGCCTTTGTTATCATGCCTTCAACAAATATACTTGCTTTTCGGAGTGCGCCACTTCGCATATAATCATCTAGCATGAGGAGGAGTTCCTGCGCCCGTCCAATTGCAAAACTTGGGATAATCACATGCCCGCCTGCGTCAAGCGTCTTGTTTATGCTTGCAACAAGTTTCGCACCAGCTTCTTTGTAGCTTGGAATCGTATCTTCCTTGTTTCCGTACGTGCTCTCAATAATAAGCGTTTCTGCCGCGATATTTCGTTCGCACCCATCAAGAATGCGCGTATTACGAACGCATATGTCCCCCGTATAAAGGATGCCGTTTTTTTCATTGATCCGAAGCATTGCGCTTCCAAGCACATGGCCGGCATTATGAAGCGTGCTTTCAAACGGTATCGCAGCAGGGGTGCCAAATTCAACAATTGAAGCAGTTTCCATTATTGAGTTCACGTCCTTTTGGCTGAACTTGTTTGGTTCATCCTTTTCCTTTTGCAGGCGATGGTAGTCGCTTAAGAGAACACCAAGCAGGTCGCGCGTTGGTTTTGTTAAAAATATATTCGCTTTTCTGTCGCGTGCAAATACGTGCGGCAAGTAGCCCGAATGGTCAAGGTGTGCGTGTGAAATAAAAATGTTGTCTATGCGTTTTAGCTCGCTGTCCCCGATAAGCGGGTATTCGGTTTTTTCACCAAGCTTTATGCCGCAGTCAAGAAGGAGGTTTTTCTCTTTGTCTTCTAGAAGAAAAGAACTCCGTCCCACTTCTCCCGCACCGCCAAAAAATGTGAGTTTCATAGTGACCGATCACTTAATGCCATGCCGTTTTGCAATTGCTCGCTTTTTTCATACAATCCCAAGCATCATCTTCGCGCGCTCGCTCATCTTTTCAGGGTTCCACGGCGGGTCCCACACGAGGTCTACGGTCACTTCCTTTGCACCAAGTGCCTTTACCTTGTCCTCTATCTCTGCAACAATTTGTCCCAAGAGCGGGCACGCAGGAGTAGTAAGTGTCATCCGTACGACTACCTTCTTGTGAAGTTCATTGATGAATACGTCGTACACGAGTCCGAGGTCAACTATGTTTATTCCTATTTCTGGGTCTTCAACCGTGGAAAGCGCTTCCATTACCTGTTCGTGGTTTACCATAGTAATTCACTTTAATATGAGACAAACTGTTTTTAATAAGTAATTCCTTATATTATTGGGTTTGGTGGTCTTATGAAAGAGCTGACAATCATATCAAAGAACCAAGTAGGCACGCTTGCCGACATCGCAGAGGCATTGGGCAAGATAGGCGTCAATATCGAGGCAATCTCAACGCAGGAACACGAGGATTCGGCAATTTTCCGCCTTGTCACAAACGACAGCGCCACCGCAAAGAAGACACTTTCCAGGCTCCCTTCAATACGTGTCACCGAGTCGGACATCATCGTCCTTAGGCTCCATAACCGTCCCGGCGAGCTTGGCAAAATAACCCGAAAGCTTGCGGCACGCAATGTCAACCTTCAAAGCGTCTATATCGTGACGCGTTCAAATGAATTTACCGAAGTTGCGGTAAAGCCGGCACCAGGGGATTATGAAAAGGCAAAGGAAGCGCTTCAGGTACAGTAACTGCACGTAAGTCCGTCACAAGAAAACGCCCCTTGGCTGAATCGGCCTATTTATATTTTTTCGTCTTGAAGTATTACCATGAAAAAAAAGGTAATCCTCGATACGAATTTCCTCCTTATCCCATATCAGTTCCATATTGATATTTTTTCAGAGCTTCATCAACTCGTAGAAGGGGCATATGATGTTATCGTCCCAACCGGTGTGCGGACAGAGCTTGAAAAAATTGCAAATCACAAGGGCAGGCATGCACTTGGGGCGCGGCTTGCGCTTAAGATACTTGACGCACATGAAAAATGGATTACGTATGTAGAATCAGAGGGGCACGTAGACAAGTGGATTTTGAATTATGCTAAAGAGCACCGTGCTATTGTTTGCACGAATGACAAGGTATTGCGTTTACGCTCTAAACAGGCTGACCTTCGCACAATTACTATGAAATCGCGTGCGAAGATTGGGATGGTGTAACAGCCGTGAGCTATCTGCATTGGGCAGTAAGCTTCGGGTACTGGGCCGAATTAGTTTATAATAATGGCAAAAGATGCTTTTATAAATCTTACAAAGTCTTGGGGGCTGGCTTGCATATGCGGAATTTGCAAATACATACAAATTGAGAAAAAGAATTATTGCGAAGTTCGACGAGCCTTTTAGCTAATTACATTTTGTCAAATCAATTGACTAAAATGACTATCATTCTGGTCAATGAATTTACTAAAATGATAGTATTTTAATGTTTTCTATTTATTATATTTCTATGCAGCAGGAATTAATCGAACTCAACGAAAAGGCGCGCGAAGAAGGAAAGCGCTATACAAAAAAGCGATCAATCTATTCGTATCTTCGTTCTCACCTTAACGAGCGTATTTTTATCGGTCTTGTTGGACCGCGAGGTGTCGGAAAAACAATTCTTTTAAAGCAGCTCTTGGCTGAAACGGAAAACGCGTTCTACGTTTCACTTGACAACAGTTCCGTTCCGTCACTCTACGAACTTGCAAGGGAATTAGAAAGTCGCGGGGTCCGATATCTTATTTTAGATGAAATACAGTTTTATCCTCGTTTTCAGGAAGATCTAAAAAAAATATTTGATGTACTTGCAATTATGGTTATCTTTAGTGGCTCAGTTGCACTTTCACTATCACAGGCGGCAGTTGACCTTTCGCGACGCGTACGAATTGTATTGTGTCCGCCATTTACCTTTAGAGAATTTATTACATTCGAAAAAGGCGAAATTATTCCAGAATTTTCTTTTGCTCACCTGTTTGAGGAGAAAAAATCACGGGAATATTATGGAAAAGTGCTTACGTACGAGACACTATTCGAATCGTACCTAGTCGGAAGGAGTTATCCATTCACTCTTGGAAAAAGTGATTATATGTCCTTATTTAGTACTATGCTTGAACGTATCATTGCAAATGATCTGCCAAAAGCAGGTCTTATTGTACCAGAAGAAATCCGCGACATCAGAAATATCGTTTCATTTATTGGTAAATCACCTGCAGAAGATCTAAATTATACATCACTAAGCCGCAATTTGGGTATTACAAAATATAAGGCAGAAAAATATGTAAAACTGCTTGAACAGTCGTTTGTGCTTACACAGGTATTCCCTACCGGAACAAATGTACTTAAGGAACCTAAAATACTTCTTTCCCTTCCATTTAGATTACTTTACAAAAGTAAAGACGACTGTATTGGCGCACTTCGTGAGGATTTTTTTGTTGAAACACTCCGCTTTTCAGGTCAGGAGTATTTTTATTTAAAATCTACACGTGGAGGCAAGACACCAGATTATCTTTTTGCCGATACGATTATTGAAATCGGGGGTACCAAAAAAGGTATTTCACAGTTTAAGAATTTTAAGGCACGAAAAAAAATAATCTTGACTCATCCAGGAATCGTTGATCGCGTTCGACGGCCTCTTTTCTTTTTTGGATTAGTTGAATGGAAATCGCTTCAGAGCGCATAAAGCTTTTTATCATTTGTCTGATAAACAGTCACATGCTCGAAAACACATTCATTCATCTTCCGTCAGTAGGACAAAAAACTGAATTAAAATTATGGGAAGAAGGGATCAGAACATGGGATCAGTTTCTTGACACATGTCAGAACCATGCGAAATTTAGCCGATTTATCCCCGAAATTTTCTCATCAAAAGTGGCGCTCCATGAATTAAACAGCACCTATTTTTCATCAGTTATTCCATCAAAAGAGACATGGCGCTCATGGCCCCACTTTGCAGAGAAAACTGTATTTTTAGATATTGAGACAACCGGTCTTGTGCCGCACCATAGCGAGGTAACTGTTGTTGGCTTATATGATGGAAAAACGACCAAAACGTTCGTACAAGGAAAAAATATCGACGAACTCCCGCATGCGCTCGCGCCATATAAAGCAGTCATAACATTTAACGGGACGATGTTTGATATCCCATTTTTGCGCGCACAAGTTCCTGAAATCCAAATCCCCTTACTTCATATTGATTTACGGTTTGTTCTTCGATCACTCGGGTACAAGGGCGGGCTTAAGAAGATTGAGAAAGAATTCGGGTTTGAGCGTGATGGCGATATAGCACACCTTACTGGATTTGATGCAGTTCGTCTCTGGCGTAAGTATAAGAAAGGCGACAGCGGAGCGCTTGAAACGCTTATCCGCTACAATAGTGCAGATATCGAGAACCTCAGACTCCTTATGGAGTTTGCATATAAAATGAAGAAAGCGGCGCTTGGGTTTCCCAGGTAGGCGCTCTGGCAAACCCATTTATTTTTTCCTTTTCATACATACAGTGTGATTGACTTTTCTCTCTATACTATTCCGCACGAGCCGGGCTGCTATATCTATAAGAATAGCGAGGGCGAAATATTATACATCGGCAAGGCAAAGGACCTAAAGAAACGCGTTTCATCCTATTTTAACGGTACACAAACGGGAAAAACGGCTGAACTTGTGGCGAATATTGCACATCTTGAAACAATTGCTGTTCGCAACGAGCGCGAGGCATGGATTTTGGAAGCTCGTCTTATTAGAAATCACCGGCCGCCATTTAATATCCAGCTTAAGGATGCCGAACGTTTATCGTGGATCATGCTTTCTGATGGTCAATTCCCGCGTATTTTTGTCTCACGAAACAAAAAAGACAAGGGAAAGCGTTTTGGGCCGTTTACTTCAGCCCAATACCGAAACAGGCTTATGGAAGTCATTAAACGCGTCTATAAGATACGAAGCTGCACCACTATGCCAAAGCGGCCCTGCCTTTATTTTGACATTGGGATGTGTTCTGCCCCGTGCATTGCGCGCATTTCGAGTGATGAGTATGGTAAAAATGTCCGCGACGCGGTCCGGGTCCTTAACGGGAACGTAAACGAGCTAATCGCCCAGTATAAAGAAGGGATGAACAACGCATCAAAAAATAAAAATTATGAAAAGGCGCGTGAATATCGCGACAACTACCAGGCGCTTGAAGGGCTTTTGGAAAAACAGGTTGTCGAAACTTCAATTCCGTACGACCAACATGTTATTGTAATCGATAGCTCGAGAACTCAAATCGCACTTGTCGTCCTCAAGATCCAGAAGGGGGTCATCACCCAACTCCAGCCGTTCCTCTATTCAAAACAAGAAGTAGGCGAGCAGTTCTTTGAGGATTTTATTATCCGCTATTATGCCTCAAACCCGATCCCGCAGGAACTACTTCTTGCATCCGAGCTACCTAACCAGTCCCTTGTGCTTGAGACACTTTCGACACTTAAGAAGGAAAATCAGGGAAATTCAACTATCTCCATTACAGTCCCACAAAAAGGAACAAAAAAGGAGCTCCTTGCCATTGCATATAAGAATGCACAGATGCAGCTTGTCTCAGAATACCCTGCATTGCAGGAACTTCAAGACGCCTTATCGCTTCCAACCATTCCGCACGTCATCGAGTGTTTTGATATTTCGAATACTGGAGATCAGTTTATCGTCGGGTCGATGGTCCAGTTCAGGAATGGAAAAGCAAATAAATCCCAGTATCGACGCTTCAAAATTAGGACTGTATCTTATCAGGATGATTTTGCATCGATTCGTGAGGTCGTGTATCGACGCTATAGGCGCTTACTTGACGAGAAAAAAGCGCTCCCCGATTTAATAGTCATTGATGGTGGTTCGCCGCAGCTACGTTTTGCGCTCCAGAGTCTTGAGGAATTGAACGTGAATGTCCCGTGTATCGGCCTTGCAAAGGAGTTTGAGTCCATATATGTACGGCCTGATTCAGCACCGATCCTTCTTGACCAAAAATCCCGCGGGCTTCTTCTTCTTGAGCAGGTCAGAAACGAGGCGCACCGATTTGCAATTTCATATAATAGGCTATTGCGCCAGAAAGAAATAAGGCGTATGCCACTTAGTTGATGCACATGGATTTTGAGATTGTTACTGACAAGATGCCGATGGGCTCGCAGCCTGATGCAATAAAGAAGCTCGTGGAAGGGGCGCAAAAGCATAGCCTTCAGACGCTTCTTGGCATTACCGGCTCAGGTAAAACCTTTACCGTCTCACACGTCATTAGGCAGCTTAAAATGCCAACACTCGTGCTTGCGCACAATAAGACGCTTGCAGCACAACTTTTTCTGGAGTTTAAGGAGTTATTTCCAAATAATCGGGTTGAATATTTCGTTTCCTATTATGACTATTACCAACCTGAAAGCTACCTGCCTGCGTCCGATACGTATATCGAGAAGGATTCAAAGGTTAATGAGAAAATAGAGCAGCTTCGCTTGCGCGCGACCGCGTCACTTTTGTCTCGTCGGGACGTTATTATTGTTGCGAGCGTCTCATGCATCTATGGCTTAGGTTCGCCTGCGAATTTTGAAAAATTCAGCATCCTTGTTAAAAAAGGTAAATCAATTGTCCGCAGCGAACTCATTTCCCGCCTTGTCGACCTACAATACGAACGAAATGACGCAGCGCTTGTGCCAGGCCGTTTTCGGGTAAAGGGCGACGTTATCGACCTTATCCTTGGCTATGATGAGGACATCATCCGCATTGAGTATTTTGGTGATGAAATTGAGTCCATCCGCACCCTAGACCCGATCAACTATACTGAAAAATTTAGGAGCGACCAGCTCCTTATTTTCCCTGCAAAGCACTATATGGTCAGTGATGATGAACTTGCCAATGCAGTAACTTCCATTAAGGCAGAGCTTGAAGAACGCTTGCCACAACTTCAATTACTTGAATCACACCGCCTAAAGCAGCGCACGCTCTATGATTTGGAGATGATCCAGGAACTTGGCTACTGTAATGGCATTGAGAACTATTCGCGGCATTTTGAAAACCGAAGCGAAGGGCAACCTCCCTTTTGCCTGCTTGATTACTTTCCAAAGGACTTTCTTCTTGTTATCGACGAATCACACGTTACTGTCCCCCAACTCCACGGCATGTACAAGGGCGATCGCTCCCGAAAGCAGACCCTGGTAGACTATGGGTTTAGGCTCCCAAGTGCGCTTGACAACCGGCCTCTTAAATTTGAAGAAGTTCAAAAGTATTTCAATCATGTCATCTTCGTATCTGCAACTCCTGCTGAGTATGAATTGAAAATTTCGGGGCAAGTTGTTGAACAAATCATCAGGCCAACCGGCCTCCTAGACCCAAGTGTCGAGATCCGGCCACTTACAAACCAGGTAAATAATGCAATCGAAGAAATTCGTAAAGAGGTTGCACAAAAAGGACGCGTTCTTGTTACCACACTCACCAAGAAGATGGCTGAGGAGATTGCACGCTACTTAAATGAGAAGGATGTAAAGGCTAAGTACCTTCATTCTGAGATCGATACGATTGAGCGTAATAAACTCATCCAGCAATTGCGCTTAGGGGTGTTTGACTGCCTTGTTGGTGTCAATCTCTTGCGTGAAGGATTGGATCTGCCAGAGGTAAGCCTTGTTGCAATACTTGATGCGGACAAGGAAGGATTTTTACGGAATGAACGTTCACTTATCCAGACTATAGGAAGGGCGGCACGCAATGAGCGCGGGCGGGTCATCCTCTATGCAGATACGATTACGCGCTCGATCAAAGGGGCAGTTGAAACTACAAAAATAAGGCGTGAAAAGCAGATTGAATATAACAAAAAGCACGGCATTACCCCACGGACAATTCGCAAAAATATATCCCAGGTTGCGCTTGACCCTGAAATTGAGGCAAGCCCGATTCGTAAGATTACCAAGAAGGGAAAAACAACCCTTTCTAAAGAGGAACTGCATAAGAAGATTGTTGAGCTTGAAACGCAGATGCAGATTGCCGCAGAGAGCTTGCAATTTGAAGAGGCAATCCGGTTACGGGATGAGGCTGCGGAACTGAGGACGTATTTATAAAGTTCCATCAATGCTTCAAAATTTATATTCTTTGTGATTGATGATTGTTGTAGATGGGTTAAAACCTTTGTTTGGCGTTGTTTTTTATTATAACGCCTCCAAAAAGAAGTGAATACTCACTTTTAACGGATTGACTTTTATGAAAGACATAATCGTACGAGGCGCAAGAGAACACAATCTCAAAAACATCACCGTTACGCTGCCGCGTGACAAGTTCATTGTCATTACCGGCCTTTCAGGGTCGGGCAAGTCAACGCTTGCGTTTGATACCATTTATGCTGAAGGGCAGCGCAGGTATGTCGAATCGCTCTCCGCATATGCACGGCAATTCTTAGGCGTCATGGATAAGCCGGATGTTGATTCAATTGACGGACTTTCTCCTGCAATTTCAATTGAGCAGAAAACGACTTCAAAGAACCCGCGTTCAACAGTCGGCACGGTTACTGAAATATACGACTATCTCCGTCTCCTTTTTGCCCGTATCGGCACGCCGCACTGCCCTGCATGTGAAAAGCCGCTTAAGCCGCAAACGATAGAACAGCTTCGCGACCAGGTTCTCGAACGCTTTGACGGAAAGCGGATACAAATACTTTCACCTGTCATCCGGAAGAAAAAAGGGACCTACGAGCGGATCGGCGACCAATTTAAAAAGCAAGGATTTACACGTATGCGCGTCAATGGCGAAATAAAGGAAACTGACGAGAAATTAACGCTTGACCGTTACAAGCAGCACACCATTGAAATTGTCGTCGACCGAATCCAGGTGGCTAAGGACAAACAAACGCTTTCGCGCCTCCACCAGGCACTTGAAAGCGCAACCGTGCTTGCAAAAGGTATTGTAGTTGTGCTTTACGAGCAAGGGGAAATATGGGGGGAAAAGCTCTTCACCACGCTTGCGACGTGCCCGGATCACGAGATCGGTTTTGAGGAACTGCAGCCGCGTATGTTTTCCTTTAACTCTCCCTTTGGTGCGTGTGAGGCGTGTCATGGGTTAGGGTTTAAGCAGGAGTTTGATCCTGATCTTATCATCCCTGACAAACGCAAGACAATACGCGAGGGCGCACTCGCAATCTATGGAAATGTTGATTTAACGTGGCGTGCCCAACAATTGCGTATCGTTGGCAAGGAGGCGGGCTTTGATCTTGATACGCCACTGTCTGAATTTGGCAAAAAGCAGCTTGACGCATTATTGTACGGGATTACCAAGCCGCTTTACGGCAGATGGAGCAATGGCGCAAGCATGCATATGGAAAACGGATGGGAAGGGGTCATACCGCAGGCAGAGCGCTTGTACAAGCAGACCGAATCCGAGTACCGAAGGGAAGAAATGGAGAAATTTATGCGTTCAAGCGATTGTCCGGCATGCAACGGAAAGCGCCTTAAGAAGGAAGTGCTCTTTGTGTGGGTCAATGAAAAATCAATCAGCGATGTTACTGAGATGGCAATCGTCGATACACATGCTTTTTTTAAGTCGATTACGCTTACGGATAAGGAAAAAGAAATTGCGCGCCTCATACTAAGGGAAATCGATTCACGTCTTGCATTCCTTGTAAACGTCGGCGTCGGCTACCTTACTTTATCCAGAAGCGCGGGGACGCTTTCAGGCGGCGAGGCACAGCGCATCCGGCTTGCAACACAGATCGGCTCAAACCTTATGGGTGTGCTTTATGTGCTTGACGAACCGTCAATCGGGCTACACCAGCGCGACAACCATAAATTGATCGACACGCTCCATCGCTTGCGTGATTTGGGAAACACGCTCTTAGTTGTTGAACATGACGAGGACACGATGCGTGCAGCTGATTGGCTTGTTGACATGGGCCCTGGCGCAGGCGTTCACGGTGGCACTATTGTTGCAGAAGGTACGCCCCGTGATGTCGAAACGGATCCAAAAAGCCTTACCGGCCAGTATCTTTCAAGAAATCTCACGATCCCCATACCAAAAATACGCCGTATCCAAAAGGGGGCAATATTCTTAGAAGGAGTCGAGGAGCATAATCTCAAAAAAATAAATATAAAACTCCCCACGCACGTCATTTGCGCAATTACCGGCGTAAGTGGGAGTGGCAAGTCGACACTCGTCCACGACGTCCTCTATGCACAGCTTATGAAAACGATATACTCCTCAGTGCTTCGCGTCGGTAAGCACGCGCGTATTTCATACAATGTTCCGATTGACGCAGTCATCAACATTGACCAGGAGCCGATTGGGCGAACCCCCCGAAGCAACCCCGCGACCTACACAAAGGTGTTTGACTATATGCGCGAACTGTTTGCGGCAACAAAAGAGGCAAAGGAGCTTGGCTACGACCTTGGGCGTTTCTCATTTAACGTCTTCGGCGGACGCTGCGAAAACTGCAGAGGCGACGGACAAATCAAGATTGAAATGAATTTCCTTCCAGACGTGTATATTCAGTGCGAGGTGTGCAAGGGGAAGCGGTACAATTCCGAAACGCTTCTTGTCACATATAAGGGCAAGACCATCGCAGATGTCCTTGACATGAGTGTCGAGGAGGCATATGAGTTCTTCAAGAACATTCCGCGCATCGAACGCAAACTTCGCACGTTAATCGATGTCGGCCTTGGCTATATCAAGCTTGGGCAATCCTCAGTCACGCTTTCAGGCGGCGAAGCGCAGCGCATCAAGATCACTCGCGAGCTTTCAAAGTCAAACAAGGGGCATACCGTATATATTCTTGACGAGCCCACAACCGGCCTTCACTTTGAGGATGTGAAAAAGCTTATTGCAGTACTGAATCGCTTGGTTGACAAGGGCAACTCGATTTTCATTATTGAGCACAATTTAGATGTGATCAAATCATCCGATTATATCATTGATCTCGGGCCAGAAGGCGGCAGTGGGGGCGGCGAAATTATTGCAACCGGTACCCCTGAGGAGCTTGCAGGGAACAAGCGAAGTTATACAGGGGAATTTTTGAAAAAGGTTCTATCCGCCTAGTTTTTATTCCTTATTTGCGTTCAATTTTCATGCATCCACTTCTTTTGTATCGCGGCGAGGCGTTTGATCCGAACTTCTATTATTATGCAGGCATGGACATTGACCATGCGTTTTTACTTTTGGAAAATGGAAAAAAGACGCTTATTGTGCCGCGCCTCAATGAAAAATTGGCAAAAGAGCGATTTAATGGGGACGTTGTCGTGTATGAAGGAAGCGTACTTGAAACGCTCAAGCCGCTCTTAAAAAATAAGGCGGTTGGAATCGATGGGACCACAATCACATTACGCCTTGCGGCGCGCTTAAAAACAATGTGTAAACTTCGTGACGAAAGCGATTTTTTCGCGCGTGCACGGACAACAAAAAGAAAAGACGAAGTTTCAAAAATTGCCCGCGCCGTGTCGATCACCAAAAAAATATTCAATTCCATCGATTTTTCAAAAATGAAAACTGAGGTCGATATAAAAAAATACCTCCTTATTGAAACCCTAAAGCATGGCTGCGAGCCGGCATTTGAGCCGATCGTCGCAACAGACAGAAACGCACGCTTCCCCCATTATCGAAGCGGGGATGTAAAGCTTGGCGAAATGGTGCTTATTGATTATGGCGTGAGGTACAAACAGTATTGCGCTGATTTGACAAGATGTTTTTTCTTAAAAAATACAAAAAAGAATACTGAACGAAAACGAATTTATAATCAACTAATTAAAATGACCCGCTCAATCGTTTCGAACATGCCAAAATTAAAAACGGGAAAAGGTGTTGCACTTTACAGCGCCCAACTTATCAAACAATTTTCACTTCCTGAAATGATTCATTCCATTGGTCACGGTATCGGCCTTGAAGTCCACGAGGCTCCGCGCTTGGGAAAAAAATCGACGGATCCGATCAACGGAGCCACGGTTGCAATTGAGCCGGCAGTTTATTTTGACGACTACGGCTTACGGTATGAGGAGACAGTTTATTTTGACGGAAAGAATGCGAAAATTTTGTAAGGCGATTGCAATGGTGAAACAAGAGGTCTGTAACGAAGGCAGCGTTTTCGTCTGTGAATCATGCGGCTTTGCATACTCTGAAAAGGATATCGCGCAGCGTTGCGAGGATTTTTGCAAAAAACACCACTCGTGCTCGGTTGAGATTACGAAGCATGCAGTAAAGAGAAAATAAAATGCAGGGAGACGGATTATCAGTTCAAGCCTTTTTACTATCAACTAGTTTTCTAGTATCAAAAAGGCTTGACCCAAAAACCAAAAGGATCAGAGTTGACCCTCAGGGCTTTTTCCAGGGTTTTTGCCATCAGAAATGCTGAAGTCAAAAAGCCTTTGAACCGTCGCAGACACTAAGTCACGGGATAACTTATTTCGCATTTAGCGAACCAATTTTGGGGCGCCTTTTTGAAAAGGCGCAACTTAAGTCCCGCGCATTTGACCGGACTCTGCCATCCCTGCTTCAAACTTTTAGGAACAAGCATGTCCGTAGCACGGACATGATGCCCATTGTTCGAACCCGAACAATTGGGAAGTTTGACCAAAACTTATTTTCCAAAACTAGTTCGTTAAATAACACCTAGTAATCCAACTAACCAGTTTTAGACTATATAATGGGCTAACTTCTTAAAAAGAGTGGGTCTAGCCTTTCCACCATGCATGTTCCTCCCTATGGCTATCCCCTTCAATTTTTAGCACTTTAAACATCCCTCTTGTTCGGTCCTCATATCGCTGCCTTTCTGGATGAGGTCCTGAATACGCCGGAAACATTTCATCTAGTAACTTTTCGTAAGTTGAATTACTTGTTACAAATACCACTCCTCCCCTTTCATGTGCATTTAGTATCACACTTTTAAAGAGATGTGCCCCGTTTCCGTATCCATTATTAAAATCATCAATAACCCATACTTGGCCCGGGCCTAGTTTAGATTCTGATGACCCGGGCCTATCTGAACTTACAAAATGAGCTATTAATCCCAGTTTTATCGCTTCTTTTGTTACTGCAACTGCAATATGGCTTTTTCCAACACCCGCACGCCCCTGTATAAACAACCCTCCTTTAAGTGCAGGATCATCCCGCGCAACTCCCAAAAGTTTATTTGCAAACCTTAAGAGTTCTCTTTGGCTATCATTTTTTGGGTCGTACGTATCTAAATAATTAGATAGATTTTCTAAAGGAAGGTTTGGGTTGTTTATCAAAAAGAACAAATCTAGTATCAATTTTTCAAGCTTTTCATCAGCAAGGCATACTGGGTTTATGACAATAGCATTATCTTGTTCTAGCATATCAAATTCCCCATATGCTGTTTTTAGTTTAGCAACCACTGCAGTGCTTACGGCTGCCTTTGGGAGAATTAAACCTTCTGCCGTTGGTTTTAATGTTTCGGATATCCTTTTCCGTACTGAGCCTCTAAAAATATGTAAACGACTTTGAATGGTTTCTTTCATATTATTTTTTATAATAGAAATATTTATAAAAATACTTCTTTTACCACTTATGCAAGCGCAAACGTGTCCCTTCTCTTTTCTATTACTTCGCCACGCTCTGAAAGGATGGTCAATACTGCGCGTACCGCCTCAGGTTCAAGGCCTGCCTTTTTTGCAACTTTACTTAGCTCGGTTTCGCTTGTGAGCGCATCTTTAATAACCGGCTGTACTCGCTGAAGGTATTTTTTTGTAACTGCATAAAACCTGCCGTCAAACCCCTTCACCGCGATTATCTCCTTGTCGTGCCCCGCCTTTTTTGCATTTTGTGAAAAGAAGTATGCCTCCTTTTGGTCTGATGTTATGAAGTAATCCGGTGTCTCCCGCGGTTGTCCCGGCGTTTCCTTAAGCATCCCGTACACGGAATCCCGCACGTTGTATACCCCTTCGGGATATTTCTTGCTCTTGAAGACATTTATCATATTCTTTTGGACAAGGTTTTCAAGCGTCTGGCGTTCTTCAGGAGTAAGCTGTTTTTGGATATTTGGCGGCGTACGCAGTTCAAACTTTACGGCAAGCATTTTTTTCAGCACCGCCTTCTCGGCATCCGTTATGCCCTTCGCGCGTCCGGCCGGCCTTTCAGCAGGTATCTCTTGTTGTTTTGTTGTTCCAAGCGTTGCAAGCGCGTATGTGAGCAAGTAATAGCCGTCACGGAGCATGAATAGTTCCACTTCCTCCTCATTAAGGAATTGCGGTGGCAATTCAATGTATGCGTGCCCGTCACGCTTTACGATTTTGTGCGTTGCCATCACTATTTTATGCACGGAAAATTTTAAGTACTCATGCAATTTTCTCTCAGAGGGGCGAGCATTTAAAAATCAATTGTATTATTACATTAGCGGGTATAATAATTATTGGGTGGTACGATGGGTTTGTTAGATAAACTTTTTGGTAAAAACGAAACACAGGAAGTTCCCGATATCGAAGAATTGATCGATAGCGAAGGGGACATCATTAATCCTCCTGCTGATTTTTACGTAAAGCGCATTGATTTACGAAACGAAGGCGACGCGGAACTAGCCGTAAAGGAGCTCGCAAGCAAGAACATCATCATCATGAATATATTTCCGCTTTCAAAGCAGCCAAATCGGTTGAAGGGAATACTTGCAAGCCTCAAAATGCAGGCTTCAAAAATGAATGGCGACATTGCACTTCTTTCACAGGATGCGGTGCTCTTGACCCCTTCAAACGTGAAGATTGTCAAATCAAAACCAAAGGCTCCACGGGCGTAATTTTTTATTTTGGCAACGGTTTTTTTTTTGATATGAAAGCTGAGAATTTTCATTTTCATATATTGTTGCCCATCGACCTTTTTCTCATTTTTATTACGTTTTTATCTTTTTCCAATCAGCCAAACAAAGCCTGCACCTGATAATGGGCATTATTTTTTAAAAACCGACTATACTGAAACTCCGCTTCGTTATTCCTTTATTGTAAGTAGTCTCTATATACGGATATTTTCATTGCACTTGTCTATTTTGCCCTTATTTCTCAACTTTATTTTACTTTTTCTCCTTTAATACCTGGATAAAAATATCCCCAAAAATCTCGTCCTGCCGTATGTCCACCTTTTGGCTTTGGGTAAGGTGAAGAAGCGAAAGGAGCACATACATTATTTCAGTACGTTCGTTCTTTGGGATAATTCGCGAAAACATGGTCCAGCCCTGCTCGTCTATACTTGTCTCTATTTGTGCAAATACTTCTTCCATTTTTTTGTCAATGTCAAAATCTTTCACGGCAATGTGCACGATGTCGATCGGTTTTGGCTGCCGTATGGTACGTTCGCCGTTGTCATATTTGATCACTCGTTCCATTTCCCCCATAAGCTCGTCAAGGGTGATCTGTCGTTTTGGCGGGATGCGGGCAGAGAGTTCAAGCTGGGGTACGCTTTCAAACACGCGTTCACCTTCGTCAAGGGGCATGATAACTTCTGCTTGCGGCTCCTCAAACCGTATGTAATCGCTTTTATACCTGAGAAGTATCGAGGCCGCAAGGATAATGTTTGCCGGAACAAGGAGGTCAAGTTTTTCCATTTCGCGTATTTTTTTTAGGAAGCCCTCCGCAATAAGTACTATGTCCACGTTCCAAGGGTCAAGGCGCCTTGTTGCGATCAGCTCAAGGAGTATTTCCTTCCACGTCGGCTTTGTGATGATCTTGTCCAGGTTGAACCGTTCATGTTTTAGCGGTAGTGTTTCCGTAACTGCTATTGGGAGTTCATCGCTACTGGTCGCCATAATTCTTTATAATGTATTATGTATTTATATATTTGCGGATGGCAAAAGGAGGTATGGCTATGGATATAAAATCAACCCGTGTATTTGATTCGGATGAACCTGTGTCAAAGGCCCTTGGCGAAGTGGTACGCGCCGGAACCACTGTTGTTGTCATGAAGGGCAAGGCGTACCAGGGGATTATTGATGACCGTAATATCCGTCTTGGACTTGCTGATGTAAGCAAGACGAAATGCGACACGGTGTGCGTAAAGGCACCATTCCTTTATCCAACGAGCTCTATCCTTGACCGCGTTCATGCGTTTATGGCAGGCCATTTCAAGGCACTTCCGGTATTTGAAGAGCGAAACAACAAGCTCCTTGGTTTGAGCACCCGTATTGAGCTTATTAATGACCTTCTTACATTTAACGCAATTCCAAAAAAGGCAGTGGCGGAACTTATGAACTCGCCAGTATACACCATTGGCATCCATGCAAGCGTCGGTGAGGTAAAAAGCGCCATGAAGGAATATAACGCGCGCCATCTTGTCGTAATGGACAAGGATCAACCCGTCGGCGTGCTTTCAACACTCGACCTTGCACTTGTATTTACTGAGCCTAAGGGACGTGCAGGAGAACAGTTCATAAAGGAAATATGGCGGCCCGACCACCACCGGATTTCAGATTTCTTGCGGCCCGACCTCGTTACCATTGATGCAGGCGCATCGCTTCAGGAGGCAGCACAAAAGATGGTACAGAATGACAGCGCCCATATTCTTGTTCTGCTAAGGAAAAAGCCGGCAGGTGTGCTGACCGCAGTTGATCTTTTTAAGGAAGTTATGGCCCTAAGCAGGGATGAGCGTCCTCTTGTGATTAGCGGGCTTGGTGAAGATGACCTTGCAAGTTATGATTACATAAAAGACACAATCGGCGAAAAGCTCGCCAAATTTTCCAAGTCTTTCTCATTAACTGATGTAAGCGTGCATGCGAAGCGCGGGAAATCCGTATACCATCTCAACCTTTCACTTACCGCAGATAAGGAGCACATTGTCGTTTCAAGTGAGGAATACGACCTTCAAACCGCAGTCGATCGCGTCGTGGATGAGCTTACCACTGTTTTATCAAAGAAGAAAAGCATGAAAAAACTACTCAAGAAACGAGAGCGGGAAGAACCATGAAAGGGCAGATCAGTACTGAATTAATGGTCATTATCGCGGCAATACTCGTTATTTTTATCCCTCTTTTATTTACTATTTACCTAAAGAGTACTGAGAGCTACGAACAACTTTACCAAGTGCAGGCGGAACTTGTTTCAACCCGTCTTGCATACCTCATAAATTCGGTCGGAAACCTGGGGACGGATTCATCCGTGGTTGCGGAAATATTTATTCCTCCTCGTGTAAAGAAGGTCGAGGTGCGAAACCTTGGGGGCGGCGGCGAAGTCATTGTCCAGGCATCTACAAGAAGCGGCGATACGGATATTGTCGATACGGTGCGTTTCCCACTCGAGGAATCTGTCATACTTGACACGCCCTCTCCGGGACTGCGGCGATTTAACATTACGTACGACGGCCTCCTCATACATGTAAAACTTGAATGACTTGGCGAATGGCATGGTACTTAAAAGGGTCAGTTATAATGGAAAGGAGATCATCCTTGTCGGCACCGCACACGTTTCAAAAAAATCCCGTGAGCTTGTCGCCGCGACCATCGAGGCACAGAAGCCGGATGTCGTGGGAGTGGAGCTTGACGCAGGCAGGTATGACGCACTTCGGAACGAAAAAAAATTCCAGGAGCTTAATGTTGCGGAACTCATAAAAACCGGCCAGGTCTGGGTATTTCTCCTTACGCTTATCCTTAAGAACTTTCAGCGGCAGATCGGCGCGCGGCTTCATGAGAAACCCGGTTCCGAGATGCTTGAGGCAATTGATACGGCGAGCAGGAACAAGGTACCCGTTGCACTTCTTGACCGCGATGTCCGTATCACGCTTAAGCGCGCGTTTCATTTCCTTACTCTTTGGGAAAAGGTTCGTTTCCTTGCCGACCTTGTGGGGGGCCTCTTTTCCCCAAACAGGCAGGAGATCAACGAACAGACTGTCGAGAAATTAAAGGAGCACGACACGCTAAGCGCGCTTTTGCAAAAGCTCGGGCGCGATTTTCCGACCATTAAAAAGGTTCTTATTGATGAACGCGACCTTTTTATTGCGCGCAAGATCCGTGACCTGTCAGGCAACAAGATCGTCGCAGTGGTCGGCGCGGGCCACGTTGACGGTATTGCGTCGCATATTGCACAGGATTATTCGATTGCGGAAATAATCACCGTTCCAAAGGAAAGGCCGGGCCTGCACCTTATAACACTTGTTATCCCACTTCTTGTCCTTGGCTTGATCGGTTATGCATTTCTTACGCAGGGCGTTACTGCCGGCCTCAATACGATTATCTTGTGGACGCTTGTAACCGGCACGCTGGCAGCGATTGGCGCGCTTCTTGCCCGTGCGCATCCCATTGCCATTGCGGCGGCATTTGCAAGTGCGCCCGTTACGACGCTTCATCCGCTCCTTGCAGCAGGGTGGTTTTCAGGGCTTGCGCAGGCAAAGATGTCCCTTCCTCAAGTGAAAGATTTTGAAGGCCTCAATAATCTCAACAGCTACCGGGATTTTGAACAAAACAAAGTAACGCGCATACTTCTTGTTGTCATGTATACGAACATCGGCGCAAGCATTGGCACGTTCATTGCGCTTCCGTGGATTGCGTCACTTGTGTTTTGAATTGTCAAAAAACCGTCTATACAAAATTAGACTCGAAGCTCACCACGGAAACCCCTTGCGGCGTAATATGATTCCGCACCGTTGTGATAGACAAAAACATGACTGTAGCGGCGATCACAAAAGAGGGCACCGCCGAGTTTTCTAATGGGGGGCGGTGTTTTCACCCAGCTCGATGTTTTTGTATCGAACGTTCCAAGCTTCTGCAACTCTCGGTATTGCGCCTCTGTCAAAAGTTCAATGCCCATGGAAGCCGCCATTTCAAGTGCGCTATTTTGTGGCTTATGTTCCTTTCTTGAATTGAGCGCCTCACGGTCATAACAGAGGGACCTTCGGCCATTTGGGCTTTCCGTTGAACAATCATAAAAGACGTATTCGCCTGTTTTTGTATCATGAGCTACAACATCCGGTTCACCGCCAGTTCGTTCCATTTCGTTAAGTGACCACAGTTTTTTAGGATCGGCTTTAAGCCGTGCCTGTACGGCAGCCCATGCAATGCTTCCATGGCGATGTATATATTTATCAAAACGGGCTTTCAATACGCTTAGCAGTTCTTCACGTTGTTCCGGTGGCAACTCTTTTTTATTGAGGTTACTCTTCTCTGTCGCTTCCCCCGACCCGCCGGATGTTTTTTTCACCATTGCGTTCACCCCACTTTTTTAGGTTCTCGCCTACAAATTCCCCTTCTTCAAAAACAAGCTTTCCATCCCGTATTACGCGCATTACCTTTCCTTTTACCTGCCAGCGATCAAATGGCGTCCATTTGCATTTTGTTTGCAGCTCTTCGCCCTTAATCGTCCACGCATGCCTCGGATCAACAAAAATGAGGTCTGCTTTCTTTTCAATTGAAATCCCCCCGCGGTCATTTAAATCAAATAACTTGGCAGGATTAATGGCCATGCGTGTTACAAGCCATTCAAGCGATATATTTTTTTTATTGTATGCATCGAGCATAAGCGCAAGTGACGTTTCCAGTCCGGGAAACCCGTATGCGCCTTCTTCCTTATCCTCAAGCGTATGCGGCGCATGATCAGTTGCAATGCAATCAATCGTGTCAAGCATGCCCCAGAGCGCCTTTCGCTCAGCCTCGTCACGTAATGGCGGTTTTACAAGCGCCCGTTTTCCCAACTTTTCAGCATGTTTTTTTGATAGGAACAGGTGATGGGGCGCCACTTCCGCACTCCACCCGTGCGATTTCACGATTTCGACCTCATTTTTTGCCGTCGTGTGTGCCAAATGCAATTTCCGTTTCGTAAGCGAGGCGAGCCGTTTAACCAACTTTTCACCTTCAGCGTGGACTACGATCGGTTTTTTCGAGTCGAACTCGTTGCAATGTTTCACAAATGCATTTTCATCAACGGCCATATTTCCCGTGGTTTCGCTCATGTATATCTTGATTGACCGCGGTTTTGCGGCGCGTATCTGGTCGAAATTATTGTTTGTTGATCCAAAATGGAAAAAGATATCACAAAGCGATTTTTTTCTGGCGAGCTCTTCCTTTTCCCTTAAGCGAGTCACCGTGATTGTCGGAACCCTATTGTTTGGCATATCCATAACTGTGGTGATTCCGCCTGCAAGTGCCGCGCGGCTGCCAGTTGCAAAATCCTCCTTATACGTATCGCCCGGCTCGCGGAGGTGGACATGTACGTCTATAAGGCCCGGAAGGAGAAGTTGCCCGCGGGCATCGATAATTTCATCTTCCATCTCGCGTTCGCTCGTTTCGAGCCTCCCTATTTTTTTGATCGTGCCATCAGCAATCAAAAGGTCCGTCCGCCTCACTTCATTATTGAAAAATACGTTGCCGTTTCTGATGAGCATGAATACTCTTTACAATCTTAAGTTTTAATTAATATTCTTTTCCATTTGCAGATGTCCTTTTCTTATAAATGAAGGCAGCCGAACTATAATCCCCTTTTCGCTATCCTTTTTAAACGTTCTAACCGAATATATTCTGATGCAGAAATCACAAAAGGGGTTTATCTTCTCACTTGATGCATTTGTAGCGTTCACGCTTTCCCTTGCGGCAATATATACCATGATTTTTTTCTCAAGCATCCCTTCAGCGTATTATAATACGCTCACGCAGGCGCATTTTCTTGCAAAGGATTCGCTCGTCTCGCTTTCCCAGACCTATTGCGACCGAGCCCTTTACCCGGGGACCCCGAGTTATTGCGACGCGGTCGGGGACGCAACGTTTCTTGAGTATCTTACGTTCAGGGCACAGGATCCGGATAGGGAATTTAAGTTTTTCCTTGATCAGCTCATTCCGCCGCAATATGGGTACACGGTAAATATTCTTGACCAAAGCGGTATCCCGACTAAAGTTTATTCAACTGCCGATGAGACTCCGGCATTCCGAACCCATAAACCGCACAAGGACCGCCTGAGCGCTTCGGCACATATACTCGTGTTCCAGTATAATGAGGCAGTCAAACCGCCTGAGAATCCCTATCGGCACAACACGTGCCAGGGAATAGGCGGTGCAGGAATTCCGCTATGCGACCTGCCGCAAATCGTTGATGAGGGTGCGGCGGCAGAGACGGCGGTTGTCGAATTAATCGTCTTTACGTAGTTGATCATATGCACGGCAACATCTCATCTAAAAAGGGTTTTTTCTTTGTTATCATCGTATTTGTTATTCTTGGGTATATCCTCGTCTCGCTTTCCGTGTGGACAAGCGCATTACAGGAAAGCGAACGTCGCTATGCAGACCGCTTTCGGACGTCAAACCTTGAGCTTATCGCAATGCAAATAACCGATGAAGAGATACGGCAATTCAGCGACATTGCGCTTTACGACGCATTGAAAACGCTTAACGGTTATTCAGTTGACAACCCTGTGCGTTCAGGCGGAGGTGCGGATTCGCCTGCCGAGCGCACTCAGATACGGGCAATCATGTACGACCTTTTTTCACATGGTACTACCGAAGGCACCCACTTTGAAAATCCGCTGGCACAGCTTCCCTCCATGAGGCAGTCTGCAACGTTTCGCGCTTGGATAGACCGGTTAAACACGTCCATCTCCCAAACCGGCATGCAGGTAAGCAATTATTCAATCTCAAATTTTGACGTGTTCCAAAACACGCGTGAAAACGTAAGCTATTCGTTCAACCTCCATCTTATCCTTGAGGAGAAAAACCGCATTTCATTCATTGAGCGGGATTATGCCGTCAGTGGCGACCTTCCTATTTCCGGCCTTATTGATCCGGCAATAACGCGGGCATGGAAAACCCAAAAGTCAGGAAACATAGAAAAACAGTTCTTCTTTTATTCCCCCTATTCAAAGGACAGCGACCTTGTCCCGGCACAGGTATTTGGCGGGGCCGAAGGCCAAGGGTGGTTTTATGGGCTTTTGGTTTCAGCGGACGAGGTTGCGAATAATCCTGGCGCAATCGATCCGATTGACCGTGAAAAATACATCCTCTTTGGCACTTATGGTGACATCCTTAATATAGGTGCACGAACTAATAACGCAGTTGACCACACTGAGTTTGGCGCGTATATTCTTGTTGAAAAACCACGGCTTGTCGCATCGGCATGCCCTACAAGTCCTGATGAGGAAGATACATTTAACGCAATCCAGTATAACTCGCTCTGCGTCGCCTCGCTGAGTGCCGGCTTTGAGCAGACTGACAAGCCGTTTGTCGTAATATCCGGCTTTACAAGCGACCATGGCGCACTGTGCCCTGACCTTGAAGGAAACCAGAACGCCTCACACTGTGCGCTTTTTGTAACCCGTTATAGCCCGCGTGAAGTGCTTGCCACGCCTGAAAACAAGCTTTCGGCAAACGGGCGCCTTTTTAACATTGAAAACCTGCGCGATTTTGCCGCATGCAGCTATTACACCGGAAACGAACGTTCTCCCTCCTATTTCCAGCGCCTCTTTAGCAACAGTTTCACGCGCTCAAGCTCAAATTATGGCATTGAGACATTCATGGTTGGCTCGTATATAGGCGGGCATTCCGCTGTCATTTCATCGCCTCAAACCACCTATCCTGATGACGTAAGCAGGGCGGCGCGCGAACTATTTACCGGCATTCAGGGCACTAAAGTCCGTGGAATGCCTGGCTGCAAGGATTTTGAGATGTGTTCCCAGCCATCGCTTGTTGGGCATTTCAGGCTTGGGACAGGGGCACAAGACGATTTTCTTGGCCCACAACGTGACACACTTGCGTGTGTGCCGGGAGTCGGGGCGGAGTGCGGATGACCATGCGCGGCCAGATATCGCTTGAGCTTCTTGTTACGTTTGGCATACTTCTTGCATTCACCGTGCCAATCATAATCCTTATGCTTACGGTTTCACAATATGGGTATGAGGATGCCGCACGTGCACAGGCAAACGCAGTCTCAAAGACCATTGCGGACAGCATAAACGAGGTGTATACGCAGGGCCCGTATGCACAACGGGTGCTTTCAGTTGCGCTTCCAAGCAATACCGAATCGCTTCGCATTGCTGATAATGAGGTCACGCTTACACTCAGGACGTCAACCGGGGTATACGAAGCATCATCGCCTTTTTTTGCAAAGGTAGAGCCCCGCTTAATTACGGGCAGCATCGGGCTTACCCGCATTGTGCTTGAAGTAGATAGCCAATCAGCGGGTCAACCGGTGATTATCAAAAGTTGATTACTATGGTACGTGGACAAGTCGCGACGGAATTTTTCATCTATGCAAGCGTCTTTCTTATTGTGCTTATCGTCGCATTCTCAGTGACCGCATTTATTCAGGCGCAGGAAGTCCAGCGAAGGGAAGGGATTCTTGCACAGGAGACCGGCGCGGGTTTTGCAGATGCGGCTAATCTTGCCGTGCGAAGCGGCAGGGGGTTCCACGCCAACATGACATTTAGGGTCAATCTTGAAGGAAGGCCGTATACGGTTGAGTTCCAACCCCAAAATGGGAGGCTTTTGTTTAACTGGCAAGGGACGTACGGTCCCATAACCATCGCGTATCCGCTTGCGACATATAATTACCAATTTGACGAGCCTCCGCCCGCTTCCCCGGGGTGCATTGAAGGCGATGGGGTTCTGGCCAGTGACAAGGCCATAGGTGGCGTCCGTTGTTCAAATCGGCTTGTTTTCTATAATGACGGAACCACCGTATATGTTGAGCAACCAAGGTGAACTTATGCGTATGTACAAGGGACAATATTTTAGTTTTGACGCGATCATCGCAACGGTTATTTTTATCCTTGCACTACTTGCACTTCTTTCCTATTGGCAGAGCCTTCGTACCTCCCTGGATGTGCAGAGTGGCGACCTTACAAAGGAGGCAATCCGTATAAGCGATGCACTTCTTACCCCGGGCTACCTGCCCTCGGGTCAAAATCCCGCGGACTGCGCTGCAATGGCCCAGCTTGGCTTTGCTGTAAGCTGGGAAGACCGCCGCCTTGATCGCGATAAGATCGAATGTGCAATTAGCCTTGCGCCTGAAGATGTCAGAAGCAAGCTTGCAACCCCTTATTTTATGACTGCCGAAGTGACGTTGCAGGAAACGGATCCCCTAAGCCGTGAAGCAGTCGTACTGCGGGTCGGGGAGAACATCCAATCCATTAACCGAAATAACAGGAACATTGCACGCGTACGCCGTGTCATTACGGTTATCAAGCCTGCTGTCAGCGGCGCATATGATGAAATTGACCGCGAACAGCTTGCAGTTATGGACGTGTTCGTGTACCAGTAACTAGATCAGTTTGCCAAATAGTGCAGTATCTTTCGCATTATATATTTTTACTTCTACCACATCCCCTCGTTTTCCCTCAAAATCCTTTATCACTACCTGTTTATAGTTTTCATTTCTTGCCTTGAAATCCGCTGCCTTTTCAATTACGAGGACGCGGTATATTTTACCGACGCATTCTCTGTTTCTTTCGCCGCTTATTTTTTTTGCAAGCGCACTTACCAGCATGCTCCTTCGCTTGAGCTCTTCTGTGTTTAATTGCTTAAGTTTTTTTGCCTCCGTCCCCGGCCGCGGGCTGAATTTTGAAACGTTCGTTACATCAGGCCGTATTGTCCTTAGGAGTTCCATGGTTTCTTCAAAATCAGATTCGGTTTCAGTTGGATAACCTACAATGATGTCAGTTGCAAGCGTGCCTTCGGGAAATTCGTTCCTAAAATCGCGCGCAACCTCTACAAACTCCCGTATGCCGTGGTCCCGGTTCATTTCATTACATACCCGTTCGCTTCCTGCCTGTACGGGAAGATGAAGAAACTTATAGAATCGGGGATGCTTTAATGCCAGAATGAGATCCGTACGCATACGGTACGCGTGGTTTGGGTTGATCATCCCTAAACGGATAAGGAACGGTTCGCGCGCCACGGTTTCACTGTCATCATGCGAGATTGATTTGAGAAGCTCAATCAAATTTGTTTTCAAATCAATCCCATATGCGCCGGAATCCATGCTTGTGAGCTGGATTTCACGCGCCCCCTTTCGTATGCTTTCATCTATCCATTTTGCAATCGTCTTTGGCGAATAGCTCCTTAGGAACGGCCGTGCAAGCTTTGTTTGGCAGAAGTGGCATGCGGATGTGCACCCGTCATTAATTGGGATGCGCATGATCGGTGCGGTGATTAGTTTGGGGAGGGCATCCTTTGATTCAAATGATTTGAATACGCGCGGTTTTTCATGAAATGCAGCTTCTACCGCACTATCAATTGATTTAAGGGACGATGTCCCGACAATCGGTGCATAGGGTGCAATTTTCCTTATCCGTTCTTCATTTGCAGTAAGGCAGCCCGCAACCACCACCTTTTTACGTTTCGCCGTAAGCGCTTTGATTTTTTCCGTGATTTTGCTTTCGGTCGCTCCTTTTACGGTGCATGTATTTAGGATTATTGCATCGCTTTCCTCTTCGTTTTCAGTTATCTTGTACCCGCGTTCAAGAAGTATCGCCTTCATCATGTCCGTATCTGCCTGGTTTAGTGTGCAGCCGTATGTTTGAATGTATACTTTTGTCATAAAACCACTTATATCTTTTCAAGAACCTCTTCCGGCGTTACGATACATATTCCTTTAAAATTTTTTAGAGCCAAAACATGTTTACGATCGTAGGAAACAATAAAATCAGATTTAGATTTAACAGCCCCTGCAAGTATTTTGTTATCAGAAGGATCGTTTTTTATAATATCGAAATACTCAGTCGGTGAAACTACTTCCAGAAATTCAAGTAATTTTTGAATGTATTCGTCTGCCTTTTCTTCAGTTGCATTGAAATCTCTTAGGATATAGGCGCTACCCTTCCAAAAGGTAGCGGATACCAATACATTTGTATCAAGAAAAATCTTAATCATATTTAATCCCGCGTCCGCGGTGAATGATTTTTGCGACATCCGTTTCCTTTATACCAAGTTCCTTTACTCTTTTATTTCCTTCTTCAACAAGCCGTTCCCAGTCCTTCTTGAGTTCCTCTTTGTTTGGTTTATGAATCTTCTTAAGAAGTATTGTGTCTTTGCTTCCAAACACGGCAAACGCAGTACCTTCTTCTGCGTGTATCTCCTTCCGAATATCCTGTGGAATAACTACTTGGCCTTTTGACGACATATGTGTTATTACTATATTTGACATTACCATCACCAATATAATCTTACTTTCTTACTTTAAATAGTTATCGTTACACGTCCTAACTTGCTTAAAGACAAAAGGAAAATTTATGGAAAGTTATTTAAGTATATTTTAATCATTCCATTCATGAAAAAGGCAATCCTCTTTATCATTGATGGCTTAGGTGACCTCCCAACACCAAAAACACCGTTACAGGCTGCAAAAAAGCCAAACTTTGATACATTGGCAAAAGAGGGCATTACTGGCCTGGTTTCTACCATTTCAAATGGCGTAGTGCCTGGAAGCGACGTTTCACACTTGCAACTATTTGGATACGACCCGCATACTTACTATCCGGGGCGAGGCCCTCTTGAGGCACTTGGCGTCGGTTTTGACTTACGCGAAGGGGACATTGCGTTTCGCGCAAATTTTGCCACTGTAATGGATGATGGAAAAACGATTCTTGACAGGAGGGCAGGGCGCATTGACAGTGCGGTTGGCAAGGCTCTCGAACGATATGCAAGCATGAAACTTGGAAATGTAGACGTATTTTTCAAGAGCACGGTTGAGCACCGTGGCATTGTCGTATTGCGTGGACCTCGTTTGAGTGCGCACATCACTGATACTGATCCGCATGGACACGGAAATGAAATTCTTGCAAGCATTCCCTTCTCAAATGTTGACGAGAACGAGGAAAAAAATGCATTACGGACCGCTCAAATTATTAATGATTATACGTCTCGAGTTTTTTCGCTTCTTAACAGTGCCCCTCTCAATAAATCACGCGAGGCGAAAAGGCAACTTAAGGCAAATATTGTTTTATTGCGCGGGGCGGGAACCTATAAGAAGGTAGACTCAATACGTGATCGATTTGAACTAAACGCTGCCTGTGTTGCAGGCGGTGCGCTCTATAAGGGAATCGCACGTTATGTTGGGATGCACGTCATTGATGTTCCAGGCGCAACGGGAACGATGAACACTGATCTGAGAGCGAAAGGCGAAGCGGTCGTTAAGGCGCTTAATGATCACGATCTTGTCTTCCTCCACGTTAAGGCATGCGACAGCTGCGGCCATGACGGCGATTTTAAGGGAAAAGTAAAAATGCTAGAGCGTATTGATAAAGAACTCCTCCCAATCCTAATGAAGAGTGGTGCGTACCTTATCGTTACCGGCGATCACTCGACTCCCTGCATCCGTAAAGCTCACAGTGGACACGAAGTTCCGATCCTTCTTTACGGAGATAATGAGCGAGTCGATACAGTGAAAAAATTTGATGAAGTTTCTTGTATGCAGGGTGGCTTAGGCCACTTAAAAGGAAGCGATGTTATGCCAATTATTCTTAATCTTATTGAAAAAAGTAAGATGTATGGAAGCTGATTTGTGTTATTCCATTTTCATTAAAACAATTCTGCAATGCTTTTTTGCCCTTTCATACAGCGTTTTATCACATGTCTCCAAAGTTGCATTAAATTTTTGCGAGAAAAAAATGTATGCGGCATCGTAGAACGTAAGTTCAAGATTAGAAGCAGTTTGATATATAAATGGAGTTTCCTCCGGGCGGATAAAAATAACTGGCGACCATTCACTTAGGATCGTAAGTATAGATATGGCCTCTTCCCTACTTATCGTTTTTAATTTCCTTTCATGTTTTAGGGTAATGTTCCCCATTTCATAGACCGTAAGGTCTATAACAAATGCATCAGGTTCTATCTCTTTTTTTAAAATCCGCTCAAAGAACGCGGAAGCGTCGTAGATTTTCATCGCGTTTCACGCATCTCCCTGACGTCTGCTACAATTTGTTTCACCTTCATCTTTTTTACTGCTTCGCTTGCCTTCACAAGTGCTCTCATTATTCTATCTACCCTTTTCTTTTCTATTTCACTAATAAGTGCAGCACGGACCACTTCTGAGATATCTAATTCGTATTCCTTAACCTCTTTAAAAAGCGAATCTTCAATCCTTACATTTATGTTTGCATTTTTCATGAAAACATTTATGTAATGAACTATTTAAATGTTTGCGCTTTCAAAAATTGAAAAAAGTAAGATGTATGGAAGCTAAGCTTCCATTACACCACCACGTCAAATCCCCCATTTTTGCTTCTTGGCACTTCCGCCTCTACTTTTTTAAGAAGGAGGGTTGCGATGTGGTCTGCCGTCATTCGTGCAACGCGCACCCCGTCCGCATCAACCGTTCGCTCGGCAAACTCGATTTCGACCATGCTGCTTGTGGAAAGCAGGTTATGGGCAGCTACTGCCACTATGGCATCACGATGAAGCTTATGACCTGGCTTTAGTATTGCCTCAATCTTTTGCAGTGCTTGCGAGTAAGCGCCACATGCACTTGCTGTTGGTACCTCTACCTGCCGTTCCTCAGGATCGTTGTCAAATGCAACGCGTGGAATACATTTCTTCTCTACTTGCCTTTCTTCCGCTTGCCTAAACAAGGCGCGAAGTTCCGTAACTGCCGCCCGCGTTTCAACTGATGCGTCGTTGCATATATGGTCAACCATAGGCTCCATTTGCCTTGCTGGTCGTGTTACTCTTGCTACCTCTCCTTTTCGTATTACCCCTTTATTCATCATAACCACCCCTTACATGATTGCTGCTATCCGTTTATCAGTAACCGCACGGTATACGGTCATATGCGACACGCCGAATATGGCAGCGATATCCCTCACCGTACGCCTTTCAAAGAAATAAAGCCGTAAGACTTCGCCAAGCGTCTCACCAGTCAAGATGCCGCGGCGTTTTTCAGAATCAGTTAGTATAAATGGTGCAGCGCCAAAGGTAAGACTCACCACTTAGGTTTCTGTTCCGTGCTTCAATTTTCTTAACCATAGCCTACACCTCCATTTACTTATAAACACATTAGGTAAAATGAATATATAAATGTTTGTAACAGGTTGCATTTCTACTATTTTCATTCTTGCACAAAAATCGCTTCCCCTAGATTTTCTATATGGACGTCGACTCATTTTTAACTAATGCTCCTTCAGTAGAATTCGATCCTCTTTATGTTCTACTGAGCGCTAAAGATAAAACAATAAAAAAGAAGAAAAATAAAAAAAGAAAAAAACTAGTTTACCGTACCTGTTATGGTTGCCTGAACTTGCCTTGTTACTAGGGCTGGATTTTCATTGCCAAAGTTGTACCAGATAAATAGGTACCCTCTGAATTCATTGTTTTTAGCGAGGTTTAACGCAGATCCACGGTTCGTACCGCTTCCGCCCCTGTAACAATTTACATTTACTTCCATGCGCGCTCCGCTTGCTGGGTCTAGGGTCGTTACAGATGGTGCGGACGTGATTGTTCCTTCTGCTGGCACTTCGCCCCAGACAGAATTCACATTTCCTGGCGCATCAGCGGTACAGAGTACCCTTTGGATATGTATTGCCTGGCCATTTTGATTAAATATGGAAGCTCGCAGGTTTACTGTATTGCCTGTGTTTTGTATAAACGGCCGTACATCCCCGCACGTAAATCCAGGCTGTGCAAACGCACACTGGTCCTGCGCCCGTAAGAATTGGGGCAGGTAGAACGCAAGTACTGCA
Source organism: Microcaldota archaeon (assembly GCA_964588555.1). Classification (GTDB taxonomy): domain Archaea; phylum Micrarchaeota; class Micrarchaeia; order Anstonellales; family Bilamarchaeaceae; genus JAGVWJ01. The sequence goes on along the minus strand of CAZPPT010000002.1, from coordinate 107,957 downwards.
AGTACAATCAATATGACCAATATTGCCCACCCGTATGTCATCAGGTATTCCATTGCTGCCTGACCGCGCACGGTGGTTTTTATTTTTTTAGCCGCTGCCTTGCTTCGGCTCTTTTTTCTAACCATTATTTCACCTCTTACTATAATATCGTTGTAAATACTGCATTAAGCCCTAGGTTTACAAGCGCAAACATCACATAGGACGCACCTAATACGAACGGGAAGTATTTTATACCTTCGTTCTTGGTACCCTTGCGGATAATCCCCACAATAAATGATGAAAAGAGCGACGTAATCAATATGGTAAGTATGGTAAAGTAGAAAAACTCAGTTGAACTGATGACAACGCCGGTAAACCCGATCCCCGGCAGCTGGCCTGCAAACCCGCTTGTGCTTTGAGGTATTGTCGATATGACCGGCGTCTTCTCAAACACCTCGATAAGCTTTCCGGACACTGCAAACAGGAACGGCGTCCCTGCGATCGCTGCAAATAATATGAAAATTTCATAGAGGATAAGCGATGCGGCAACTTCCTTTTTGATAAGAAGCGTGTTTCTTACTTCCTGCGATGTCCGCTCAAGTACCGCTGCCACCTCGCCGCCAGTTGCGGATGCCTGCTTTATAAGAAGGATCGTCCGTTTGAAGATCCGCGAGTCAAACCGTTCTGCAAGCATATCAAGGGAGTTTTCAAGCGATTCCCCGCTAAATGAGCGTTTGATGATGTCCTGCACTTCTATTGCCATAAGGCCGTATTCGGGCTTTGCGGCATGGTACATTGCCTGGTCAAGGGGCATGCCTGCCTTTATGTTTGCGGACACAAGCAGTAGAAAATCAGGAAGCGCGGTCTCAAGCGAGTTTCGTCGCGCATCCCCTTGTATTGCAAGCACCGACATGGTGAGTACGATTACCCCAAAATAGGACAAGACAAGCATTACGATAAACACAATAAGTGCGAGAAGCGCATAAGGAAAACCGCGTATGAGGGAATTTGCAACTCCCTGAAGCGACCCTGATAATTGGCCTGAACCTAACACAAACAGCGTGGCTGCAAGGCCGCCTAGGAGCGTGACAAGGATGAGCACGCCTGCAAACTCCTCCGCAGAACGGTGCAGGCCGGCAGTATTTATCCGGTAGTCAAGCATTCGTATATACTCGCGGTTGTAAAACAACCTTCCAATCGCTTCCAACAGTTTTTGTGCCATATGACTCACATAAGGTATTTTGGTCTTGAACTTTCAATCAGTCCGACGAAGAGGAGCTGCGTTATGGTTATGAATGCCGCAATCAAGATAAGGATCGAGGAGGTCACCTTCCCGCCGCCAAGCACGGAAAATATGACGGTAATAAGGACGATGCCGATCGAGGGCATGATAATCCCAAATACCATGAAGAACATGACGATGGGCGTCAGTTTTTGCCCGTATTCCTTAAGCTGAATTTTTTGCTCCTCGGATATCTGGTTAAGCACCACTTCAAGCGACTCGCCGACATCCGCACCGCTTGAAAGTGAGTTTGCGATCTGCATAAGTATCCGCACGAAATATTGTGACGGGTTTACTGCAGCAACTTCCCGTATTGCCTGTGAAAGCGGGGTTCCAAGCGTCACCATCTCAACGATCTTGTCAAATTCCTTACTTACTTCACCATATCCTTTCCGTACGCCGACAAGGCTGTCAAAGAGCGGCATGCCCGACTTAAGGGCGATGACCATGTGCCGTCCTGCAAATACGAGCTCATAATCGATTGCCCGTCTTCTTTTTATGATGAGTGCATCAGGGTAAAGCATAAGGTATTTGAACACAACGATCGGATACACGATAAGCGGTATTATCAGGTATCCAAACCACGTATTTGTCTGGAGGAAAAAAATTGCAGTTGCTATAAGGAGCCCAAGGGACACAAACAAGGTTGAAAGAAGGACACGCTCGAGAAATACGGTTGGGCTATAATGGATGTTTGCAAGGGTGAGCTTCTTCTTAAGAAGTGGAAACCGTGGCGACAACACTTCCGCAAGGGCAGTAAGCGGCCCCCTTGCCTCATCGCGCTTCCGTCTGCTTTTTATTGTGTCGGTATCCATATATTTCACGCTTCTTCATTTATTGTCCCGAAATATTTTTGTATGCTTGCGTCATTGAGCCCGCGCTCCTTTGCCATGAGTATTTTTGCGTATGCGATTGCTTCGGCACGCGATACATGGTGGCGCTCATATTTCTTGTAATATGCGGGATTTTTAGAATGAAGGTAATAAAGAAGCGTGCCTTCGTCGGTTTCGTTTATTTCAAATATGACTGAGTTTAGTTGGGAAGCCGTATTTTTTTGTGCCTTCGTACCCTGTACTTCCTGTGCCGCACTTTCCTTAAGTGATTCGACACGCTTGAAAAGCATTTCCTTTAGGTTGTCAAGATCAGCCATATATTGTCCGTTCATTTGGGCAATTGCCTTTTCGATTTCCCGTGCGGTTTTTGTAGGGAGGGACCCTGATCCCCCAAGCCCCTTGAGCTCTGCACTGTGTTTTTGCGCAAGCAGGCCGCCTGTCCTGGCAGTTACTGCGCCAACACGTTCCTCAAGGGCGTTAAGCTCGCCTACAAGCGCATCGTATGCAGCACGGAGCGCACTGTCGTCCCCCTGCCCTTCCCGAATCGCATCAAAATACCTGTGCTTTGCAGCGCTTATCTTTTCACTGAATTCCGTCTGTATCGTATCCTTTGCAGATGAAAGCTCCATACGCTGCGTTGACATAAGCGTGGTATAGACGTCTGCCGAATAATCTTGTTCCTGCCGTGCACGTGCCTTCGGAGGCTTTTTAGACTTGCCAAGCATGTTTTTAAGGACTACTATCTGGAGCTTTATTTGTTCGCGCTGTGTCGTGCTTTTTTCCCTGAAAAGATCCTTTGTAAGGCTGAGCATCCGTTTCTTAATCTTTTCATCATCCCCCTCGCCCCCCAATTCCTGGCGAAGGAGTCCCTCTATTTCGCTGTATTTGCCTTCTGCATGCTTTGCCTCGGTTGCAGCAAGAATGCCCGGCATCGGCTTAACGTGGGACGGCGCAGGCATTTCATCGATGGGGGCTGCCTCTTCCATGATGCGTGGTCGTTTTTCTTCTTTTCGTTCCTCTATTTCAACAGCAGGAAGCACTTCCTTTTCCATTGGGAGCTCAGGTGCCTCCCGTTCAAACATAATTTCCGATTCTTTTTGCGGCGCGGTGGCAGTGTCCTTTTCAAACGTAAGGTCAAGGTCCATTAAATCGTCAATCGGCTTTTTAGGTGCAGGCTGTGGCGCTATGGAGGGTGCGGGGATTTCAGCCTTTTTCTCAAATTCGCGGCTTAATTCCTCCGCCTTTTCAAGGCTTTCATTTGTTATTTGTTTTACCTTACTTTCAACGTCTATTTTTTTGACTTCTGCCGAGCGAACGGTTGATCCAGCGGTTACGGTGGGCATGGACTGAAACGACTTGGTTGCGCTGATTACCTTCTGCGCGCGCTCATACATGTTGACGAGGTCCGCATACGTCATGTCCTCGAATTCCCGCGGTTCAAGGTCAATTGTTTTTACTATCTCGATTTTTTCGGAAAATTCACTGCGGGCTAACGCATTCTTTTCTATCCTCTTTGCAGTGTCAAGTGCAGCGTAAAAATCTTCCATGCTATTCACTGAAATCCCATGGCCTGTTTTTCTTGACTGCCTCAAGAATGGAGTCAGGGTCCATGTAATAGTGCGAGACGATGCGGCCGACCTGGTCTACGTCACTATAATCGTTGTCAACCATCCATTTAAGTATTGAACTTTTTTCACCGACATCATCTGCGATTTCCCGTTCATCCATGCCCGCATAGAGAGAAAGCTGGTCGGCAAGGCGGGTCATTTTTGAAACCTGTTTTATCTTATCAGTAAACCCGCTTCCGGATTCCTTGATCGTCCAGCGGTATAGGGAATTGAACTTGCCCTGTTTTAGCATTTCGGATATCTCAAGCACCCGCCTGATATTGAACCTCCTGTGCCTGAATGTGACGATGACGCCTGACACTGCGTCAAGCATCTGTGGAGGTATGTTGATTGGCGGGTTGGTGAGGCGCGATATTGCCTGCTCTGTATTATCCGCATGAAGTGTCGCATATACGGAGTGGCCGGTGTGTATTGCTTCAAAAAGGATCTCAGCTTCCCGCTGGCGCCTGATTTCGCCGACAAGGATCCGGTCAGGACGCTGCCGTAATGCGTTTACGAGGAGGTCGAGCATGGTGACCTCCCCCTTTCCTTCGGGGTTAGCCTCACGGGTGACCATCGGTACCCAGTGCAGGTATTTAGGGAGCGTAAGTTCGCGCGTGTCTTCAATGCTGATGATGCGGTGGTTTGGCGGGATGAATGCAGACATTGCGTTTAGGAAACTAGTCTTACCGCTCCCAGTACCGCCTGCGACAAGAAGCGAAAGCTCATTTTGCATGCACAGCCAGATGAGTGCCGCAGCTTCTGGAGAAACCGTCGAAGACCGTATGAGGTTTGTAATAGTCCAGGGGTTCTTTGAGAATTTTCTGATTGTGATTGTGTTCCCAAAATGGGATATCGGAAAGAGCGTTGCATTGACACGGTCCCCGCTTGGGAGGTGCGCATCAAGCGTTGGGTTAAGCACGTTGATCTGCCTGCCGATTTTTCGTGCGATCATCGATGCATAATCATACACCTGGCCCTCGCTTTCAAGTGATATGTTCGTCTTGCACCAGCCGATTTTCTTGTGGTACACCCAAACCTGTTCCCGGGCGTTGTTGATGACGATTTCCTCAAGGTTTTCATCAGCAAGAAGTCCCTCAAGTTTGCCAAGCCCAAGTGCGTTCTGCATAAGATATACGGACAGCACATGGCGTGCATGTTCGTCAGGGAGTTGTTCCTTGAAGTTTCGGTCTATGATATGCCGTGCACCCTGCATGAACTTTGCCTTTACTTCGTCGTATCTTTTCGGGTCAAGGATTTCGCTTAAGTCAAGCTTTACTTCGCTTACCAGTTCGCCACGCAGCTTTCCTTCAAGCATCTTTCTTGTCCATGCATCGACAGACGGCATGGTGATCTCGTAGTGCGGCACGAATTCGCCTATCTTTACTATCTTTACCTGTACTGGGATCCCCTCAGTAGTAAATGAATACTGTGCAAGAACTGGGATTCTAGGCCGTGCCCGTTCTTCCGACTTCTCAACTGGCACCTCTTCGACATGCGGTGCGGGCGGTTCCTCCGGATTATCGGATGGCATGCCGCTTGGTGGTGAATTTTCAGCCGCAGGCTCGGCATCGACAGTTTCTTCCATGGCTGGAAACTCCTCTTGCGGTTGCGACTCAATAACTGGTTCTTCAGTAGGCGTGGCGGCCTCAAGAGAGGTCTCTTCAGGCACGGTTTCAAGGGTCGGCTCTTCGTTTTCTGTCTCCTTAAGCTTTTCGCGTATTTTTTCCTTAATTGATGAACTCTTTTTCTTGTTTTTATCTTTTGGGTCCTTTGCCATGGGTTTCACCGTTGTTTACCTATATACATAACCTCTTTTTAAAACTGCTTCATGCCTCCTCCCATAATTTTTTGATGAGATCCCGCAGTTCCTCGCGCTTGCGCTTGAATTCGGCCTCCTCCTGCCGCGTAAGCTGGACTGTTTGTATCAGTTCCTTTTCTTTCTCCACCATTCCCGAGGTAATCTGCGCACCTGCAGTACTTGTCCGTAGTTCAACAAGCTGGGCCTCCTTTGCAAGCACTGCTAATTTGCGCTGTATGTCTTCCGATGATTGCTCAAGGCTCTCAAGCGAAATTGCGATATCCTCAAGAAGTCCCTTTTTGTCTTCGATTTCCTGTGCTGCCTTTAAGATGTCTACTGCCTCTTGTTTTTTTATTTTTGACTGGTATTCGGCTTGCGCACGCTCAAGATCGGCAAGTGCGCGTTCGTTTTCCTTTTTGATCCTGCGGATATCCGCACCAAGCATGTCCACGTGCGAGCCGTATTCCTTGACTGAAAATAGTATTTTTTCCCGTACCTTTTCAAATGTCTTAAATGATGAAGTGCCCTCCTCGACCGTTTCTTGTATTTGTGCGGCCCGTTCCTCAAGCTCTGCCTTCTTTGCGGCTGCGCGCTCCTCAATTTCGTCAAATTCCCCCCGCAGGTCGTCTGCTTCCGGAACCGCCCTGACGAGTTCACCAAGCGCATCTAGTTTCTCCTCAATTGTTTTCTCAACCTTTTCAATGCGCTTTAGCTCCGCATTCATTTCCTTTTGGGAGGGAAAGCGATGCACTATTTCACGGGCAACCTGTATGTTTTCACCAAACTGCTCAAATGCCTCCCGATCCTTCTTTAGTTTCTCGTAGGCCTGCCTGCTTTGTTCCTGCAGGTCCTCGGCTGTTTTCAGAAGCGAATCAAGTTCAGTACGTGCCTTTGCCATTTTTGCCTCGTAATCCTTAACGTGTGCCTCCATTTCTGTAAACATGCCTGAACTTTCATACATTACGCGCATATTTTCCTGGAGTGCGTTATGGGCATTTCGCATTTGGTCAAACTGGCCGTGGAGCTCCTCAAACTTTTCCCGGATCTGGGCACTACCTGGCATTTCAGCCGGTATTTCCTCCCTTTTCTTTTTTACGCGGCTGATGGCAGCATCAATTTCCTTTGTGAGCGCCTCGACTTCAGCGTATGTTTCCTTTACTGATTTTTTGAGCTCCTTTGTTGAGTTTTCCCTTTTTAGCTCCTGTATTTCGCCTTTTAGTTGTGCAATATTTTCCTCAAGCCCCCGTATTTTTTCTTGGTTTTTTTCAAGCGCCTCCTTTTGTTTACCAAGTACGGTTTGGCTTGCGGTACCAGAGGCCACGAGTTGTTTTTCAAGTGCTTCAAGTCGTGGTTTTAGCTTTTCATATACTTTTGAAAACGAGTCCTTCATATCGTTAAGCGCAGTCAGTTCGGGCTCAAGCCGTCCCCGTGCCATTTGTATTTCCTTTACAATCGTTCCCTTCTCCCTTTCAAATGATTCCTGCTCCTTTTTGATGGTATCTTCGGAAGGCTTCACCCATGTAATAAATACCTTGGTAAGATGGTATTCTATCTGTACAATGCCCTCTTCCTCAAGAATATGTGCCCATTCTTCTATTGTTGATTCAGGGATGTTGAGTATTTGCGCTGCCATTGACATTTGTATGCGTTGCTTTTCACGGACGAGTCTCACGAGTGCATCAACACCAGTTGTGATGAGAAGCTCGTTAAAGTCCATGTGGTACTTTGATCCGCTATAATTAATAAAGTTAATCTTCTCAAAAGAGTATACTACAGAGGGTTTTCTATCCGGGCAATCGTGTTTCTATGGCGCAAACTGACTTCATCATCAAAAAGCTTGAGAAAGGGCCGCTTCAGCGTTTTAAGAACTCCAACCTGCTCATGAAAAAATTCGGCGAGCTCGGCCTGCAGATATACCGCGTGATCACGGGAAAACGGACTACCGAGGAATTGCGCCGTGACCTTGACATTGAGAAGGAGAACTTTGACGCAATTATCGAGTATATGAAAGAGGCAGGCATGGTTGAGCTTGTGCCCGCAGGCACGTCTACCGAAGAGGAAAAACCACAAAAAGAACGTGCTGAAATAGAAGAGCCACGTACATCAACTGCTAAAACACCTGAGGCCGACCTATTTATAGAGCCTGCGGACGCCCAGAGCATGGGGGATGAGGAGGAACAGAAGCCCGCACCTCAGGCAAAAAAGCGACGCATTGAGGAGGAGCCTGCACCCGACCTTCGTCTTGAGATTGAGCCGGAACTGACACCTGATGAAGCGGTGGAAGAAGCTGCTGATACCTCGGATGAACCCCCGCCTCCGGATCCTTCGGAAGAGCAGACGCCGTCAGAAGAGCCAGTTTTTGAACAGGCTGACGAATCGGTTGACCTTGGAAGCGAGGAACCCGAAGAACCGCGGGAAGAAAGCACCCTTAATACTGCCGAGCGCATGATCAAGGAACGCTTTGGCGAACTTGGGCTTAAGGTATATGCGCTTATTGACGGGACCCGTACGACCCAGGAAATTATGGACGAGACGGGCGTTTCTGACACAAAGCTTGTTGAAATACTTAACTTTTTGGAAGAACGGGGCATCATCAAGATGGAAGAACGCGACAGGTCGGCAGCGGCAACCCAGCCGAGCGCAGCAAAGGAGGAGGAACTTGGCGACGTGCTTGCGCCTGACGAGGACATCGCAGGCGTTGACCCGCGCGGTTTTCCAACCATCGACATACCCATAAAATCAAATGTCGATATTGTCCGGACAATCAAGATAAAGGCGGATGTGCTTTTGAAATTTGGGGACAGGGGGACGCGCGTGTTTGAGTCCATCGACGGAAAACGTGACGTGCTTGACATTTCGCTTATACACAATATGGCGCTTTATGAATTGTTTGACATAATCAATTTTCTTTTTGCGCGCGGTGCGATTATCTTAAAGCCGCTTAAGCGCCTTGACATCAAGCGTAAATACGGCGATGCCGGTTTCTCGGTATACAAGAAATACGGTCGCGACGGAGTCCTTTTGTACGAGCTTATTGACAAGAACCTTTCCATAAAGCAGATGGCAGACCGCGTTACAAAGGATAAGGATCGATTTCTTGAACTGTTCTTATTTATCCGCAAGGTGCTTAATATCGAGATCCCGATAGATAAAGAAGTGCTTATGAAGCAGTTGGCGTAGTGCTATGTTTTGGATCAGGTAATCCTACTTAACGATATCTCCTCAATCTCAAGCGGGTCGGCATTCTTCTTTAATTTGAATTTTATTTCCTTTGCCCCTATCTTTTCAAGTATCTCATTTTTGCCCCCCTCAAATATAATAAGAAACGCCTCGTTCCCCTTTGGCCGTGCGGCTTCAAGCGCGCTTTTGATATCCCGCTTCTTGGTAAGCCACAATAAAAATTCGTATTTGAATATGCGTGCGATGTTTGTCTTGTCCTCAAATGATTTTTTTGCAAGTTCGTATGCGAGTGTTATTTCTTCATTTGAATTAATAATCGAGTCATCAATGAGTAGCGCATCTGTATCCTTTATTCGTTCATTTGCCCCTTGTTGTATCTTATCCGATCTTATTTTGAGCACATGCATATGTTTTAAATGCTTTATATCTATAAAAATAGTACTGATTTTTCTAAGGTGAATTGTATCTATGAAACAGTATCATAAACCACATACTAAAAAAGTAAGCACAGGTACCGGTGCCCGGCGCCTTAAGTTCCGTGACAAGAAGCGCGCGCATGTCGGCGGCGTCTTTATCTCAACACGGGTCGCTGACGCTGAAAAGCGGGAAGTTTCACGCGGGCGCGGTGCAACGCACAAGGTTAAGCTAAAGCGTGCAACCTATGTAAACGTAATCCAGAAAGGAAAGAAAGGGGCAAAGGTAAAAATTATCGGGGTTGCCGAAAGCCTTAACCGCGAGCACGTACGGCAGAACATCGTAACCAAGGGTTCAATCCTCAATACTGAGCTTGGTAAGGTGCGCGTCACCAACCGTGTCGGCCAGGACGGAGTAGTAAACGGCGTCCTTGTCCAGTAGTTTTTTTCTTGTTTTTCACTTTCCTCATTTTAATTATTGCCCCGTTGAGCGTTTTTGGGATTCACCATGCTCCATACGCCTATCTCACACCCGTTTCGGAAACTGATCCTCATTTATGTTTTTTGGCTTATCAGCTGGATCCTTGCCGGTTCGCTTTTTGAGGTTTACTTCTTTGGCCTTGGGCTTACCATCCATGAAATCATCGGCGCGGGGGCTTTCTGGTTTGTAGGTTCGCTTCTTGTAACCCCTTTTTTTAGGTCGCTTCCCGCACGCGCATTCATGCTTGGGGGAATCGCCATTGCATTTGTTTCCGTTTTCCTTCTTGCCGTCTTCCCTGACCCAAACATGGCGTACGTATACCGCTTCCTTCTTGGGTTTACCAATTTCTTCTTTTGGGTGCCCTTCAACATCCTGTTTTACGAATTCAGAAAGGAGAATAATGCGCAGCTTGCAGCCCTTTATTACGCTGTCGGCCCAGCGCTTATGCTCCTTCTGCCGGGCATTTCCGGCCTTATCGCTTCTGAGTTTGGGTATGTGCAGCTTTACCTCCTTGCAATGGCCTCGTATGCGGTCGCCTTTGTGCTTGCATTTTTCTTTTTGGGAAAAGAAAGCACGTACGGGTATTCATTTGAGGAAAGCATTGCCTCGATCCGCGGTTTGAAGTTCCTCATATTCCTTGAGGGATTTTTGGGAAGCGTCATCATATCCATCATGGTCGAGGCGATGCTCTTGCAATACGTCGATATGCCTCTTGATTTTGGGGTCTTTATCTCACTGTCAACAGCATTTTCACTATTTGCCTCATTTATCACTGCCCGGATATCCGATATAAAAAGGCGCCGCAGGGAATATCTTCTCTTCTCCGCGTTTCTATTTGGCATCTCAGCCATATTTACCGGGACAAATGCGACGCTTGAGCATTTCTTTCTTGGCGTTGCGCTTATCAGCTTCTTTAAGACCATCCTGTTTCCGATCTCGTTTGCGCTTGTGGTTGACAATTCCAAAAACCTTGTCACAAGCATGGTCGGGCGTGAGTTTATCCTCAACCTTGGCCGTGCGCTTGGGACTATTTTTGTGTTTGCCCTCCTTTTCCTTTTTGACCTTAACTTCATCCTTGTCCTGCAGGGGATCGGGCTTCTTCTTGTTTATCCGTCCCTCTTTGAGATAAAGAAGCGAAAATTGGCGATCATTTAGCCGCAAGGCGAAGCGGTTTTGCCATTTTCCTGTACTCCCGTGCAAGATACTCAGACATTTCCGGGTGAAAAAATACGCGCACTCGCTCTTTTTGTATGCCCGTGAAGTATCGCGCATAATGCCCCGCCTCATCCTCAAAATAGGCTGCATTTTCGCGATCGTTTTTTTCACGGTATTGTTTTGCAAATATCGGGGAGAACAGGTCGCCCACAAACCGCACTACTGCCATCTGGTTTTCAAGCTCAGTCGTTTTGCGCTCCTTTACGGGGAGCATGGTCTTGTCAAGCGGCCCACGAATGCCAAGGAGCCGGGCACAACCTTTCCATTTTTTATACGCTTCCTGCGCTTCCTTTTGATAGGCGGCGTATTCAGTCGGGCTACCGGTTTGTTGTGCGGAATAAAGCGCATTTATTACCCGCCTGCCAAGCGAGTACAGCTGGTTTGCATAACTCCTTACCTGAGCCTCGCTCATGCCTAGGATCTTTTCATTTCGTGTTGGCACTTTCTGCCGAATGGACACAAGCGTTTCGAGCGCTTCATGCGCGCTTGCATATCCTCCTTTTTTTGCACGCTCGCGCAGCGCGTTTCCTATGTCCTTAAGCCTTATCCCTTGCCTTTCATGATATGCAATTTCAAGCTCGATCTTTTTTTCCGCCGGGAGGTTATTGAATACGGCATATCGCACCTGCTCCCTGATTTTTTCAGGATGAGCTCCTTGTGTAACGCTTCTCATTACTTCCTTGACAGCTGATGGGCTAAGTAGCTCTATCTTACATTCTTTACAGTAACGTTTTACTTCTTCCTCCGCGATATCATGCGCCGTTTGCTGTCTCATTGCCATAGCAGGATAGGTTGGCCATAATTTAAGTATATTGCGCAGTTCATCTAACATCCTGTTGTTTAGGGACAATGATCTCCTCAAATACAAGACAAACGACTGCCCCGGCAACCCTTTTTACCTCTTCATTTTCAAGATTCATGCCTGCAATTTCAATACATGTCCATGTGAGTGCCGCACCAAACAACGTAAGCTGTGATTTTCCATCCACAACCTTTTTCCATGATGGCTTGTCTTCATGATCCGTAAACTTAAGGAGTGACTCGATCGCAAATATTCGCCCTGCCGCTTCAAGGTCACGATTCAGCATCTGTTCTGCCCTTTTTTTCTTTAACCCCGTTACGTCGTCAAGAACACCCTGCACCTTGTTTTTCATATCTCGTATGAACGGAAGCACGTTTGACGTATGTATTACATCTTCGCATTCTGCTTTGACTGCGCCGGCCATGTCAGGGACAATCCCCTCTTTATGCCTATCTATTCCTGAGTCCCTGTGCATCCTATACCATAGGCGGGGCTTGCCAGTTTCATTTCTTAGCGTAAACCCACGTTTCGTAAGTGCCGATACGTCCGTCCTTGTTTGTAGTGCAACCATCTTATCACCAATGTCCAATGTTAAAAAAGGTTTAAAAGTGAATGATTTTCTGCACAGTTTAAATAATTGTCTACTCAAATAATATTTCCCACTTCTTTTTGGTGACTTCATGGCAGGTGAAACGGACTTAGAACATCTTGTAACGGCGATAACCGAGTTCTTTACCTCAGTCTACCGCAAGAAAATCGACGAGCTTCTTGGAGTTTACCCAAAGAACCGATCCCTTAATGTGGATTATACCGACCTTGAGCGGTTTGATCCCGAACTTGCGGATACGCTTGTCCACCAGCCCGACCTGGTCCTGGAGGCGGCAGCCGAAGCGATCGATACCATGAAGCTCGTGCTTCCCGGAAGTGTCGGTGACTTTAGCCCACACATACGGGTCTTTAATGTCCCCGGAAGCGACGCGCTTATTGAGCAGATCAGTTCAAAAAGCATAAATGAACTTGTCACTTTCAAGGGGGTCGTGACGCGTCGTGCAGAGGTCATGCACAAGGTAAAAGTGGCGTTTTACCGCTGCCAGATGTGCGAGGCAACGATGCGCGTGCCGGTTACGAAAAACTTTGTCGAGCCAAAACGGTGCGACTCATGCAAGAAGTTTGCACTCAAGCGTGACGAAGAGGAAAGCAGGTTTACCGACATCCAACGTGCAGAAGTCCAGGAACTTCTTGAACGGGTACGGGGCGGTGCACCAGCTGCCCATATCGAGCTGTTGTTTGAGGACGACCTTGTAAATTATGTTTCACCTGGTGACAACATAGAGGTAGTCGGGATAATCCGAATTCGCCCGCCCATTAAAACTCGGACCAAGCAGGAACTCGTATATAGCCGCTATTTGGATGTAGTTTCCATTAAGGGATTAAAGCGCGATTTTGAGGAAATCGAGATCGGAAAGGAAGAGGAAAAACAGCTTATTGACCTTTCGAAACATCCTTCTATTAACGACATTATCATTAATTCCATTGCCTCTGGTATTTATGGTCACCGCGAGGTCAAACACGCACTTTCATTACAGCTTTTTGGCGGAACAAAAGGAAAATTCCTTGCAGCGGGCATGCCGATCCGTGATGACATCCACGTGTTACTTATCGGTGATCCAGGTCTTGCTAAGTCTCGGTTTCTGCAAAGTGTCTCAGAGCTTGCACCAAAGAGCATTTATGTAAGTGGTAAATCGACGAGTGGGGCCGGGCTTTGTGTTGCCGGAGATAGCCTTATTACTCTTAACTCAAAAGGCATTCATGAAATCGGATCTTTTGTTGAACAAAACTTTACGAATGGACATGAAGAATTGCCTAATGCGTACGCGTGCGATTTTAGCGCTAAGGTAAGTTCACTTAGTACTCAATTTAACTCATCTTTTGAAAATGCCTCTAAAATATGGCGGATAAGGTCACCTGAAAAACTTATTAAAATAAAGACTTCAAAAGGCAAGGAGCTGAAAATAACTCCGAATACGCCGCTCCTTGTTTTAGGCGATAAACAGATCCAGTGGGTTAAAAGTAGCGAGCTAAAAGGTGGTGAATCAATAGCCGTATCAAGATATACTAAACCGTTTGAGGGAAAAAACATCCACGTAATTTCACTTATCAAAAATCCAAACGTTAAAATAAGCAATTGTCACGAATTAGTAACGGAATTAACTAATATTTTAATGAAAAAGACAGGTAAAAATCTTACAGGACTTGCTGAACAATATGGACTACTTCGAGATCGTTTCTATCGCTGGCGATCTGAAAAGTGGAACCAAGGTGTTTCTCTTACCTTATTAAAGAGACTTAATGAGGATGCCGGCCTTCCCATCGAATTCTTGGCTTCTAAAATTAAGAGAGGTTTTATCCGTTATGGCAAGGAATTTGACATTCCCGAATTAGTAAATTCAGATATTGCTTACTATTCAGGGCTCATTGCCGGAGATGGCGATATTGTAAAAACTTCGCGTGGCGGTCCACGAGTGCGCCTGCACAGTGCTGATAAACAATTATTAGATAATGCAAAAGAAATACTTAGTAAAAATTTCAATATCGAGTCTAAAATAGCTGATGATGGCGTTAGAATTCCAAATCTTATTGTCAATTCAGAATTAGTTATGGATATACTTAATCAACTTGGAATTCCTACAGGCGAGAAATCAACAAAAGTAAGTATCTCGAACAACATTATTTCAGCTGGGCCAGCTGTTGTCTCATCATTTTTACGGGGTCTATTCGATACTGATGGATGGGTGAGTTTGAGAAGTAAAGGTTCATCTTCAATCGGACTTTGTACATGCAGTAAGGCTCTTGCACTTCGTGTTTTACTTTTACTTGAGTGGTGGGGTATACGAGCAAAGATACGTGAAAGAAAGGATAAGGTCGGTAAGAAGAGTACTATTAATGGAAAATTGGTTCATTCAAAATCAGCGCAATATTATGTTGAAATTTCCGGAATTGACAACATCCGCTTATTCAGCGAACATATCGGCTTTACTAAAAAGATTAAAAATGAGACTCTTAAGACCCTGTTGTTAACCCTTAGTGAGGCAGTTAATGAAACCGATAAAATCCCAATAAATTCATTCTTAAGGTACTTAAAAGCAAAATACAAAATTCCTGGGAGGATATTTGGCGATAACTATCTCTATACAGCTCAAATTCCGTCACGTTCAAAACTAAAAAAGATAGGCGAGCTTCTCCCGAATGGTCAAGACAAAGATATATTAATTTTGTTAGCTAATGCAGATGTTTCATGGGATAGTGTAAAGGAAATAACTCAAATTCCCTCTGATTCAGAATGGGTATACGACCTTACCGTTGATCAATCTCATGCTTTTTTTGCAAATGGTATTCTCGTCCATAACACAGTCGCGGCAGAGAAAGACGAATTAGGCGAAGGCGGCTGGACGCTTAAGGCGGGCGCCCTTGTACTTGCAAGCGGAGGATGCGCACAGATCGACGAGTTTGACAAGATTGAGGAAGAGGACCGTTCCGCGCTTCACGAGGCAATGGAAGGCCAGCACATTAGCGTTGCAAAGGCTGGTATTGTTGCAAAGTTCAAGACCAAAACGGCGATACTCGCCGCTGCAAACCCAAAGTACGGAAGATTTGACCAGAACAAAAACCTTGCAGAGCAGTTTGAAGTTCCGCCAACGCTTCTTTCCCGTTTTGACCTTATCTTTCCGATCGTTGACGTGCTTGACGAGGAGAAGGACTCGCGCCTTGCGCAGCACATACTTGACGCGCATATGGGAAAAAAGCGTGAAACGGAACAGCTGCCCATTGAAAAGGACCTTTTGCGAAAATATATTGCATATGCCCGCCGGAACGTCTTTCCGCAACTCACACCTGAAGCAATACAGAAGATAAAGGAATTCTATGTTGACCTGAGGCGAAGGAGCAAGGAATCCGGTTCTGTCGCAATTACGCCCCGTTACCTTGAAGGGCTTGTCCGTCTTGCCGAGGCAAATGCAAAGATGCGCCTCAGTTCGGTAGTTGAGGAAACGGACGCCGTTGTTTCAACAAACCTTATGAATTTTGTCATGCGGCAGGTACTTACTGACAGGGTTACCGGCGCATTTGATGCGGACATTGTTGCAACAGGTAAATCCAAAACAGAGCGCGAAAAGCTCCAGAAGGTCGATACGATCATTGAGGTCATCAAGGACCACCTCAAGCGCGAGGATACCGCAAACATTGAAAAAGTTGTAAGTGATGCGGCAGGGTTTGGCATTGACGAGGCAAATGCGCGGCGTATTATATCTGAGCTGCTGCGCAAGGGGGAAATATACGAGAAGGAGCATGGGCAGATACGGTTAGTGGGGGACGGGAAGCGTTAGTGGATCGTTTCGCTTATCGGTTCGCGATGCCCAAACATATGTATTCTTTCGAGAGTAAATATGATGTCAAGTAGGCACATGAGCGACTCCACAATGTCCATCTTTTTTTCTAATCTTGCATTGCTTAACGGGTCAGAAACCGTACTCGTCGTTACCATTGAAGACATGATTACGGTCATCGTTGCAGGGACAGTTTCTCTTGCGCATCTTAACACGTCATATCCGCTCTCAAAAACCAGCTGCAGGTCCGATATGACCAAATCAAACGGTTTTCCTGACATTGCAGCTTCCCTGATCTTGGTTTCAGCATCATGCCTTTCCCCACTATGTTCTACATCGAACCCCCTGCTCTGAAGAAAACGTACTACTGCAAACGCAAACGCCGTTTTTTTCCTTCCCAATAAGTCGTCATCAACAACGAGTACCCTTTGTACGCCCCATTTTGGCTGTTGAAGGGTACCGTTTACTAACCGGCGTGCTTGGTATGCCCGAACCATTGTTGCTATTTTTATGGACTACTATTTAAAAAACCTCCTCAAAAGAAAGGCATTTATTAACGCGCATCCAAATGGATGGTATGCTTTTTAGGTATGTTGCAGACTCTTTTTCTGAAATCGAAGGCCGTTCCGGCAGGCTTGAGATGACCGCAATCCTTTCCGAATTATTCAAGAAATCAAGTACTGCGGAGATCGACAAGCTCATCTACATTACGCAGGGCGTTGTCGCCCCCCCGTTTGAAGACATTGAGCTTGGGATGGGCGAGCAGTTTGCAATACGTGCTGTTGCGCAGGTGAGCGGCATTTCAAAGGAGACGATCGAGAAACATTATAAAAAATCCGGTGATTTAGGGGACACAGTTGAAGAGATGATGCAGAACCGAAAGCAACGTTCGCTTTCAAGCGAAGAGATGGGTGTTGGTTACGTCCATTCGGTTCTTTTGAAAATCGCACGGGCAAGCGGCACGGGAAGCCAGGAACTCAAGGTAAAATACCTTACCGACCTCCTTAACAATTCCTCGCCGGTCGAGGCGCGGTTTATTATTCGTTTTGTACTCGGTCGCTTGCGCCTGGGGGTGGGCGACCCCACAATTCTTGATGCGCTTAGTTACGTCCGCACCGGTGACAAGAGCCTTCGTGAAGAGCTTGAGCGGGCATATAACGTATGTTCCGACCTCGGCTACGTGGCGCGCGTCTTTTTTGAATCGCCTGAAAAAATCATCCAGTTTAAGGTGCAGCCGTTCAAGCCCTTGCAGCCTGCGCTTGCCGAGCGGCTCTCAACACCCGCGGAAATCATCGAAAAGCTCGGCAGCTGCGCATGTGAGCACAAGCTTGACGGCATCCGCATCCAGATCCATAAGGACGGCGATGCGGTTGAGCTTTATTCACGCAAGCTTGAGAAAATGACGCACATGTTCCCCGAGATCGTTGCTGCGGTTAAGACGCTTAACGTAAAATCAGCCATATTTGAGGGCGAGGCGCTTGCATATAATGAGGGGACTGGCAAATATTACTCGTTTCAGGAAACCATACAGCGAAAAAGAAAGCATGGGATCACGGAAGCGCAAAAGGATTTTCCGCTTCGTGTGTTTGTCTTTGACATTATTTACCTTGAGGGGGCAGACCTTACAAAAAAACCATACGAGGAACGCCGTGCAGCAATCGAAAAGGTTTTTCCCCACGGCATCCTCATGGTTGAAAAAATGACCCTCGTTAAGTCGGCGCATGAGCTTGAAGCATGCTTTTCCGACTGCATCAAAAAGGGCCTTGAAGGGATCATGGCAAAGGACCTTGCGGCACCATATACCGCAGGCAAGCGCAAGTTCGCGTGGATCAAGCTCAAGAAATCATATGGCAAGTCGGTTGATACGGTCGATGCGGTTATCGTCGGCTACTACCTGGGCAAGGGTGCACGGGCTGAGTTTGAGTTTGGCGGCGTGCTTGTTGCAGTGAATAACGCAGATGCGGGGAAGCTTCAGACCGTCGCGCGGATTGGTTCGGGATACACCGAAGAGGAGATGCGAAGCCTGCAGGTATCGCTTGAGAAAATAAAAACAAGGGTTCCGCCGGCAAAACTTGAATATAAGGTCGAGCCCGATTTCTGGGTCGAACCAAAATATGTCGTTGAGGTTGCGTTTGACGAAATCACGCTTTCACCGATGCATACTGCCGGCATGAAAGGTGATACGGGATTTTCGTCGGGGCAAAAAAACGATGACAAACTTTACGGCTCCGAACGCGGCAAAGGTTACGCGCTTCGCTTTCCGCGCCTTTTGAAAATGCGAACCGATAAAAATATTCGCGACGTAACTACTACTGAGGAAGTAATAGAAATGTACCACCTACAACGCCGCTGATCCGATGCTTTACGAATACAAAAATAAACACCCAAAGATCCATGATTCCTGTTTTGTTGCGCCTTCGGCAGACATTATTGGCGAAGTTTCAATTGATTCTGATTCAAGTATATGGTTTAATGCAACCATCCGGGCAGACCAGCATGCCGTTTCCATAGGGAAAAACGTGAGCATCCAGGACAATGCGGTTGTGCACGTCGATTTTGAGTACCCGGTCACCATCAGCGACGACGTTGTCATAGGCCACGGCGCGATAGTCCATGGCTGTACGGTTGGGAAAAATACCATTATTGGGATGGGCGCGATCGTCTTAAGCGGTGCGGTTGTCGGCAGCAACTGCATTATCGGTGCGGGAAGCGTGGTAACTGAAGGCACAAATATCCCTGATAATTCCATTGCAATCGGTTCCCCCGCAAAGGCGGTTAAGAAGGTAACTGCTTTGCACCTGCAGCGGATAAAGACAAACGTAAGCATCTACCGCGTGCTCTCTGCCGATTATAAGAAATACTTTTTGCAGCATTGATCACTTCGCATGCTTTCTTGCGCTTTTTATTTCTTCGTACCTAACAAGGTCAACAATCCATTTGCCCGATTGCGCCGGTTCGATCTTGAAGTATTTTTTTTCCTTTAAAATAAGTAACTTTCTTGTTTCTATAAAAAAGTATGCCGGCACAATTAAACCCGTTCCCGGACCCCAGGTGATTTTCTTTTCAGTGCCCTGATGGGCAATACGAAAGATTTGATCCGTGTTGCCAAACCTGTTTTTCCTGCTTCCACAATGCGTTATTGAAAAATCAGCAAACTGGGTCGTCTTGTTTTTTGTAAGTTTTACTTCTTCCCCATACTGTTTGAATTTTTCATCCATGGCTTTATTGCCATGCGCCACTTTTTATGGCTATCTCATCGCCTTAATCAAATCTGATTTTGTAATAATGCCGACGATTTCCCCCCTTTCCCTTATGAGGAGCGCCTTGTAAAACCTGAGGAGTTCAGTAATTACTTCTAGGTCTGAGTTTGCAGGGATGGTTGGAAACGCTTCTTCCATTACTTCCCGTACTGCTATTTTTGAGATACGCTCGCCATACTTTGTTACCCACTCGACAAATTCGTCATCAGTTACGCTTCCGATCGGCTTTCCGTCCTTAATGACCGGCAGCTGCGAAATGGCGTTCTCGCGCATTATCCCCATTATTTTGTCAAGCTTGTCATCAGTTTTTGCAAACATGATGTCTTTAGTCATAATGTCCTTTGCCTTTTTCTTGCGATCCTTCTTTGCCAGTTCGTTTTCAAGCGCCTCAAAGAGTGCGACAACCTTTGAATACGCCGGATCAATCTTTTTTGCCTCGATCTTTGCAATAAGGCTCTGGCTTACGCCTGCACGCTTTGCAAGCTCCTTTTGTGTTAAGTTTAGTCTCCTTCGCAAATCCCCTATTTTTTCGATGTTGAATTGCATGAATGCACCTCTTAATTTATTCCATAAAGAATATATCTTTCAACAATATATAAATATAGGAATATTTAAGGTATTTTTGGTGAAAAGATGCCACACGTAACACTATCATATGCGCGGTCAAATGCCAGGCACGCCATTCGTGCATGCGTTCGTCCATTTCGTAAACAGCCGCAAATATCGCTTCTTACGGATTTTGGGAAAGATGAGGCAGTTTATCTCGTAAAGTCTGCGATCAGGTATGTTAATCCACGTGCAAAAATTGAGGACATAACGCATACTGTCCCACCATGTAATGTGCTTGTTGCTGCATGGCGCTTCGCACGTGTAATAAGTACCTCTACTGAAAAAGAGGGGACGGTTTATGTCGCGGTAGTTGATCCAGGTGTCGGAACCGACCGCAAGGCGATTATTGTGCGGACAAGGTCTGGAAAATATCTTGTGGGGCCAAATAACGGCGTTCTTTCGCTTGCATTTGAACGTGAAGGAATTCAAACCGCGGTTGCTATTGAGAACAATGCACTGACACTTAGATGCCTTGCACATTCGTGCACCTTTGACGGCAAGGATGTTTTTGCCCCCGCGGCAGCACATGTGGCGCGAGGGGTTCCCATTGAAGATTTTGGTCCAAATGTTTCTTCTAGCTCTTTAGTTCGAATTAACCTACCGCGTGAACAGACACCTATTTCACGGAGCGGCTGCATTGTTGATATTGATGATTTTGGGACTATCAGAACCAATCTTCCAAATCATGTCCCGCCATCTGCAATTGGCGAAGCTGCTAGATTGCAGGTATCTTTAGCTGGAAATAGAAGAATAGGCCGAACGATAATGGTTCGCCCTAACTTCGGCAGTGCACAAGAAGGCGAATTTTTTGCCCTTCTCGCATCTACGGGCTGCATCGATTTGCCTGTAAACCTCGGACGGGCAGATCAGAAAATCGGCATTTCGTTTGCAGATGTCGGGCTTGGTTCAGATCTAAAACCTACTGCCAACGTATCGATTGATTTTACCCCATCATAACCCTTTAAATCCCGCACGCTTAAATGCTATGTTATAGGTGATTCCCATCAATAAAGAAAAATTCTACATCACTACTGCAATTCCGTATGTCAATGCGGACCCGCATATTGGGCACACGCTTGAGTTTATACAGACTGACGTCATCAAGCGATTCTGGGTATCGCGCGGCAGAAATGCCTTTCTTGTCTGTGGCGCTGATGAGAACAGTCTTAAGAACGTGCAGGCAGCAGAGAAACTCGGCATTTCCCCACAGGAGCTCTGCGATCGCAATGCGCTTCGCTTTAAGGAGCTCAAGGATAAAATTGGCTATTCGTACGATGTTCTTGTGAAGTCTTCAAGCAAGACAGAGCACGTTCCAGGCGTGCATAAACTCTGGGGGCTCTGTAACCAGGCAGGGGACATCTACAAAAAGAAATACAAGGGGCTTTACTGTGTCGGCTGCGAGGTATTCTATACAGAAAACGAACTTACCCATGATGGCCTCTGCCCTGAACATCTAAAAAAACCTGATCTTGTTGAGGAGGAAAACTACTTTTTTCGCCTCTCAAAATACCAATCAAAACTACAAACGCTTATTGAAACAGATCAGCTCAAAATTTATCCGGAGTCGCGAAAGAACGAAATGCTTGCATTTGTACGGCAAGGCTTGGAAGATTTTAGCGTTTCACGTTCGGTCAAGCGGGCACGGGGGTGGGGCATTCCCGTTCCTGATGACCCATCACAAATAATCTATGTGTGGTTTGACGCGCTTGCTTGCTATCTAACCGGAGTCGGCTACGGCAAAGATGAAAAACTATTTGCAAAATGGTGGCCCCCCGATACGCAAGTTATTGGAAAGGGCATCATCAAATTTCATGCGATCTATTGGCCCGCAATGCTTATGTCTGCAGGGCTTACTTTACCGAAGCGGCTTTTTGTCCACGGTTACATCACTGTTGAAGGGCAGAAGATGAGCAAGTCACTTGGAAACGTACTTGATCCATTTAAACTTATTGACCGATATGGCGCTGATCAGCTTCGTTATTATCTTATGGCAGAAATTCCCGTTTTTTTAGACGGTGATTTCTCATCAAAGGGATTAGTTGAGCGAATTAATAATGAACTTGTAGCAAATCTGGGTAATTTGGTCAATCGTACGCTTGTATTTATACAAAATAATTTTGGTTCAACTATCGGATCGAGCGGAAAAATAGTTGATAGCGATGCGAACTTCATATATGAGCAACAAAAATTAATTGATAAAATTACCGAATTACTCGAGCGATACGAATTAACCGAGGCGCTTCACGCAATTATGTCATTTGGAAAGAATGCAAACAAATATTTCCAGGATAACAAACCATGGGAGCTCGTGAAGGCCGACAAGGAACGCGCAAAAACCGTACTGCAGATTCTTGCAAACCAGATCGTTGATCTTGCAATCCTTATTTGGCCGTATATGCCGTATACAAGCGAGCAGATTTTCAGGATGGTGAAGCTTAATCCTGAAGGCTGGCAGGGTGCGGGAAGCGATCATTTTGCCAAAACGCACAATATCGGAAAGCCGGAAATTCTGTTTGAAAAGATCGACCTCAAAAAGTTTGAGGAAGAAAGCAGGAAAAAAGAACGAAGCGTTGAATTTGAGGTAACCAAGGGCGCCCAGTCTTTTGGGATTGTTGCCGCCGCAGCCATTATAACGCCAAAGAAAATCTCGAACAAAAGTGCGGTTCTTGAAAAATTAAAATCAAACGTGTTTGAACTGCACGACGAATTGTACCAAAAAGCACACAAAGCCGTCGGGGCCGAGGAGGAAACTTCAGTCGGGGCGCTTCATGAGGTTGTTGCAAAGGGCGGGAAACTCCCAACGATCAATACGCTCGTTGACGCGTACAATTACGTAAGCCTTAAAACGGGCATATCTGCCGGTGCGCATGATATATCGACACTCCTGGGAAACGTCCGTATCGACGTGTGCACGGGGGCGGAAAGCTTTACGCCCCTTGGGGCGAAGACTGCAGTAAAGGCGCGAAAAGGGGAATATGCGGCCCTTGACGACGAAAAAGTCATCTGCCGTTTGGAATTAAAACAATGCGAACAGACGAAAGTCACCAAATATTCAAGGCAGGTGCTCCTTTATTACCAGGGTGTTAAGGGGCACACTCAAGAACAAGCGAATGCCGCACTTCTCGAAGCGTGCGAGCTCATAAAAAGTGTGTGTGAGGCCGATTATTCAATTATTTATCCGAAAACAAATATGGCGCCATCTTTTCCTTCTATTGCATTTGCAGACCTTGACCTTGAAGTCGGCGAAATCGTTTCGGTCGAACGCCATCCGAATGCGGAGAAACTATACGTTGAAAAGGTTCTGCTTGGCGATGGTGAACGGCAAATCGTTTCCGGTCTTGTTGCCTATTACCTGCCGGATGAACTGGTCGGCAAAAAATGCATCATTGTCAAAAACCTCGCGCCGGCAAAACTGCGCGGCATTGAGAGCCAGGGGATGCTTCTGGCAGCCGAAGACAAGGAGAAACGCGTCGAAGTCGTCTCACCCGACGCGCCCGTGGGCACGAAAATAACGTTAAAAGATGGCATCCCAGCCCCTGCAGCCCAGGTTACGATCGACCAGTTCTTCAAGGTAAAACTTGAGGTGCGGGAGCGCATCGTCATGCATGAAGGAAATCACCTTTTTGCAGCCGGAAAAGAAATACGCACTACTAAAATTAAGGACGGGAAGGTCTGTTAATACTTTAATCATAGACGATTGTTGTCTTATTTACGTTCGTTGTTTTATTTATGGTTGTTTCCTCAGTAGTATCCCTGTTGTCAGTTGATCCACGAGTTACATTTTGGTCAATATTAATTGTTGGTTTGTTTATGTCCCCTATGCAACCACTTATAAAAGAAAATGCCAGTAATGCGATGATGGCCATATGCGTTGTTTTCATTATGCCCACCCCGTGTTCACGACGCTTCTATTAAATAATAAAAACGCTTGTATCTTTTTTTAGCTCAAAAAGCAAAAATATTAATTTTTTACAGTAAAAGCTGAAAAAAGAATCATTTTCATACGAATCATTACTTATTTATTGATTATCTTTGATATAAAACCATGCCACGCCTTGCCGCATTTATATTATTGATCCTTCTTTCATGCATCCATGGGGCAACTACCATTCGCGTCTATGGCAACCATACAATGCCAACCGACCTTACGACCACCGGCATCCCAAGCCCCTGGACGTACGGTATCAACCTTACCTCAATGCAGATCTATTTCAAGACCGCAATCAACAGTGCAAACGCCATCCAGTTCCAGGTGCTCAACAGCTCAAACCATACCCGTGACATCAACTTCCAGATACAAAATGCAAATGCTACATCCGCAATCGTTTCAGGGAAATCGATTACATATCCAAATATCTTTAATTATACGAATATCAGCTTTACTGCCGGGCAGCACGAACTTAACAAGGTAATAACCATTACAAACTCAAGCGCGCAGATGAATTTCACCTTTAAGATACAATTTAGCAATGTCAATTACTCACCCGTAGAGGACGGCTCAATAAACTTTTACGATAATGTGACTGGTGAAAGGCTTTGGACGATCGCAGCACCGCGTGCCTGGGATAGCGCACAGGTTTCGGATGAACATGGTATTATCCGTAACCAGCCGCTTCGGACCTACCAGACAGTACGGCAGGCAGGCCAGAATTTTTTCATAGACCTTGTGATCAACGAGACAAACATGACCAACTGGACGTATCCGATCTATGTTGATCCGACAACGCAGACAGGGTGCGGCACCATCAGCACAAGCGGCGATTACGTCCTGGAAGCGGATGTCTCAACTACCTCAACCTGCTTTACCATAACTGCGGACAATGTAGACTTTAACTGTGCCGGCTTTACGGTAAGCGGCGACCGCGGCGGTGGTGACCGTGGATTCCAGGTGTCCACTGCAAAGTCCAACATCACAATACGCAACTGCACGATACATTCATTCCAAAACGGCATCCGTTTTGCGTCGGTCAATTATTCTGCAATATATAATAATTCCATTTGGAACAGTACTGATTTTGGCGTCTTTGTGGCAATTGGGGCAAACAGCACCATAATTGCAAATAATACGTTTTACAATAATAATTTTGACGGCCTTACAACGTCGGTCTCGTTTAACCTTTCCATCTACAATAATACGGTATTTAACAATACGCGCTACGGAATCCTATTCATAAATACCTCCCATAGCCAGATCCTCAATAATAGCGTGCACTCAAATAAATTCGGAATATATCTTTTTGGCGGTTCAGAAAATAATTCAGTTATCAATAACAGCGCATACGCCAATTCCCTCGTGGGCTTTGCGCTTAACAAGAGCTTTGCCAACAACGTATCGTTTAATTATGCCTATAATAACACAGTTTCAGGCTTCCTTTTCTATAATAATTCGGACAATAATAGCGTGGTGTCGAATCATGCATTTAACAATTCCCAATACGGGTTTTTCATCAATAAAAGTTCTGGCATCAACCTTAGCCTTAACAACGCAACAAATAATGGCCATGCACAATACCATCTCACCGATGCGGCAAATACCACGTTCCTTGAAGGGAACCGCGCATTGCAGACGCCGGCGGGCGCACTTGACATTAACGTAAGCACTTCAGCAAATATCACCTCCCTTGTCGGTTCCACATACCATAATTTCTCAAACGAAAACTCAAGTATATTTTTTCATAATGCCATAAACATAAGCATCAGGATCCTTTCGAATACCAGTGCAGGTGTCCCATCGGTTGCTTGTACCTATTCCGGCTGCCGCACCATCACAGGCGGTAACTCCGTCATTAATATCACTAACGACAGCGGAAGCGCGCCACTAACAATGGGGGTATACTACAACCTTTCAGCCACATCAGCACTTCAACGCACAATACTCATGGCAAACCATAACGGAAGCGACTGGCTTATTTTTGGGCAGAGTGCCATTGATACGTCCCTCGGTTCTGTCCGCTATGACGGCATATCGTCGTTTAACACTACGTTTAGCATCCTTGAGTTCAAAAACCTGATGGTGAACTCAACTCAAGGATGCAAGGTCGACGCAGTAGCAAACTTTACAAACATCCAGGGCGCGATCAACAACGCGTCAAATGGTGACACGATATTTATCTGCTATGATGCGGGCGCATTGCACAGTGAGGCTGCGACCGTTGAGCTCAACAAATCAGTTTCAATCGTCGGCAACCAGTCCGGCGTTCTTGTCAACCTCTCGTCAGCCGCAAACGGCAGGCACCTATTCAATGTTTCGGCAGACGGTGCGAACCTTACCAACCTTACGCTTCTTGATGCGGGTGCCCAGGAAAGCGCTGCGGTTTACAGCAATGCGTCAAGCCCCTCATTTTCAGCCCTTACCGTTAACTCAAGCTATTATGGGATCTACCTTAACCAAAGTAATGCAAGTACTATTTTTTCAGTTACCTTTACGGGAAATAACTTTTCTATGTATGCGGCCAATTCTTACCATTTGAATATGTCCGCAAGCACAGTTGCCAATTCTTCAAATTACTCCGTGTATATTTCCCACGGAAACGGGACGAACCTTTCGGGGCTTGCCATCATAAATGCGTCTATTGGCATATTCCTTGAAAATGCAAGTAATGCAAATATCTCCGACCTTACGGTAACCGACGCCTCCCGACTGGGGGGATACGGCGTATATTTCCATAATAATTCAAATTTTAATATCGTATCAAACGTGACTGTCAGTAACAGCGCGTACGGCATTGTTTTTTCGGCAGGCAGTGGCAATAACCTGTCAGGTACGAACGTTTCGAACAGTACGTATGCACAATACCAGTTTATCCTGAACAGTAACGCGACATTTGCCTCACGAAGTTACTCCACCAATACGCCGCAGGCATCACTTGACATCAACGCAACCGATTCCTCCAATGTTACCACCCAGGTTGGCACCTCATTTAGCGAGTTTGTAACAGATTACCTCGTATTCTACTTTGCAAACGTCACCAACGTGTCGCTTAAGGCAATGAACCTTTCTGACAGCGGCGTACAGGCAACCGGCTGTACAAGCTTTGTTGGCACTTGTACCGTCATCACGAATAATACCAATATCCTTAACATCACGAACTCCTCCACTGCATACGATGTTTCCCTTGGCATTATATACAATGCAAGCACGCAGGCCCAGCCTTCAAACATCTACCTTTCACGGCATTATAGCGGCTGGACCGAGCTTGTTTCGTTTTCAAGCGGCATTCCTGAAAACAGCAGGATGGCACGCTCACTTGGCGCACTTCCTGCAAGTTTTGCCGTTGCTGAATTTAAGGCGCCACCTGCAAGTTCGGGCGGATCCCAAGCAGCACGCCTTCGGCTAGCCCCGCGCCCTCAGTAACTGGTGATACTCCTGCAGAAGATGTCCTTTCCGAAGAGCCTTCTGAAGAGGCACCCGTAGTAGAAGAACAGGGTGATTCAGAACCTTCGCAACCGGGTTACTCCCCCCCTGAGGAACCTGCAGTAGAACCGCAACCAGACATCCCTCAAGAACAACCAATACCTAAAACCGAGGAAAAAAAGGCTGAGGCACTTACCTCCATAAGCACCATTGACACAGCGATCCGGGAGCTTGAAACAATTGGCAAGGACGTTTCAGAGGTCAAACGGAAACTTCGCGAGGCATCCGAAGCGTTTGCGAGTGGCAATTATGATTTGGCGAACCGGCTTGCAGACGAGGCACTCGGGCTTGTAAAGGCAGGCAGGTTCCCCCAGAAAGCGCCTGAAAAACCAATTCTTGATACGCCTCCTGAAATTCCCGTCACATCACCCATGCCTTCAGATACGCCATTTGGGCTCATTATTGGGGCACTCGCGTTCATCGTCATTGCAGGTGGAATAATCTATTTTATTGTAAAACAAAAGCGGCCTGGCCGTTAATCCTTTTTATTTTGGCATAATTCAAAGAGCACCTGATATGCCCTGAGTGCATCCTTCTCTTCTACAAATATGAGGAGCTCCGGCACACAGCTCATAATCTCATAAATATTTACGCCATGCACCATAAGCTCGCTTGAGACGACAAGCATGATGCCCGGTGTGTTTACCGCCTCGGGATGGAGGTGGAGGTTTATTTCTGCAAGATGTTCGTGGATTTTGATGATCGTCCGTTTTGGGATATGTTCAAGCACTTTCTTGACGTTTTTTTGATCCACAAGAAGCTTTATCGATTCCTCCCCTTCGACGATACGAAGCGTCTCGCCGCGCTCAAAATTAATAATCGTGAAAAGCGCGGGAAGCGCATCCTGTGCATCCTTTCCCTTTGCGAGGGCGATATTGACGATGTTGCTCCGTGTTGATAGTGCCGATTTCCCAACGATCGTTCGTGCTTGTTCAAACCGGTTCTTAAATAAATGGTCACGCGGGAAGCGCCGTATTGCGCTTATTATTGCATCCTCGCTTGCATCAATCCTAAGCTGTTTTCCAATGTAACGTGCAAGTGCACGTACATTTATTAGTTCACGTTCAAGCCCAAGCTGAATCGTGGGGTCCTTTTCTATTATTTTCCATATCTCATATTGAATATTTGTCATATTGACATAAATATGTCAAAAATTATTTAAATATATATTTTTGGTCATAAAATATAAATAATTCTATAAATACAGAAAATACAACGAATGAGGTGGATGAAATGGTAAATATAGAAAAAAATGCAGGCCCTAGAACTGCCCGTGCACCAATACGTATTGCTGGGAAATCAGTGGAGCCCAAGGAAGAACCTATCCAAAAGGTGAAAATTGTCGATGACCTTACTTTTAATGGAAAACCATGCCCTGAAGGAATCCGAAAACAGGTTGTTGATTACTATGCATTTGGATACGGTTTTCATTTTGATCCAAATGCATGGGAGATATGATATGTCAAAACCACAACTTTGATTAGTGTGCGGCTACCACGGCGATCACGATGCAGGTAAACCGCTCAACCGCACTTTTTTTCGGCAGGCGGTTTCGCCCTATCTTAAACGAGTTGTAAATGAAGGAAAACAAATCGCAGTTGTTTATGAAGGTGCAATTGATTGCAGGTCGATTATCGATGAATACTGAGGTGGCATATTACAGATGATTCACACCGGGAACTTCTTGATTTATTAAGTCGCCATATTAATTGTGCCGTCGCACGCTTCAAGGAACGAATGCAAGAAATGATTGAGAAAGGTATCAGACCCCCTGGCATTAATTGGTGGGGATTTGAAGAAACAGTTGTCGCAATAAATCAAAAACAGCCTGGGCAGATCGCAGTTTTTCTAGAGCCGTACGGCGTCGATGCGGAGTTGGCACTCCTTAAGGAACTCCCTGTCCAGGTACGTCTTCCATCGGTAAGCGTAGATCGAGAGTATCTTGCATTTCAGTTAGTCGAACTTATAAAGGCACGCGCAGATGCCATGTTTATACGGGATAATGCGCTTGTTGATTTTACCACGGGGCTTTTTGGCGAGGATACTTCACGGCCTGTCGTACTAGTGCGCGGACTGGCGCATCGCCATATGGGAAAACTTTTCGATCCTTGTTCAGTTGATATCTCATCTGTAGAAGATAGCTATGCGCTCGATCCGATAGATGAAGCCGCTTCCCGATGTCGCATATTCAATCTTTCAGATGATGCATTAAAAGAATACGCTTTGAACGCTATCAAATCAGTTGATCCGAGAACCACCTTATTTAGACCAGTACTTTGTTTCTGAAAGACAGTTACTAATTTAACCTCCATGCATTAATATGATTGCTATCTGCCCCCATAGTATAGCTTGGATAGAATAGGGGCTTCCGGAGGCCAACCGCAGGGGGTTCCACCCCCTACCGGTTTCCCTGGGATTCCAGCTACCCCTGGCGGGTATTGGACCAGAAAAAGCCTCGGGCAAGGGTTCAATGCGGAGCCCTTTTGACTTGTGCCATTATTATGGCAAAAGGTCTACGCCTCATCCCAAAACCCCTGAGGTTTTATACTTGGGAACTTTTGGATGAACTTCGGCTCTTTTAGATCACCAAACAACAGGTTCTTTGGTTTTTGGGCCAAGCCTTGAACTTTTTAGAAAAAAGTTCACAAAAACGTGGTTTCCATGTTTTTGGATGAAGCCTTTTTCATACGAGAAAGCTTATGATTCTAAAAAGGCTTCAACTAAAAAGGCTTGGAGGAACAGATCCCTTTGGGGGCGTTTTCTTATTTTGAGCGTACGAATCCCATGTACCTATCCGTAAGTTGCATTGCTTCTTCTGCCGGCATTCCGTTGCCAAGTATCCTGATCGAGTCTATATTTGGAAGGACTGTAATGTATCGGTACGCTATTGCCACATTCATGCGTAGCTTTGCCTGTTTTGCACTTGACGTAAGGTCAGTTGCAAACACCACGACCGGGGCTATATCCTGATTAATTGTCTGGAGTGGCTCGCGCAGCTGATGATCTATCTCATAGGTTGAGCTAAGCTCGGGTGCGCAGAATATACGCGCCTTGTTACGAAGCATTTCACCTAGCTCGCGTGGCGACAACTGTGTTTTTAGCTCAAGTACAAGTGTAACAACATAATACTCTACGCCAGGAACCTGGGTAAGGCTTTCAACTTCGATAAGATCCCCAAACAGGTCTGAAAAGTTCTTCTCAAGTTTTGCGCGTTCTTCTTCAGGAATATACGTTGCACGGATACGTTGGCCTATTGTATAATCATCAAGCCGCTCGCTATACTGCATCCGCACTGTCATACGAATATGGTGTACCTCATTCATGCACGCAGCAAGAACTGGCGCAAGTGCTGACTGGATACAATCTCCTTGCCTGTAGAGATTTCCACCCATTTTGTTTCCCATAAGCGGCGGGGCAATTATCCTTCCTTCAGGGTATTCACCAGATTGAAGAATAACTGGGATTTTTAGTTTTTTGTCATTCTCTCGCCATCTTTTAGATGCCCCTGACCCAGTGGTATCCATAACTACGTCGCAATCCGCTGCTATTTTTTCCATGTCTTTTGCAAGATCACAAGATATAAACGAAATCGGTATCCCTTCATTTGTAAGTTCTTCATTAAGCTTTTTAGTAAGATTTGGGTCGTAATGAATATACATTTTTTTTGCAGGCAAAAAGATTGGGGAGTGCTCGCTTGCGCTTAGATATTTACTTAGGGTGCGCAGTCGGTCAAGCGTTTGATCTTTCTTAGCCACTCCCGAAACCACTTCAATATCTGGATGGCGTTTGAGTGCTGCAGCTAGCCGTGAACCAAGTAATCCACATATCCCGCGTATGCATACGCGAATTTGCTTGTTTTCAGTCCGGACGCTCGACCCACAAGCAGGAGTTCCAAGCATCTTTACCAGGCTTGGAAATCAAAAGATGACTACAAAGACAGAAACCGTGCTTTCGCTCGCCATACTGTATGCGTCCTTATACGTGCGTCGAGCGTTTCGGTCCATGTACATATGTTGTTGCAAATGGTTTATAAAGAAATGTCCCTTATCTACGCGCTTATTTCTCTCAGTGTCTATCTCGTATAATTTATCAAAAACGCTTATTGTGTGATCATCTGTTTTTAAACCTTTCCTTATGTAATCATATTATGGTTTCAGAGTTAAGAGTAGGGGACGTCATGACGAAAAAAGTAATCGTCTGCCGTCTTGAAGATACACTTGAGCAGGTATCCCGTACCATGAAAAAGTACGGCATCGGCTCGGTTATTATTGTTGATGACAAGGCAGGTAAGCACGCCCGAGGCATCGTAACCGAACGTGATATCGTGTACAAGGTAGTTGCGCAAAAGAAGGATCCGTATAAAATGAAAGCGACGGACCTTATGTCAAAGCCATTGCGCGTTGTTATGGCCGACTCAACGCTTGAGGAGGCGACACGTGCCATGAAATCGAATAAGATCAAGCGCCTACCTGTCATAAATGATAAGAAAGAACTTATTGGCATCATTAGCGAAACTGATATTATGCGCATCTTTCCAGCAGTCGTTGACCTGCTTGAGGAGCGCATAGCTCTTAAATAGGCAGTGCTAATATCATAGTGCTGTGCACGGATGGCCCCGGGAGGTTTAACCGATGAACCTGCGGTCAACAGTGCACAGTATAATGTACCTTAAGTTCGCTTGAGTGCACTCTTTTTCTGTAACCTGGAGCGTAGTAAAATGCAATTTGAGATAAACGTTGTTCCGAATTCGAAGCGTTTTGCGATAAAATTCCGCACGAACACTTACGATACGACCATTGTTGTCTATGCGACTGAAAAGCGTGTCCACAACCGGGTCAATATCGAGCTTATCAAGGAGCTTACCAAGCTATTTAACCGGCGGGTCTATATCAAAGGTGGCCTACAGAGCCGTAACAAGCTTGTCGAGGTAGATGGGAGTGAGGAAGAGGTTTTTGAACGCCTCAGAGCGCATTGCTGCATCTAAATGCATGGTGAAGCTTATGGAAGAACTTGCGGCGAGCCTTATCTTTGTTGAGGGAAAGCGTGACGTACATTCACTGTCGCGTGCAGGCCTTGGCAATTCTGTTGCTGTCGCAGGAAGGACGGTTGAACATATCCGTTCGATTCCGGTTGCCCGACCCGTCATTGTACTTACTGACATTGACCGGCGGGGGGACGAGCTTGCCATCCGTATACGCGACGAACTTGCTATACGCGGGATCAATGCGAATATCGAAATGAGGCAGGTCCTTGCACGGATGCTTGGATTAAAATACTTTGAAGAGTTTGATAAAAAATACAGGAAATTCCTGGATGAGGTTTCTAATTGAGGTGTCTTTATGGCAAAAACATATATTGATACAGTAAAATATTTAGTCTATGCAAATGTAGATATAGGCGGCCTGGTTGAAAAGCCCGATGTCGTTGGCGCAATATTTGGCCAGACCGAAGGGTTACTTGGCGACGAGCTTGACCTTCGTGACTTACAGAAAAACGGCCGTATTGGCCGTATCGAGGTCGACCTTTCAGGAAAGGAAGGCCGTACCGTTGGGGTTATTAAGATTCCTTCAAGCCTTGATATGGTTGAGACGTGCATCATCGCAGCTGCACTTGAAACTGTCGACCGCGTTGGGCCATGCGAGGCAACCATTAAGATCGGCAAGGTCGAAGATACCAGAAACGTAAAACGAAAGGTGCTTGTCGACCGCGCAAAGTACCTCTTACGGACGCTCATCAACACCGAGCTCCCTGAAAGCCGTGAGATCTCGGAACTTGTGCGAGACGAGGTTAAGGTTGCTGAAATCGTCGAATATGGTCCCGACCGGCTTCCGGCAGGCCCGAACGTTGACAAGAGTAACGAGGTTATCCTCGTTGAAGGGCGTGCTGATGTCATCAACCTTCTTAAAAATGACGTTACGAACGTTGTGGCAATCCAGGGTGCAAAAGTGCCCCCGTCAGTTGTCCGGCTTTCAAAGGAGAAGGAAGTGACCGTGTTCCTTGACGGCGACAGGGGTGGTGACATCATCCTTAACGAGCTTATTCAGGGCGGGGTCGACATCGACTTTGTGGCACGCGCGCCAGTGGGTAAAGAGGTCGAGGACCTTACGCGCAAGGAAATGATCAAGTGCATCCGGAACAAGCTTCCCTTCGAGCAGGAGACTGAAGGAAAGAAGGAAGGCCACGGACGGCGCAAGTTTCAGGACCGGCAGTCTGAGAAGAAACTTATCGATGAGCGATACCAGGCACAGGACGCGGTTCCTGATCCGGAGGACCAGTTTCTTCCAAGAATCGAAGCCCGTATTGAACGGCGCGCTGCAGTGATCAAGGAAGTCCGCAACGACAGCCAGCCGGCAACTACCGTCCAGCTCAATAAGGACCAGCTTAAAAACGAGCTTGAATCGCTTAACAATACGCTTCGCGCACGGTTCTACAATGCTTCCTTGCAGATGGTCAAGGAGGTCGCAGTGCGCGACGTCATCAAGGCACTTGAAGAGACGCGCGATATTTCCGCAATTGTCTTTGACGGCATCATTACGCAGCGGCTTGTTGACCTAGCATCAAGCAAGGGCGTGAAAACCCTTGTCGGCGTCAAGATCGGTAATGTGAACAAGCAGCCCTCGGGACTTGAGGTCATCACGAAGTCGAAGTAATTTTTTTTCTTTTTTCTCCCCTTTTTTTCCCTCATTTTTCGGTTTTTGTTATAGTAGGTGGGTTTTTAAATATATTACTACAGAATAGTACTTAACTATAAATACTAAAATCAGACGACAGGAAATCGGAAGATGGGGTGGATTTATGAGTGCAGGTGCTCAAGTCATTAAATATGAAAGAACAACAGATGTAAGAAAAATGCTTACCAGTGGTCAGATTGCCCAGGCTATTATAAATGAAGTAAAAAGACAATTTGCAAGACAAGAACCAGAAACAAATATTTTTGGTATGTTTCCAGTAAGGGCAGCAACATATATGAACTATGGTAAAGGTGCAAGAACTGCCATAATCTGGGATAACGGTGGAAATGAAGAAAGAATAGATCTGCCCTTGGAAGAGGGCTGGCGCAGATCAGACGGAAACCCATTTGGGGTACCCAATGGCGCGCCAAGCAGCGAGGCTGACCCCGAGGCGTTTTACTTATATCGTTATCGCGACAGAAAATGTAACGGCCCTGTCGGGTTTGGCACCTGCGACGGCAGACGTGCCTTCCTTGCCTACGATGACTGGCGCACTCACCCTGGGGCGGAGTTGGTTAGCCGCGGAGCGACCGCGTCGGGTAAACATGCTGATCCGCTGGAATTAAACCGGGTCAGAGAAAGCGGAAAATTAATTGTTGGGGGTACACCAGAGCAATTAGAAGCCGTCGTGCGATTGTTAGAGCAGTTCAACAAACAATAGTTTTATTTTTGGTGATTGGGTCGTTTTCGACCCAACCTAGTTTTTCTGATACACAAGTTTAAACAACAGCTCTAGTGAGTTTTGGTTTCTGTAGTTGAACCTAAACTCAAGCTCCTTTAAGTACCAGGGGAAATGCTCCCTATCAACTCCATGGTACTTGTGGAGCCTTTCTTTTGCATAGCTCCAGAAGCCCTCAATTCCATTTATGTGAGTTCTACCTTTTGCAAACTCTTTCTGATGGTTTATTTCAAGATGTTTGTCAACCTGTGTGAGACTTTTATCAAAGTCTCTGCTTTTGCATTAGGAATTCTGCCACGTTTACCTTTCTGCTTTCCTCCAAAGTAAGACTCATCAATTTCTAAATCACCATTCAGCTCTGCAAACTGTACTTCAAGATATGCTGAAATACACTTTCTAAAATGCATAAATCGTGCATAAATTGATTTGTAGGACACATGCATCTCTTTAGCTGTTTTTCGTGCAGATGTCTCCAAATAAAAATAGTAAAGAATACTCAGATCGTTTCTTAATTTTTTAAGACTATACTTAGTTTTGCAATGCCTACATTTTCTACGTTCATCACCCATTTTGTAGGTTTTTGCATGGTCGCAAAATGGGCATCTTCTACCCATTTTGTACTGAAAAAATGGGTCTGTCGCGATCATGTCTTACTCTACGACGTAAAAATATAAAAATTGGGTCATTTCTTACCCAATCACCTATTTTTTTTCTTTTTTCCTCTTTATTCCTGGGTGCAAACCTAGGCCATACATTCATCTATAGCGCTGGTAGCATATTTGCAAACCAGACATGAAATACGGCAGCGACAGCTACATCAAACCAATAAAGTAATTCGGATTTTACAAAAACCGCTCGAACGATTCAAACGAAAATATGGCGAAGGGAAAATGACAAGAGATGAAATTATGCAGAGCCTCAAAGGCTGGCTTGCATATGCAGAATTTGCTAATTCGTATAAACTTAGGAAAATGGTTATCAGAAAATGTATGCAGCTTTTTGAAAACAGATAATACCTTAGCGTTACTAAAATTTTCTTTCTTTTACTTTCCTTTCTTAAAAGCTTTCTTTGTAACTCTATGTATGCCCCCAAAAACAGTCAAAGACATACTCGCACTTAATATTCCCAAAAAGCTTCTTGAGCTTGTCCCCCGTTCCTATGACCTTATCGGCACCATTGCAATTGTAGAAATCAAGCCTGAATTAAAAAAATACGAAAGGGCAATTGCAAAAGCAATCATGGAAATCCACAAGCCGATAAAAACCGTACTTAAGAAGGCAAGCGCAATGGAAGGAAAATACCGGGTTCGGTCAGTTAAAATTCTCGCAGGCGAAAAAACGACTGTTACGACATATCGCGAACACGGCTGCTTAATTAAGCTTGATGTTGCCAAAGTCTATTTTTCCGTTCGTCTAAGTCACGAGCGGGAGCGAATAAGCTCATTTGTACACGAGAAAGAAAATGTTTTAGTCATGTTTGCGGGTGTCGGGCCGTTTGCGCTTGTCATTGCAAAAAAACATAAAGGCGCCCGCGTGGCGGGAGTTGAACTAAATCCAACTGCGGTGCGCTATTTTAAGGAGAACATTAAACTCAATAAGCTACATAACTGCGAGGCGATTAAAGGAGATGTAAAAAAGATCATTCCAACTCGCTTTGCTAATTTTGCGGATAGGGTTATTATGCCGCTTCCCCATTCAGCAGAGACGTTCCTTGACAGTGCATTCTTAGCTGCAAAAGACGGCGCAGTAATCCATTTCTATGCGATGGTTGATGAAGGCGACATGCCGCATAAGATAATCGAGATTATTAGCCAGGCAGCTAAAGAAAACGGTATCATGATTGAAATTCTAAATTGGAAAATTGTGAGGCCCTATGCGCCGCACATAAGCCAGGTCGTGATTGATTTTAAGGTAAAGAAGTAAGGCGGCTATGGACTGATAAATCCTATTCGGCCCTTGAGAACCGGTGCTTTCCACGGTAGGGGCATAGACCGGCTCCCTTTGTCCGCCGCCCTAGTGAGATCGCGTATTTTCCCTATTTAAAAGTTTTGTGCCTATTTTTGGCAGGGGGGCTATTTTTTCTGTTATTTTTTGGCATTTGCCTTACTTTAGGCCACTTCACCATGCCAAAACCCTGCTCAATACGCCCCCATAAGCGCCCCGAGGATAAATGCCGTTACCATCCCAAGGACGATTGGGGGCAATGCCGGAAGCACCACCTTTTTTCTCATTGCAAAATACATAAGAAGTATAAGCGCCGTTGCCGCGCCTATCCCTATAAACAGCGCCGCCACGGGTGAGATGGGGAGGGCGGACACTTCAAATATGACCGGTGCAACCATGTCACCTGTGCCAAGGTCAATGCGGTTGCGCTCCCCCTTTTCATTAAATCGCGGCTCCCCCCTTGCAAGTGACGCACTTACGGTAAATGCGAGGTCGTGCTTGATGAGCACTTCCGCCATTTTCACCATGTGCTTTGTCTTAAAGACCGCAATAAAATCGTAAATTGATAAGAGCACAAGAAGAAGGACGACCGGCACTATTCCAAGTGATATGCCAAATACCACCCCGACTCCCGCGGTTGCAATGATTGCCGCGGCATTCTTAAGCGACGGCCGCAATATCTTTAGCCCTGCAAGCAAAAGTCCGACCCCTATGCCAATTGCCATGCTTGTTTCGTATCCATAGAACAGGCGCGCCGCCGCGTAGAATACGATGGAAGTTGATGTTGAAATCATAATGAATTCAAGTGCCCTAAACAGGAGATCCCCTTGGTAAAAGTGGATAATGAGCATGATGAGTACCGCGCCGAATAGTACGTATAGAAAAAAGTAAACTGCATTAAGCGGGTCTTCAGTATTTTCAGTTATTATAAATTCGTCGACATAGGGGTTTTGAAAGAGGTCGCCGTATATCACCGTTGCAGTAAGAAGGCCAAGCATCTGCGCGATGATGAAGAATACGAGTATCTGTGCCAAAAGCTTCATACGTATTTTTCGGCAGAAAGTAATTTAAGTATGTAGTGCGTAAAGAGTCCGTGCATTCGATCGGTACTATTATTTCTACAGAAGATTCGCCTTCAACCGGGACATTTAGTTTCGTGCTTGAGAGCACGCGTACCTCTGCAAAAAAGGGGCAGTTCGTGCAGGTCGAAACGCAGGAAGGGATTGTTTTTGGTTATGTCAACGAACTGATCAGGGCAAACCGTTATTTTGAGCGCGCAGAAAGCGTTGCGGAATACGAAAAGGTAAACGCAATGGGCGACCATTTCCCTGTCTCAAATTGGGATTATCTTGTCGGTGAGGTAAAAATACTTGGCACTGCGCGGGGCGAGGTCTTTGGCAGGACGCATGTGCCGCCGCA
This sequence comes from Microcaldota archaeon, assembly GCA_964588555.1. Taxonomy (GTDB): domain Archaea; phylum Micrarchaeota; class Micrarchaeia; order Anstonellales; family Bilamarchaeaceae; genus JAGVWJ01. The sequence goes on along the minus strand of CAZPPT010000002.1, from coordinate 69,926 downwards.
TCCTGGCGCCAAGGTTGCAATTGCATCAGACAGCCTCCTACGGACATTTCTTGGCTTTCATGAAGGGGGCCTTCACATTGGCTCTATCCAGCACCATGCGCTTGAGGCGCGCATTGACCTGACCCGTCTTGTCCAGAAGCATTTTGCAATTCTTGCAATGAGCGGGGCGGGAAAAAGTTACCTTACGAGCATCATCATAGAGGAACTCCTTGAACGTACGCGGGAGCATGGCCGCATCGCAGTTATCGTTATCGACATCCACGGCGAGTATGCGGGTTTTCAGTTTGATGACCGGTACGGGGCAAAGACAAAAACAGTTGAGGGAAAGGACATACTGTTCCCGCTTCGAAAAATCTCACCCGAGCTTATTGAGGAGTGGATGCCGTCGCTTTCAGTTCCCCAGCGCGAACTCCTGCGCCATACGATGCATGAACTTAGGAAAGGTGAAAGTACATACGGTTTTAAGGAGCTTATTGCCCACATCAACCAAAGCGATGTCAGCCGTGACGAGGTCAAACGCTCGCTCAAGCGTTCGCTTGCTGAATTGCGGCGGTACCGCTTTATAACGAAAGGCAAGGAAAATCCCCGCCTTATCAAGGATGTAAAGCCGGGAAACCTCCTTATCCTTGACTTTAGCTCAATTGACAGCCTTAAGAAAAAGCAGGTCATCGTCTCACTCCTTGCACGAAAGCTTTTTAGCCTCCGAAAGAAGGGAAAGATACCGCCATTTCTTCTCCTTATAGAAGAGGCACACAACTTTGCACGCGAAAAGGCTGAAAGTTCGGAGGCAGTCTCACGCTCTATCATCGAGACCATAGCACGCGAAGGCCGCAAGTTTGGCGCTTCATTATGCCTTATCAGCCAGCGTCCGGTAAACCTGTCCACAACTGCCCTTTCGCAGTGCAGTACGCATGTCATATTGCGGGTCACCAACCCAAATGACCTTGACCACATCCAGATGAGTTCCGAAGGAATCGATGCACGCGTCGTAAAAAGCATAACGTCACTTAAGGTCGGCGAAGCGCTTCTTGTAGGCGAAGCGGTTAATTTTCCCATCTTTGTTAATGTCCGCTCAAGGAAGTCCACCAAGCGTGAGAAGGGGCTGCCGCTTCATGAACAGGCGCGGCTGTTTGAGGAAAACGAGGAAAAGAAGGAAGCGCAGGTTGAGGCGTTTCTTTAATAATCATACATAAACACTTAAAAACCATTATTTACATAAAAATTTATATGAAACAACAATTTATGTCAACAAGCGTTTCGACCACTCAACGGGCACGGATGTGGTTTCCGATTGCCGAAAGGCATTTTCGTGAACACATGGGCGTTGTTGATTTTAGGGATTGCCTTATCGCATCTATAAGAAAGATCCTTGGTGAAAGGGCCGATGCGCATATAGCCAGGTTAGGACTGGGCAGATTCATTTTTGCTTTGAAAACAGAAAATATTGATCTTGCCCAATCACTACTTGAAGTTTCTTTTTTTAATAAATCTTTATTTGACCATCAGTTTTCATCACTCTGCCCCGTTGCCGGCTATGCGATTCCCACAGATCGCCTAGGTCAGAAATGGAAATACGACCGGGAAATAGGTATGCCGGAACTCCTTGCGATCGCAGTGCGAATAGCGCAAAAAATAAAACATCGCGTTGGGTTTGATGCAAGTCCGGATACCTATAGCCCATCCATTGCACTTGAGATTGGATATGGCCAGTGCTTTGACCGTGCATCAAATGTTGTTGCAGCCTACAGGCTTAACGGGATCCCTGCGCGCGTTGTTGGCATAGAGCACTTCTTTGAAGGAGATGACCCGCAAATCAGCAGCCACTGGTTTGTTGAGGCAACTATCGACGGAAGACACGTATTTGTAGATTCTACCTACGATTCTTTTTTTCTTGAGATGATTCAGCGCGAAGCTACGAGAAGAAAGTTTTCAGATTCGGAGTTTTGCGCTTTCCTTTATGAAGTAATGGAGGCGGCGAACACGCGAGACATGCCTGTTGATCAGATCAATAGCAAGAACGGCATTTCCAAAAGAGACCAGCTAATTGTCGCAGCTGAAATCGACATTCCCGAACTGAAACCATAGCCGGCATGTCTTTTTTAACCTTATCATTGATATACTCCCATGAAAATCCGCGCAGTTCTTTTTCTCCTTCTGTTCATTTCGTTGTTTTATGCAATTGAAGTGATCGAACCAACAAAACAAGACATACAAGACGGCGACACTATTTACTTAGGCGAGATCGGTCCGGGGCAGACGATTGCACTGCAGTTCATACCGACAGTTACGGAAGGTGGCAAATATGGCGAAGGCGGCGAGTACGACCTTGCGGTTCCCCACGACCTGCCTTTGCAGTGGGAAGGAAAGACAAGTAAATTGTATGAAAATCCAGCGCAGGTTCTTATAAAAGCGCCTCCGGATGTAGCCGAAGGCGAGTATCTGGCAAAGATTACGTTAGAGGATACAAATGACGATCAACTTGAAAATATTACATTTACTGTTAGAATTCGCATTAACCATGACATACTTGACGTTTCCGTTTCACCAACATCCGTTTCAGTAGGTCCTGGGCAACCGGCACGTTATGACATCACGATTACGAATAAGGGAACTGCAAGCGATGTCTTTGACGTTTCGAGTTCCGGCCTTAAACGCTGGCAATTTAAGCGCTCTGTATATGTCCCGCCTAAAAGTACGCGCACCATTAGTTATGAACTGGTAGAGAACGAAGAGGAGACATATGAGAGCACGCTTACGGTCGTTTCACAGTCAAGCCCCGTCATAAAGAAGGAACAGACCGTAACGTTTCAGGTGAATTCAGACCTTTTAAGCGACTACAAGGCAACAAACCGGGGCGTTATCATATTCCCTATTTTTGAGAGCCTCGTGTATTCCTTTATGGGCTTGATTTCGAACCTGTTTTAATTGTTTTCATGCATTAGATTTTAGGTGAAAAAATGGATAACATCACAATTTCGCGTTCCGAATATATTGAGCTATTGCGATATAAGGAAATGGCAACAGTACTTGAAGATCTTTTGCATGAACCTGCTTTTAAACAGAGTTTTGTTAATCGTGTTCTTGAGGCTGAAAAAAGAGTCAATAAAGGAGAGAATGTACAGTTTAAATCCGTGAAAGACATGTCCAAATATCTTGATACAGTTGAAGAATAGTGATAATGTGCCTTCCAGTGTCGAATACGATCTTCATTTTCTTAAGCGTCTTAAGAAGCTTAAAAAGCACGATCTCCAATTATTTTCTCGTCTTGAATAAAAAATGGAGGAAATTGCACAAAATCCAGAACATTATAAGCCACTTTGATGCAGCGCGTGACATCGTAACTTTCTTAGAATTTGACCATCATGATAACGTGTATTAAAAACGGAAATCCCAAAACTTTAAAATCCCATTAAACATAACTTATATATGGTAAAAAGGGTAGCACTAGCTGAACTCATTGATAGGGCGCATCTGCCACGCATCAGCCTTACTTCCATGAATGGCCCAGGTAGCTCGCGCCAGGTCCCTCTTTTTGGTCATTTCACTCAATGTGTTATAGACCGCTATTACGCTTATTTGGAGCACATTTTTAATCGTGCAGAACGTACCCCCCCGACCCGTGAAGAGGCGGCTATTTTTTTTGACCACATGGTTAGGCTTGGTGCGCTTGCAGCTTCCTTGAAGGGCGACGGAAAGCTCGTTGACATTTGCTGCGGCGTTGCCATCCCAAGCATCGTCTTTTCCTTACTTACTGGCAGGAAGAGCGTTGCCGTTGACATCGAAGCTACCTATATTGAACATGTGCGCGCAATTTGCTCATTACTTGGCCTTAGAACTGTGCATACCATACAAACTGACTGTACCGATATGCCATCGTCCATCACGTTTAATGCAGGGGATACCTTATTCCTATCCAATCCCCTTCCCCACGAGCTTATCCCCGTGTGGTTTAAACGGGCTTGCGAACTCCGGCTTTCTTTTATCCTTACGAGCCATCACTCGGTATTTGATTTTGCCCTTTTTGGGTCCCAGCCATTTTTTTCACATCGTCGGCCCAGTAATATTATAGTGGGGTGGTTTGATCGCACGATTGACCACTCTACGTATCCGGAATTGGTGTGGACAGATGACCTACGACACGGGGCACTTACGATAATTGGACAAAACGCCTGATGCTGATCCATATGCCGCACGAAGCAATCGATTACATTATTGACCGAATTCTCAACCATGGCGAGACAGACATCGCACGGCTCAAAAGCGAGGCGGCAAAGAAATTCGGTTTAGAAAAAACCCTAAAGACAAGCGATATTTTCCAGCACATCCCAAAAGAAAAAATGACAAAAGAAATACATGTGCTTCTTAAGAGAAAGCCGATGCGCACGCTTTCCGGTGTCACCCCCATTGCAGTCATGATACGGCCGGAAGGCTCATGCAACTGGCAATGCATCTATTGCCCATTTACCGGAAAGGCCGCCAAAAGCTACACGGGTGACGAGCCTGCGGCATTGCGCTCACGGCAAAATGATTACGATGCATTCAAACAGGCGCGCGCACGCCTTCACCAGTTTGAAATTGGGGGGCATGCAACTGACAAATGCGAAGTAATCGTCATGGGCGGCACATTTTTGGCAATGGACAAAGGGTATAAAACAGGTTTTATCAAGGGAATTTATGATGCGCTTAACGAAACAAAAAGCGATTCGATCGAAGACGCAAAATTAATTAATGAAACTGCACCCCATCGCGTGGTCGGTTTGACCATTGAGACGCGGCCAGACGTATGCACCAAAGAACATATCGATGAGGTGCTTAGCTATGGCGCCACCCGCGTTGAACTGGGGGTTCAGCACCCTGACGATGATCTATACAAAAGAACAAAGCGTGGCCATCTCACTCACCACGTAGTATCCGCTACTACGAATCTAAAGAATGCTGCATTCAAGGTCCTTTACCATGTCATGCCAGGCCAGCCCGGATCAAGCCCACAAAAGGATATCGAAATGGTAAGGCGCCTCTTCTCCGACCAATCCTTTCGTCCTGACATGGTAAAAATTTACCCAACGCTCGTAATCAAGGGAACTGAGTTATACGATCAGATGCAACGTGGTGAATTTGAACCGTACTCTTCAGAAGAGGCGGCAGATGTTATTTCTGAGTTTTACCGCCATATCCCCCGGTACGTTCGTGTCATGCGCATCCAGCGTGACATTCCTGCACCCAACATCGCAGACGGCGTAAAGAAGAGTAACCTTCGTGAAATGGTCGAAGAGCGCATCAGGAGAAAGAACATTGTACCGCAGGAGATCCGTATGCGGGAAATTGGGCTTACGAAAAGGAAATTTGATGAAGACGATTTTTCGCTTAAACGCCTTGATTATGGGGCAAACGGCGGGCGAGAGGTTTTCCTTTCGTACGAAAATAAGGACCACAGCGTCATTGCGGGATTTATCCGTTTGAGGATTCCTCATGAAAGTCACAGAAAAGAAATTGACGCACATACAGCGCTCATCCGCGAGCTTCATGTATATGGCGAGGAGGCGGCGCTCAGGGCACGTGCCACAGTGCAGCACCAAGGTATCGGAAGTGCCCTTCTTTCGGAGGCCGAACGGATCGCGCAAGAAGAGTTTGACAAACGTAAGGTGGCCGTCATCAGCGGCCTTGGCGTGCGCGAATATTACTATCGGAAGGGTTACTCCCGCGACGGGCCGTACGTTTCAAAAATCCTATAAGCACGCTCGTTCCTCCTGGGCATACTCATCAAGCAGTTCATCAATATTTTTAAGCAATAGGAGGTACTCACTCTGCAAATCCCCAAATTCCTTTTCTTCTGACTCGCTAAATACCTTTACCTGCCGTTCTGCGTTCCAGAGTTGTATTTTTGTAGATATCCTTTGCAGTTCTCCGTCGAGGCCGGATATTTGTTCCTTTTTACTCCTATGCACCCATATTTTTCTATTTTGGAGAATAAGGGGGATCTCTTCGACATCTTGCTGGATTGGGGGTGCGATAAATGCGTTTTCTGCATACGCAACCTGTATTCCTACCCGTGAGAGTAGCCGTATAAACAGGTCCGTGTTCCTGTTTTGTGCACACGAGATATTGCCGTCTATTTTTCCATTACGGAGAAGTTCCCTCAGTGCAACCCGGATTTCCTTGGGAAATTGGAGCATAAGGAGGTGTATCTTTGCGATCTCAAGGCGGTTCTCAAAGTTGCTTCGTATGATGGTGCCCCGTTCTACCAACGTTTCATACAGGTGCCCCTTTTTTTCCCGTAATGCCTGCGCAATTTTTTCTTCAGGCACTCCTTCAAGCTTTTTGGTAAGCTCATGGATCTTTGTTTCATGGGGCATTGCGACCGTAAGGTCAAGCTGCACAAGGGTCTTGCCTATTTTGCCCCGTAAGTTCTCGAGCTGCAAAATTTCTTTTTTTGTCTCATCAGTTTCGTCTTTTTTATCTATGCCAAGCAGCTTTTCTTTGAATCTGAGCTCCGCGACCCTTTTGTTTGCCTCGATATATGCCACGATATCCGATAATGTAATTGTATGTGCTTGCATACGATCAGCTTCTTTTTCCCAGCATTAGCGCTGCAAATGTTACGAGTACAAATACGAATCCCGGGAGGCATTGGACTGCGTCTAGGCCAAGCCCACCGTTGCTTGTGATGTCGGTAATCCGGTCCACCGTTCGTTCAGGCAGCGTCTTTTCCTGCATGGGCATTGTGTCAAATTTGCCCGTACTTTGCAGCTTGCCTACTGTGCTTTCAAGCTCTTCGCTTAGCTTGAGAAGGCGGTATGCACTCGGCTTATCACCGCTGTAATCAAGAAATATGCCCTGCGTCTGGTAAATCTGCCCCCATGCAGACGCGTGTTCTTCTCCTTTGAGTCTGGTTATTTCATCCTCTAACGCCCCGATTGATTTCTGTGCAAGGTCCTTATCTGTTTGATCCATGCTAATGGCAAACGATGCATCAAGCGCGGCAGCGCCATACTTTCCATCGTTGAAAAGCATTTGTGCCGTCTCGTAATGGTTAAGCCATTCCGAATTGGAAATGTTGCGTTCTTGTGCCTCAAGGAGTTTCTCCTCGGCAATTGGCCTGAGCGTTCCTTCATCAAGCCCGTTTGAGCCAGTACCACTTTCCTCATGAAGCGTCTTTGAAATAAAACACCATGCGTCCGCATACATAAGCTCATTATATGCCGCATATTTTTCCTCTGCGAGTTGTGCGTCCCGTATGTCAACCTCGCTTAGGCGTTGTTCAGCCCATACCTTTCGCATGTCCGCACCCATTATCCATTCAAAATTCGCCTCTGTTTTTTGCGTAGCCGGAAGCGCGGCAATGCACGTGCGTATTTCTTGTACTTTCCTGCCAAGATCTACGGTCATAGGATTTGCGGCATTTGCTGCCGTGGATGCTGCAATATAATTAAGGAATGCCTCATTTGCGGCAGTGAACTGATATCCTTTTCGCACAAGCGTTTCCTGGCGTTTGATCTCCTCAAGGAACAGGTTTTTGATATCCCCTATGCCCTCTTCATCAGTTGGGATTGCTTGGACTGCATTTCGTTCAAGGTCAATAAGCTTGTTAGTCACCCCCTTGAACAGCTCGATGGACGGATTGCTGCTTGCCGGGAGGTCCTCAAATTCCGTTTCAATCTGCGGTAGCGGCAACTCAGCCGGCGTCTCCCCATGTACCATGAAGTTTATCGCGTCATCCGCATTCTCAATCTCATAAACCTGAAGGCCGTATGTTTTCTTTACCTGGGAAAGAAGAATGCGTTCGTGTACTGACTGAGGCGGGGTAAGAAGATACTTTACATTATTTCGCGATGCCGCAAGCGCCTTTTCATAAAGCCCGCCTACGCGGCCAACTACGCCGTCCTTGTCTACTGCGCCCGTGACGGTTGTATCCTTACGTATTTCCTCATTGTTGAATGCGGCGTACGCCAGTACCGAAAACGCAACGCCTGCGCTTGGGCCATCGACATATTCGGCAGTTTTTCCATTAATGCTTGCAAGCACATCACAATTTTCCACGTTTGCCGTGGTCTTTGTGCTTGCATAATATACTGCATTGTCAATGGATTCCTGGGTTGATATGCCCGTATGCGGATATGTTGTGATGAACACGTCCCCGTTTCCGGGCATGGACTGCACCTTTATCTCAACAAGACCCCCGCCGTTTTCCACCACTGCCGGGATGAAGTGCTGCGCTTGCCCTGTGCATGCGGAAAATCCGATGCTTAGGATGGCGAGCACTATGAATATCAGTCGGAATGTATTCATAGCATTTGTTGCGCAGAGAATGTTTATAAAGGTCTAGCCAGAATCCTCGCCTCTTATGACTAATTGAGCTGCAGCTTGTCTGGAATAAGGGTTTTTCAGTATATCTTTCATGAGGGCGCTTTTTGCCTGTTCTATTGTAATATTCTCTACAAGTTTTAGTTCTAGCCGTCCATCAGTGACAAGGCCGCTTTCTAATAAGCGCATCGCCTGATCGCAGAACAGACCACGGTTATCCCATGGGTCAAAGATACATTCTAATGGTTCTTGGGCATATCCAATTGATATCCTAAATGAGAGAATTTCTTCGCATAACTGTTCAACTGTTTTTATTATTTCTCTTCGCGCTTTGCGTTCCTGCAATTTACTCTTTATAAAATCATAGGCCGTACCCAGTGCCGTAAGGACAATTGCAGATCCGAAGCAGTAACCAAAAATTTCTTCCCCTTGTTTTTGTGAGACAATATACATTTCTATAAAAATTTGTGTAATAATTCCAGACATCGCCCCTCCCATTAATACTAATACTGAATAATGCGATATACTTGACGGAAACATACATTGGTCTAAGTATTCATATAATCGTGCTACCTTTTGAGCGGTTTGGGCGCTCATTGCCCTTTGCATTCCTTCAGTAAGCGGCTTTTTTTGTCTTACGCATATTCTTGCAGATCCCGTTTTACCATCGATTATCCGAAACATAATTGCACCACCGTGAGTACATGTTGATACTTCTGTATATGCTTTTAATTTACAATTTTCTCCCACCTTTTCTCTCCCATTTAGTTCGTACCCATGTTTTCAACCTCTTTAACTTGCCAGGTGTTTCAAGAAAACCCTCTTCTCTTGCTTTTTTGAGCATACGTTTGGCTTCTTTTTGCACTTCCTGTGGGTAGCTGCCCGCTGCCACGTCTTCAATGGAGCTGGCGAAAAACCCGATATTAGCATATGTTTGTAAGCCGTGTTCAAGAAGTTTAAGCATTTCAAGCCCTATTATTGTCCTAAATGGAGACCTGTTTTCTGCGGCAAGAAAGCGATCAAAAGTAGGATCCTTCCCGTCCGTTTCACGGTAGCGGCTCAGCACTTTCATGTCTACCAAAACGCCCCCTATTTTTATCTCCCTGCCCCAGGTCATTTCAAAGTCTAGCCTTGCCAGTTCAAATATTTTATCAGTTAGTTCCGGCAGTTGAGCCGCCATTGCGCTTCTTAATCCATCAGGTACCCCAATACCGAAAATTCTTTTGTTCCTTTCATCCTCAAGTATATATAGCGCCCCTAAATCGTTCAATAGAACTGTGTCATACCTTCTGATCAAATAGGCGTAATCCACTAAGTCAGTGAATAGTTCAAGTGCACGTAACCCGACAGCCAAGGAATTTTTCTGCGCGTATGTTGGGATTTCCTTTGCTTTATAATAGTCCGGGCTAAATCTCGTTAGGTAGTACAACGAATAATATCCTATTATTTCGGCGCTAATTCCCACATTGCCAATAAATTCTGCGTTGCCTTCCGGTAAATCATTTCCTTCTTTTATTACTCTTTTTGTTTGTTCTGCTTTTCGTTCAAGTTCGTTTGCAAATGCCTGCGCAAAATTTCCTTCAGCTGCCAACCTATAGCTTTCAGGATAATCTTGTTGTTCTGCGATTCTTACTAAGACTTCATGGCCGCCATCTATAGTAAGCGCAGCCGTGACAAACTGTTCTAGGATGCTTTCAAGGGATATCCTTAGTTTATCCTTTGTATCCATTGCCAGGGTCTGGCTTGTATAAAATTTTAGCATTACTTCAACGGCACCAATATCTATTGGTACGTTTTCGCTAGCAGTCATCTTATCAGTCCCCATTGTTTTTTTCTATGGATACTTCTGTACATGCTTTTATTTTACAATTTACCCTCATATATGAGGCTTAAGCTAAGTTACTGATAAGATTCGGCATAATTTTTTCCTCTGCCCGCTTGAGGTGCTCACGAAAAGTCGGTACTGATATGCCCATCAGCTTTGACAGTTCCCTAAAATCAGTCCGTTTTGGCCATGCGTAATAGCCAAACTCAAACGCAAGCGTTATTGCCTGCTTCTGCTGCGCAGTCAGGCGTGGAAGTAAGCGTGAAAAATAGATGTCAGTAAGCTTTACTTGTCTTATGCTTTCTATCCTTACGTTTTGCGCTATCTTTCCAATATCTGATATAAACCGGGTGATTATCCTTTTATCCCACGTCGCAATTTCCCAGTGTTCTACACCGTCAATATCGATAGTAATCGGACGGGTGAAAATGAGCTTTGGTGCAAGGCGTGACCAGACGCTAACCGGTATGTCGTGTGACGTTACTTCGATAAGAAACACTGTGTTTCCTTCCCGTTCAAGATTCTTTACTCTTTTGTCCTTCGTAAGCGCGCCCACAAATTTTTCTATGTTCTCTTCTGAACCCCATAGGGTGTGCACTTCGGGTGAAAAAGTTATTTTATTTTCAACAAATACGTTGAATGGCTGCGAGACTGTCGAAACCTTAAACTCGCGGCATTTGTTCGCAATAATGCAGTCATGTACTATGGTAAGCCGAGCAACCCACATATATGTGGTTTTTGATACTACTATTTTTAATGGCAAGCGTTGATCTTCTGGAGATAAGAAATAAAAGCCTAACCTGAGTTCTCCTGCCATGCCCCCTAAAGACCCGATAGCGCTTTCAAAAATCTGGATGGATGGAAAGCTCGTCCCATGGAAAAAAGCACAAGTACATGTCCTTACGCATGCGTTACATTACGGCACTGGCATATTTGAGGGGATCCGCTGCTACAAGGCAAGAAAAGGACCCGCCGTATTCCGCCTCACTGATCACCTTGCCCGCCTCTATCGCGGTGCAAAGATATACCACATTGAAATCCCCTATTTGCTTGAGGAGCTTCGAAAGGCAACCTTCAAATTAATTAAGGCAAACAAGACAGACCACTGCTACCTCCGTCCGCTTGTGTACCTTGGATATAAGAAGATCGGCTTAAGCATGAAGGGGGCCCCGGTCAAGGTTGCGCTTATCCCCGTCAGTTTTGACCACTATTTCAATGAGGCGCTTGCCTTGCGCGGCCTGACCTGCATGGTATCCACCTGGAAACGGCTCTCAACCACCGCACTTTCGCCCCATGTGAAGGCAACTGCAAATTACCTTAATTCAGTGCTTGCAAAAGATGAGGCGGAGCGAAGCGGGTATAATGAGGCAATCATGCTTACTGACCAGGGGCATGTAAGCGAGGGAAGCGGCGAAAATATCTTTATTGCGCGCAAAGGAAAACTCATTACACCCCCATTCTATGACGGTATCCTTGGGGGCATAACGCGTGAGTGCGTCATCGAGATCGCACGTGATGCCGGCTATGCGGTTGAAGAAAAGTCTATTTTGCGAGACGAACTCTACACGGCTGACGAGGTGTTCCTTACCGGTACTGCCGCAGAGGTTATCCACGTACAGAAGATAGACGGCATTGCAATTGGTTCGGGCAGGCGTGGGCCGATCACCGCAACCATTCAGCATATTTTCAGAAAAGCGGTGGCTGGTGAAGACTCCCGGTATGAAAAATGGGTTGAATACGTAAAATAAATATACTTTGCCTGCGTAATAGGTTCTATGCGGGGCATATTCTTTGTCTTGGCTATATTCGTGCTTCTCTTTGGCTGTTTTCAGCCAAGCCCAGTCCCGCCGATCCAGAACAATACGACTTCCATAAATGCCACTAATCAAACGTCAGACAACCAAACACGTGAAAATACTACTATTCCAGTCCTTTGTTTTGACAGCGAGCCGGATAATGACCTTGAAATCAAAGGGACCGTAAGCATAGGCGGCAAGAGCTTTGTAGATGCGTGTGCTTCAGCTACTACCGTTGAAAAATATTCGTGCGTTAATAACGGGGTACAATCTGAAAATCTGTCGTGTTCAGAAAGTGAGATATGCTCTGACGGTATTTGTACCGTCGTTGAGCAGCCCTCATGTGTTGACCTTGATGAATTCAATTATTTCCTAAAAAGCGAAGTTGTTGCAGGAGGCCAATCCTACGCAGATATTTGTACAAGCCCCGATACGGTTAAGGAATACTACTGCAAGGATAACGTTGTGAGGAATATAATAAAGAATTGTCCCGTCGGAAGTACTTGTACCGATGGCGCCTGCGCATCCTTACCCACCATTTGTTTCGACAGTGACAGTGGGGTAGATGAATACACGTTTGGGCGCGTTTATCTTAACTCATCCGGCACGCTCAGTACTGTCTATGAGGACGGGTGCGAGGACCTTTATACGCTTAAGGAGTATTATTGTGATAACTCAGAGGTGAAGACACGGCGCGTTGCATGCATCAGCGATCGTGGTGAGCAATGCATTCGGGGCGTCTGCCAAAAGCCGAGGGTATGCGAGGATAGTGACGGAAATAATATTTTCATACAGGGACGCGTCATAGTAACTGATCATTTTGACTTGATCCCCCGTAACACAACCTATGGGGATACGTGCGCCGATACATACACGGTGCGTGAATACACGTGTTCAAACGATCGCTTTGTAGTAAGCACGGCCAGATGCGCCAATGGATGTATTAATGGCAGCTGTAGGTGAAAGTTTAAATAATGTGTTATTATAAGTAATATAATGTATATTAAGAAAATCAGCCCTACTGGGAATAAATCCGGCAACTTCAATCTACCCCAGAAATTTTTGGAAAATAACTTTGATCTTTTGCAGGTCGAGTACGGCATGGTTGCATATTTTAGATTCGACGACTCCAAAAGACATCTTCCCTATCAAGAGCGGTTATATACTCCTAGGAGCCCATCAAGTTCCCGATTAATGGCCTCTCAGGCTGACCGGTTACGGCTTCTTCGGCTTCTTTTTTCGGCTATCCCCTTTAGCGAATTTGATCCGCGTACTCTAAATCCAGCATCAATTCGCGGCCACATTGTCAATGCGCATCTTAAACTAGCATCTGTTTTAGCCGCGTATGGCGTTCCCCGAGGCGACCTTGAAATTCTTGCATATCGTAAGGCACAGGGACTTCCAGGTTTTGATGCAAAATGGGTCGTTACCAGAACTTATCATTTTTTAGAATCCAACCAACCAGTGCAAGGCATTAGAATTTTCACATCTATCACTATTTCTCCATTTACTAAGGATGGGGGGTTCACTGTATCAGATTATCACCATATGCTCGTCAAAACACTAAAATACATCGAACAGCTCGGCCTTGCGGAGGTTGACTGGGGTCGAGTAGAAAAGGTAGTTCCGAATGCCCGTTCAATCCCGCTAAACCTTGCAGAAGATTCGGTTGATGATGGTTTTCCAGCGTATCAGAGAATGCTTAATCGCGGCTCGCTCGACGGCCGAACTGAAACATTCTTTTATTTTATTCAGTCTTTTAAGGGTATCACATATGGCCTGCTTGATCAGAAAAACCAGAGTCGAGACCCGGCAATAAAATAAAAAAGAAAAATAAAAAAAAGAAAAATCGCTAAAGCGATTTAACCAAGAACTTCAAGGTCAGCACTGTACATCGGCATGAGGTTTGTCGGTTCTTCCTGCTGTGCAAATACGCCTCCTGCAACGCTTGCCCCCTTGACACCCGTTACTATTGCAACGATTTCAAGTTTGCCCTCGTAATTCTGCATAATGCGTGCGCCCCATTTGACGTTTGCCTCAGCATCCATCTTCTCAGTGATCATTTCACCCGCCTTGATTGCGTCACCAAGCGTTAAGTCGCTGCCGCCCGTGATGTGGATAAGTGCGCCCTTCGCGCCTTCAAAGTCGACATCAAGGAGCCGGTTCTTAATAACCCCTTCGCTTGCAGACCTGACCTTGTCAGTGCCCTTCCCTTCACCAACTGCGATGAAGCCGACGCCGCCGCCCTCCATGATTGCGCGCACGTCTGCAAAGTCGATATTGATGAGTGACGGCTGGGTAATGGTCCATACAAGACCGCTGATCGCCCTGGACAATATCTCATCAGCAACGGAAAATGCCTCCTGGACCGGTAAGTTCGGTACCAATTGGGCTAGCCTGTTGTTATCAAGGATAATGACGGAGTCGCAGAACTTCTTGAGTTTGTTGACACCATCATCTGCCTTCTTGAGCCGCACCCGCTCATGCTTGAACGGGTAGGTGACGATTGATACGACGATGGCACCCTGTTCCTTTGCGATCTGCGCAACAACCGGCGCTGCGCCGGTACCGGTACCACCACCCATACCACAACATACGAATACGAGGTGTGCGCCTTCAAGGTCCTTTTCAATAAGCGGCCGGTCCACTTCAGCTGCCTTCGTACCGATGTCCGGATAACCGCCTGCGCCAAGGCCGCGGGTAACTGATTTACCGATAAGCAATTTCTTTGAGCGTTCATGGATGAGGTTTAGGTGTTGTTTGTCCGTATTGACTGCGACAAGTTCGGTTCCTTTTACGCCTGCCTTGATAAGCCGGTTTATTGTGTTGTTTCCGGCACCGCCGACACCGACCGTTACGATCTTAATTTGTTCAGAACTAAGTGCATCATCTGATGGTGCATCCGTCTGCGGGTTGCTTTCTCCTATAACACTTCTTACCAAATCTTCCATATCAAATCACCTTCGATCGCCAATTTAGAATCGTTTAAATTCCAAATCCTTTGCGGGTTTTTACGAGGATAACCGCATATACTACTGTCGTAAATTTTTGGTTTAAATATTCTTGTTTTTCTGTCGATAGTTTTTGTTCTTAATGCTTTACCTTCTAACACATGCGCCAATTTTCAGAATGGAAACCTTTAAATGTATTTACTAAATACATTTACCAGAACTCCCAAATAAGAAAAAAGGTGGCCGTATGGTAAAAGTCATAACTATAATGGACGATGTATATGCAGATCTCTATCGTCTTAAAAGAAGCAAGAACATGAGCTTTAGCGAGGTCTTGCGCCATATCATGAAGGAGAATGAGAAGGAATCGCGTAACATCATCTCCTTTGCAGGCAGTATTGGGGATATTGACATTGACCGAAAGGCAGCCGACGGACTAAGAAGGGGGATGAACGAATGGAAAAGATATGTCTAGATACAGACATAGCACTTGATTTCCTGCGGGGCGAGCAGAATTGTGTAGAAAAGCTCAAATATTATGCGGCGCGTGAGGAAATATGTATCAGCACCCTTACACTTATCTATCTTTTAAGTACGATCAGAAAGCAGGATGTGGCCCATTCGTTTGCCAATAGCGTAACTATCCTTGACCTTACTGCAAACTCAGCACGACTTGCGTCGAGGCTTATTCATGAATTAAAAGAGAAGGGATACTCACCTAAAAATATTGACAATGTACTTACTGCTGCAATTTGCATGTCAAACAATGCGTTTTTAATCACAAAAGACCGTACGAAGTTTGAAGGGATTAAGGGGTTGAAACTCGTATAGTTTAAAAATACGTATGTAAATAAATTCTGGTGATATTCATGCCAAAACCAAAATTTAGGGACGATGAAGCCCAAGAAGCCAAAAGGAACATACGTGGGAAACGGGTTGGATCAAACCAACTACGCCCGGTTCGTCGTGATGAATCGGCTGAACAACAAAAGGAAGCAGAAAGGAAAACTGTTCGTGATATGATCCCACAAAGAACTGTCATACCCCGCTTTATGGCTGGAGAAGAACGCGGACTTCATATCCTTGAAATACCTGATAGCCCAGGTCGTTTGTTTAATTATGGGGGAGAAATAAGTTTGGTTGCATACCCAAAAAATCTTATCAGACCAAAATTGGATACTGCTCTTGGCGTAATCGCTGCGGTTACTCCGCTGTTTAGTGATGAAAAAAGATATATTACAGGAGATAGTCAAAAGCGCGGATCTATAAAACCATCTCTTTCAGGCATAAAAACTTTTGTAGGAATGCCATTTAGTTTTTTTAGAAAAGGAGAAGAACTCATTCGTTTCACTCTTGGGCTTTCATATGGAAATTATCTTGTTGCAGACAACGTATTGCTTCATGATAGTTCCCTAGTTGTGCAGGCGCTTAACAGATGGCCCGTTTTAGATATTAAGGCAGGGACATTGTATATTTTTGGTGGCGGTGAGATCGCGGTAGGGGGCGCAGCTTACGACATCAAGAAAGCAACCGCACTCATGAAATCTAGTGGAACTGGCGGATTAGTTTTTGAGTTGCCCATTTCAGATAGTGTGCGGCTTTCTGCAGCTGGGGGTTATCGAGGGAAAAGCATAATTAACTTCCTGAATAACGAGACAATACGCAACTATTCTGGCCGAGGCGAAGTGTATGGGCGACTTGGTGTAGCAGGAAATCGTTTTTCACTTGACATAACTGCTACGTATCTTGTTGCTGACTGGGACGGTTTAGAAGTGAATAACTTTAATCTTCTCCTAAGACCACAGCTACGATTATAATTCGTCTATATTATTTTAATATAATCTCATCTAGTTTATTACATGCAACTTTCGTATCTTTCAAAAACACCGGGCATCGGCGGCTCTATTAAAACGAGCGCCGAGGATTTTATTGTTGAGGAAATAATGAGTGATGGAACAGTTCTCGAACTCGGCAAAAAAATAATTAATAAAATTGAATCAAGTGACGATCCAAAAAAGGATTTTGTCCACTTTATTCTCCAAAAGAAAAACTGGAGCACTGCCGATGCGATAAGCGCCATTGCAAAAAAAATCCATACAAACCATAAGCGCTTCAATGCCGCAGGGACAAAGGACAAAATTTCGCATTCAACACAGCTCGTTTCCTGTTTTGGCATCGACAAAGAACGCATTGAATCTGTTTTGGTCAAGGATATGCAAATAAATGGCGCGTGGTATGCAAGCGACAAAGTAAAGCTCGGAGATCTTTACGGAAATCGGTTTAGAATTAAAATTAACGGAGTGATGGAGAACGCGGACCAAGTTGTTAGTAAAATTTATCACGAACTTAACGGGCGAATCCCCAATTATTTTGGTGAGCAGCGCTTTGGAAGTACGAGGCGGAATACACATATCGTCGGTGAGCAACTGGTAAAGGGGCGGCTTAAGGACGCAGCACTTCGCTTTCTTTGTGATACAGACGGAGAAGAAAATCAAGAGGCAGTGCTTGCACGAAAAGAGTTAAAAGAAAAAATGGATTTTGAGCGTGCACTGCAGTTTTTCCCAAAATATTTGCGGTTAGAACGAATTGTAATCGCACACCTTGCGCAGTACGAAAATGATTATGCGGGTGCGCTGCGAAAATTGCCGCGCTCGATCCTTTTACTTTTTATCCATGCGTTCCAGTCCCACCTATTCAACATTGTCCTTTCGGAACGCGTAAGCGCACAGGATATTGGGGGTGACGGCAATATTATCGGTTACGAAACCGAACTAACGGAGCGCGAAAAAGATCTGCTTGGGCAGTTTGGGATACGAAAGGAAGATTTCAGATTGCCGCGCATGCCTGAAATCGGTTCGAAGGGGACAAAACGGGCATTAACCGTTGCATTAGGCGAGTTTTCATTCAAAAAAGATACATTTAGTTTTTCTCTTCCATCCGGATCGTATGCAACCGTTGCGCTTAGGGAGTTTTTGGATGAGAAATAATGGCCTCACCATAGACGAGCCGATCTATGCCCTGCCTTTCTTCAGGTGTTATTAGTTCTTCCAACGTGGTACACCCTATGTCACGAAGAGCCGCACGTACCCTTCGTTCTGCAAGACTTAGTATCTGAGGTTTGTATGCTAGATTCCCCAGGAATTCAAAAGCACTTTCTACCCCAAGCTCGTCTTTAACTGGTTTTCTTTCATCAGGAAACGCTCTCATGACCTCAAAAAGATATATATGAGGTTGGCGTGAAAGAAGCAGCGGACCAAATCTTGAAAGGTCGTCATTTTTTAGGGCGAGTGCATGCTCGATATATATCTTCTGTTCTATCCTCGCCCGGATAAGAAAGTCATATGCAAGCGAAATGACCATAAGGGGATGCAGTTGTTGGCCGATCGGATCAACTATGTCCGTAAGTAACTTTATTATTTTATCAATAAGAACCGAAACGATTATTACTTTTTTTTCTGAGTATGCATCATCGAAAAAAACGCCTGAAAATTGGGGACTGCCCCCTTCCACATTTGTTTCCCCCTTGGCAAGGATCTGTGCTGCCTTCCCTTCCGAAATTATCTCGCCATCGACGTATTCGGCACAGATGTACTGTGTTTTTTGGCCACGTGGGCTCACGTGGAGCATACCAAAAAGACCTTTGCCAGCTAATAACTGATACAACGCCTTATTAGTTTTCATCACTTCACTTGTATTTCGGGCTACAAGCGTAGTGCCATCTATCACTGCAGTTCCCGTCTCTGCAAGCCTTTGAAACGCAGCAACTACTCGTCGTTTATCCGGATGCGCTGGCTTTCTGAAATGTTCTTCGGTCTTTTGTAATAATCGCATATAGTAGCGGTGTTACGAAACTCTTTTAAAAGTTACTAAAAAAATAAAAATGTGTAATTTTAAAAAACTGAAAACAAAAATTTCCACTCTTTTCTTATATAGAGTGTATCGTAGTAGAGAATTATATCTGAAAATCTATTCTGAATCGCATCCATGATCTCATAATAATCAGCGTGGCCTTTAGACTCTATATCAAGTTCTATCTGCCACTTTCCAGAACTTTCTATGATGTCCCAAACACGTGGATAACTTCGTGCAAATTTCTTAAACTCCTCAATTCTCTTTCGTACTGGGTTTTTTAGGTATATAAGTGTTTTATAGAGTTCAAATCCAAACACATTATATCCAAACTGAATATTAGAAAATAAAATTCCCTTTTTCATGATCTGTTTTATATGATAGTTCACTACTTCTGGCCTTTCACCTACGTTTTTTGCAATCTTTAATGCACTTAATCTGCCGTTCTTTGCAAGCTCATTGATAATTTTTTTATCTATTGCAGTTATTTTTTCAGGTTCAAATGTACCTGCGATTGATCCCTTTATTGTTCTTTCGTGCCTTGTGCCGCTAAAATCGCGTGATGGAACAGTCATTTCTATGAATTGTACTATTTCATAGCTATATATTGCATTATTATATGAAGATAGGAATTCAAAAAGCACTTTTTGAAATTCTTCAATTGATTTTGCTATACCCCCCCAGAGTATGTCATATACCCCATCACATTCAACAAGCCATACCGTTCTTTCATGCTGTACAAGTTTTTTTAGGATCTGTTGTTTCTCACCTGTTGTCACTGAGCGTAATTTTATATGTACGCGTCGATATTGGTAGCCAAGTTTTGTTGTGTTTCCAAGCATTCTGTATCCAATAATCGTACCGTTTGTTTCCATTCGTTTGATTCGGTAATCAACTATCTGCCTCTGAACTCCAAGTGCGTCTGCGATTTCTTTATTTCCTGCACGTATATTCTCATCGAGTTTTTCAAGAATTTTTATGTCTAGGTCGTCAATTTTTGCTTTGCTCATACGTAATTATTGACTTAATTAATTTATAAAATTTGCGCTAAAAATAATTTTTCTACTATTTTTTATATTTAAAGCAAAAAATTCGCTCATAAAATATAAATACATAAAGACCTACTTTTAGGAACCACTGATTTCCATGAAAACAAAAACAAGTGAATTTACAATACACCAGTTCAAAGCCGTACGGGGTACGGATCAATTTAGAAAATGGTTCGACAATTTTCGCTCACTTGTTGGAAGTGAGCGGATTACCGCGCTTGGATCAATCGCACCTCATGTGGTGATGACTGCATACGAAAATCCAAATAGTCTTGTTGTTAGCCCACGTGAAAGTAACCACATTGGTTTGGTTACGAATCGGGGTATTGTTCATGATTATTCGCAACGTATGTGGACAACCGAACTTTATCCAGATCCATCAGCAAAGCTTACTGGTTATGGGATGTTCGGCCCAATAGAAGACCGGGCGGTGTATCTTGCTCTTTACTTATGTCATCAGGCAAGTAAGGCAACAACTAAATTTAGGCGTGTTTTCTTTTTTAATGATGCAAGCGGTGCTGTTGAAGCTGCAATTATGCTTGCGTGGGACCTACAGCGCCACAAGGAAGCGGGATCTGCTATTCGGGAAACGATTCTTTGTCCGGAGGATAGTTTTTTTGGAAGCAGTCTTCTTGGTAAATTACTTGCGCGTATGAGCAGCGCGGATGGACGAGGATTTGAATATGGCCGGGATATCCCGAACTCTATACGGGATGGTGTAAAGCGTATCCTTCTTCCTTCGCCAAAGAGAAATCCGGATTGGTTTAAATCGATCCCCGCTCTTGGCAGTGTTACCCTATTTATTTCAGAGATTGTACAAGGGGTTGGCGGAGATGTCAATCTTGCCTTTGGAATACGGGCAATTAATGATGGATTACGCAAGGCGGGTGTTTACATCGTTCTTGACGAGGCATCTACTGCGCCAGGCAAGACAGGGAGCTTTTTTGCCCTCACTAAATACGATCTTTATGCTGACATGGTCATTTGCGGCAAAGGGATTGGAGGCGGCCTGCCATGCGCAGCAATTCTTATTTCAGATGAAACAGCGGATCTTATTGATTCGCTTATTGGACAAAATATTCATTTTCTGATGGGTCGCACGCTTGCAGGAAATTCAGCTGTTTGTGCGCATGCACTTGAGCATCTCATAAGTCTTGAAGCCTCAGGCATTATTGACCGCGTTCTTGAACTTTCGAATGAATGGCGCGCATGTATCGCACCTTTACAGGCTGAGTTTCCAAATCTCATCACCTCATTTCGTGGTGAGGGAACGCATTATTCACTGGAATTTTCATCAAGTAGGATCCCGCGTATCATCAAGGCGAGGCTTCTTGAAGACGGTATTCTTGTTGATACTGAGGCACGCGTTCTTCCTTTGCGTTTTAATCCAGCTGTTGATACAAGGGAAGATGTTTGCAAGCTCGTAGCATCGCTTCGAAAAGCATTAATTGGAATAAAAGAAAAACGTACTCTAGGAATCGAAATGCCATCGGTCGTTATCTCATCCTTTTCAAGTGAACAGATTAAAAGACTGAATAATAAAGAATTAAACGATCAACTTCTTGGGTTAATCAGCCAGTACGTTGATACTTTGAATAAATCCGACCCACATCTTGCAAAACTCGAGCCGCCGTACGGCATAAAAGATTGGGATTATATCAACTCGATCCTTACAACTCCTGCTGAAGATGGAATTGAGGCACTCCGCGGCGAGTTTCTTTTACTCTTTTTAAATGGGGGGCTAAAAGGAATTCTTAATTACGTACTTGTAGATGATGCCGCGATTGAATTGCATCTTGTTGTTGATAAAGAATTACAAGGCTATGGGTTCGGACCAAAATTATACAAACATTTTATTGAAACTGCTAAAGCTGACCCAACTATCAAAAAGGCAGTATTCTATAACCTACCGACCCGAGCAGAAGCTGCGCTTCGTAAGGTACTTCCAGATGGGTTGTCAATCGAAAAAGAATATGTTCCAGAAGGTGAACGAGTTACTATCCTCTTTTAATATCCGTCGTCCTCAGCATATATGAGATGCAAAAACGTGCCAACAACTATGGCAAAACCAACAAGTGCTCCGAGTGCGACTCGGTTAACAATGCCTTTCCTTTCCTTTTCAGACACTAAATCAAACTGGTCAAAAAACGAGAATCTTGTTTCAGCCGCAATATCCACAGCACGTAATGCCACGTCCAATGTAGCATCATCAGTAATCATTGTTTCAAGCACTGCTTCAAATGCCCTCGTATGCGCCCCGTCAATGCCGTCTTCCGTGCAATGGGGGACATAAAATTTCGATTCCCTTCGTTCCAATAGCCCTCTTCGGTCAAGTTCTCGAGCTATGTGCTCATACTCTGGTGCAACCATGCTTTCCCCGGCAGTAAAAACTGCACTTATGATTTTTAGGTCGCCAAACGGGTCCCCGTTTAGCCGCCGTACTGATGCATGCAATTGTTCAATTACCCGCCGTGTTGTTCCTGTAGCTTCTACTCCTTCAATGTCTCTTTGAGAAACCCCAATTTTTCTAAGGTCATGTTTAAGGTTATCAACATGAAACGGTTTTCCATTAGGTGGCTCTTCGTCATCCATAATGCCTTGGATAACCCTTCGGGCGTGCGGATCCCGTATGTTTTCATATGCAGTTTGATACCACGCAACAAATGCTGCCGACGTGTGCATGCGCTGGAGGAGGTAGTCCCTTAATTTTTGATCCGAGACGCCCCCTAGGTTTGCCAAAAAAGGATGCTCCCGCACTCGCCTTCTTATTTTCTGTTGGTTACCCTGGTAGTGTGCAAAAAGATGCCTTGCCATTATCTAGTTAATGTCCAGGTATGGTTAAAACCATTTCGAGTCCTTTATCAATTTCACTTCCTATACACGCATATCGTAATCTTTAAAAACTGGCTAAGGTACATTATACTATGGAGTTTACCGCAATTATTAAAAAAGGAGAAAAACAGTTTGTTGCCCTTTGCCCAGAATTAGATGTGGTAAGTCAGGGTCACTCCATTGAGGAGGCGCTTGATAATCTTAAGGAGGCGGTTGAACTCTATATAGAAACTGTTGGAATTCCACAAGGTGTAGGTACAGAGAGAACAATTATTGCTAGTTTTGAGGTAAATAAGCATGTCAAAGCTTCCCCATCTGTCGGGTAAGGAAGTTATTAAGGCGCTTTCTAAGACTGGTTTCCAACCGCTACGCCAAAAAGGAAGCCATATTATCTTAGCTAAGGAAAGAACCGAAGGAAAACGCGTCGTTGTTGTTCCTAACCATAAGGAAATAGATATCGGAACTCTTCTTGAGATCATACGGCAGGCAGGCTTAAAACGGGATGAATTTTTACAATTGCTTTAGTGACTTTTATGCAGGAAGAATCAATAACATTTGATCCAAAAAACCTCTTTTACAACAAAGAGATGCAGTTCTCACGTAGTTTCTCGTCTTTATCTATTGGCGCACTAGGCGGAAAACTACATATTCTTGACGCATTTTCAGCAAGCGGCATTCGCGGTATCCGCTACGCAAAAGAAAATAAAAACGTAAAAAGGATCGATTTTCTCGAAGCAAACGAAGAGGCAGTTCCCGTAATTAAAAAAAACTTAAAAACTAATAAACTCGCCCGGTCAGTGGTTATTAATGCACTTTACGAAAAGTACCTTGCAAGCGATTTTTTCCACTATGATTTTATTGAAATTGACCCGTTTGGAACACCTGTGCCATCGTTATGGGGTACCTTTTACGGCCAGGCAAAGAAAAAATCCTTCTATCTTTCCATCTCTGCAACTGACGTTGCAGTATTATGCGGTCCCCAGGCTAAGGCATGCATCAAGAATTACCATGCAAAGAGCCTTAACAATGAAATGACCCATGAGATCGGAACCCGAATCCTCATCAAACGAATCATGGAGAGCGCGAACGAGTTTGATTTTGGTATTGTCCCGCTTTATTCGCTTTCAAACCGTCATTACATCAAGGTACTTTTACACATTGAGAAAGGCGCTGAAAAGGCATATTCAAATATTGAACAGCTTGGCTTTATCAGTTATTGTAATGCGTGCGGTTGGCGTACAAGTGGCAAACGTGTTGAAAATAATTGCCTTTTGTGTAATGATGTTACTGATTACGCCGGCCCGCTTTGGCTTGGCGGACTTCATGCTAAACAAATTCTTGAAGGGATGAAAAAATTAAACGAAAAAAGAAATTATGTGCACAAGCAGGAAATCGAAAAGACGCTCTCACTCATGCTTGATGAAGCTGCGTTTAGTCCATGTTTTTATGACCTCCATCGGGAATGCAAGCGGATACGGGCAAAAAAAGTCCCGAAATTGGCCATGGTGATCGATTCCATTAGGAAAAGGGGGTTTACTACCGCACGGACCCATTTTGCGGAAAATGGGGTAAAGACGGACGCGGGCATACAAGAAATGCATCTGCTCATTGATTCACTCCAAACGGGATAAGTATGGCATCAAAGGTTTCAAGCGCGCCATACCTAAAGAAATCGCAATACTCAAACCCGAAAAACCTTACCTCGCGCATCCAGTTATTTAACTTCTGTATCCCGCCACTTGACCGCTTTGGGCTTATTATTGATTCTCTTAAGTTACGTGGTGACGAGTCAATCATTGACCTTGGCTGCGGTGATGGCTCGCTTCTTGCCCGTTTGCAAAACGAATGCCGGCATCATGGTGGGCTTACCGGCGTTGACATTAGTCGAGGGATGTTTGCAAGCGCAAAAAAGGAGAATCCTTCAATTGCATTTTTTGAAACAAGCGCGGATTCTCTGCCATTTGAGCCGGAGTCGTTTGATATTGCGCTGGCCTTGTTCATGGTCTACCATATGCCTGATTTCAAAAAGGCATTTAAGGAATGGAATCTCATTTTGAAAAAAGACGGAACGCTTGTTATTGCAACTTTCGGGGTAGACGATAAGCTAAAACAGGAGCGGCTCAAGAAAGAGGTTGCACGGCTCATAGGGTCAAAAGCACCAAAACAGTTTAGTGCGAGATTCAATTTTGAAAATGCACAAAAGATGCTCCCGCGCTTCTTTAAAATTGACTCGACTCATTTTATCGAGCGCGAATTGCGTCTTACAAATCCGCAACCATATATTGATGTTCTTAATTCCGTACGTGATTTTTTCGATCCCCGGCCGGATGATAAAAAATGGAAACGAGCGCTTGCGTACGCTAAAAAATATGTCAATAAGGAAATAGAAAAGAAAGGCTATTTTAGCGATACAGTACGAATTGGGTTTTTCATTTGTAAGAAAAAATAAATAAAAAAAATTAAAAGCTACTTCTTAGCCTTTAACTCCCTTCGTTTTGGCCTAAGGAATACTGAGCCGCATTTTCTGCATTTGGTGACGCCGCGTTTGTTCCGTGTCTTGCATTTTCGGCAAATCATGATTTTCATTAGTTGAGCGTCTGCTTCTGCGAATTTACCCATGTGATGACCTCTGGCTTAAATAGTAGCTATACCGTTATTAAGAAGTGTTTAAATAAGTATCCTCTTACATTTTTTACACCGTAATGCCTCAGTTGGTTTGAGCGAACTGCTCAAAGCCTTCGGCATTTCATGCCTCAGTAGCTCAGCCGGTAGAGCGCGGGTTTTGTAAACCTGAGGTCGGGAGTTCAAGCGAAGCCCTTTTGACTTGTGCCATTATTGTGGCAAAAGGTCTACGCATTACCCCAAAAGCCTTGAGGGTCAACTCTGATCTTTTTGGTTTTTGGGTCAAGCCTTGAACTTTTTAGAAAAAACTCCACAAAAAACGTGGTTTCCATGTTTTTGGATGAAGCCTTTTTCATACGAGAAAGGCTTACGATTCTAAAAAGGCTTCAACTAAAAAGGCTTGGAGAACCAATCTCTCCTGAGGCTTTTTTTATTTTTCTATCATTTCAAGCATCTTCTTGTGCACATCCTTGTTCCGTGCAGCGACAACGGTATACACCGTGTCTTGTCCGATAGGGGTTTTTAGTTCCTTTCCGTCCTTGTCAGTCAGGTATGCCCCTGCGCCGGCCATGAGTGCTATTCCCGCACTATGCGTCACAAGAAGCGATCCGCGCACGTCCATGTAACCATCAAGCACGCCGCATGCGACAAGTGCCATCTCAAGGGTGGACGCCCCAAGCATCCGCATGTATGCATGCGTACTTACTCTTGGAAAAACAGTACCTGCAACGACCGGCACCCCGCCAAAGTCCCCGCCAATAAGCAGCGGCTCTGAGGCACGTGCATCAAGTACTATTTTTTTTGAATTAATATAAAGCCCATCGCCATTCACAGCGAGATACGCGTTGCCATTTGCAAGGTCAAGTACGAGCGCCACTTCAATATCTGCTATGGTTGGATTTGACCTGCTTGTTCCTGCAATCGCAAAAGCATATGCAGGAAAGCCCCGTTCATAATTCTTGGAGCCGTCAAGCGGGTCAAGTATGGCTGTATAGGCCGGATTTTCTGGCATTTTTTCAGGATTTTCCTCAGTGATAAGATGACAGTTGCTATTCTTGAGGTGTTCCTTAACCATATTTTCAAGATAGATGTCCATCCCTATGCTCGTATGGCCGAAATAATTCGTCGTTCCCGCACGTCTTCCTTCACTATCGTGTTTTTGCATTATCGTTTGCGCTTCATTTCCTAGTTTTATAAAAAGCTCGATCATCTCATTCTTTTGCATATAGCAAAATACCAATAAACAAATAAAAACATTCGTAGTCTAATTAGCTCATGACGACTGAAAATTTATTTTTAGGGCTACCGGGGAACCTCACGACATGGGCCATGGTGGTCGCCGTTTTACTTGGCGGTTACCTTTTTGGGCGATTCGCAAGCCACGCCATATTTAGTGTTGCTGAAACAAGCGGCATACGCCGCAGGCTGCGGTTTGGCCTTGAAAAGGAAGCAAAGAAACTGGGCTTCAATATTGATTTTATTTATGTGTTCGCCATCATGGCTAAATACATCATATACGCGGTTTCAATCTTTATTGCGCTTTCGTTTATTCATGTTGAGGCGGCAAATCTCTTTCTTGCATACCTTATCCCCTACCTTCCGAATTTTATAGGCGCACTTATTACGATCCTCTTTGGAAGCGCGCTTATCGAAATCCTTGCAGACCTGGTAAAATTCAAGCTGCGCGACCCCCTTGACAGCCACGGCTCCGCACTTGGCGTTTCCTCAAGCATTTCAACGCGCCTTGCCCAGTTTGTCAAGTACTTCCTTTATGCAACTATCGGCATAATGACCCTCTCACAGCTTGGATTTAAGATCGACTCCATGCTTATGGCGCTCCTTCTTTTTGGGCTCTTTGTCATAATTATCCTAAGCATTCTCTTTTTGTTTTTCATGCGGGACAAGGTGACAAACTTGAGTGCAGGTATCCAGGTCAAGGAGGCCATGCGCTTGCGTGCAGGTGACCGTGTGGAGATTGACGGCCTCGGGGGAGAAATCGAGCGCATCGACCATGCATTTACCGTCGTTAAGGAAGGAAACAAGCGCCATTTTATCCCGAATTCGCGTTTTACCGCTACGAGCTTTACGGTTGTGCGGAAGTAGCATTGAGCACTTCCTGATAGAGCTTAAGGTACTTCGCGTATCCTGCCTGCGAGCTGAACCGCTCATTCACCATGCGCTTGCCGTTTTCACCCATTGTTTTCCCAAGTGCGGGATTCCCGTACATTTCATCTATCGCTTCGGCAAGCGCGCGCGAATCCCCCTTTTCAAAAAGATATCCATTAACCCCATGTGCTATTTGGTCAGGTATGCCGCCCACATTTGAACCGATGACCGGTTTTCCAAACGCCATTGCCTCTGACATGGTGAGGCCGAAGCCTTCCTGGATGGACGGCTGGATCACGACATCTGCCGCCGCGTATATGTTTGCAACTTCATTGTCGGGGATATTCCCCGTAAACTGGGTGTGCGATGCAAGCCCCTTATCCGAAGCCATTTTTATGAGGGTTTCCATACGTGCTGATCGTTCCTTTTTGAGAAGTTCCTTGGAAAAGGAGCCGTTCCCGACAAAGATGCATTGCACCTTCTTTTTCTTTGACTCGTTGACGAGCATGTCAAGTGCGCTGATAAGTATCTCCTGCCCTTTTCGCGGGTCGATCCTGCTTACGCATACGATAAGGAAATCATCCGGCGCAAGCCCGTATTTTTTGCGTGTATCCTGGGGCGTTTGATTGGCAATTTTTTGGGTGTCTATAAAAGGGCTTATCTTTACGATATTTTTTTCCGGTATGCCTATGGTTCGTGCAGCAGCAACGTAACTGTCAGTTGAAAATACGACCTTTTCGTAGTCCGCCATATGCGTGATAAAAAATTTTTTCCACCATTGCGGGATATTTTCGATAAAGGGGATGTGCCACGTAAACACCATGGGGATTTTTAGGCCGAATTTTTTCCGCAGGATCGATGCAAGGGGCAATGTCTGGAAGTCGTGTATGTTGAGTATGTCGAACTGCTTGTACTGGTAGGCATCCATAACGTCGTGCGCAAGCTTCTCATTTACCTGTATATACTCAACATATCCGTCATATTCGTTTTCTTTAGGAAGCGGCTCCTCGTGCGTCACGTTAAGTATCAGTTCCTTAAAGCGCATGTATTTTTTGAGCGTTTCTTCACCAAGATTGGGGATGTTTGCGCGTATCATCTCGATGCCGTCCGAAAAGTCGATCGGCTGAATGCCCGGCGTCTTAAAATGGATAACCCGAAATTCGTTTCCGTTTTTGATAAATTCCTTACCCAATGCCTCAACGTACTTGGCAAGCCCGCCGATATACGGCAAGAACGACTGGCTTACGCAACAGATGCTTAGTTTGTCCATGTGCTACTTATAGCTGAAAATTATTTAAACCGTCCGTACCGTGATTGTGCCCTTTTCATTTTCAATTAGCACCCGTCCTTTGTCAAACGTGTCGTCAATACCTATTTCGCATTTTGCCTCATGTGTGATAGACGCGTCAAACGTAAGGAGTGAAACCACGTGTCCGTCACCGCGGAGCGCCATCGGAACCGGCATTACGAGCTCCCGTGCGTTCCCGTTTCCAAGCGCGCATATTTCATCAATAGTCGCAAAAAGCTCGTTTGCAAATGACCTCGTTTCGTACAGTGCAAGCGTCTTTTTGCCGTTTTCATTTACAGTTGTCAATATGCCGAGGGAAATAATAAGGATAAGAAGCGCGGCAACGCCTGTAAGAAGATATTCAAGCGAAAGCTGCCCCCTCATGTTAATTGCACTTGTACTCCTGCGTGTCACAGCTTTCTGAAAGGCAATGGTTGTCCTCAGTGCAGAATTCTCCTGCCTTGCCCTTTACTGCTGCCTCTGACCGCGTAAGCATCACATTACTCTGTTCCTCTATCGTGTTTCCCGCCTTTTCACTCGTTTTGGTGAGTTGCGATGCAACAAGTGCAATGATTGCGATGACTACTACAATAAGAATAAGCATTTCAGCAGAAAGTTGTCCCTTTTTCATACCTTAACATAGGAACAATAAGTTTAAAATCCTCTTGGATGTGCCAAACCTTTATAAGTATCCTTTGCAATAAGCATGCATGGCAGACTTTGATACTACTTCTCAAATTCCTATCCCAAAAGACCCGTTTGAACGCATTATCGGCCAGGACGACGCAGTCCGCATCGCACGACTTATTCCAAAACAGCGCAGGCATCTTCTTCTTGTCGGTGCGCCGGGAACTGGTAAAAGCCTTATTGCACAGGCGGTTGCAAGCGTTTTGCCTAAGCCATCGCATGAGGTTGCAGTCCTTCATAATTCAGTAAATCCTGAGCGGCCGCTTATTGAGATACGAAAGGAACAGGATCTCCTTAAGGAGCAGGCAAAAAAAACGCATGTCGGAAAGATCCTTATGGCACACGAAGTGCCCAGTTTTGTTGCCGAAAAGCTTGGGTTTCGCTGCAGGCGTTGCGGCGCAACAAGCGATTATGGCATTGCAATATGCCCCTCATGCAGTGCTGACAAGTACATAAAGCAAAGAAGCTCCTATTTCGAGAACAACATCTACGGCATTGTTTCCGTACAGGAGGAAGAAAACCTTCGGGTTACGACGACGCGCACTACCCCTGACAACCGGCAGGAACGCGTCATCTATGAGCGCCTCAAGGATGGCACGATCAATGTGCTTACCCAACGAGACATTAAGAAGATAGATGAGGAATCCAAGCGCTTGCAGCGAAAGATACTCATCCCATTACACAGGTCAACATTCGTGCAGGCGTCTGGCGCAAGCGAGACTGAGTTGCTTGGGGATGTGAGCCATGATCCCTACGGGAGCCACCCGCAGCTTGGGTCGCTACCGTATAAACGCGTTGTGCCAGGCTCGCTTCATGAAGCACATGAAGGGGTGCTATTTGTCGATGAGCTTGCGACGCTTGGCTCTGTGCAGAAATTCATGCTTACTGCCATGCAGGACAAGGTGTTCCCCATTGTCGGCCGTAACCCGACTTCAAGCGGCGCAACCGTGCGTGTTGACGCGGTCCCCTGTGATTTCATTTTGATCGGTGCAGTCAATATCAATGATTTGCCCTCACTTGCACCTGCGC
This sequence comes from Microcaldota archaeon, assembly GCA_964588555.1. GTDB lineage: Archaea > Micrarchaeota > Micrarchaeia > Anstonellales > Bilamarchaeaceae > JAGVWJ01. Next base: position 39,591 of record CAZPPT010000002.1, on the reverse strand, counting down.
TCCGCTCCCGTATCCGTGGCGACGGCTATGAGGTGCTTATGAACTCATACATGTCGGACACTTTAGAAAATCGAAAAAAAATTGCGCAGTTTATCTCGCAGGAGATCATAAAGGACGGCAAGATCCCACACGCGACACGAAAGGCAGTTGATGAAGTGGTGAACGAGGCGCGGCGGATTACCAAGTTAATTGATAATACGAGCGGCCTTTCGCTTCGTTTGCGTAATCTTGCAGGGATAATCAAATTATCAGGTGACATCGCCATTGGCGAGAAGAGCGAGTTTATCGATTCATCGCATGTTTCCCTTGCGCTTAAGCATTCAAAAAGTATTGAAGAACAATTGCACGAAAAATATGATTCCTGGTGGAAGGCGGAAAGTGCTGATCTTGGCGCAAGCATGCCACGGGCTGGAAGAGAGAGCGTATAATTTTAATTACGCGGAGAATGGAGACGTAAAAAACAAAAATTAGTGCTCGATACAGAAGTAAAATAAGACGATTGCCGACAACATGCAAAGCATGTTGTCTTCTACAAGTTAGGCCTAAGCGCCCGATACCTTAGAATATACAAGAAATGGGAGGACAAGGGGAGAACGGGTAAAAGAGAGATGATCTCTTTAAGAGAGAGGTGGGAGATAATCCCGTTCTCCGGTCCCTTGCCAAACTATATAATAAGCGTTTGCCTATTTTGGAAAGAAGAAAACCTTCTTTCCGACCTGCTTTTTCTCAAGCATGCCAATGTCATATAACCTGTTTAAGCGCGAACTTGCCGCATTCGTTCCCTTGTAGTTAAAGTGCGCACGCACCGTTTCTGCAGTTGCCTTTCCCTGTTCCTTTACAAACGAAAGGATCTGCTCGTCAATCTCCGGCAAGAGCATTTCCTCTTGTTTTTGTATGGTACTTGTGCCGCCGAGCTTTGCCTCAAGCGTTTCAAGCTTTGCAAGGAGGTTCTTGAGTATACGGTTTGTATTTTCCCGCTCTTCAAGGAGCTTGTAGACCAGTTCACCAAGCACTACTGGGTCGTTGAACTTGCTTACATTTCGTTCCAGGTCTTCGCTTATTTCCTGGCGAATGACGCTAGATTTATATAGTTTATCATCGTTACTCATGTTACAACCTTCTTTGAGGGTGTTACGATACAATCACGTAACAATCATGATATTATCATGATAGGTTTTATAAACCTATCGGTACTATTTTTTTCTTCGAGAGTGATTTTGTTAAGAATTTCATGATCCTATTGCGTCAAAAACTAGTTTGATTTGAAAAACTGGGTTTCGTTGCAAGCAATGGGGTATGAACCCAGTTTTTCAAAGTTGTGACAGAATGGGGCATCCCCAGCCAGCTTGCTGCGGGTTCCCTTCGGTCACATTGATTCATTTCTTCTAAAACGATGCCGTATCATTTCCAATCATGTTTTGTATTTGAAACCACATACTTGGCGGCTTTATGTATGCCGCTCCAGTCGTTCAAATGTCTGCTTCCCTTGCTAAAAGCAGAGATGCGGCGGCGTAATATGCATAATTTGCTCGTCGTTTAATTACGCTCTATGTGGTGTACGGGCACTTCTTTTAGGTTAACGGTGTCAAGGGAACGCATCGCCCACACATATCCAATTATTGCAGATACGACATTTCCGATGATGATTGCAACCCAAATGCCCATTATTGAAAATCCAAGGATTTCCGTAAACATGTAGCTAAGCGGAACAGCAAGTATAAGGACCCGCAAGAGAAATATCCAGAACCCCGGCCATGAGCGGCCAATTGCCTGAAACGAGCTTGCCTCAACCATAAGGGCCGCAAGAAAACCATAGCTTAATGTTACTGACCATAGGTAGGAATAAGTATACTCAGTGACAAGCGGGTCATCAGTGAATATGCTAATAAGCGGCCCTGCAAAAAGCGCTGCAAAGATCCCAAGGGCAGTTGCGCCGATAAACGCATATTGGAGCGCATGGTTGAAAACCTTTTTTGCCCGTTTAAGATTGCCCGCACCCATGCTTTGGCCGATCATTGCCATTGCGCCAAAGCCAAACCCGACCGCAGGCAAAAAGGCGAAGAATTCTATGCGAAACCCAAGGCTAAATGCAATCGCCCCAGCTTCAAAAAAATGTATTGATGTAATAAGGGTAAGAAGTGCAAGCCCGATGGGAAAAACCACCTGCGTAAGCGCAGCGGGAAACCCGATCGCAAGGACCTTCTTTACTGATTCCCACCGAAACGTAAGGTTGCTAAAATGAAACCTGATTGCCCTATGTTCGCTTGAAAGCGAGCGGATGGCAATTACGATCAATACTGCCTGTGATATAAGTGTCGCAAACGCAGCACCTGCGATCCCAAGCCGCGGAAAGCCAAACCACCCAAATATCATCAGGGGGTCAAGGACCCCATTCACGAACGTTGAAACTGCAAAGAGCTTCGTAAGCGTTGCCGTGTCCCCTTGCGAATTAAACGCAAACATGACTGCCATTACGACAAAAAGAAGAATCGAGCCTGCCGCGGTGATCGTATAATACTCAAGTGCCGGCTCAAAAATGGCCCCGCTTGCACCAGAAAGAACGAGGAGTTCATTCCTGAATACAAGTGCGATGATAGTAAAAAATACGGCAAGCAAGGCCGACAATACAAACGACTGCCCAAGTACCCGTTCCGCCTCATGTTTGTTCTTTGCACCGATGTGCATTGCCATGATGACCCCGGAACCAACCGTAATTCCAAATCCAAGCGAGATCATTATAAAAAGCGTAATCTGCGAAATGCTTACTGCTGCAATTGCCTCAGGGGACAACTTGCTCACCCAGTACGCATCGACGATATTGTAAAGGGTGTAAAAAAATACTGAAATCATCATCGGCCAGGCAAGCGACCAGAGTTCTTTTCTTATCGCACCATGCGTCAAATCCTGCCCCTCAAGGTGTTCTTTTTTATAAGTCATAAAAAACCTCTTTTACTAATTGCCATGCGTCTTTTTGTTTACTGTAATGTGCCACAAGTAATTTATATGGTTTGGAATGTACCTGGCAAGGTAGTCTTTTAATCCTATCACAAGAATATCTAGGTATGATTACCCTTAAAGATATTGAAAAAAAGCTTCCTGACCCCTATGTGCTTATTATAGTTGCGCTTATCCTTACTGCGTTGGTGAATGCATCTTCGTTTGGGCATGTCACGGTTATTCTATCCATGATTCTTGCAGCGGTTGTTGCACAAATAGTTGACATCGCAATAACGTACCTAAAGGCAAAGAAGTTTATCTATTCTCATTCCGCAACAATTGCCGCATTAATACTTGCAAACATTGTCATGCCGGGGCAGTTTTTACTTATTGGAATACTTTGTGCAGCGGCAATGGTGCTTAAGCATATCATCCGCTTCGAAAAGAAACCCGTATTTAATCCTGCTTCATCGGCAATGTTTGTTGTTCCGCTTATTTTTGCCGCAGCTGCGCTTTCAACTACGCCTGTAGAAAGTAATTTTCTTGGCTGGGGGAACGGTACGCTCCAGAATCTCCTTGCAACTGCTGTCATTGTCATATTTGGTCTTCTTGTTGCAATTAAAATACGAAGACTTGCGGCAAGCGTTACGTATCTTGTTGCATACTCCCTTGTTACGTTTCTTACTGCCGGCGCCGGCGCCTTAGCCGTGTATGTCCCTTTTTTTGGCGCATTTTTCATGGTTACCGAGCCGCGGACAAGTCCTGCAAAAGCAAAGCACCAGGTAATTTTTGGCCTTGCCATCGTCCTACTTCCATTTGTATTTCTTATGGTTGTTCCGATCTATTATGCATTCTCACTTGCATTTCTATCGGCAAATGCACTTAAGATTGGGTTAGAAAAAAGTAATGTATAAGATTATTTTTGTTTTTTAGGCACCTGGTGGATTCCCATGAGGTTTCCTTCAGTATCCTGAAAACAGGCGATCCAGCCCATCCCCCTACTAATTTCCGTTTTTGGAAGACAGACCGTTCCGCCTTTTGCAACTATATTTTTGAGCATCGTATCTATGCTTCCACATGTATGTAGTTCATAAACGGCTGGCCACGAGCCCTGCGCTTCATCATCCCACCATTTATCGCACCGGGCGTTTTTGCCATTCCGTCTTTTCCGGTCTTCGTTGCATATACTGCCCAGTATTCATCAGCCGGTTCGTTAGCTGGCATTTGGAACTTTTCGATTCTCCATCCAAAAATTTCTTCATAAAACTTTTTTGCCCGCTTGATGTCGTCAGCTGGTATCTCAAAATGCACTACTGCATTTGTATTCATAGTTTCACCTTTATTTTTTCATCGGCTCTAACATCCCTATTCTATTTCCTTCCGTATCTGAAAACGAAACAAACATGCCAACGCCAGGTATATCCATCGGTTCGCCAATGATCTTGCCACCCGCCCCCTCAACTTTTCGTATGGATTCTGTAAGGTTTTCCACAGAAATAACAACTGACGGGTGCATCTTGCCCATATCCTTGGTTTTCTCATAAAACCCGCCGTTGATTGCGCCGGGTTTCGTCGGCATCATGTTCGCGTCAACCTCAACCGTTGTCGCAAGCACATAGTTGCCCATTTCAGGCCCGGTCTCCTGCGTCTTCCATCCAAATACTTCCGTATAGAATTTTGACATTCTTTTTCTGTCTTCTGCCGGCATTTCAAAATGTACTACTGGATCCATTCGTATCACCTTATTTTGTAATATCCATTCCTTGGTCAAGAAATATTATAAATCTCTTAGTTTTTTGCAATACGCATAAGCGTGTTCCAGTTTCTTGTCGTAATACCTTCCCCGTATTCCCGTTCGAGGATACCCATAAGTTCGACAGTCCGTCTGTCCTTTGAAACAATAAGCACGCTGTATACCTCGCGGTCCGATTTGTCAATAATCCTAAACTGGTTTTTTGGCGAACTGTATGGGATCTTAAGTGCGCTTTTTGGTTTTTTTGAAAAGAATGTTACATAAAGGCGCGTTTCGGGCGTCACAGAAATATCTCTAAACGGATTTTTCTTTATAATCGATTCAAGCTCCTCGATACTTCGTATGATCACGCTAATCTCTTGCCCATACGCGGTTGCAAGCCCTTGCCCTATTTTTTCTGCAAGCGATTTTTCCGGCGCATCTGCAGTGAACATGACATTGCCGCTTGCAAGCACGGTTTTTACGTCCTGAAGCCCAAGCGATTCAAACAAATGCCTTAATTCACCCATCTTAATGATCCTGTTTCCGCCAACATTAATTCCCCGCAGGAATGCCACGTATTGCCCCATATGTTCACCCTTATATATCTGCCAAGTAAAATTTATGTATGTACACTATTTAAAAATTGTTATTTATATAAAATTGTGTTTATGGTAAAACATATCATTCAACAAACCCGCCCGCGGCCTGCCTTACGTACGGTTCGCAATGTGTTTTTTACGTGCATGTGTTTGGTTTCATGTTCTCCACAACGGGATATGCAAAAACCAGCTAGGGCTACTACAGCTACTCATGCCATCACCTCCACATCCGCGCCGCAGAAAGTACGGCGCTTCGGTACGGAGATTTCCCCACAACTGCTTGACTTTTATCGCAAGCTACGTCTATGAGGATAAAAATCCCATTGACATAGCCTTATTTATAATCTTTTCTTTCGTACCTATATTCATGGAGCTAATTGAGATCACAAGCGCGATACTGCAGGCTTTTCAGAAGAAAAACCAGAAGAAGCTCCGGAAGATAAACGATGACCTCCTTCATCAGCTCGTAGTCAATTTTACGCCCCCTTTTTTTGAGCTTGCGGTGCTCTCATACGTGCTTTCAAAGATTATCTCAAAGACACGCTTTCTTCATAAGTCAAATGAGAAGAAGCTTAAGGCAATTGAAGGCGTGCTTCAGGATCTTTCAAGGGCAAGGACTGAAGAGGACATTCTTAAGAAATGCAAATCCGTGCTTGATACGATTAATCTTGTTGAAAAGGAGGATGCACGTTATATTGTGGACCTTGTCTCAAAAGGGCGCCTTAAGGTTGGTGCAACTGCGTACGCACAGGGCGTCTCGCTTGGTACTGCAAGTGAGATGACAGGCATGGACAAGCAGGAGATCATGGACTACGCAGGCAAAACCATGATGTTTGATCGGGTCAAGGACGAAAAGACAATTGAGGAACGCCTTATTGCGATCCGTAAACTCATGAAAAAAGGTTACTGATATGAAAACTGCCGACATTATATGCGATACAAGCGGTCTTGTGTCCCTTACTGATTCGTGTTTTGACGGTGTCCTGTTTTATCTGCACGATCGTTATAAATTCCGCTTTCTTATCCCGCCGACCGTTGAAGAGGAGGGGGTCAGAAGGCCCCTTTCAGGCGGCTTAAAGCAGTATGCGCTCTCGGCACTGAAAATAAACCATTCAATCAAGCGCAATGTCATCATTACTGTTGAGACTGACACAAAGGACCTGACGCGGCGCATTCTTAACCTTGCAAACAACCTTTTTTTCATAAAGGGAAAGCCGTTGCGCCTTGTACACGGCGGTGAGGCCGAGATGCTTGCGCTTGCACACATCCTGAGCCTCAATACGCTTCTTGTTGATGAACGTACGACCCGTATGCTTATTGAGGCGCCATTTAAGATCAAGGAGCACCTTGAAGACGAATTTAAGGTCAATATCATGGTGCATCGGGAGAACCTCCTTGAATTTTCAAACCTGACCAAGGGAATGGACATTATCAGGTCAAGCGAGCTTGTGATCCTTGCATATGAAAGCGGCTATTTTGACCACTACGAAAGTAGTAAGATCGATCTCCTTGAGGCCGCGCTTTATAAGGTCAAGTTTTCCGGTTGTGCGATCCGCTTTGATGAGATTAAGACTTTTGTGGACAAGATTAGATATTAATTTTCCCCATAACAAACTCCTCAAGCGCATTGCGCGCCTCAGGGTCAGTCATCTGTTTTAACGGGTGCTTCATCAAATACGCACTTGCCGGAATAATTGCACCGCCTAATTTCCTATCCAATGCTATTTTTGCAAGCCGGATGGCATCAATTACTATGCCTGCTGAGTTTGCCTTGTCATCCACTTCAAGGCGCACTTCCATATTATATGGCTGGCTTGCCCACATCTTTCCCTCAATGCGCATGAACATGAGCTTCGTGTTTCCCAAAAATGGGATGAAATCGGATGGTCCGACATAAATTTGGTCATCCGGCAGGCGGTTTGTCAATTGGCTCTGCACACTCTCCGTCTTTGATATTTTCTTACTCACGAGCCTCTCCTGTTCTTTCATGTTCAGAAAATCCGAGTTTCCACCAACGTTAATTTGGTATGTTTTCTCAATCCTTGTCCCCCGTTCATCGCATAAGCGTGCAAGCGTCCGGTGTACAATTGTTGCGCCTACCTGGCCCTTGATGTCGTCTCCAATGACAGGTATGTTCCTCTCCTTGAATTTCTTTGCCCACGTTTCGTCCGATGCAATAAAGGATGGCATGCAGTTGACAAATGCAATGCCTGTATCAAGACAAACCTGCGCCCAGAATTTCGTTGCCTGTTCTGAACCTACGGGAAGGTACGAGACAAGAATTTCTGCCCCTGTTTCTTTTAGCGCCTTTTTTATCCGGTCTGTAAGTTCCCCTATACTTTTGTCACTTCTAATGGGATTCACGCGATTCTCAACCCATATGCCGACCCCGTCAAGCGCGGGGCTTTCATGCACGCGTGCAGTTGTTTTTGGCATTTTTTCCATTGGGATCCAATGTACCATGTTTGGTGACTCATAAATCGCTTCATTGATCGTTTTTCCAATCTTGTTTTCCCCCACATCAAAGCCGCATACGAACTCTATGTCATGGATTGAATATCCCCCAATTGTGTCATGCATGATGCCGATGACCTTTTCACTTGGATTTTGCCGGTAGTATTCGATCCCCTGCACAAGGCCTGCAAAACAATTTCCAATCCCAACAACCGCGCATTTTATCTTTTTTGTCATATTATAACCTCGTTGATTATTTAATATTCTTTAAATATATAATAATTTACAATATAGTACTTATTTTAAGGCTTCTGTTTTTCCCGTTACAATGTCTTTTTAAATTCAGGATACGTATAGTATATATGGATGATTTTACTGTCACCCCCTGGGAAGTCTCGGGGAAAGTCGATTATGATAAGTTAGTACAGCAATTTGGGACAAAACGGATCGATGATGCGCTTCGGGAGCGCATGAAAAAAATCTCGAGCAGCCCGCACATCCTATGGAAGCGGCAGTTCTTCTTTTCACACCGAGATTTGGATCTTGTACTTAAGGATTACGAAGAAAAAAAAGGTTTTTTCCTATATACGGGGAGGGGGCCTTCCGGGCCGATGCATATAGGACACCTGATTCCCCTTTTATTTACCAAATGGCTTCAGGATGTCTTTGACGTCAACGTATACATTGAAATAACTGATGATGAAAAATACTGGGTGAAGAATGCCAAATGGGAGGATATCCAGAAATACGCCGATGAGAATATTCTTGACATTGCAGCAGTTGGTTTTAACCCTAACAAGACATTTATTTTCAAGGATTCGGAGTACGTACGGAACGTGTACCCGCTCATGGTAAAAGTTGCAAAAAAAATAACCTACTCAACTGCAAAGGCAACGTTTGGCTTTAGTGGCGATACAAACCTTGGCCTTACCTTTTATCCAGTTTACCAGACTATCCCCACCTTCTTTGAGAAAAAGCGCTGTCTTATTCCCTGTGCAATCGACCAGGACCCGTACTGGCGCATCCAGCGTGACATTGCTGAAAGCTTGGGATACTACAAAACCGCAGCAGTCCACAGCAAATTCATGCCGCCGCTTACTGGAACAGATGGCAAGATGAGCGCTTCAGAAGCCGACACTGCAATCTGGCTTACGGATGATGAAAAGGCGGTAAAAAAGAAAATCCAGAAATACGCATTTAGCGGCGGAAAGGCAACCATTGAGGATCATCAGCGCCTTGGCGGGGACACGAGCATTGACGTAAGTTACCAGTGGCTTAGTATCTTGTTTGAGGAGGACAATTCAAAATTAAGGAAATTGCATGATGAGTACCAGTCCGGCAAGCTCCTTACCGGTGAGCTTAAGGAAATACTTATCGGAAAGCTCAATTCATTTCTTTCAGAACACCGTGCACAGCGCGAGAAACGTGAGAAGTACGTTGAACAATACACGCACACGGGAAAACTTGCAAAGGAAATGTGGGAAAAAATATATGTGTAATGCCTGCTTTGTACCTTTGCAGTCCTAAAATCCTTGTTTAATCGTTCGCCCCGGTAAACGCATAAATAAAACGCATTTCTTTTAGCGAGTATGGTTGCGACCATTCAACCGAGGAAATCTTAATTTCCGAGGGTTGTGGAGTCACGGTTGGCTCCACTCGATCTCAAAATATTCATACTCGCTTCCTGGCAAATTAATTGCCTTAATCAAATAGTGCGTCACGCTTGATTCCCGGTCACTGATGCTCATGATCATTTCCAACCCAAAATGCTTACACTCGGCAAGCGCCTTTGCAAGTTCCTCACCACCGATATATTCATCTTCAGTAAGCGAATACATGAGGTACTTAGGCTTCCCATCCTTTGGCGTTTCAATGCCCCCTTTCTTGCGGTGGTATGCAAGAAAGTCAAGACGCGGTTTCTTTGGGTCAACCTTGATCTCAGTTTTCTTACCAGGGATTGCAAGGATGAACGTCTTCTTGACCGAGTGCGCAACGCGGATTGCCCGTGCCCACTCGCTAATAATCATTTTTGCACGCCGAGAAAAGATATGGATCACATGTTTTGAGTGCATCCATTCCGCGCCTTCCTTGATCGGGGAGGCTCCGGGGAAATAAATCCGAAAGTGGGTGCCGAACTTAAAGCCGGATTTCACCACATAGCCGCGCTTTCGCCAGTCCTCGTACACCTCGTACATGTCATCAAAATACTTGATCCGTTCGTCAGCCGCGGCGGTTACATCCGCAAGCTTGCTGTTCTTAAGCGTGAGGCCGCCGTGCTTTACCAGATAAATCGTTTCATAAATGTCTAATTTTGATATCCTGCCGCGATGTGCCGCCTTGTATGTCCCGAATTGCCCGATCCAGTACCGCTCGTAAAGTTCCTTGCCGACGGTTTCATCATCAACTACCGTGATCAGGTCTTCTGGAAAAAATACGCCGGTAAACGAATATGCATCTAGCTTGAATTTTTCGCTCTTGTATTTTTTTGCATGGTACTTCCCATAATTTTGCGCCGCTTCCTGGGCGTATCGTAAAATGAGCCCCTTGTCGCGCCAGTCCTTATAGGTAAGGTATCGTGCAAGCAATTTTGGTTTTTCAAGAAACAATGAGGCTAGGTCGTTGAACGTATGCGTGTTCCCTGCCTCGTCAAATGCCTTGCCGTTTCGTATGTCCATGACGTAGAGGGCTTCTTCAGGAGTCAGTGAAATGATCCCCCGCTGCATTTCGCCATAGAAACCGTTGCTTAAACTCGTAACGTCGCTTGGTTCCTTTACAAAAATTTCCTTAGTCCTTCTATCTAATTCTAGTTTTATCATAGCGCTCAAACCCCATGCGCAGCAGGCAGTATAAAAAGTGGTACCTGCTGAAATTGCGCGATAGTAACATAATAAAAAGAAAGGTTGTTAAGGGTATGCCGATTAGCCACTTACCCGCTTACAACCAAAAATCACTGCCCAAGTTCTTCTATTGCTTCCTTAAATTGGCTATACGGTTGCGCGCCCGTGATCATGTGGGCCCTTTCCCCACGTTTTCCAATAAAGAAAGTTGGGGTTCCTGCAACGCCTGCCGTTAATCCGGCATCAAAATCCGCCCTTATTTCTTCTACTATGTCTTCTCTACCATAACAGGTTTCAAAGCGCGAAACATCAAGGCCCATATTCTTTGCATAGCTTATGAAGAGCTCTCGCCCATTTCCCCCTGCCCAGTTTTCCTGTTTCTCAAAGAGCATGTCGTGCATTGTTTCCCACTTTCCTTGTTCTTGTGCGCATTCTGCTGCAATTGCCGCACTTTTGGCATTTTCGTGTATGGTAAGGGGAAAATCGCGAAATACTAACTGCACTTTTCCCGTATCGACATACTCGCTCTTTAACTGTTTATATGAATCTTCATAGTATCGCTTACAGAACGGACACTGGAAGTCTGAAAACTCAACCATAACAATGGGAGCATCATCGCTTCCCAGTTTTGGGTCGTCATCCATAAGTAAATCGATATTGGTATTTCGTTCTGCTTGAACATCAGCGGTCTCTTCCTCTGGGAACGGCGGGATCGTGTCCTCTTCCGGAAGTGGCGGAATCACCTCTTCTTGCTGCCCCACCATTCCCTTGTTTTGTACAAGTGCACATACCACTCGCTCACTGTCCTCCTCAATAAGCGTTACTGCATCAACCTCGCTTGAATTCATCACTACCTTGTAGTATGGCTTTAGCTCAAATGCCCGGTCGCACTCACTCTCAAAACTCTCGCGCTCGGCAGCAAACGCGTTTTCGTCAAGATATACGACTCGGATTGTTGCATTCGGATACTGTTCCAAGAACTGCTGTATCTCAGGCTGGTTCTTTGCAAGGTTTTCATACACCTGCGCCTTGCTTGCGCCCGTACATCCAAAGAGAAGTGCTATCATACCTATTATAAGAATGGTCGTTATGGTTTTCATGCTGATAGCTACCAAGCAAAGAATTTAAATGGAACCGATATTTAGGTTTCATCTTTTTTGGTCTTTTCTTGCATGTACTTTATGGAAAATAAGTTGAACTGTATTAAGAAAAGGACTTTATCGGCCATTTGCTGCAGTGCGATAATAATCGGTGCTGGAATTTCATACTTAGTTAAAATCAATGAGCCAGGTATCGTTATTGCAAATGTTCCAATTTGTGCCTTTGCGATATTCTTTAATAAAGTAACTGAATCAGCTTTAATCTTCTGAATATTTTTTTGATATTTATCAATAGGCAGGAAATACCATGTTCCGATAAGTGCACAAACGCCTCCAATAAATCCAGAAAGTGCTGCAATCCAGCTTACTGCCGATTCTTTGCTTACGCCTGCTTTTTGTGCGACGTATGCACTGCCCATACCAACGCCAAAATTTGTGGCCGTTGCGGCAAGGTAGGATGTATTGAGTTTTACCCACTCCTTTTTCTCTTGAAAATAGGCAAATGCTTTTTGTTTTCTCAAGCCTTTTTCTAGTATTTTATTTCTTTTCCAATGTAATCGCATACAAGTCGTGCATCGTGTCAATCGGCTCCTGTATCTCCTGCATTCTCTCTAATCCCGTTTCTTGTGCAATCCCGATAATATCTCGCGGGCTTCGCGGGATCACAAGGCGTTGCAATTCCCTAAAAAACCCTTCGAGTTCCATTGTATTTCCATGTACAAACGGCCATTCGTTTACGATGATGATCCTTCTTGCAATTCGTGCCCACTCGCGTAGTGCAACCCGCAAGTCCGCGTCATTCAAATAATTAACAAGGTTCGCGCACAATGCGTTATCGAATTCACGATCACTAAACGGAAGCATGCGCGCGTCTGCCTTCATTACGTTTTTACCGGCAGCTTTCGCTCGTTCGATCATCTTATCTGAGATATCAACTCCCATATCAAAGCCAAGGCTACTGTCCGCGCATCCGATATCGGCAGTTCTTCCGGTAACCCCAAGCCGTTTTACCAGCCGGTTAAGCGCTTCACGATGTACTCCTGCCATATGCCTTAGGTATTCTTCACCGTATACGTCAAACAATTGCCCAACGGTTAGGTCGGCCCTGAATTGCCTATATGCACAATTATAATGGTGGCGCGGCACCTCCATAATAAGTGATTTATCGTATCCGCCATCAATTATGGTTACCACATTTGTTTTTGCCAGTTCTGCCGCAAGATTCCCTATTATTTCTGTTGCTTCACGAAGCGGTGCAAGCTCACTTGACAGATGTCCAAATCCGATAAGTACCACACTTTGCACACCTATTCTTTTGCCCGCTTCGCTAATTGATTTTGCAACTGCGGACAAATCAACAAAGCGGTCTGTTTTCTCAATAGTTACAAATACTGTTATGGAGTTATCCGCGCGTGTCTTTTTTACGCGAGTTTCCGTTAGTGCGGGGTATCTTCTCACCATCCTCCTCTTATCCTGTTTTTTCCATCCCGCTTCTGTCCGGAGGCTCGTAGTATGCCAAATTAGTGTTTTCATATGTTTCTATATGTTTTATCGTATATTTATAATTTTTTAAATAAAATTTACAAAAAAATATATTTTTTAATGTTTTTGTATAATATTTAGCAGTATGGCATTGGAAAATCTAGATTTAACAGATAGGAAAATACTGCATGAGCTTGATAAAAATGCGCGTGCACCCTATTCAGACATTGCAAGGAAAACGCGGATTACAAAGGAGACGGTAAAGTACCGGATCCTTAGCTTGCAGAAAAATGGAATACTGAAAGGCTACTACACCGTCATAGATTTTTCCAAAATGGGATTTACCATTTATCGTCTCTATATTCGCTTACAAAACATTACCCCAAAAAAAGAGGTAGAACTCATTGATTTTCTTAAATCTGCCAAACAGATTGCCATCTTTTATCAAGTCAGTGGACAGTATAACATTGCACTGGGTATCTGGACAGAGGACGTATCTCAGTTTGAGGAGTTCTGGCATGAATTTCGCTCTCTTTTTGGTACCTATTTTGCCTCGTACCAGGTGTCGCTTCTTACCAGGTACGAAGAGTTTACCCGCCCGTATATCTTGCCTATAGCAAGTGAGAAGTCCATTTTTGTTGGCTTATCTCAAACTAAAAAAGAACCTCTTGATTCAATTGACTATTCAATTCTTACCTATTTGTCATCACACGGCCGTGCAACTTTAGTTGAGCTTGCAAAACATACCAAGTACAGCATCATCACCGTACGCACTCATCTTAAGAATCTGATTAAGAAGCGTATTATTGCTGGCTTTCGCCCTATTTTTGATCTTGAAAAGCTCGGCTATCGGTATTACAAGATCGATCTGTGGCTTAGCGATTACAAGCGAATAGGGTCTATCCGCAATCAAGTCGTTTCGCATCCAAATGTCATCTATACCGAAAACTCGCTTTTATCAAGCGACCTCGAATTTGACATCGAAGCGCGTAATTTCGAGCACTTTATCTCAATTATGAATGACTTTCGCTCACGCTTTCCTGAAATCAGGGATTACCATTACTATGAACGGATTCGAAATTACAAGACGAATTACATTCCTGTGCTTTAAGCCACATTTTTAAATATTTGTACACATATCTAATCGTATGGGCGCTTTTCGAATCAGTTCGACAGGTAGGACGTGTGTTGTTTCAAGAGACCAGTTTGAAACGTTTAAGAGGGCTGCACAAAAAGCCTCTCGTGAACAAAGGGGCTATTTTGCCGATTCATGTATTATAAAAAACGGCAGTCCCGTACGGGTTTCCCATCGCGCATTTAGTTTTGTAATTATTGATCAAAACCGACTACGCGGTTTTTCTTTAGAGCACAAGCCGTACGATGAGAAGCCTACATTAGAAGCCGTCATCCACCTTATTCAGACGGACCGGCATTTTCCATTTTATGCCGCCCTTTATTTTCTTTTACAGCAGGCATTTTCACAAAAAGATATCGGGCCAACTCCCCCTTTTAATATACATATGGTTCCAAAACCAATTTTTAAAGAAGCAGGCACTGATCTATTACGAGTCCATAATGCGCTTACGCTTACCATCGGTTACGCTGACAGTATGCCTACGGTGCTCACCGAAGCACTTCAAACGCTTGCCGAGTTAGGGATAGCAGATAATCCGCAGCAGCTTATGGGAGGGTCAAATCAACCCAATTCATCATACCAACGTGCGCTTACCCTCCTACGTTCCTATGATCCCATTACCGAAGTACTGCCACTTATTGCAGATCGGGAATAGCCACTCTTTTTAACCTTCACATCCGTATCTACTCTATGTACAAGCAGGCAATCGTTGTGAGAAAGGACCTTGGTATGGGTGTAGGGAAACTTGCAGCCCAATGTTCGCATGCATCGCTTTCTGCGTACCAGGCGGCAAAAGCAAAATCGCCGGATATTGCAACGACATGGGAACAAGGGGGGCAAAAAAAAATCGTGCTCAAGGTACAAAGCGAACAGGAATTGCTTGATTATTTTGAGAAATGCAAGCGGGCAAGGATCCCTGTTTCACTTATCCGCGATGCAGGCAATACGCAGCTTGACCCTGGAACGATAACCTGTTTTGGCGCGGGGCCGTGGGATGAAAAAGAGATTGACACAATACTAGGTATGCTAAAACTGCTATAGTGATGCGATGCGTGACAATATAGTCTTTAATTATTCCGTCATTCTATTGCCAGTTATACTCCTCCTTATCGGCATTTTCTGGATCATTCGCTTTACTATTACCCCCCCGCTTGTCTTCCTTATTTTCCTTCCAACCCTTGCGGTATTTTTCTTCAAGATTCCCTACGTGCTTACAAAGTCGTTTGGCATTGATTCCGGTCTTTTGCGCACCGGCGGCAACGTTTGCATGTTTTTATCCATCCTCCTTGTCCCGTTTGCGGCGTACCATCTTGTTGAATTTTTTGCCTGGGACCTTGCAGACGCCGCGCTTCTTGGCATGTTTGCCTCAACACTATATGTTAATTCAGTCATTTTTGCGTTTTCACTTGATGAGCTTAAGAATGTTGATGTAATCGGTACCTTTTTTACGACGTGGGGGGTCTTTTCAGAGGTCGCCTCCATTCGCGGCATTGCGGTTTACTCAGCCATCAGCCTTATTCTTGGCTCGCTTGGCTGGCTTTTCGCAAAGCTATTTTAAGCTCGGCTGCGTAATCGTATTATGGCAGCAGCCGACCATGTCGAGAATATCGCCCTTCTTACCCAGTCAACACTTAAGATACGGGACACAGCAAGTCAAAAGCTCATTTACATCGACCCGTTTAAGGTCAGCGAATCAGACTCGCCCGATGTTATTTTCATAACCCATCCCCACTTTGACCATTGCGACCCGTCGTCGCTTGAGAAGCTTTACCGGAAAGGCGTCCCCGTATACGTCTCTGAAGGATGTGAGGAAAAAATAATCTCCGTTGTCGCAAAGCCCGACATTCACGTATTGCATCCAGGCGACAAGATTGATATATATGGGATACGCGGCTTTACTGTTCCGGCATATAATGTCGCGCCTGAGCGGCTTTCGTTTCACCCAAAAGAAAACAGGTGGCTTGGCTATGTCCTTGAAGTAGGTGGCAAACGGATATACCACGCCGGGGATACGGATACAATCCCTGAGATGGGCGACCTTCAAGGCATTGACATCGCTTTCCTTCCAGTCGGCGGCACGTATACCATGGATGCAGAAGAAGCTGCACGCGCGGCCGAACTGATAAACCCAAAAATAGCCGTGCCAATGCATGCGATTCCGGCAGGCGACCAAAAGGAAGCGGTGCAAAAGCGGTTTAAGGAACTCGCCGAAAAGGCAGGCAAAAAAGCAAAAATAATAAACGGGAAAGGGAGTTTTGACTAGCAAAATTCACAGACGCCCTGTTCTTCGCCCGATTTTTTGTAATCATCATAACACGACTTGTTTTCGCAGAAATATGCCT
This sequence comes from Microcaldota archaeon, assembly GCA_964588555.1. Lineage (GTDB taxonomy): Archaea > Micrarchaeota > Micrarchaeia > Anstonellales > Bilamarchaeaceae > JAGVWJ01. The sequence goes on along the minus strand of CAZPPT010000002.1, from coordinate 22,970 downwards.
TTTTACCGCCTATCCCTTCCTTTTCAATGAAATTTCCTTGCGTGTTGCCGCACTGGGCACATTTTTTAGGTTCCATCATTTCACCTCAACCTTTCATCTTCTTTTTCTTTTTTAATTGTTTTCCCCATATCGGCCTTCTCAGCCGTTCCTCAAAGACCCACTCATTTCGCACATACCGGGTATTCCATCGTTTTTCCCGTGCTTGAAGTGTTTCTGCCCCAAACGGGCTTGCACCAAATGCCATGTCGCTTGGCATAGCGCGGTGCGAAGTATTTTCACCTTGTTTTTTGGCTACGCCTTTTCTTTTTGTCCTTTGCGCCACTTTTGCGTATGCGTCAACTTTCTGTTTTAATCCTGCAAATGCTTCTACTGGCCGTTTTGCCACTATCGTCCTTTCAGCGGCTGCCTTTTGCCCCTTTTTTATCCCTATTTCGGATTTTTTCCCTTTGTTTATCGTATTAAGCCGGCTTAATATCTCTGATAGGTTGGAAACGGCCCTGCTGCCTATTTCTTTTTGCTGTTTTAGGCTATTTTTCCTTGCATCCATGTAGTGCCTTTTTAGCGTCTTAGGCCGCACCGTTTTTGGAACGTGTACAACCGTTTTTCTTTGTGCTTTAGCCGCAAGTTTATCGAGCACCCTCTTGTGTTCCTCCCTTCTTTTTAGGCGCCCCATTTTTTCCGCCTTGTGCCGCTTTAGGATGCCCGCAAGCCAGCCGTTTTTGGCCGTCTTTTTTTCGGTTTGTTTTGCGACCCGTTTTCCCGTCGCGTTTATCGTTTTTTTCTTCGCCCTCCTTTTTTTGGTGTGCGCTTTTGCACCCTTTGGTTTTGCGCTTTTCTTTTTTTCTTCATCATCTGCCCTGCGGATCGTTTCTATTGGTTTTGCACTTACCTCGCCCCCCTTGTTTGAAATAAGGGTAAACATAAGCCGAGGGGTTCTTGCCATTGCCCCCTTTGCCGTATCATCCTGCGCCTTGTCGGTTCCCATACTCGTTGCCCGTATTTTCCTGTTCTTTGCCGTTTGGTTAGTAATACTACGTGGAACGTTTATAGGCATATTCTTTGGCTTGTTTTTACTACTCGGCGCGTTGACTAATCCCGGTCCTTTATTTTCCATTTTTGGTTTTAGGTTTTTAGTTGCGGGTTGAGGCATGATAACCCCGTGTGGAAATATCATGCCTTTGACTCGTTTTATGCGGGGAATCGCGCCCTGGAAAAAAGTTTGTGTTTCCATTTCACCTTGCATTGACAATGTCGCCGACCGGGCGGGGCTTTTTGCCAGTTCTACCGGGTTTACTGTTTCAAAATGCGAGCGGTCTTCATACGCAACATCCTCAATGCCTTTCTTTCTTTCGATTTCCTGAAGCTTTTGTAATACTTCTAGCATATCTATTTGTGTTGGACGGTCGAATACCCGTCCTTGAATTTCCAGGATATTTGACGGTTCTATATGTGAAATGAATACGAGTGCAGTAGCTTGCTGCCATATCCGATTGTCCATTACGGGTATGTTTCCTACCGGATGGTCAGTTATGGTATTGTTTTCAATTGTGCCTCCATTGTCTTTTATGGATTCAATCTTACCACTTTGTACGTAAACGATTACTATGCCCTGGGTTTTATCTGTTTTGGCACTTTCATTTTTTTCCTCCTTTATTTCAGAAACATCCTTTTCCATCTGGTTACCTAGCCCGTCCGAGATCAATAAGCTTGATCCCCCAATTCCCCCGTGCGCCTCTTTCAATTCTTTAATTATATTATCCCGGGGTTTTCCGGTCATTTCGCTTATCGTTTTTGGATCAATAAAGTCCTTAACCAGGTCAATAATGATTTTATCAATTCCCTCAGTTGACATGTCGGTCCAATTCAATATTTTTACTATTTTTCCTTCATCATCTATTTTTGTTGCAATCCCATCTCTACAATTTACAAAATAGTGAAATCCCTTTCCATCTGTTTCTTGCACTATTACATTTCCATTTTTGTCATTGATACTAACTAGTTTGTATGCTGCATATTTTTCGCTGTACTCCCAATTAATTTTATATCCATTCTGCCTTGCTATTTCGTCTACATATGTTTTTGGATCAGCAGTTGGGTCGACATAACCTGCTATGAGACCTATAGTAGGCAATTCAACATATTTTTTAACCAATGATTTTCCATTAAAGAATTTACTTTTTTTTTGGTCTGTAGCCCTACTTGTATTTTGCCGTGCTACTATCTGATTAATTGGCATATATTTCAACCCTAACTGCTATAATAATACTCTCCCTTTTCCTTTTGCTCGGTATCAAGCGCACTCCCAGGCTTATTAATCCGTGGCCGTTTTGAGTCCTTGTCACGGCGCATGGTAATGCCGGTAATTTTCAAAAAGCGGTTCATGCCGTCACGCTTGTTGAGTGGAGCCATTGCGCTTCCATGTACCGAGCTTTCGCCTTCAAACACCAAAAGCCGGTTCGCAACCGCGTCGATGAAGACAATGTCGTGATCCACGACAAATGCCGCCTTTTCGCTTTCCGTAATCACCTTTCGCAAAAGCGACGCGAACTGTGAGCGTTGTTCAATATCAAGAAACGCGGAAGGCTCGTCAAACAGGTACACGTCGGCATCGCGCGAAAGGGCAAGCGTAAGGGCAACGCGCTGGAGCTCCCCGCCGCTTAACTCAGTCAGCTTCTTCTCCATAAACGAATGTATCTTCAATTTCCGCTTTGCCTCCTCAAATACTGCACCGTTGAGCTTTTGGGACATAAAAAGCTCGTTTACCGTGACATCTTCCGCGGTGATGTACTGCGGCTTGTAGGAAACCTTTATTTTCTTAAGTTCCGTGCCGCTATCGTCTTTTTCTATGCCGGCAAGCATCTTGATAAAGAGCGACTTGCCAAGTGCGTTCTTTCCAACGATGCCAAGGATTTCCCCTGAGCGTATCTCACCAGCCTCGCCATTAAACCTGAAACCCGCGTAGGATTTTGTGAGTTTGGGGTATGTGATTTTCGCTGGCGTCCGTATCTCGCTTTCGCTGTGGCCGCTGAATGTCAATTCATGATCCCTAAAGCGCACGTTCTCGTCACGCAGGAAGCCGGCAAGGTATTCGTTGATCCCGTTTCGTACGTTCTTTACGCCTGACACGATGCCGTATGTGTTTTCCTCACCATAGAAGACATAGACATAGCTGCTTACATAATCAAGTACGGTAAGGTCGTGCTCCGCCATGATGACGCTTTTATCCTCTGCAAGATTTTTTATCGTGACTGCGGAGCGCAACCGTTCCTCAATATCAAGATAATTGGTAAACTCATCAAAGTAATAGATGTCCGCTTCCTTAAGGCATGCGGCAGCCATTGCAACTTTTTGCAGCTCGCCGCCGCTTAACTGGCTGATCGTTCTTTCGAGGATATGCGTAAGCCTGAACTCTGCCACAATGTTTTCAATGTTTGTCGTATTTCCGACCGTTTCAAGAAGCTGCCTGACCGTTCCCTTGAATGCGTCTCGGAGCCTGTCGATGTGCTGCACCTTGTGGCTGATCCGCAATGTTTTTCCTACCTGCGAAAAGTACCTGCGCTCTTCAAGGCTAAGCCGTCCATCTATCTCCTTCTCACTTACTGTGCGCGTCACTTCTGCAAAATTCGGCAAGATATGTTTGCTTAAAATCTGGAGCGCCGTCGTTTTCCCAATGCCGTTTTTTCCGATAAGTGAGACGGCCCCTTCCTTTGGGAGCGGAAGGCCGTACAGCCTGAACGTGTTCATGCCGTACTGGTATATTGGCACCCCAACTTCCTGTACGAGGTTGATGATGGTAATGCAGTCTACAGGACATTTCTTGACGCAAAGTGAACAGCCGATACACACTTCCTCATATATGCGGGGAAACTTCGTATCCTCTTCTACAATGATACATTCCTCACCGACACGGTTTGGTGGGCAGACGTGCATGCAGATGTATCCGCACCTCTCTTGAATACAGAGGTCCCGGTCGATGACTGCGACCCGCGTTGCTTTTTCCTTTTCCATTTTTATATTGTTGAATGTACGCGCTTAAAAAGATAGCCCAATACCAATACTTAAAAACGTAGTCCTCCAATGTCTACGCATGGCAGTAACACGTCAGTCAGACTTGAAGCGGATATTTGGGTATTCATGGGATTTCTACCGAAGCAGGCTTCAGTATATCACTGTTTTTTCGATTCCGCTCTTTATCGTCTGGTTTATCCTCCTTGTGGTCCAGGCACCCACGTATACGGCCGTCGGTGCGCCGCACCTTCGTACGGGAAGCTTCCCGGACCTTACGGACAAGCCGCTTGACATCATAATTATCATAGCAGGCTATCTTATCGGCGCGGTTATTGTTGCCGAGACCATCATCAACATAAACCTCCTTATCAAGTCGAAGCGGATGCTTACGAATCCGTCGTCTGAAATTCTTGCGGGCTTGGGAAAGTATGCATTTTCCATCACCTCGTATCTTGTTATCCTCTTTCTTATCAGCGCCGTTACCCAGCTTCTTACGTTTGAAAAACCGGGCCAAAGCATCCTGTTCCCCCTTATTGTTTTTGTATTTTCCTTTGCATTGTTCTTTACCCCTCCCGCAATCGTAATCGATGACGAACCAACATTAAGCGCAATGCGCCATTCATTCAACCTTGCCCAAAGAAAGCCGCTTCTCGTATTCGCGTGGGTGCTTTTTGCAACAGTGCTTCTTACCCTCCTTGGATTTTTCTTTGTCCAGCTTAGTGTTATTCCCGAACCGTTTGCATCGTTTATCTATGTTGCACTGCATGTGCTGTTTGTCGTCCCCTTCATGCTCATCCTCCAGACACAGATGTATATTGAGAAGTATCCGCTTGCGAAATAACCGCTTGCGTTCATGCCCCTTTTAAAATCTTGTTTACTTAATGCATGCTATGAAAATCGCCAAACAAACCGAGTCCCGCAAGAAGGACCATGTAGATATCGTTCTTAAGCGCGAGGTGCAATATGAGAAGCGGGCTGGTTTTGAGGATGTGGATTTCGTACACAATGCGCTTTCGGAATGTGATTTTAATGCAATTGACTTATCATGCCGCTTTATAGGAAAACGGCTGGCCTTCCCCCTTCTTATCACGGGCATGACGGGGGGGTACAAGGATGCAGAGGCAATAAACCGCGTGCTTGCACAGGCGGCGGAAAAATACGGCCTTGCGTTTGGCGTCGGTTCGCAGCGCGCGATGATCGAGAACGATTCCCTCACGAAGACCTATTATGTACGGGATGTCGCACCCACTATTCCTTTAATCGGCAACATTGGCGGCGTGCAGTTACGCAAATATGGGATCGACACAATCGCGAGTTTAATTTCAAAAATTGAAGCGGATGCGCTTGCCATCCACCTTAACCCGCTTCAGGAGATCATCCAGCCTGAAGGCGACCGTGATTTTACCGGCGTGTTTAGGTCAATCCGCCAGGCGTGCGAGAAGCTTGGGGTTCCCGTTATTGTGAAGGAAACCGGTGCGGGGATTTCAGCAGAAGTTGCACTTAAGTTAAAGGATGCAGGCGTTGCGTATGTTGATGTAAGCGGCGCAGGCGGCACGAGCTGGAGCAAGGTCGAATATGAACGAAAGGGCTTTACGCCCGGTTTTGAGGACTGGGGCATACCGACCGTCGCATCAATACTCATGTGCAAAGGCATCTTGCCGCTTATCGGAAGCGGCGGTATACGGAGCGGCATTGACGCTGCAAAATCCATCTCACTTGGATGCGACGTTGCCGGTGCGGCGTATCCGTTCATAAAGGCAATCGAGGGGAAGAGGCTCACCGAAACAATCGAGACATGGGTTGCACAGATGAAGACGTGCGCATTTCTTACGGGAAGCAAGAATTATGGTGAACTGAAAAAGGCACGCCTTGCATTTTTGCGCAGTTGACTGCGAGCATGGTTTTAGCCTGATTTATGGCTGGCAGAGGAGCGCCGCACGGCTAACGGAGCGAATAAACGGAGACAACCTCGCTCAAGAAGGCATAAGAACGGCGACGCGTAACAGGAGAATGCATTTTAAATATGCATCACCCCTTGGTTTTCGCAATCATCCAAAATAAAAACCTATTTTTCCATTATCTATTTATGCAAATAATGGGCATTATCAATGCTACCCCTGACTCATTTTATGGCGGATCCCGTTTTACAAATGAGGCGGCAATTGCGCGCGCATTTAACATGGTTAATGATGGCGCGATGATTATTGATGTCGGCGGGGAGTCAACGCGTCCGGGAAGTGAGCCAATTACTATTGATGAGGAACTCAGGCGGGTCATTCCAATAATTAAGGGTCTCGCGAGCCGGATTAATGCGAGTATTTCAATTGACACATATAAGCCAGAGGTTGCAGAAAAAGCCCTCGATGCAGGCGCAACGATCATTAATGACATTACGGGAATGGCAAATCCGATGATGCGCGCATTGGCGGCAAAACGCGGGGCTGAAGTCGTCATCATGCACATGCAGGGAACCCCAAAAACAATGCAGGAGAACCCAACCTATGAAAATATCGTTACTGAACTTGAATATTTCTTTATTGAACGCATCCTGGCCTGCGAGAACGACGGCATCGAGCCTGAGAAAATCATCCTAGACCCTGGGATCGGCTTTGGAAAAACGACAATGCACAATATCGAGATTTTAAAAAATATCAATGCATTCAAGTCCCTTGGCAAACGCGTCATGGTCGGCGCATCAAGAAAATCATTTATTGGGAAACTGCTTGGGAGCGAATCGCAACCGCTTGCACCCGAGGACCGGCTTGAAGGAAGTCTTGCAATTGCATCATACTGCGCATTAAACGGAGTTGACATCCTTCGGGTTCATGACGTAAAGGAGACGGTACGCGCCATTACCGTTGCGCAGGCGGTGGGCATATGACGATCGCATTTATCGGCCTTGGCTCAAACCTCCATGACCGGGTTGGGACGATCAAGCGAGCTATCAGTGAGGTCGCACATGTCCTTATACTTCTTGCCGCTTCTTCAATATATGAAACAGAACCGTGGGGCTTTCCAGATCAGCCTAAATTCCTCAATGCGGTTATCAAGGTCGAAACCGACCTTGACCCCGAAACGCTCCTCATCTTTCTTTCAAACCTTGAGGCCTCGCTTGGAAGAATCAGGGAACATGAAATCAGGTGGGGCCCGCGCGTTATCGACCTGGACATTCTTCTTTATGGCGATCAGGAGGTCCGAAATGAGCACCTTGTTATCCCCCACCCACGAATAAAAGAACGCGCATTTGTGTTAATTCCGCTTTATGAGATACACAAGGAAAAATGGGTAGATGAAGCACTTGGGCAACTAAGTGACAAGGAAAAGGCAGGAGTTAAGCGGCTCCCGTTATAGGCAACGTAGTACCTTAAGGAAAAGCCCCCCTATTCTGTATATTCAACCCATTTGTTATGTCCCTGCCAGAGCTTGATAAAAACTTTCAGGTGCTGCGGCACTCGTTTCCTTACGTCCGTATGGAGCGCAAGCGCGAAGTTCTCGCCCGTTGAATTTTCAAGGACCTCATTTAGGTTTTTCTTATTGTACTTCTTGAGCACGTCTTTTACAATATCCCGTAAGTCGCAAAAGTCAAATACAATTCCGTCCTTTACCGGACCGTCAACTGCAACCTCTATTTGGTATGTGTGGCCGTGAAGCGGGTATTTTTCCCCCTTAATTATCGCAGAATGGGCTGCATCTATATATTCGATTATCCCTATTTTCATAAAAATCAGTACTCTTTCTTCTCTTCGACCTTTCGTGTCTTAAGCGGAACGAGCTTTTGAATCATTTCGCTTCCAAGCGGCGTTTGCAATACTGGCCTTTCCATTTGTGCATTAGGCGTAAGCGGTTGTGTTGCCAACAACAATTCATTCTTAAACTGTTCATTAAGCGTAATAAGCGGGTGCACAGGCATCTCCTTGCCCTTTTTTACAAGCAGTGAATAGTCGGCCAAACTCCGGTGTATCTCTTCCATACAAGTACCTCTATTTGGTTGTTTTTATAAACCCTATCCCCAGTTTTGGTAGTTTCGTTTCCACCATCGGTACAATAGCCATGCCGGAACAAGCGTAGATGCCAATAAAATAAATGCAATTATCTGCCAGGGGAGTAAGGAAATGCCATATAATTCAATTGGATTATTTGTTTGAAGCGGCAGATACGGGACGCCAAATATGGTTGCAATCGTATTGGGGAACACGCTTATGGTTGAAACAATTGTAAACAGCACCGTTACTATTGTAAGCCGCTTTATCGAGTCATTGATCCTGTTTGATATCGTCGACATGTACAGTTCGCGTACGTCTGCAAGTATTGCGTGCAACTGCTCGTTTAGGTTTATGTCAAAGAATAACGCATTGTACAAGTCGGCAAGGCGATGGTTGAATTCCTCGCTTGGCTCAAGGAGGTTGATCCGGTTTTCCTTAAACTCGAAGATAAGTTCACGCTGTGTCAGGTAGTGCCTGCTTAGCCGAAGGAGCACGCGCCGTATTGCGATTGCCTGCTTTACGTTAAGTTCCCGTGATTCCCCGACTCTTTCCTCCATCCTGCCAATTTCCCGCTCAATTTCAAGTGCGATCTGGCTATTCTTCCTGATTGTCTGCCCAAGAAGCTCAAAGATAATCCGCTCGCGTTTGATTCGCCTTGCCTTTTTCTGCACAACAACGTTTTGGTAAAACCGCTCAAACTCGTCCCGCGCGGCAAGGCTGAGTATTCGTTTTTCATCAAAGAAGAAGATGAACGGCCTTCTTATAATGCGATGATCCTTATAATGAAGTTCAAAGAGGACTATGCCCGTATACTCCGGAAATTCTATATATGAGGTAAAGCGGTGTTTTTTCATTATTGCAACGTGTTCTTGCAAAACCGGGAGCTTTGACATCTCTTCTTCGTTGTCCGCATCAAGCCAGAACCGCTTTATTTTACCTGATAAGGGGGTTTTTAGGAGTTGTCCGGTGTCAAGGTTCATTGCCTGCATGAGGTACCTTTCGGCATTATCCTTTTAAAGAATTCTCACCCGCAGCAATTTTAACTACCGCTTAAAAATAATGTGATATTTTTCCATTAATGCAACTTTGCCAAAATATGCTTTTTATAGGCGGCTTGCCAAAAGAACGACGGTGATATGATGGCTTTGGGAACTACGGACATGGAAAATTGTATCAAGGCATGCGCTAGCTGCGCAACTGTCTGTGCAAGGACGCTTGGTTATTGCCTTGAGAAAGGAGGGGAACATGCAAAAAAAGGCCACATTATGCTTCTTCTTGACTGTGCAAAAACATGCAACATCGCAGCCTCGTTTATGGTGAGGGATTCCAAATTTTCAAAGGATATGTGCCGGCTTTGTGCCGATATTTGCAGGGCATGTGCGGATGACTGCGCTTCATTTAAGGATCCGAAAATGGACGAATGCGCACAAGCGTGCAGAGATTGCGCCAGCGAGTGTGAAAAAATGAGTGGCGGATAGGTTCCAAACTATTAAAAAGTTCACGCGGTGCTATTATATGATGAAAGCACCAGTTGGGAAAAACAACCGGCTGCGCCACCCGGCAAAAAAAGCAGCTTCCAAGACAGCGCCTAAAAAGATTGAGGGGGCCGTGATACTGGGAGTCCCTTTGACTCCTGACAAAGTTGCCGAACTAATCCGGAATCTTGGTGACGCGCACCGTGACCGGTTTTTTTATGCGGCAGTGGATATAATTGAACGGTATCGGACAGTTGCCGGATTTGTCGCGGTACACCCCGAAATCAACATGGGCGACGTTAATGCGAAGCTAAATAAGGTCGTTGAAGCCAACCTTGCAGAAATGATAAGATTATTTTCCCAGAAAAACCCGCCGCTAGGGCTTAATTTTCTTGCCAACTCCGTGGTCATAACGTCCCCCCACGTAAAGGAAGCTGCGAAGCGTGCACTTGAAGAACATGGCACTAAATGAGTGCGCCTTATTTTGTAAAAAGAAAACGCTCCTGCCGCTCGTACAGGTGTGCTCTGAATGCCTCAGGGATTTGACAGAATCCTGTCAAATTTCACATAAAGCATAAAATAGCCCTTCTACCGGAGTGATAGGTATGGAAGGGATCGATATACACCATTATCAGCAGAGCTTTGAAAGCACTCTGGATAAGGTAAGAAGCGACAAGGAAATATGCAAAGAAAACAAGGAAGTGATAGTCGCTTTTTGCAAAAAACAACTTGCCAAGGGGCACAGTTATGGCCGTGTGGCGAAAGTAGCTTATTGCCTTAGAAGATGGGCAATGTGGCTGAAAAAGCCATTCAATAATGCGACAAAGGACGACCTAATATCCGTAGTTGGTGACCTTGAAGCGAACGTAAATTATAAATTCCAAACAAAATACGATTTCAAAACTGTCTTGAAGATGATTTACAAATACGTCAAGGGAAATGACGACGTTTATCCGCCTGAAATCACCTGGCTTAGGCAGAATATGAAAAAGCAGAGCCATAAACTACCTGAAGAACTTTTAAGCGAAGATGAAGTTTTGAAGATAGCAAACGCAGCCGAAACCATTCGGGACAAAGCATTCATTCTGGTTCTTTATGAAACTGGTTGCCGAATAGGCGAAATACTCAGCATCCGAATAAAGAATTTGCAGTTTGACCAATACGGCGCTATCCTAAGGGTTACTGGTAAGACTGGTGATCGTAGAGTAAGGGTGATAAGTTCAGCGCCAGTTCTTGCAAATTGGATAGATATTCACCCTTACAAGAATGATCAAGACGCAGTTGTTTGGTATCCTAATGCAACCAATAGAAAAAATGCCAAAAGAGCCATAATGCACGGGTCAATATATGTCCTGATAAAAAAACTAGCCGCAAAGGCAGGTGTAAACAAAAGAATTTATCCGCATCTTTTCAGGCATAGCAGAGCTACTGCAATGGCAGGAAAGTTCACAGAAGCGCAGATGAAGGAATATTTTGGATGGGTTCAAGGCTCGGATATGGCAGCTACTTATGTGCACTTGTCTGGACGTGATGTAGACAACGCCTTATTGAAACTGCATGGCTTAGCAAAACCTGACGAAGAAAAAGAGGAAAAAATGAGAGTTCGCACCTGTGCAAGATGCAAAGAACATAACTCACCCATAGCCCAATTTTGTACAAAATGTGGACTGCCCCTAGATCAGGAACTTTTGATTAGAGTGGAGAAGGAACGCGAGTCAAGCGACGATTTGATGAATAAACTAATGGAAGACAAAGAATTCCGGGATCTCATGATGAAGAAGATTTTAGAAAAAGGATTAGGGAAAAATATTGTCCATTAGGGTGGTTGGCTTTCATTTTTCTTCAGCATCTGCTTTACTTCAACAAACCATTTGGGGATGATATCCTCAAGTTTTTTACTTCTCGGTTCGTTTTCTTCCATGAATATTTTCAGGTAGTTTAGACTATATAGTATCTACTGTAAAATTTGATAAAATTCTGTCAAATGTTCGCATCCAAAATGCTTCAGTTCAAGAAAGTTCAGCGACAAGTCGTTTTATTCGTCTTTCAATCTCGTCCCTCACTTCCCTAAATTTTTCTATCGACTCTCCAGCAGGGTCTTCCAATTTCCAATCTTTTGTTTTTTCGGGCGGAGTAAGAGGACATGCATTAATGCAACCCATCGTATAAACCCTCTCTGCATTCTGAGCCATTTCCCACGTGAGAATTTTCGGGATCTGTTTGCTTATGTCTATTCCATTTTCTTTCATGATTTCTATGGCAAATGGTTTTGTTGATTTGGACGGTGCCGTACCTGCACTAATTGCGACGTATTCCGGATTCCTGTTATAAAAATTGAAGAAACCCTCTGCCATCTGGCTTCGTGCAGAATTTTCAGTGCAAACGAAAAGTAGATATCGCATATTTATTCCTTGAAAAGCCTTTTTTTGAATTCGAGTGAAACGTCCACCAGGCCAATCATAACCGGCACTTCAATAAGCGGACCTATAACTGCGGCAAATGCTACACCCGAATTAATGCCAAAAACAGCCACTGCAACTGCGATGGCAAGCTCGAAATTATTGCTTGCCGCAGTAAGGGAAAGGGTTGTTGTCTTTGGATAATCCGCACCTAGTTTCCTGCTCATAAAAAAGCTGATGAAGAACATCAGCACGAAATAAAGTAGGAGCGGGATTGCAATGCGGAAAACATCAAAAGGTATTTTGAGGATAAGTGCTCCTTTCAAACTGAACATTATTACTATAGTGAATAGCAGGAAGATGAGTGCCATTGGGCTAATTTTCGGTATGAACTTCTTGTGATACCATTCTTCCCCTTTTGATTTTACAAGAAAATGGTGGGTCAATGCGCCTGCTATTGCTGGTATCCCTAGATAGATGAAAACGCTCTCAGCTACCTGCCAGATGCTGAAGTTTATCGTGCTACCGGCAAGCCCAAGAAAAGGGGGTAAAATTGTAACGAATATCCATGCATAGACGGTGTAGAACAAAACCTGGAATACGCTATTGAATGCCACTAATCCTGCTGCATAATCCGTATTGCCTTTTGCTAATTCGTTCCATACAAGAACCATTGCGATGCAACGGGCAATGCCGATCATTATGAGGCCGATCATGTATTCCGGCATGTCGCGTAAAAAGAGAATTGCAAGAACAAACATCAGGATGGGCCCGATAATCCAGTTTTGAACAAGCGACAATGCAATGATTTTCTTATCCTTGAAGACTTCCCCTATTTTCTCATATCTCACCTTGGCAAAAGGAGGGTACATCATAAGGATAAGGCCGATTGCAATAGGTATGGAAGTCGTACCGATCTGTAAGCTCCCGATAAATTCAGAAAATGCAGGTGCAAACGCACCGAGAAGTATTCCGATTACCATTGCAGCGAATATCCAGATTGTCAGGTAACGGTCTAAAAAAGAAAGTTGTTTTGTTTCCAAAAAATCACCAGTTATTCATATCTTTTAATATTGCCAACCCCTTTGCAGTGATAGAATACAATCTTCTGATCCCATCTCTGCGAACTTTGACCAGTCCGGTCTGCAAAAGCGTCTTTAAGTGTTGGGAAACGGCAGGTTGGCTAACTCCGCAGCAGGTTGGAAAATCACAAGCACAGGTTTCCCCGTTTTTCATGTTGACCAATATTTTCAGACGGGTGGGGTCGCTTATGGCCTTTATGATTTTATAATTCATAATATAAGTTTGTACTTATATGTTTAAAAGTTGTGCGGCATCGTACCCTTTTAGTGTTCGTGCTGATGTTCATCGCCATGGTAATGCTCATGGACATGATAGGATTTGCCATGATAATGACTATGTGAATGCTTTTCACTTATGATTAGCCATGTTCCAAATGCCATTAGAACAAACGCAAACAGTAGGTTCCAGTTAGTGCTTTCGTTCAATAGAACAACAGAAGCGATTGCACCTATAAACGGGGCGACGCTGAAAAATGCGCCGGTTCTTGCAGCTCCCCAACCACGAAGCGCATAAATGAAGAGAACGATACTCACTCCATAACTGAAAGTACCCACAATCATGGCAGATAAAACAGGTATGTTGGCAACGAGCCCGGCCCCTAAAAATAATCCTATTGCAATATTCACCACACCTGCAAAAAAACATTTGATTTTTGCGATTTCCATGGGTTCAATACTGGTTATTTTCCTTGTGAGATTATTATCCAGCCCCCAGAAAAAAATTGCCAAGAGAATACAGAGTGGACCAACAGGAGAAACGTTGCCCCCTCCGCTCCAACTTAGTAAAATACCTGCAACAGTCATACACACTAGTGCAATCCAGAATCGTTTGCCTGTAAACTCTCGAAAGAGTATGCTTGCCACAAGTGCAGTGGCCACGCCCTCAAGATTCAATAACAAGGAAGCGGCAACTCCAGAAACCTGGGTAAGACCGAACAGTATCAGTATCGGAGCAAGTATGCCTCCAAATAAAACTACGCCTGCTAACCAAGGAAAATCATTTTTATTAATTTTGGTCTGCTCTTTTTTCTTTCTACCAAACAAACTGAAAACGAATAACCCCGCAAATGCACCGAAATATAGCAAACCTGCAAGGAGCACCGGCTGTACATTGGATAGCAAAATTTTTGCAAGTGGAATGCCCAATCCGTAAAGCACGGCAGACGCTACCACAAACAGCAAGGGATGATACTGTTTCATGATATACACTCGTAAGATAAATTTAAACCTTATATGTGTACAAAAATCAGCAGCCAGAAAAGTTTATTAATTGAACATATGAATAAGTGCTCATATGAAAAACAAATACACGTGTGATGTAACTTTCATAAATAAAACCGCGGTTCTGCAGACAAAATCCAAAATGCCGAAAGACGGGGTCATTCTGAAGGCCTCGGATATTTTCCGCGGGTTGGGCGATTTTACCAGAGTAAAAATTTTATTTGCATTATCGCATAGAGAACTTTGCGTCTGCGACATCGCCTATCTGCTTTCCATGAGCCAATCGGCTGTGTCGCATCAGTTACGGGTCTTGAGAAGTGCCAGGTTCGTAAACTTCAGGAAGGAAGGAAAGATAGTGTACTACTCTCTGGCCGACAAACATATTCTTGAACTGCTAAACTCAGGGGTCAAACATGCAAGAGAATAACCACGAAAAGGCCTGTGCAAGCTGTGCCGTAGACATATTCGAAAAGAAAGAGCCGTTATGGAAACAGAAAAAGGCAGTTCTTCTTACTTTTTCCATTTTGGTTCTGGCAGTAGGACTGTATCTGGAATTTAGCCTTGGCAATGAGTACTATGCGCACATTCTGTATCTTGTTGTCATTGTGTCATCAGGACATGAAATAATCGGCAGAGCCTGGGGTTCACTGCTTCGAAAACGTCTCGACATGAATTTTCTGATGACTATTGCCGCAATCGGTGCTTTCCTGACAGGTCATGCAGAAGAAGGCGCTTCAGTCATTTTTCTTTTTGCAATAGCAGAATTTCTGGAGGAATACGCAGCTGAAAGAGCCAGAAATTCGATAGCAGCACTCCTCAAGCTGACACCGGATACCGCAAGGTTGAGAAAAAACGGCGAAGAAATTGAGGTGGACGTCCATCAACTCAGGGTAGGAGATATAGTCATTGTAAAACACGGAGACAAGATTCCAATTGACGGCGTGGTCGTTACAGGCACGTCTTATATTAATGAAGCTCCAATAACCGGTGAATCAACTCCAACAACCAAAAAGGAAGGCGATATGGTTTATGCAGGTACGATAAACGGCGACGGTTATCTGGAAATAAAAGTTACAAAAACCTCTGATCAGACCATAATCTCGAAAATTGCAAAGATCGTTGAAAACGCCCAGGAACAGAAATCTGATACCGAACGGTTTGTTGACAAATTCGCAGCTTATTATACTCCTTTGGTTATACTCGCGGCCGTTTTAGTAGCGGTCATACCCACACTTGTCTTTGGCCAACCTTTTGATGTCTGGTTTTACAAAGGATTGGTTTTGTTGGTTACTGCCTGCCCGTGCGCGCTTGCTATTTCTACACCTGTTTCACTGGTTTCATCCCTTACATCTGCAGCAAGAAACGGACTTCTGGTGAAGGGAGGGGAATACATAGAAGAAGCAAACAAGACAAAAGCCATAATCTTTGACAAAACCGGTACTTTGACAGAAGGGATTTTTGAAGTTGCCGACGTAATCCCAGTAAACGACCATACTGAGGAAGAACTGCTGGCTATTGCAGCTTCTCTAGAATCTTCATCAACCCATCCGATAGCTGCGGCCATACTGAGAAAAGCCCCTAAAAAACTTTACAAAGTTTCAGGATTTGTTTCGATAACCGGCAAGGGGATAAAAGGAAAAATAAACGGAAAAGAGTATTTCGTAGGAAATTTGAAGTTGCCAGTGGAAATGGACGTTGAATCAAAGAAATCCATGGAACGGCTCGAAAACGAAGGCAAGACCGTAGTTGTCGTGGCTACAAAAGAAAAAGTAATCGGGATAATCAGCATTTCAGATCGGATAAGAAAAGAAGCGAAATCAGTTGTCAGCGAACTGATTAACCTAGGTATAACCCCGATAATGCTAACTGGAGACAATAAAGAAACCGCCCAGGCAATAGCGAAACAGACTGGTATTACTCATTTTCATGCCAGCCTGCTTCCTGAAGAAAAACTGGCTGAAGTCCACAAATTAAAACAGGAATACGGGAATGTGATCGTAGTTGGAGACGGGGTAAATGATGCGCCTGCATTGGCAGCTGCTAATGTGGGAATGGCTATGGGCGCAATCGGAAGCGATGTGGCAATCGAAACAGCCGATGTTGCCATAATGAAAGACGACCTGAGTAAAATCCCATTTTTTATAAAACTAAGCAGGAAGACGATGATGGTAGTTAAAGAGAACATTGCGGTTTCTATAATCATAAAAGGCGGCGTTGGTGTTTTGGCATTGTTCGGGCTGATCAGTCTGTGGATTGCCGTTGCAGTTGGGGATATGGGGCTTTCCTTGATTGTAATCCTTAATGCGTTGAGGATTGGAATTACGAAACTAAGGACGAGGTTTTGATGCCGATTCGTTGCCCTTTGGGGTTTGACTGCTTCAAGCCCCGACCATCATCCGAAGCATGTCCCTGATTCCTGGGGCAAATCCCATAATCATAATTACTAATGCGATAAAATATTGTAGTGCTAACTCTTCTTTTTCTTTTTGCAGTAAACTTGCGGCGATCCATGCGATAATTACCTTCATTAGGTAGAACGCAAAATAAGTCCCGAAAAATGCTCCTATGAACCCCCCGACAACATGCTGCTCAAAATATGGTTTGCCAGTCATTGGACCAAAAACATCAATAACAAAAAATGTGGCTGCTCCATCAAGGGCCTGTCCTGCAACCACCAATGTAAAAATTTCGTTATTGAAATATTTCCACGCTACAATTGCGGGGATGGCAGCGAGAATAAGTACGGGGATCGCATACATCGCATAATTCATGAACGGAACCAGCAACAAGAAGTGTGGAAACCATAATACGAGACCCACATATGCCAGAAGTTCTGGTTTTTTTATCAGATGCAGAATTCCCATCGTTACAAACAATAACACGGCAGTTACCAGGTAAATCCCAGGACTAACTGTTAAGAAACCATAATCATAGATATGCGAGGATAATACTAGTTCGTGCAACGGGCTTATGGGTCTAAAAATACCGCTATCGATCGCATCCGTAACCACACGAACAGTAGACCCGAATAATACAAAAGTTAGAACACCGTAAATGAATGTTTTGTCGAGTGCGATTTTTTTTATCTTAAAAATCTGCCAGATTATATAAATCGCAAGAATTGCCACAATAGCATAGACTATCGTATTTATTGGATTGTAACCTGTTTTGGAAAGGATAGGAAATATGAAGTAGTTATACACAAAATCATCGTTTGTCATCTTTAGTTCCCTCCTTAGGTTCAATCACAACCAAATCCCGTTTTTCGATAGATATTTCTCATTTTGTTTCTATAATTTTCTTAAATTCCTCAATGGGTTTCGGACCAACCAACGGTTTTCCATTTACAAAAAATGTCGGGGTGGCATAGATATGGGCATCCTTTCCTTGTTGGATATAACGATCTAGTTCCTGGTTCGTTTCGTTATTGCCCAAACATCTGCTAAACTTAGTCATATTAAGGCCAGCCACCTGTGCGAGGTTCGTCAATGCCGGAATACCATCAGTAACGCAAAGTTCCTGCTGCGTGAATACTGCATCTCTGAATTCCCATTGCTTACCCTGTCGGTCTGCACATAATACTGCGCGCGCGACATCGTAGCTATTCTGGTGGTTGGGAAGCGGGAATGGCTTGAAAATATAATAAATGGAACTATTGTACTCACGTAGAAGTTCAAGCACAACTGGTTCTGCATTCTTAGTATATTGGCAAGTAAAGCAGCCGAATTCTACAATGACAATACCGGCATTAGGATTACCGGAAGTTATGCCATCGAATCCTATCGGGGCAATTAGATCCTTAGGCTCGCTGAACCTGCCGTAATCCCCGGTTAAGTCATTCAATATACAGGCTTTCGTGGCTGTTGGACCTTCGCAGTTCCCGTAATAATAGAAATTATAAACGCCCACAACACTGTAAGCAAAGCTAATCACAGTCAATATTACCAGTACCCAGGAGATTGCCTCGAAATGTTTGTTGACGAATTTTGCCGCAGGTGGCGATTTGTCGAAAATCTGCGATACTATGCTCGCCTTTATCTTCTGATCAAGTCCAACATCGCAGGGCCGCAGAGTCATCCTAAGAAAAACGCAACGGAATGCTTCCTTTGCCAAAGGTCGGTATTTGGCAGAGAATATTGCCATGATTGAAAATACCAAGAGGGCGAGTATACAGAAAATCATTTCAGGTCACCAAAAAATTAAACCGGCATCTCTGGAGATGCCGGGCTAACAATTTAGCTGCCACAACCAGCAGTCGAACCGGTTGTCGAAGGCGCGCTTACACCAATTTTACCTAATCCAGATGCTTCAGAACTGCTGCTTAGCTTGGTGTTGCATTCTGTTGGAGCTGTAACAAAAGAATTGCAGATTGCCTGCTTTATCGATTCTGCAGTTCTGCTCACATCCACTTGTTGTCCATTCAAAACGAATGTCGGCGAGCCTTGCACTCCGTACTGGTCATTCAAACTGGTTTCAACCAGATAGCGTGGGAACTGACCGCTTGCCCAGGTGGACTGATCATTGAACATCGCCGTAACATTATACTGCGTGTCTGTTTGTGCTACGCAAGTTTGTATCTTGTTTGCGTCCAATCCTGCCGTGGCAACACAGCCTTGATAATCCCCTGCTTCGACAAAACATCTTAGGTAAGTAGCAAGTTTTGCCTTTTCTTCTTTCTGGACGCAGTATATGTAATTATTGGCGTCCAGCTCTTTTTTACCATGCATTGCATAATCAACAAAGTTCACTTCTACATCTGCCTTGTTTCCAAGCAGTTCCATTACGGGTATGTATGCTTTGATGAACTGCAATCCATACGGGCAGAATGACATGACAAATGCCTGAGCTTTTGGTTTTTCACTTTTTTGCACCTGAGCCGAAGGCTGGTTGTCATTCGCTGGGAGCTGGGTTGGTGTAGGTGATGAACTAGTATTGAATATTTGTCCGATAATTATACTTTCACCATCTTTTGATGCGTAAACAACTGCGTTTTGAACAGTCTGATTTCCTTGTTTGATATCTAACTTCATAGCATAGAGATAATTGTTATAGGCAGAAGTTTCAGTTACCTGTGCAACCACCCCTTGGGTGCCAAGTAGATTATTGTTGATGTACTGTTCTACCTTTGTTTTAAGCGCACTTTCAGATATTGCATTTAATTGGTTTCCCTGCAACTGGGTCGTTTTTATCAACCCAAATCCCTGTGTAAGCACTGATAATGTGAGTAGTACAACCAGTACAGCTAACGCACCCCAGTATACTGTTTCTTTTCCAATCGTAATATTATCATCTGCCATTTAGTTCACCTTTTTTATATGAATCACTAATTGAAGCAAGGTTATGAGAACTGAAACCATATATATAATTTTATGAAACCATCTGGGATAGGGTTTACAAAAATTGAAACCGTGCCAAATTTTCTTTGAAACCGATATTTAGGGTTGCTGTTTTTTGAAACCAGGAGAAAGGATTAATAATAGATCAAGAACAATCAATTCATGACAGTAGCATCAGAAAGAACAAAGTTGATAATCGGCATCGCCATAATCGCAGGAATTATTTTTGTCGTTTCTCTGCTCAGTATGTTTCTCAAATCCGAGAACTCTCCATTACGTGAGATGTGTGGTATCTGTCCGCTGGACCGGTTTCTTCTTGATACAATTCCCATAATCGTAACCTTTTCCATACTGATTGGTGCGGGCGTGTATTATTTCATGTCCCAGAAAGTTGAGAACAAGGAAGAAAGCCTTAAGAAAAACAGTAGCCTGATTTTGAACCTGCTTAACCGGGACGAAAGAAAGGTCATAGAAAAGCTTATTGCAGGCAAGGGCCAGGCATTGCAGGCTGAGATCACAAGATTGCCTGAAATGAGCAAAGTCAAGTCGCACAGAATCGTAAAAAGGCTGCACCAGCGCGGTGTCATAAAAATAGAAAGGTACGGGAAAACCAATATCGTAAAATTAAATGAAGACATAAAGGAAGGATTGATCTGATTCTTACTGCCAGAGGGTTCGCTTAAACCCTGCATAAATATCTGAAGTTATCAGCTCTCAATTTTACAAAATTCTGTCAAATTGATGAATCAGCGCATAAATCTCCAAACTTTCCAGCGTTTCAGGGCAAAATGCGAATTAAGGTCTAATTCCTTCAAATTTCTTTATTATTTCCTTACCTTATCGTCTGAGAGGTCGCTAGGAAAGGAAAAACACACTGTGTCATTTAAGGTATTTATGCGGAATCTGCGTTTTATCTTTGTGACAAAGATACTGGATGCTGTGAATAAGATTTTGGACTTCGTTTCCGATAAACCAGTCAGTGTCCACCAGATAGTTTGCAAAACAAGATTACATACAAATACGGTAAATGCCTATCTGGAAATAATCGAGAAAATTCAAAGTGCTAAAAGGATCAAAAAAATTGTCAACAGATCTAGAGTTTTCTTCGTACGGGATTGATTATTTCCATCCCCTGAAGACCATTAGCGTTTGAGTTTGTGTAACGTCCGGGAATTTCCTGAGGTACTCGAAAATAAATTTATCAAGCTCCTTCATATTGCTGGTTCTCACTTTCAAAATAATGTCAAAATCGCCAGCTATTGCCCCGATGTCTTCGACTTCATCGTGTTTTACGATATCATTCATCATACTCGTATAATCCGCCCCAGGCTTTGTTCTAATGAGGAGGTAAGCTATTGTCTCCTTCCCGAGTTTCTCTTGATTTAGGGCAAGTGTGTAACCCTCAATAACTCCGCTGTCCTCTAAGCGTCTTACCCTTCGGTTAATAGTAGCAGATGAGATTTTTGTCCGCTTTGCCAACTCTCTCGCAGAAAGACGCGAATCTTTCTTTAAAGCATTGATTATCTTCCAATCTACCTCATCTAGTTCTACCATATTGATACATTTGTATCAAAAAGGTTAAAAATCAGTGCCCAAATGAGACATAGGTATAAATATAGGATTTGCCACAATATACAAATATGTATAACAGACCTATGCGTGAGGGTAGAGGTGCATGGACGATCGCTTCCAGTATGCTTGCCTGAATGGAAGGATATTCAAAAACGAAACCGCCTTGATGGCACAGACTTCGGAATGTAAAAATTTATGCAGAAAAGAAGATGAAGAGCGAATTATCTCCGCAATAAAACCAATAGCGCACGGAAACCCATGCGAGAATCTTTTTGTTCATGGACCTGTGGGATCTGGAAAAACCATGATGATAAAGCACGTTTTGGATCAACTGAAAGATTACAATCAACGAGTTTTATGTCTATACGTGAATTGCTGGTACCACAGTACCTCTATGGCAATTTACACAAGAATAGCTGATGCTTTGGGTGAGCCCGTATCCAGACGAGGCAGAGCTACCGATGAGATATTTGACCGCATCGTTGAACTTATGAAATACTCCAAAACCCCAGTTATGCTTGTACTTGATGAAATAGACGGCCTCATATGCAGGGACGATGCCCGGGTTCTCCACAATGTAACGAGCATACCTCATGAAGATGCCTTATTTGGCCTTATCGGAATATCGAACGACCGAAATATTTTGTCAAGGGTACATACGAAAGTACGGGATCATATCCGGTTCACTCCCCTTGAAGTGAAAGGTTACAGCAAAGAGCAATTATTCAGCTTACTGAAAACGCGGGCTGAAACTGGACTGGTTGAAAATAGTTATAGCAACGAAGAGTTAGACCGAATGGCAGAATTGGCTCATGGGGATGGTAACCTTGCAGTGGAACTTTTATGGAAGAGCGCTAAGCATGCAGAAGCAAGAAAAAGCACGAGCATATCTTCCGAAGATATCGAAGAGATAAACAAGCTCATTAATGTAACCGAACCTGCTCTTGGGGAGGAAGAGCAGCTCATTCTAGATATTTTAAAAGGCGGCCAGAAAACCTCATCTGAATTGTATTGGCTATTTCAGAAAAGCCTTTGGATAAGCAGACGCCAGATAAGCAACTATATCGTTGCATTGGAACGCAAGGGAATGGTTGAAACAAAACTCGTCCAAAGGGGAAATAGTCTGGGCTTCAAGCTCATCAAACTAAAAGATGGGGGTGTTTGATATGGAACAAAAGTATTTGATAACGCGGGGAAGAGTGAAGCTGTTTCTGCAACAGCATGGGATGCGTGTAGCAGATGATGCGTATGCAGCAATAGATGAAAAACTGAAATCAGTTCTTACGGACGCGGTAAAACGGGCGGAGAAAAACAAGCGGTCAACTGTATTGCCACACGATTTGTAAACTGCCAAAACTCTTCAAGATTCTGTACGCACTAACTCGATCACAATTATCTGTTCGTATTTTCCGTTCGAAAAAAATCGTTAAATTTACGAGCGAAAATCAGTTCGAAATTTTTTGAGAAATCAACGATTTAAGCCTTAATTCGTTGAAATTCGCAAGGTTAGCAAATCTATAATTATGGCGGGGGCGGGCTATTGCCTGCTATCTTGTTTATTGTCTCTTCTATTTCAGTTCTTGTTATCACTTTTCCGAATTTCTCGTACTTGTATTTTTTATCATAGTCAGTAACGACTATGTAAAAATCACTAAACTCCTGTTTTACTTTCTCAAATTTCTCATAGTGCTCTTCTTCAGTATAGTTTTTGAAATTCTCTCCAGTCTCTATTTCAAAGGCAATCCTTTTGCCGCCTATTTCGGCGCTTACATCACCCGGTCCAGTAGTATTTAAGTCAGGTTTTTTGAATTGATTTTGCTTTTTAAGAAGCTCGTAGGTTTTCTGACAAAGGAATGCATGTTCTGGACTTTCATTATGCCTGATCTTAAGGAGG
>CAZPPT010000001.1:0-184440 GCA_964588555.1 Microcaldota archaeon | reverse complement strand
CAGGTGTATGTGCGCAAGAAGTGCGAAAAGGCAGAGGAGGTCGGAATCAAGGCAACGGTGTTTCGGTTTCCTGAAGACATTACTGAGAGTGCGCTTCTTGCGGAAATAGAAAAATTAAACAGTGACCGTTCAATTGACGGTTTTATTGTTCAAACTCCCCTTCCCCGGCATATCAATACGGATCGTGTCCTTGAATCGATCGATCCAAAAAAGGACGTTGATGGCTTCCACCCGGTAAACATGGGCAAGGTGATGGCCAACATCTTGGATGAAAAAACATTCTGGCCCGCTACTCCCTTTGGCGTGGTCAAACTACTTGAATTTTACGGTGTATCGTTTGAGGGAAAGCATGCAGTTGTTGTCGGCCGCGGCAATGTGGTCGGAAAGCCGCTTTCGATGATGCTTCTTCATAAGAATGCAACGGTCACCATCTGCCACTCAAGGACGCACAACCTTGCAAAAGAGACAAAACGGGCAGATATTATTGTTGCTGCAGCAGGCTCGCCAGGGCTCATTACGCCAGATATGGTAAAGAAAGGAGCATACGTTATCGATGTCGGGACAACACGCGTACTTCGTGACGGAAAGGAGAAGGTTGTCGGCGATGTTGATTTTGAAAACGTGATCAAGAAGGCGCACTGTTCACCGGTTCCGGGCGGTGCCGGCCCGATGACCGTCGCGATGCTTTTGGCAAATACGGTTAAGGCCTCGGAACTAAAACGTTAATCAGATGGGAGGCTTCTTTTCAAAGAGCGGTCCAACCCGCCTTAACACCTTAAGAAATAGTTTTTTTGCAACATAATATTCACATGCAAATGTAGTGAAGAGTGCTGCACTTAGGGAAAGGTACGTGCCAGCCATTCTTTCAGGGCTTATGATGTCCCCCTGTAAGACCGATAACCACGCAAGGAATCCGGTTGGTAATGTTCCCATGGTAAGTGATGTGCGAAAACGTGCCGCAAGCGGCATTTGTGTCTCATTGCTGATACGTACAAGTAAAAGCGCATCTTGGTTATCATTCTTCAATGCATATGCGACGGCGTTCTGTACTGCCAAGGGCGTAAGTACCGGAAGGATATTTCCTTTTTTATTTTTCTCAAGAAGGGGCTCGTACTTACAAAGCAGTTTTTCCCTTTCCCCACGGGAGCCTTGCATTCTTTTTATTCCGCGCATATACTAACAGAACACAAAAGATAATTAAATATTAATTCAGAGAATAAATGCATATGCTTCTTGAAAAAAAGCTTGCAAAATTTGGGATTAAGCCAGGGCTTGAGCGCATACAAAACGTATGTGCGGCTCTTGGTAATCCGCAAGAAAAGATGAAAGTTATTCTTGTTACCGGAACAAATGGGAAGGGAAGCACTACCAGTTACCTTGCAAGCATCTTAAACGAGGCTAGGTACAAAGTCGGATCGTTTTACTCCCCGCATGTTTTTAGATACAATGAGCGTTTCAAGGTCAACGGAAAAGAAATAAGCGATGCGCTCCTCAAAAAGTACGAAAAAAAGCTGCTTGCGCTTCATAGAGCCGGCTACGAGATGACCCTCTTTGAGGCGCTTACCGCGATTGCATATCTTTATTTTGCAGATTCTGGGTGCGACTACGCGGTTATGGAGATCGGCATGGGCGGCAGGCTTGATGCGACAAACGTCGCAAATGAAGCAATATCAATCATCACCACCATTGACCTTGACCATACTGAATACCTCGGGCGGACTCCTGAGGGCATTGCGCGGGACAAGGCAGGGATCATCAAGACTGGGATGTGTATCACAGGTGCGGAAAAGGGGGCGCTTGCAGTCATCGATGCAGTTGGAGCTGAAAAAAATAAGCAGGTCCGTGCACTTGAGCGGGATTTCTTTGCCCAGGGTATAGAAACGACTGCACAGGAGACGCGATTCAACTACCTTGGGTATGCCTATTATAAGGATCTTAATACGTCCCTTCTTGGAGAATACCAGGCGCGCAACGCCGCGCTTTCGGTTGCTGCAGCTGAGGAGCTTGGCCTTGAGGAGAATGCAATTCGGGAAGGGTTGAAAAAAGCACTCAACCCCTGCCGGCTCCAACTGGTCTCAAGGCGGCCGGCCGTCTTGGTTGATGCGGCACATAACCCGCACGGCATAGGCTCACTCATCTCGAATCTTCATCTTTTCAACTTTAACCGCATTATCTGTATTTTTGGCTGCCTTAAAACCAAGAACTGGCAGGAAATGCTTATGCTTCTTGCACCCCATTGTGATAAGCTCATCATAACCGAAATACCGAAAAATGAAAATAGTGCACCCGCACAAGAATTGGCGGCATTTGCCCGCTCATTGGTTTTGGTTAGCGCAGTTCCGGATGTCCAAATGGCAGTGGCTGCAGCAAAAAAGGAAGTAAAAAAAGGGGATATAATCCTCATCTGCGGAAGCATCTACCTGCTTTCCGACGCCGTTAAGGCGGTAAAGAAGAAATAATCAAGAATCGTATCTTCGTTTCATTTCATCCAATTTCTTATCGAGCCTCTTTTCAGCCTCGAGCCGTTCAAGGTCATATTCCTTCATGTCGACAAAGGTCATGTGCCTGCCAAGCAGCGGGTGTACACGCTTTATCTCCCGGGCCATGTCCTGCGCAACATGGCGATAGTCCGGATGGCCCTGCTGCATGCTTCGTAATTCGCACAAGTGGTATGCTTCCCTTAAGTTCATCCTGATATTCCACCGGATCTTATATGCAAATGGCACTGCGTATTGGGCAGCTTCGGGCATTGCCTTTGCTATTTGGCCATACACCTCTTTTGCATGCTCCATCGCATCCTTGAATTCCTGTGCGTATCCCGCATCTTCCAGCTCAGGCGGAAGCGTATATCCGTGGAGGCATGAAAGGAGCTGCCGTTGCTGCGTAAGCATCCGGTGGCGATGAAGATCGCGATATGCGCCAAAGTTTGCAAGAATATCAAAGGTATAATACGTATGTTCAAACGCTCGATATGGTTTATTACGCCTGTTTTTGCGTTCCCCCACGTATGCTTCGACCAGCTCGTCATTTTCGTTTTCAGGCATATTCTTGGCGAGCAGGTATGCATCATCCATCGCAAGCGTACTGTACTGATACATGATTGCGGCAACCACCTTTTCGTCCCCGTCCTTGTCAAAATCGACAAGCGTCACTTCCTGCCTGTCCTTTACGACCTTAAGATTCTGCACCTTTGATTGAACAAGCGCGCGCGTTTTACTTTCAATCGCACGCATGTATGCCTGCGATTCCACGCCATACTTGTCATTTGCGCGCTTTACGAAGCTTGGGATCACCTGCCGCAGCTCCCCCTGCAAGCCTGCTGCAATTGCGCGGATCTCCCCGAGTTCTGAAGCATACATCTTCGTGATAAGGTATTCGTATGCCCGCCCATCGCCAAACATCCCCATGTTTGTCTTTGTTGAAGCAGGAAGTAAACCGCGTAACACATCACATGTTTTTGCACGGATGGTGGAGTTGTACGCACGGTCGCTGGTCTGTTCATCACGGGGGAACCGCTCCATCATGTACCTTGATACTTTTGGAATTAGCGCTGTGTATGTCTCAAAGAGTGAATCGCACAATTTCTTATATTCTCCTGCAAACTCGCTTTGCATGATTGCCGGCTCCTCATAGTAGAGCCATTTGCCATTTTCCTTCTTGTCAAAATAAACATATCGCGTGCTTTTTTCAAGCGGGCTTAAGCCGATACGTGAATCCTGTATTACCTTTGTCGCAATGTTTGAAACGTCCTCAATTGCAACATGGGCGCCTGCAAGCTCTGCAACGCTGTCGTCACCGTACCCGACAAGCACCCGGTCGTAAAATTCTTCCGCCTTTTTGATCGCGACGCCTTGGCTTGCGCCACTTGAAACCTGGTAATTGACAATCTCCTTAAATCCCGTTTCCTCCTGTAGGATAAACTCGTCAAGAAGCACCCGCCGAAGGCTCTTAGCCGAGCGTGAATACCGTGAAAAAAGTGCACCCTTCACGACCTCAGGCAGGTTCACCAACGCAAATATCGGCTTGTCAACATTTGTCATGAATTGCTCTAATATCTTCCGTTCTTGAGGGGAAAATTCGTCCATGCTAAGCATTTAGTAAATAGGGTTTATATGGTTTGGTTTTTATCACGTACTTTTGTAAAAATAAAAACAAAAACTGCCGTTATTTTCTACGATCCTTTTCATCCATCAGTTCAAGATGCCTTGCGTGCGAAACGTCCCTGCCATTATGGATCGCTGTGCCTAGTTCGAGATCGTCAAGTAATCTTGGGTGGGTGAAATGCTTCTGTACAACGTGCAAGGTAGCTAAAAATGTCCCAAGCCCCATCACGGTGCCAAGGAATGCTGCCCGCGCAAGCATGTCGCCCAACAGCTGCGGGTTGCCGATGAGCCGGGGGATAGCATACGCAGAAACTGCAGTGGCTACTCCGCTTACTATCCCGACGCTTCCGCTTAATTTCCAGTGCGGCGTATCCGTGGCTATCCGTTCAACTGCCCGTACCCGTAACGGTGGACAAAGCGCTGAGCTGATGCCCAGGCGTGCCAACCTGTCCTCATATCTTTTAGCAAGAACCGGATCAATCTCCCCGTGTTCCATTCCGTGGCGTGCAACCTCTACAAGCGGCCTTTCCCCGCTTAAAACCGCACGCATTGCTACCTGTAGCCGCTCTTTTATTGGATAAGGTACATATGCACCAAGCACTGCGCGTGGTGGTTTCTCAAGATATTTCATGTATAATTTGTGGTGCGATATATTTAAATATTCTCTTAATTCAATATATAGATCAATATATAGGTGGTAAGAATGTCAAAAACAATCATGTTATCTGATGAAATATATAACGCACTTACACGTCTAAAGAAACCAGGCGAAAGTTATACCGAGCTTATTGCCCGTTACATTGGACGAGGTACCGCTAAAAAGAAAAGTCTTTTGGAATGCGCTGGTTTATGGGGCCATCTTTCAAAAGAGGATACCGATGCAATGGAAAATGCCATAAAGGAAGGAAGAAAAAACTGGAGGAAGATTGAATGGTAGTGCTTGATACTACGATACTTATCCACTTATTAAGAGGGGAAGAAAAAGCGGTGAATAAAATAGCCTCACTTGAGCAAAAAAATAAGATATTATATACCACGCAGATAAATGCATTTGAACTTATCCAGGGGATCTACGGATTTGGAAAAAATATCGATGACGAACTTGCTGCATTAGAAACACTTCTAGAAGGGGTAAAAGTACTTGACCTTTCCCATTTTGGCGCGTATCACAGTGGAAAATTAGCAGGACAGCTCCATAAAAAAGGAATTACTATTAATTCAACGGATATACTCATCGCTGGGATTGCCCTTGCCAATGGCGTATCAACAATCGTTACACGTAACGAAAAAGATTTTGCGCGAATTCCCGGCATATCTGTCGATATTTACTAAGTGAGCAATAGCCTTAAGTAAAACAGCGGGTTTGCAAGCCCTTTCTTTGCCTTTGTGTTAACAAGCATGCCTGAAATCGTATCACGCACTTCCTGTTTTGTTGCCGCCTTGTCTATTACCCAGTTAAGCAAGAACTGCCGCGTTCCAAGGCGTTGGAGATGGTATGAAAGCATAAGCTCATCATCCAGGTCATGATGAAGGCGCTCCTCATACTCTTTAAGCACCTGTTTACCAGTATCGTTTTTTTCGAGCGCCTTGTTGACGACTTCCGCAGCGAGCCTTCCGGAGTAAAGCGCATTGCCAACCCCTTCGCCGCTAAACGGGTCGATAAGCGATGCCGCATCGCCAACAAGCACGTAGCCGTCGCCGGCGCACGGCCGTATTTTTGAGCCAAGCGGCAGGTTCCACCCCTTGACTTCGGAAACAAGCTTTGCACTCGCAAAACGCTCCTTAAAGAGCGGGTGGTTCGCAACTGCTGCAAACATCTCCTTTTGCAGGTTTACTCTGTTTTTTTTCATGTCCCCAAGGAGCATCCCGACGCCGACGTTTGCCTCAGTCTTGCTCGTGGGAAATATCCAGAAATAGCCCGGCATAAGCGATTTTACAAAGTGGATCTCAATTGCGGGCTTTAAGTCATTGATATTGTCATAATATGCCCTCACCGCAACCACGTTGTGCTTCTCATCAATGCCCGCAAGGCCCAGTTTTCCTGCCATCACGCCATTTGCGCCATCTGCCCCAATGACAACCGGTGCGCGGAACTCGTATTCCTTTTTTGTTTTACTCTCAATTGCCTTTACGCCAACAACCCGTTCACCCTCGCGAATTATGTCCGTAACACGGTAGCCCTCGCGCGTTTCAACGTTTTTTTGCTTTTTTGCCTGCTTGAAAATAAAATTATCATGCACATAGCGCTTGCACACATAGCCGTAGCTTGCGCGGTCCTTATCTTCCGTCTTAAACGGGATCTCAACAATTGTGCCCTTTGGCGAACTGAGGATGACCCCATGCGTCTTAAAATGGTCTATTTCCTCAACGTCATTAAGTGCGCCCATGTCCGCAAGCACGGACATACTCTTTCCCGATACGGCATCACCGCACGGCTTGTCACGCGGAAACGTTTCCTTTTCAAGAAGAAGCACCTTTCGGTTGTATTTTTTTGCAAGGAAAAACGAGGCAGCGCTTCCGCCCGGACCTCCGCCCACTACGATCGCATCATATCTGTCAGCCATGGTTACCCCTCATGATCTGTTCTTTGGTTTTAATGTATTCCGCTCACACTTTTTTTTAAAGTATCGGTTAGTAACTATCGTATGGATAGCAAGGGTTTAAGTAGAAATACAAAACTTTTTTCACTTGCAAGCTTCCTTGTTGATATTAGTAGCGAAATGATCATCTGGGTACTGCCCTTCTTTCTTTCAAGCGTGCTTATGGCGCCTGTCCTTGTAATTGGGCTTATAGATGCCCTGAGGGAATCGGTTGCAAAATTTGTTGGCGTGTTCGCCGGGCTTTACGCAGATAGGACGGGGAAGCGAAAACGGATGATTATTGCCGGCTATTCGGTATCGGGGATTGTAAAGGCATTCCTACTTTTTGCAACGCACTCTTGGCAGGTTGCGCTTATTGTGCTTTTTGAGCGATCAGGAAAAGGCATCCGGGATCCGCCGCGCGATTCGCTTATCGTGCTGTCTGAGAAGAAGGAACTGCTTGGCCACGCATTTGGCTTTCGGCGCATGGTCGACACGTTTGGTGCGATCCTTGGTCCGCTTATTGCAGCTGCCATTCTTGCGCTTTTTGCAAGCGAGGGCCTGCGCGGTACCTACGACATTATATTCCTTGTGGCACTTGTCCCGGCATTTCTTGCAGTTGTCGTTGTCCTTTTTGTCCGGGAAAATCCTGCCGTGGTACAGGACCAGGGCAAAATCATACTTGATGTGCTTCTTGCACGGAACTTCAAGCGCTTTGCGGCGGTTTCCTTCCTCTTTGCGCTTGGGGAATTTACTGTTGCGTTCTTTCTTCTTCGCGCAAGCCTGGTTGTGCCGCTTGTGTATATTCCGCTTTTGGGCATGGCATTCAATATTTTCTATGCATTAAGCGCCCTGCCCGTGGGCAGGTTAAGCGACCGCTTTGGTGCCAAGAACATTCTTTTTGCCGGCTGGATATTGTTTGGCATCGTGCTTTTGGGTTTTGCGCTTTTTTTGTCCTTCCAATCCATATTCCCCCTCTTTGCGCTCTTTGGCGTTTTCACTGCCATTTACAAGGTTGCGCCAGGCGTTTTTTTGGCTAAAACAGTCCGCCATGGGCAGTACGCAAGCGCAAGCGGCATATATTATGGGGCAATCGGCATTGCAACGCTTGCTGCAAACGGGATCGCAGGGTTTTTATGGGACATGAAATTCGAGTCCATCCCTGCGCCGTTCTTGTTTTCCGGGATCACGACCGTTGCAGCGCTTGTGATGCTTGCAGTGCTTGTGAAGGAATAATTTTAACCACAACCGGTTCCAAAACACGAAGATAATTGTTTAAAAACACTTATTCTCTATATTATAGTCCTTATTAACTATTGGCCCACCTTAGCTCAACGGTAGAGCGATCCGCTGTAGTTTGACGTCAGTCTTTTTTATCTGACAGTTTTTGGCTACCTTTTTCCTAAAAAGGTAGAAACGGATAGGTTACTAGTTCAAATCTGGTAGGTGGGATATTCTTTTTATATTAGTACTCTATCTATACCTTTATGCCAAAACCCCGCATCTATGCTATGAGCTTCGCACGTGTCTACCCCTTCTATGTCACTAAGGCACAGAAAAAAGGACGCACCAAAATAGAAGTTGATTTGAAAAACTGGGTTTCGTTGCAAGCAACGGGGTATGAACCCAGTTTTTCAAAGTTGTGACCGAATGGGGCATACCCCGCCAGCTTGCTGCGGGGTCCCTTCGGTCACATTGATGAAATTATTCGTTGGTTGACAGGATATAGCCAGAAAGAGTTAGAAACACAACTGGAAAAACAAACGGACTTCGAGACATTCATTGCAAACGCCCCTCAACTGAATCCTTCGCGGGTTTTGATTAAGGGCGTGGTTTGCGGTGTCCGGTTGGAAGACATCAAGGAACCGACAATGCGGGAGATTCGCTACTTAGATAAGCTAATCGATGAATTGGCAAAGGGAAAGTCAATGGAGGATATCTTGCGAAAATAATAACTTCAGTTTTACCATTTATCCATCGGGAATATCAGGCTCAACTAATTTTGCCAACTTTTCTAGCGATTCCTGCCATCCTAAGTAACACATTTCGGTAGGTATCTGGGCAGGAATGCCTTCCTGGACAATTTTAAGCTCAGTGCCGCAAGAAACTTTCTTAAGCCAAACCGAAGTAACCATTTCGCCCGGCAAGTTGGGATCGTCAAACTTGTCCGTGTGCTTTATGAATTCGTTTGGTCTTATTTCAAGAAATTTTCCGCCAAATGAATGCCCATTGCCTGTAGAAAAATTGATAAATGACATTTTATAGTTGCCGCCTACCTTCACATCCATAGCATGGACAACACACAAGAATCCGTACGGCGCAAGCCAAAATAGAAGCGCATTGGGTTCCGTAAATGCGCGATACACCTTTTCGGGGTTTGCCTTAAGGACTCGGTGTAACGTTACGGTATTGTTTGGCATAGTTCGTATTATGTCGGATCATTAATTAAAAGAGATGGGTTGGGAGATCATAAAGCCTATAAATACCGTATGTATTAACACATACGTGAAATTGGACGACGTAGATGTAAAAATCATCTCACTCCTCAAAGAAAATGCGCGCGCAACAAACACCGAGCTTGCAAAAAAGGTCAACCTTACGGAAGGCGCGATCCGCCACCGCATTGAAAACCTCGTAAAACAAGGCACCGTCAGGCGTTTTACCATCGATGTTGCAAGCGAAAACGCGTTTTACGCAATCGTCATGCTTAAGGCAAAGGGCGATGTCAAGAAGATGATGCACGAGCTTTCCTCACGTGGGCTTTCCACGCAGGCCTATGAAATTTCAGGCGATTTTGACGGCTGCACGATTATCGAGGCAAAAAGCCTATCCGATATCGACACGACGATCGACCAGATCAGACAATTAAAAAACATGCGTGACACAAAGACATTTATGGTATTACGGAAGTGGTGACATGAGATATCTTATTATTTTGGCAGGCATATTGCTTATCTTCGGTTGCACGTCTGAAACGAGCAGTACGGACGAACTTGCAAAGCTTAAGAGCGATTACAAATCACTTGAAGATCGTTATGCGCGCCTCCTTTCTGATAAGGCCGAAGGGGCTCCGGAAGAAAGCTGCATCGGGGAGCTTGCAGGATGCAAAACCGAGCTTGCAAGGCTCAAGGACTCATATGCGGCGCTTGGCGATGCGTACGATGAGCTTAACCGTACGTACGCCGGCCTTTCCTCTCGCCATGCGAACCTATCACGGCAATATGCGGAACTAAGCAACCGATATCGCGACCTTGAATATGCTTCGCTTGACAGTTCGGCACGGCTTACAAAGGACATACCCGGCGCACCCTCAATTGCAGGCATCGAATTTTTGTTATCCGAAGAGGCATTTGTGGTCAAATACTCAAACGTCAACCTTTCATCCGTAACAGACACCAAGTCGATGCACCCGACCATCACTGCCGACCATACGGCAGTCTTCACGACAAAGTTCAGCCCAAGCGACCTTCGCATCGGCACCATCATTGCGTATAACTCGCCGTCATTTTCCATACCAATCATGCACCGGATCATTGACATCTCAAGCGATTCCCAAGGTACCTGTTATGTCCTTCAGGGGGACAACAACCTTTCGCCTGACCCTGACTGTGTGCGGCCGCAAGAGATTATCGGGATCGTCATAGGTACTGTATTTAATGCGAATAAGGACAGTTACCGCTATTGCCAGGAGGGAACCATACCGATAGTAAAGGACGGTGCGTTCTCCTGCCTGCCTAATACCCTAAAAAGCGGCGTATATGTGGAAGACCAGGAAATTACAAGTAACCCATTAGTCGTATTTCCGCTTTGTTCGGATAAAAGTAATGGAAAACCATACACCGTCATAACGCCGGAAAAGACGGTCTATTGTTATGACCGCATTGATTGATCAGGACGGGTCCCCAAGGATCGTGCCAAGGAGCATTTTCCTAAATTCGATCGGTTCGGTATCTTCAACCGCCTTTATGGCAAAGTCAAGCTTGCTTTTACTTTCTGCATAAATTGTAAGGAGCGTTTCGCCTTTCACGACTGCGTCCCCGCGGATCTTGTGGATGCGTACCCCCGCCCCGCGGTCACGCGGTGAACCTGCAATCCGTGCAATTGTTGAAATGATCTTGTTATCGATATGAAAAATGCGCCCGTCCCGTTCCGACTTTACGTTGAATGAATGCCGCCCCACCGGGATGTCATCCTGTCGTACCCGCGGGTTTCCACCTTGAAGTTCAATAATCTCGCGCATTTTCTTAAGTGCCTTGCCACTTTTAAGTATGTCCCCTGCAATCCCGTATCCCTTTCCTTTTGTGCATATGCCTGCAAGCTCAAGGAGTTTTCCTGCCATAAATACGCTTTTATGTCTTAGGTCAACAGGCCCCTTCCCCTCAAGCACCTCAAGTACGTCAAGACATTCAAGCGCAGGGCCAATCCCGTTGCCGACCGGTTCGGCACCGTCGGTAATAAGCACCTCGACGTTCATACCTATGTTCTTTGCAATTTTGATAAAATGGTCGCCGAGCTGTTGTGCGCGTTCAACGTACGGTATTTTTGCGCCCCTTCCGACCGGTATGTCAATAATTACGTCCTGCGCACCGACGCATTTTTTCTTGCCTAATATGCTTGCAAGAAGCATCCCTTCGGGATCGAGGCTCAACGGATGGCGTATCTTGATAAGGCGGTCATCTATAGGCGCAAGGTTCATGCCGCCCCCCCAGACAATCGCACCGTGCGCCTTGCGGACAATCGAGCGCAATTCGTCTATCTCTATGTTTACATTTGTGAGCACTTCAAACGTGTCGGCAGTGCCGCTTGGCGACGTTATGGAGCGGGAGCTTGTCTTTGGGATAAAGAGAGGGGTGCATGCGATGATGGGTACAAGTATCATCGTTGTTCGGTTGCCCGCTACGCCTCCGATGCAGTGCTTGTCAACAATGTGCCGTTTTCCAAGATCAAGCGTCTCGCCTGAATCGACTGTGGCATGGGTAAGCGCAACTATCTCTTCATCGCTGAGGCCTTTCATATATGCTGCGGAAATCCATGCCGTCGTCTCTATCTCGCTTAATTTTCCATCCATGATCTCATTGACAATAAGGCTGATCTCACGCGGCTGGAGCGTTTCTCCCTTGAGCTTTTTTTGTATCGAGGCAATCGATGCCGGCCGTTCCATGTGAAGAACCTCCACAACATCGCCGTCATGAAGCCCGAATTCCTTGCATACCTCTTTTGAGATGCCCACATCACCTGGCTTGACGAATCCGTTCGATACGTTTACGTTTACGACAAGGCAGTCCTTTTTTGCAGTGCATATCTGTGTGCGGTATCCCCAGAAGATGTCATGCTCCTTTGCCTCGCTTTCGTTAAGGAAAATCGTGTTCTTCCCGGTATATACGTCAAGGTCGCGCACGGTGCACATGTATTTTTTGTGCTTCCAGACGTCCACCTTTTTCCCGCCGTTCTTTTCCACGAATTCCTTATTGTTCTTCTTTGCCATGGTACACCCTAGTTTAGTTCTTGAAGCATCCGTTCAAGTTCCTCTGCATCATTTTGGTCTTCAGGAGGTATATTTTGTTCAGAAATCACTTGCGTTCCTTCGCCAACGGTAGTATCCGTGGCTGCCATTGCACCGCCGGGTGCAGGTTCAGTTTGCCCGTCCGGCTGGGTCGGGGCACTTGTTTGTGTGCATCCAAATAGGAGCATTGCTACGATAAACAAGCTTGCAAATGCCTTATTCATTGCTATCACCTGCTTCTACATACAATTCGTTTCTCTTATGTGTTGAAACAATATCTGCAAATATTCCCCTGAATTCCTTGAAAAGTTCCTTTGCC
This sequence comes from Microcaldota archaeon, assembly GCA_964588555.1. Taxonomy (GTDB): domain Archaea; phylum Micrarchaeota; class Micrarchaeia; order Anstonellales; family Bilamarchaeaceae; genus JAGVWJ01. Next base: position 171,936 of record CAZPPT010000001.1, on the reverse strand, counting down.
TCATTAAGCGAGGCAACGCTGTCGCGGTATTGCTCGTCGTCATAGAGCACTTTTGCGTTATCAACCGCCTTGACATATGCCTCAAGCACGAACTCAAGTTTCGCAGTGTCATGCCCTTTTTCTGCCGCCTTCGTAATTGCACGTTCAAGGAGCCCCCCGTGTTTTTCTGCCGTTTCTATTGCATTGTCAAGCCGGTTAAGGATTGCCTTTTGCCTTGTATCATTGTGCCTCTCAATAAGCCTTCCCTTCATTTCTTCATGGACGAGCTCGAGGCGTGTACGTACTTCTTCATTTAGTTCATCATTTGTTTCATTTTCGCCCCGTTCACGCCTTTCTTTTACCCATGCCTTGAATCGCGCCTGTACCTCTTCCTTAAACTCTGCGTTTACCCTTTCTTGGCATGCTGCCTGAGTTTCGTTATTTTCGTTTCTACACGCCTCACTTAGCTCATGGCGTTCACGTACCTTTTCGCGTACCTGATACGCAACACTTTCCTTGTCACATACCGCGCGTTCTGTAGCGTCATCAAGCGAATCGCATCTTCGTTCCGTAACCGCCCGCGCTTTTTCTATTGCCTCGCGCCGTTTCAACGTAGCATCAACTGAACGCGTATCTAGGGTATTTTTTATCCGTTGCCGAATCTCGCCTCGTTTTTCAATGCGCATCTTTATCTGCGGTCCGTCTGCCGTTTTTTGGCGTACCTCCTCTTTTATGCGCGCCCGTATTTCGCCATCTGATTTTATGTCGGTCCGTACGTCTGTTTTAACCCGTACCTCGTCCTCATTACTTATTTTCACGTCAATGCTGCTTTCGCCTCTCCCTTCAGAAGCAAATAGCATGGTTATGCAAATTAGAATTGCCAAAATAGCCCGTATCGAACGCATGGAGTCACCCTAAGCTCTTTTTCTGATGAGCTTTATAATTGTTTTCCTTATACGCGTTCCTTGACTTTAAAGTAAATCCTTCGGTTATTTTTGCCCTTGTTGTCCACACGAATGAATTCCATCTCGCCGACATCGCTCGTATTTTTCACATGCGGCCCGCCGTCCGCCTGAACGTCAATGCCCGGAATTTCCAAAATGCGCAGCTCCTTTACTTCCGGGGGGAGCGCCCCGGCAAGTTTTACCATGCCAGGAATCGCGAGCGCCTCATCGCGCGGCATAAATGAAATTTTAATTTCGACATTCGTTTTAAGCGCCTCATTTGTTTTTCGTACGTATTCTTCCAAAAGTTCACGTGTCGGGTTCTCAAGGTTAAAATCAATGCGCGACTGTTCGGTTTCAATTTGGTTTCCCGTGATAAGTACGCCTGCCTCCTTATTCATGATGCCAACAAGTGCGTGCGCAGCGGTATGCATCCTCATTAGTTTGTAACGACGTTCCCAATCGATCACACAATGAACTTGATCGCCCGTTTTGATTTCTCTATTTGGAATTTCGAGTTCGTGGTAAACTGCGCCGTCTTGTTTAACTACATTTACAACCCGAAACCCGTTTCCATTAACAATTATTTTCCCCGTATCGCTTGGCAGTCCTCCACCACGCGGGTAAAAGCACGTCTGGTCAAGCTCGATGAACTTCCCATCTTTCACCGATACGACCATCGCATCGCATTCTTTTAGGTAGCTGTCCGTCATTACAAAGAGTTTTGTCATACATATCCCCTCATAAGCCCATAATTTTACTATTACAAAAATACTCAAACGTATATTCAGTCATGTCCCCAGCCTTTTTTTTGGAACGGCATGAGGCGCGCAGATCGTGGTTTTATTTTGCCACCGCTTCATGCATCGTTTCTACCTGCTGCCCAAGGTATGCAATCGCCGCGTTTGCAATCGGCCTGGCAACTCGTTCCACCTTCCTTAAGTTCACCCTCATCGCATCAAGCGCCCCATCCGCAAGCATGTCCTTTGGGACGTCAATACAGCCGCCGGGATACTGTCTTAGGTACGCAGTCGTCATCACATGCGGCGCGGTCGGGTAAGGGTGGTTGAACCGGTAGTCGATTCCCACCATATCCAATTCCCCTGCCATCATTCTTGCAAATTGCATGTCTGCAACCACAGTCCCGTCGGCAAGTGCGGTCACTATGTCAAGCACCCGCCGTTCTCCCCGTCGTGCCGGATCTAGCCATGCCTCAAGGTATTCTTCAAGGCGGTCAAATGCAAGCGTTACTGCCCGTACGTCCGATTCCGCCTTTGCACGCGGCGTGTACTGCCCCATGCTGTGTACGTCAATTACGAGGCGCGGTTTTGTTTCTGCAAGAAGTGCGGCAACATGTGCAAGAGTGTCGGCATGAAGGCCCTTTAATTCTGACGCAAGGTCGGGGTGCTGCCTCCAGTCAATAATTTCTTGCAGCGAACGTTCAGTAATTCGGTTTGGGTCCACGACGCCGCGGGGTAGTTCCGCGTGGACGACAAGCGAGGCGTGGTCGGCATCGCTTGCCATTTTTGCCAAAATATGTGCAAGTTCCGGAGTCCCGGCATCCTGTTCAACCGCAATGTATTGCATGAATTTTTGCCTTCCGGAAACGCAAAGGTCTGGCAAGGAGGGGTATCTTGCAAACAGTTTTTCGCCCATGTCCCCATGCTGGCAGAGAAATACGCATGATATGCGCCGCGCCTTTCCATACTGTACTGCCCTTACCGTATCTAGCTTCATGTTTTCACCTAGTGGTATTTTTTAGTGTTACTTTATTTTTAGGTTGGGGGATTTATATACGTGTCACTAAATACGTCCGAAGGGCTCCCAAAAAACGCGTACTATTAAAAACACATAACCGTAAAGCATACTCATGGTTGACGATGAAGAACGAAGGGGCCCCATGGCCTTTAAGAAACCGGAGCTTGTAAAGGGTCCGCTTGAACGTGAGAAAATCCCGGTCCGGAGCGAACAGATCACAGGCCAGCGGATTCCCGTCAAGGTTGCCGCACGAAAGACCGAAGGGGTCGGCCAAAAGATGGCAGAGACCATGGCAGATCCGCTCTATAAGATGCTTGAAGCCGCACGGAAAAAAGGCATCGTACTGGAATTGCATGCGATGGTTGGGATGGTATGACAAAAAAAGACCTCGTTGACCTTATCAGGGGCTCAAAATTCGAGTATGCATACGATAAGGACCGGAAAATTTACAGCGTCAAGGTGTTCCTTAACAAGGAGCCGCGGATCCTTACGATGATCGTTGGCGGCACGTACCTGGAATATTCCCTTTCAGATGAGGGCGGCAACGTCCTTGAGGTACTAAGGCAGGAAGCAGGCAACCTGCAGGTCACTGATTATAAGAAAAAGTAAGTAGTTTATTTATTGTTTATTCATCAGCCAGTCGCAGAGAGGACACTAATTTTAGCGTTCTTTCTTGGGGGTGGGTCGGGATGAGACCACAAACCACGGACCGATAAATCGACGAATCGATTTATGGTTTGACGCGTGTTCGCGTCAAATATTGGCGAGATTTTTTTGGCACTGGCGTCAATCCATTGTTCGAAAAGTTTGGTGCCATGCGCCAAATATTTGCATTTGTTTTTTTGCCCCAAATGCAAATCGTCGAACAATTGGAGGGGGAACCCTCTCTGCGGTTTAGGTTTTTAAACGCACGCTTTCTAATTTAAGACATGTCTTATAAGCTGGAAAAAATCAACGCGGCAAAGGCCGCACTGGAGCATGTCAGGAACAGCATGGTCATCGGATTAGGAAGCGGAAGCACTGCCAAAGAATTTATTGAACTCCTTGGCGAACGCATACGGCAGGAAAACCTGGATATCCTTGGCGTGCCGACATCATTTGATACGCGTATTTTTGCCCATGCGCAGGGCATCAGGATCGCTGAACCTGACGAAGTAAAACGCATTGACCTGGCGGTTGATGGTGCCGACGTTGCTACAAAGCACGCGGTCCTTAAGGGCGGCGGCGGGGCACTCGCGCGCGAAAAGGTGATCGCCTACGCGGCAAAGAAATTCATTATCATAGCGGACGAAAGCAAGATCAGGCCGCACCTTGAAGGCAAGGTCGTTATCGAAGTCATCCCGTTTGCGCACCGTCTTGTCATGGATGCGCTTAAGCGTTTTACAAAACATGTTTCCTACCGCGTTGCAGATGAAAAGCTCGGGCCTATTATTACTGATAATGGCAATTTCCTTCTTGATGCGGAGATGCGGGTTACTGACCCGCGGAAAATGGAGGACGAATTCAACACCATACCCGGCGTGGTCGAAAACGGCATCTTTACAAAATTCGACCGCATTATCGTAGGGACACGGGACGGAAGCAGGGTTTTATAATAATCGCTAAGCTGAGTAGAATGATCTATTAGAAAAATATAAAAAAGAAAATTAGAAAGATCGCTTGCACAAAATTTTTCCCAAAAGATGTTAGGCTAATGAATTCTTAAAAAAATTAAAATAATCTCATCTTGCCTTGTATGCAAATACTAAAAGCGATACAAACAAAAATACGCCTAACGGGCAGCACGGCGTATTCGAGTCAGGCGGGCGTATGTCCTCTACATCTGTCAGTGGCGCCGGATTTGCTGTTGGGACTGGTTCTGGTTCGAATGATTGGCCAGCGGGCGGCGTCTTGTCCTCCTCGTTAGGTTCGGTAGTTGTCGGCGTCTCTGCCGGAGGTGCCGTTGGAGGCGGCGTGCCTTGCGGGTTTTGCGGAGGGGCACTTACTGGCGGCACGGGGGGCGTATCAAATGATGGTACTATTGACTCAAGTACGACTGTCTGTACGGTGCTTTCCTCACGTATAAGCAAGCCCGTTTCCTTATCTACATAACGGTCTTTCTTTGTACCGCCTTCTGTTTTCTGTACCTTTATGGTTGTCCAGTCCTTACCAGCGGCGTTCACCGTTGCGTCTTTCTGCATCACTTCCCATCCGTCAATGCGGGAGGAGTAGCTTGCGACCTTCGTTTCCGTATTGTCATACCAGAAACTTCCTGAACCGCCGCTTACATTATTGAAAGGAAACCCCGAATTTTTACCATCAACTTTCAAGCTGACCTTAAGTGTTGTCGCGGTCCGTTCGGTTACTTCAAAGACGATGGTGCTTGCACCTACCTTGTACGTAACGGCCACACCCTTTTTTACCCATTCCGGGGCGGCAGCGACTGAAATACTTGCCAATAACAATATCAAAATCAAGTGCTTATACATGCGAATTCAATCTCAAAAAATATTTATAAACTTACTGTATGCATTCACCGCCGTTGCAGCTGCACACGACGTTTTGCGTTGCTACTTCATTTTCAAAACAATAATATTCACGCAATATCCCGCTTCCGTTGCATTCATCAGTATATTCACGGCTCGTACTTCCGCCACCTATATACGTCACAATACGTGTCGTTCCCTTGTGGCGCGTATCAAAGCCAAAGTCATTTTCCCTGCATTCAGCCACTTCCTCACATGCACCCGAACTGCAGCGCCCCCCTTGCCGGCACGCAATTGTCATTTTTGCAACACGCCCGTCCATACAGTATGCTTCCTCAAGCGTCCCCTGGTCGATGCATGAATCTTTGAAGAGGTCAAGTATCCCAGTACCCGTGTCAATTGTAACTTCCCCGTATGCGGTTGCATTGATGCCGTTGTCAGTGTCCTCACAGCGCGGCTCATATTGTATGCATGCACCTTCATGGCACTTGGTTCCGCTTGGGCAACGTAGTATCGTATTTTTTATCTCATTGTTTCGGCAATAATATTCCTTTACGTTCTGTATTCCCGTGCAAGCGTCTTCGTAGGTATCGCTTCCGCGCACCACTTGCCCCTTTTTCCGTATCTCCTGTCCGTCACTGTCAGTACAATCTTGTGGGATAGTGTCTGCCCCAACACAGCGTCCTTCGCTGCACTGGTATCCCGCGGGGCAGATGCGCGTTCTTTGTTTTAATACCCCGTTTTCACAATAGTATTCGTCCACTGATATGCCGTCATCGCACGTATCATATTGCACTTGTGAATATGATGCGGTGGTACCGCGTACAAACAAATCCTGGCCTTCATCGCTATCAGTACATGCTGGGTCATCAGTAGTCTGGTTGGCTTGAAGTACTGGCATTGGTATGGTTTGGTTTACGTGAGGCAGCTTGTCAGCAACCTTATCCTCAGTTTTGCCATCGGCAGCACAGCCTGCTGCAAGTATGCAAATTACAAGCACAATGCATATCTGCTTCATTGTTACTCCCTGCACCTGCCGTTGTCACAGTATCCGTCGCACGTGAGTCTCCTCGAAGCAAGGTTGTCGCCAACGCAATAATACTCCTTAAGCGCAGTTCTGTCGATGCATTGATCAACAAACGATGACGTGTACGTCTCATACGTTCTTCTTTCGACAACTGTTGCGACCCCTTTGGTTTCTGGCCTGACGCCGTTATCATCATCAGTACAATAGATTACGTCGCCGCATGCGTTGTTCCTACACGTGGATCCCGTCTCGCACGGCAGTATCAAGCTTTCAGCAATGGTGCCGTTGCAATAGTATTCGCGTATGTGTGTCGTATTGAGGCACAGGTCTACATGCAAGTTCCCGATTTCATTTCCAGCATATGCCTTGACTTCACCATACAATGTGATGTTGATCCCTTCGTCGGTATCCTCACAAAATCCTTTCGCCGCACCGCATGCCCCCTGGCTGCAGCCCATGCCGCTTGCGCACGTCCGTATGACGTTTCGTACGGTTCCGTTTAAGCAATAATATTCCTTTATGTGCTCAGGGCTTGTGCACGTGTCTACATACGTCTTTCCATCAAGCGTTACGGTGCCCGCAGTAGTCATGTCCTGCCCATCGCTATCCATGCACCCGACAGGTTTTTCAGGGGGTGCAGGGACTTCATTTTTCGGAATTATTGCCGGCTCGTTTTCAACTGTTTTATTTTCCATAATTTCAGGCAGTTGTTCAACAGTTTCATTTTCTTTTGGCAGTTCCACTTCCTCTGTTGGTGGCGTAATAAGTGTCTCGTTTTTTACTTCCTGTTGCCTTGTGGCGCACCCTGCAAGAAAAAGTATGAGGCATAATCCCAAAATAATCCCGAGTTTCATGAGGGTATTTTTGTTATAATATTTATAAAGTGCCAGGCTGGCGTCACAATACCAGAGACGTGTGTCTTTTAATTCTTTCTATACACTTTTTATAACATGTCTTGTCTTACTACCCCTTTACCACGAAAAACGAATGCCGAAGTCCGTCAGGCGCTAAAAAATATGTTTTTTGATACCCGGAGGTGCGCTTCTTTGATCCCCGCGAAGGATTTTCTATTAAGGGCTTTGCAAGTACCTACGAGTTAGTGCGCCCCATTAACAGCGGTTCTGCCACAACTATTTGGGAGGCCAGGGATTCCGTTCATGGCACTTTCACCGTTGCCAAAATCCTTGATGAGGCGTGCCCCATTTATTTTGAACATGGTCCATTTCTCCGGCCGTATTTTTTCCAGGAGGCACATGTCCTTGCCTCTCTTTTCCACTGCGGCATTGTCGACATCCGTGATTTTGGTTTTATTGATGGCCGGACGCCGTTCTTTATCTTAGAACGATTGCGCGGGATTCCGCTCAATGAGTTCATTAAGATGCGCAAGCCGATTTCAAATGCCCAGTTCGTACTTTCATTAGCCATACGGCTTTGTGAGATTATGTCAATGATCCATGAAAAGGGAATTATATATGCGGACCTTAAACCGGAAAATCTATTTATACGGCCTCCATTTTTGCCTAGTTTCTTGACCCTGCTTGATTTTGGCCTCATACGATTTTCAGATCCTTCATTAAATAAGATACAGTTTATGCCAAGTGGACAGCCTGCCTATGCTGCCCCTGAAGCACTTATGCGTGAGCCTGTGGATTTTAGGACTGATATTTTTGGGATAGGGGTCGTCATGTACGAGGCAATGTGTGGCTCTTCTGTTTTTGCTAGCAGTCAGGTCGAATACAGAAAAGTATTCCCTCATATACGCCCCTATTCGTTTAGGCAACGGAGGGTTACTGTTTTGGAGGAACTTGAAGATGCCATCATGCGCTGCCTTGAACCGGACCCAAATGATCGATTCCAAACAGTTGAAGAATTAAAACAAGCACTCGAAGAAATAGGCGACAACTATCTAGTGCCTAAAGTGCCGTATCCCGGTAAATAGCATGGCAATATTGTGCTCATTTGCAGCATCAATGACTTCCTGGTCATGGATGCTTCCGCCTGGCTGTATGATTGCCGTCACCCCAAGCTTTGCCGCATAGTCGATACCATCCCTAAATGGGAAGAACGCGTCGCTTGCCATTGAACAGCCCTTGATGCTCCCTTCACCATAATAGTCACGCGCGATCATGACTGCTAGCTTTGCCGCATCAACACGCTTCATCTGCCCCGCGCCTATTGCGATTGCCCTATTGTTCCGTGCGTATACAATGGCGTTTGATTTGACATATTTTGCAATCTTCCATGCATATGCCATCGCGTCCATTTCCTCTTCAGTCGGCTTTCTTTTTGTCACGACCTTGAGCTGCTCCCCAAGAAGCAGGGTGTCCGCGTCCTGTACGAGGATGCCGCCGGGGATGCTCCGGTATGTCCTGTGCGAAAGCCGTTTTGCCCCAAAATCGGGCATCTGGAGAAGGCGGAGGTTCTTTCGTTTTTCAAATACGCGCCGCGCTTCCTGGGTAAACGACGGTGCAACCACGATCTCAACAAATACTGATGTAATCTCCTTTGCAAGCGTCTCGTCAACCGCACGGTTGACTGCGACCACGCCGCCAAATGCGGCCTCGGGATCTACGCTTCGGGCAAGCTTGTACGCATCAACAATGTTTTCCGACGAGGCGACGCCGCTTGGGTTGTTGTGCTTTACAATCACTACTGTCGGGCCATCAAATTCCTTGCACAGTTCAAGCGCAGCACTTGCATCCAGGATATTGTTGTACGAAAGCTGCTTTCCCTGCAACTGCTCCGCATTGATAACTGCCGGCCCCTCAAACTGGTCGTCCTTATAGAGCGCCGCCTGCTGGTGCGGGTTTTCCCCATACCTGAGGTCCTGCATTTTCCTAAACGAGACCGTAAGGGTTTTTGGAAAACCGGCATCTCGCATAAATTTCTTTCTGAAATACTGTGCAATAACGGCGTCATAATGTGCGACGTGCTCCCATACCTCAAGGGCAAGGAGCTCCTTTGTTTTTTGGGTAAGTTCGCCTTTCCGTTCCTTAATTTCTCGTGCAATCTCATCATAGCGCTCGGGATTTACGACAGCGGCAACATGTGCATAGTTCTTTGCAGCGCTCCGAAGGAGCGCAGGGCCGCCGATGTCTATGTTTTCTATCGCGCTTTCAAGCCTGCTTGTTTTTTTTATCGTATTCTCAAACGGGTAAAGGTTCACCGCGACAAGGTCAATGCCCCCTATCTTGTGCCTTTTTGCCTCCTCGATGTGTTTTTTCTTCGTGCGGTCGGCAAGTATTGCGCCATGTATCTTCGGGTGGAGCGTCTTTACGCGTCCGTCCATCATTTCGGGAAACCCGGTAACGTCTGAGATTTCCTGCACCGGCACAGCAGCCTTTTTAAGGATCTGGGCAGTCCCGCCTGTTGAAATAATTTGTATGCCGAGGTCTACCAGTGCGCGTGCAAATTCTATGATTCCGCGTTTATCAGAAACGCTTATCAATGCCGTCTTAATAGCCATGTCCTGCCCCGTTTTCTCCCTGGCGCATTTTAATTCTACGAGAAACAGTTATCCTTACTTGATTGAATGTGCTTTTAAAGTGTTGTGGTTCTCAATTAAGCTCATGGCAATTCCAGGACAACTGCTCGCACCGGGCGAGCCAGCTACAAAATCAAAGGTTAAAATTCCAGTGCCTATAAAAGAACACATTACTGAAGGTGAAAAACGGATTAGAATCGAATACGAAGCATATGGATTTCAAGATAAATGTCAACCTATTGTAGACCAATGGAAAGAGTTAGTAAAAGAGATCGTTAACGAAGTAAAAGCCAAGTTAGGTTCATCAAAAGGAAAAAAACGCGAGGAGCTGTTTTTCTCTCTTGTTAAAGCAAGCGTATGGAAACGGTTTACTGTTGATCCGAGTACTGCAACTTCAACGTTTCCTCTTTCAGCTTCCTTGCAGCCTAATCTTCGAAAACTTGATTGTGACAATGCCTCATTCTTGATATACGACGTGGCCACTTCATTAAATATTAAATTATCATTTGTTACGTCAGTTGATCATGTAGTGCTTAAAGGAGAGCATTTTGTCTTTGATACAGCAAATGGCGGTTTTATGTACTCCGTTAAGGAATTGCCGACACGACTTCCTTTTCATCAAATTGTTAAACCGGAAGAAATACAGGAATTTACCTACGCCCCACTTGTAGCCCCGTTTCTTCAAGAACGTAACTATAAAAAGGCCCGTACATATCTTGAAAGAGCACTTAAAATCCGTTCCACGAGCGTAAATACGCGTCTTAATCTGTCACGCGTATATAATCTAATGGGAGATAAGGAAACTGCAATAAAACTTATGAATGAAGCCATTGCTATAGCGAAAGTACCTATTGCCCTATTATATAATGAAAGAGGACGCCTTTATTTTGAAAAAGGAGATTTACGGTCTGCACTAAATGACGTAAGCAAAGTTATTGAACTTGAACCAATGATAATTCCACAGCGCATCAACCGAATCGGTATTCTTAATTTACTAATACAGGAGGACCCTGCACATGCCTCTGAATACAAAAGAATTATGGATGAAGATCTTGCCGTGATTGGCAAATCTACTCCTACTAAATAACTCTTTTTAAATCGTCTTAGACACATTTTACTTATGATAGAAATCGACTGTTCGCACGGTGAAGGAGGGGGGCAGGTAATCCGGACTTCACTTTCCCTTTCAGCAATCACCCAAAAACCGGTCCGGCTCTTTAACATCCGTGCAAAACGCTCAAACCCGGGGCTCCAGCCACAGCATCTTATGGCATGCAAGGCAACGCGGAGCATCTGCCGCGGGACATTAGACGGCGCGGAACTTGCAAGCAAGGAACTTACCTTCCATCCTGGGGAAATTGTCGGGGGAAAATACGATTTTAACATCGGAACCGCAGGTTCAGTCATCCTCGTTGCACAAACTGTTTTACCAATCCTTTTTCATGCGTCAAAACCCTCGGTTGTCCGGATCACTGGCGGCACCCACGTGCTCAAATCGCCAAGTTTTGACTACTTTGAGAAAACATTTGTTCCTGCAATTACTGCAATGGGTGCAAACATAAAGACACGGATGCTAAAACCAGGGTATTATCCAAAGGGCGGCGGGGAAATAGAGATCGAGCTGGAACCCTCTACGTTTACTGGAAAAGACACCTGGGGGAAGGAAGACGAAATCCAGGCACTCATTCGGCTTTCCGATCTGCCGGAAACAATCGCGATACGGGAAAAGAAAATATTTTTGGAAAACGGAACCGAGCGCGTATATGTCCGAAATGATGCGGCAGCAAATCCGGGAAATGCAGTATTTATCTGGCAGGACTTTCGTGGTTCCTATGTTGTTGGTGAACGGGGAAAACGCGCAGAAGTTGTGGCAGGGGAGGCCATAACACAATTAAAAAAGGAACGAGAAAGCGATATTGATTGTCATCTCGCAGACCAGATCCTGCTTTATGCATTTCTTGCAAGCGGCACTACGCGATTTAAAACAAGCGAACTGACAAGCCACTTTATGACGAATAAGGACATCATCAGCCGTTTTATTGAGCGCACGGTTAATCTGGATAGCACAACGGTATCTGTTTTATAACTCGTTTTTCTTCACGCTTCGCACCGTACCGCTCCGTGCAATTTCCACCCGGTAGCCTTCGTTATCTTCATTAGCCCACTCAACGATCCAGCTTTGCGGCGTTTCAGAGACGCGGTGCTTTACGTCGCCGTTTGCTATGAACCTTGCAACTTCTTCGGTACCCGGCAGCGTATGCGACCCCACGACCGCCTCCTCCTCAAATACGAGGATGCATGCACTTGTGCCGGTGCAAATCGTGCATTCGGTGGTGACCACTTCATCCGGCGGCGTCACAAAGTTCTGTTTTGGGTAATAATAATAGGTGTGCCGCCTTTCAGGGCATATGCCATCCCGGTTCTTTGTAACTCGTGCCTTTACCTCAAAGTACTTCTGCCCGGTCTCGTCCTTTTTTTCAAGTACTGTTAAAATTTCAGTATCATCTTGTGGATACTTCTGATTGAGGTCTTCCTCTACGAATCGCTTTGCATCTGCCTCCTCAACGTCTGCCTTGAAGAATGGGCTGATGCTAAGGAGCACAATGACAATGGCAAGAAGTATTGCGATAAGAATGAGTTCTTTTCTGACTGACATGTACTGTGTATTAAATGGGAGATTTTATATTCTTATTTCTTCTCCTGTAAAAGTAGGATTGCTTCTGCTATGCCCCCCTTTGCCTTGAGGAGCGCCTCGCGTGCCGTATCTTCAGGCACGCCCGCCTGTTCGGCAACCATTTTTATGTCCTCTTCCTTGATGGTCTCCTCAAAAGAGGAATTTCCAGCAATCTGATAACTCTTTTGCCCCTGCATTTCAATTTCCGTTATCTCTGGGTTGCTGATGATAATGTTTCCGTCCGCCGTTTCTATGACGACGCGCATTGCATTTATCTGCTTTGTCTTAATCCCCATCTGGCGCATGACCTTTTCCATCTGTCTTGGGTCCATGCCGGGCATCATATAAATCAGTTTTCCGTTCTCCGTTACGATTTTACCTATGCAAAGTTTTCGTGTTTTTCAGTTTTCCGTACTTCAAAGCGCCTCATGGAGGTAATTTGCTTAAGCTTATTGTAAATCTTTGAGACCATCCGTCCGTATAATATTTCCTGCATTAGTTCATCATACGTAAATTGTGGCCCGACTGCGCTTACCTCCTCAACGATTTTTGCCCGGAGGTTCCGTTTTGTCGTATTGCTTATGCGCCCTGACGCAACTGCGACGATTTTTACCCGCACTGTCTGGTCATCCTTTGTCTTTACGTCTACTGCCTGATGGATAAGCGTTTTTCCACGCCTTGCAAATGTCCGTATGTATGACGGTGAGACATCATGGCCTATAAGCTTTGTTACTGCCTTGGCCCCTGCGATCTCCCCTATCCTGAATTTTAAGAATGTGAACATGGATGTCTGCGAACTCGTCTGCATGAGTTCCATAAGGCTCACCTTTATGACCCGGTTAACGAGCGACTTTTCGTCGGTCGCAACGATTTCGCAGAGTTCCTTGTTATCGAACAATTGGGGCGCAACAACAGTATACCATTTCTTTAGTTTCCATCGGTCAACAACTTTTGTCTTTTTAACAGCCACGTCATCATACTCCTTTATTTAACTAGTAATGCAGCCTTTTCTGGATTATATTTCCAATCAGCCGGCAATATCTTCTTGTTAGTGTAATACTTTACCAAACGGTGGATCTTTGATTCGATATGTATGAGCTTTACCTTGTTGTGGACGTCCTTGTTTGATGCCTTGAGGTGGTTTCGGATACGTACCGCCTTTCTGATTAAATCAAGAAGTTCAGGCGGGTATTCCGGGAGCGCATCCTGTGTTTTGAGAAACCCACGCAATTTTACCCCTAGTGCAGCCCGTACGTTTGGTACGGCGTATTTATCGCGCAAGATAAGCCCGATCTTTGCAAACGGCACGCCTTCCTTTACGCTTTTAACGACCATCTCTTCTACTTGTTCCTTTGGTACGTCGACCTGCCTTGCGCTTACCTTTGCCTTTGGCCGCTTTGAGCCAGATTTTCCCTTTTTCTTTGAATGTAATTTTGCCATGTAATGGTTCATCTCCGTGTATAATTCTATTGCTCATTAATGAACATAAATTGAGCGATTAATCGCTGCAGTCAAAATGCCGATGGGCGACTTGCATTTGTCCACAAGCGCCTGCCAACGCGGGGCATTTTGCCATAGAGAGTAACATATATGAAAAGTTTGCTTTTTAATACTTTCTGATTGATGTTTTTAGCCTCATATATTTATTTTATCTACTTATTTATATTATGCATTTTCCAAAACTCCCCGGCAAGGCAGTACTGAGCCCCATGGCCGGTGTCACGGACGTTGCATTTCGGGCACTTGCCAAGGAGTATGGGGCCGCGCTTACCTATACGGAATTCGTAAGCAGTACTGCGATTGCACGCGGTAACGAACAGACCATGCGGATGCTGGTAACCGACCCAAGCGAGCGTCCGGTCGCAGTACAGTTGTTTGGCAACAACCTTGAAGATGTCATCACGGCAGCGCAATTTGTGGAAGACCAGTTTGATATTATCGACATTAACTGCGGCTGCCCGGTATGGAAGGTAATAAAAACTGGCGCGGGAAGCGAGATGCTTAAGGAGCCTGCGAAAATCGCCTCATTTGTTAATAAGCTCGCAAGCGCCGTATCCATCCCAGTTACTGTTAAGATCAGGGCGGGAATCGATGAAAAAAATATAAATGCGGTCGAAGTTGCAAAACTAATTGAGGATGCAGGAGCTGCTGCTATCGCAATTCACGGGCGGACGCAAAAACAGGGGTACAGCGGTGAAGCGGATTGGGAAATAATTCGCAAAGTTAAGGGGGCAGTGAACATCCCAGTTATCGGGAACGGGGACGTGTTTACCCCTGAACTATTTGCAAAACGCCTTGAAGAATCAAACGTTGATGCGATCATGGTCGCACGCGGTGCAATTGGAAACCCCTTTATTTTCAGGCAGATTGAAGAGTACCTTAATAGCGGCAGTTACGGGCAAGGCAGTTGCTTTGAGGACGTTTTCAAATACATCGCCCTTGCAAAAAAATATAAAATCGACTTTACCGTCATAAAGCGCCAGGCCATCAGCTTTACAAAAGGGGCCCCGGGGGGCGCATCACTTCGCAATTCACTCTCAACGTGCAAATCAATCGGAGACCTCGAATCGCTTTTTGAGCGAGCGGCCGTGGCGGTATCTACATGACGTTCCCAAAACATTTTATTGAACGGTACGGCACGCTTGTTGATGACAACGATGCGTTTCTTGCATCGCTCCAAACGCATACCCCTAAATCGTTTCGGGTAAATACGATAAAAGCAACCCGTGAACTCATACGCGAACGCTTTAACGGGTATGGTTTTTCGATCCGCCATGTTCCATGGTACGAAGACGCGTTTATATCAGGAAACCTAAATATAAGCGAAACAATCGAACATGCACTCGGACACATCTACATCCAGGAGCTTAGCTCAATGCTTCCCCCCTTACTGATACGCGATGAACTGCAGGATGCGCGGCTCGTTATAGACGCAACTGCGGCACCGGGCTCAAAGACGACGCAGCTTGCAGCGCTTATGGAAAACAAAAATACCATCATTGCAAATGATGTCGATGCCTCACGTGTCCAGACATTGCGCTCAGCCGTTGAGCGCCTTGGCGCGGTTAACGCCATCATCACAAAATCGGATTTCCGCTTGTTTCCATTGTATCAGGCGGACGTCGTGCTCCTTGATGCCCCGTGTTCGGCAGAGGGCACGATCCGTGATAATGCTGATGCGCTTTCAATGTGGTCGCTTGAGCGGATTAAGCGTTTTGCGAGTTTGCAAAAACAGCTAATCGTGCGCGCTTTCGACGTGCTCCGGCCGGGCGGCATACTTCTTTATTCGACCTGCACGTTTGCGCCAGAGGAAAATGAGGCGGTTGTTTCGCATTTACTTGAAAAGAGAAAGGGGTCGCTTGAAAAAATAGAATTTGGCGGAGTCCGCTTTGCCGACGGGATACGTGAATGGGACAACGGGCCATTCCCTTCAGGAATTACGCGCACGGTTAGGCTATGGCCCCATCACAACAACACCGGCGGCTTTTTCATTGCAAAGGTGAGAAAGGATGTTTAAGGGATTAAGTCCAGCTTTAGAGCGCACTATTCTTGGCTACTTTAGTGACCGCTTTGGAATTAAACAAAACGCCTTTGGCAATTTCGCATTCTATATGCGCAGTAAGAACGTCTATCTTGGCCCAAAGACAACAATTGATTCGCCAGTTCCGTTTTCAATCGGTATTTTCCTTGCAGCTGTAAAAAAGAGTACGATGCCTTCCCATAGCGCAGTCCAACTGTTCGGAAAATACGCGACAAAAAATATAATTGAACTTGACCAGGAGGCTATGATGCGGTTTATACGCGGGGATGAAATAAAAATAAATAGCGCTAAATCGAACGCAAGCTTGGTATCGGACGGGCATGTCATTGTCCGCTATCTTGATTTCTTTATTGCTGCAGGCATTCTCAAAAAGGGAGTACTTAAGCTTGCCGCGCCCTTTGGCATGGCTGAAAGGATACGCTATTTTTGATTCTTTAGAAAATTTGCAAGCCCCATAAGTGCCTTATGGCGGTGTGAAACCATTTCCTTTATCTTTGGCGCCTCGGCAAACGTTTTTTTATATCCTTGAGGGATGAAGATGGGGTCATATCCAAAACCGCTTACGCCACGCTTATCAAGCGCGATCGCTCCTTTTGCCTCAGCAAAAAACGTTTTTGTTATTTTCCCGTCGGTGTATGCAATACACGCATGAAACGATGCGGCGCGGTTTTTTTCGCAATCCAGTAATTTCAAAATCCCTTCGCTTCCAATTTTTTTAAGTGCCCAACCTGAGAACGTGCCGGGAAAGCCGTTGAGTGCATCAACAAACAGCCCCCCGTCTTCAACAAATACGGGGCCATTTGCCTTTTCGTATGCGTGCCCAAGTGCCTCGAGTGCTATCTCTTCAAGGCTGTCAGAGCGGATCTCGGTATGGTCGAACGCGAAATGTTCGAGGGTAATTTCATGGCTACTAAGTATTGCCCTTGCTTCCTTGAATTTATGCTCATTGCTTGTCGCAAAGCTGGTTTTCATGAAATCACTAGAACAACATTTATAAATATAAAATTTATTAATACCAACATGATTTTTACGCTTGAATTTATGATGCGTATCCTCGCAGGCACAATTGCCGGCCTTGTCATCGGGCATACAAGAAAAAATAAGCCCGCAGGCCCCTGGACGTTTGCACTTATCTGCCTTGGCGCAGTTGTTTTCACCCTCGTCTCGGCAGACGGGCTTGTTGATGCAAGTGATAAAAGCAGGATCATCTCCCAGATCGTTTCCGGCGTCGGGTTTTTGGGCGTCGGCGTAATCTGGAAAACCGAAAACCGCCTTTTAGGCCTTACGACTGCCGCCGCGATATGGTCAACCGCATCGCTTGGCATCCTCATCGGCCTTGCCGCATGGGAGCTTTCACTTATTGTCTTTGTGCTTATTGTCGCAATCCTGTATTCAAAGCCGCTTGAGCAAAAAATTGAGCGCAAGATAGATAAAAATGCAAGCAGCATAAAAAGCGACAAGAGCGGTGCTTTTAAATTAAAAGGGGGTAAGTCTAGTTCATGACACGGGAAAAAAAGGAGCCTGCAAAGGTGGCAAATACGGACGCGACGCTTGTCCAACCTGCCGAACAGAACCAATCGCCAAGCCCGCCCATCCTGAAGCCCGACACCGCCCGGGTCGATGAGCACACGAACAAGAAAATCAAGGAACTTGAGCAGGCCTTTTTCGCATTTAAGTTTTACCCCGTCGCAGTCAAGGATGCGGAAAAGGAGGATGCCATCAGGCACATTATTGACTTATACAAGAAGGAAGACGAAACGATCCGACAGCTTATCCTCTATATGGTTCACGAGGCGCTTTCGCAGAGTGCCGACCTTAAGACCATGTATAACTTTGACTTTTACAAGCGCAAGGCGCCGACTGCCGATACGGCACAGGTCAGGATGAACGTGTACCGGGCCATGTTTAATTATCATTTTTCGCTCGAAGGGCTTTTTGAGCTTGTCCGTCTTCTTGGCAGGCTCCCGGGAGACGATGCGGCAAAGGTGCTTAGCTACCATCTTTCATACCTTCTTGTCATTGAGGTCGAGGGGACGCACATGCTTCGCAACGTCATCATCGAGACACTTGGCGACTGCGAAAGCGAATATGCGCTTCGCTGCCTTCTTGATTATGCAAAATACACTGACAACGAACGGATGCTCCAGCGCATTGCTTCAGCGCTTGTGAAATGGACTGAGAAGATAGATCATCTTAAGATGCCGGCACGGGAAAAGTCAGTATTAAAGACAAAGCTTGAACAGGTCCTTACGCTTGAATTTGGGGATACGCATTACCGATAAACACTAATACACCAGTTGCGTCCTGCACTGGTCGTCTTCTTTTAAGAAACCGGAAATGACGAGCTTGAAGTATCCGATATACGGAACCCTGAAGAGCACCTTTCCCTTATACTCCTCAGGGTTTACTGCATTGTTGCCAAGCCCAAACCGATAATCATACACCTGCACGTCGAGGATCGGGTTGTTGTCCCCCTTTGTCAGGTAATAGCTGCGTCCCTCTGGCGTCTTTACCGTAAAGTATGCCCGGTGTACGATGTCCCCGATAAGGGAGAAATACTCGTCCTTTCCTGCACCATACACAATCGTGTCTCCCGTCGTTTGTACTGGATACGAGGTCCCATTATAACTGACACTTGTCACACACGGTACATCACTTTCGCTTTTTTCACGTCTTATCGTACAGAGCGAGTAATGGTAGGTAAGTGCCCCTTTTTTCTCAACAAATTCTTCAGGTTTATTATAGAACGAGTCACAAATCGGGTCTGCAATTGCGTTGCAATATGAGAAAATTGACCCCTTGACGACCCGTTGTTCGCCTTTGTATTCGATGTGCGCGTCCCCCGCGAGCCCCGCCACCTCCTGTTCGTCCATAAGGATATCAAATGCATCGGCTGGCGCACCTTGTATTACAACAAAATCGCCGCGCTGGAGGTTTGGAAGCATGCTGCATGAGACCACCGCTGAGGCGGGGGAAGGGGTATTGAGAAAAAATGATGCGCCGTACCAGATAACAACCGCAACAGCAAGCGCAATTACAGTATCGATAATTTCGTTTTTCCAGCCATGTTCCTTTGCACCTTGCCTTACTTCAAGCAGTACCATGGCGATAATAAGTGCCCCAAGGAGGAGGCCGAAGAATATATTCTGATTTGTTATTATATAAAGGAAGAGTGCGCCAAATAATACCCCGAGCTGTACATACCAGCGGGTAAAAAACGAGCCGTTTTTTTTAGGCGCTTCTTCCATCAAAAGCCTCTTTTATCTATTTTGCCCCCTTGAACTGTTTCTGGAAGTCTGCAATTTCTTCCTTTATGTTTTCAAGCTTTTCAATGATAAGTTCAAGCGGGTCTGCCTTTTTGGTGCGCAATACGACGCGCGGCCATGCAAGCGCAGGGTGGTCTTTCTTGTATGCGGCAAATTCAACGTCCTTGTCCTTGTTTAGCTCTTCCACAAGCATGCGCGGTATTGCGCCGTCGCAATCAGTAATCTCAATTTCGACCATCTTTTTATCGCTGTTTAAAACGTTTACCTGCATTATAATCACCTGTTCTTCTTTGTCTTGGAACATACTGGCCGAATGGGAGCTTTCGCGCCTCCGCATTGCCGCAATTGGAGCATTTAAACCTGTTCTCATTTATAACCATGTTGTTTCTGCACCGTGAACAGAATCCCTTTACAACGCCATATCCCGAATCGCTTATGCTTATCTCTACAGTTGTCCGGTCTATCTTTGAGATCTTTGCCTTGAGTATGTCGCCAACCCGTACCTCATCACGCATCCGTTCAACATAGCCCTGCCGTATGTTTGATACCGGAAGTACTGCGCTAAAGCTTGGTGCCGAGCGCTCATCATCCTTTACTATCGGCATGCAGGTAACAAACGCTGCACGCGGCTCAAGTATGTCTTCGATGATGGCATGTACCTCCATGCCTTCCTTAAGCGGTATAAATGTCTTTCCTGAAGGTTTCACCTGGACCATCCGCCCAAACATCTCAAGCTCGCCGAACGTAGCGGCGTAAATATCGTCATTTTCAGTTATTGTGTTCTTTCCTGCAAGTGCCTCCTCGCAGCTTGCGAGGTATTCTCCAGGAACCACTAGTTTTCTTTCCATATTACTACACCTAATGAGAATAAGTAATATTTTAATATACGAATAGGTTAATAATTGTATGCAACGGCCGATCGTGATCCTCTGTGTTGACCGCGACAACGACTTATATGAGAAGGCAGGTATCGCCGCGCCCGTCATAGGTAGGCAGAAAAACGTCGCTGCGGCAACCAAGCTTGCACTTGCGGACCCCGAGGATTCCGACTCAAACGCCCTTTTTTATGCCGTAAAGCTCTATGACGAGCTTAAGAAGGAGGGCAAGGCGGTGGAGGTCGTGACCCTTGCAGGGCACAAGAACCTCGGATATACTGCGGATAAGATCATAAGCACGCAGCTTGACCGCATCGTAAGCGAATTGCATCCGGAATCAGCGATCCTTGTTACTGATGGCGCCGCCGACGAGGAGGTCATCCCCATCATCAAGTCGCGCATCCGCATCGATTCAACAAAAATCGTTTTCATCAAGCAGGCAAAGGAGCTTGAAAAGACCTATTTTGTGCTTCTGGAAAAATTAAAGGATCCCCATTACGCCAAGACCCTTATCGGTATCCCTGCGCTTATCATCCTCCTTCTTTCAATTTCACGGCTCATGGGATATGGCGTTGAGCCGGTCGGGCTTGCGATTGGGCTTTTCCTCCTTTTACGGGTATTTGGGTTTAACGAGCTTGTAACGCGCGTTATTCGTGATTTCCGCGTCTCAATCTTTAGTGTAAGCTGGATCAGTTACATTGCAGGCTTTATCCTTGTGCTTATCGGCTTACTTGTAGGGTACCAGGCGGCTATCGACGCCCATGCGCGCGGCTTTTCTGGCGAGAAGCTTATTGCATATGTTATCATCAAGCATGCATTTACGCTTGTCTATTTTGGCGCACTTCTTGTGATATCCGGGAAATTTATTGATGCAGTAAGCGAGAAGAAGAGCTTTATCGTGACCAAGTATGCGCTTTACGGCATTGCCGCAACTCTTATGATACTGGTTATCTACGTCGGCGGCAAGTGGGTTGCAAACATGGAACCACCCTACGTGAGCTTTGGCGAGTTTCTTTTTACCCTTATTGTTGCAATCACGATCGGCTACTTTGCAACCAAGCTTATCAAGGAAATGCGGACTGAGATCCTTGCAGTGATGAAGCTTGAGGGCAAGGAAGTCATTAACGAGCACGGGACGTATATCGGAACAATTGTTGGCGTCAATGGTCGCGAGAACACGATCATCGTTAGGACGATGTTTGAGAAGAAATATGCCCTTGCAGTAAGTTCGATTACCAATATCGGCGAGAATGTCGTTGTGCGGGAAGGGCGGTAAGATGGATAATTGGGCAGAATACGTGCATTAAGAAAATTGGTGATTTTGTAAGAGTAACTTAACTTATAATGTTGCCCACATTTCATCGTTTGGATTTTTTAATCTCCTTGAGCACAGCATCCATATATTCTTCTAACTCTTCATCAATATCTTCATCAATTCTTGTGATTCGTACGATCTCCAATATTTTGTCATATCGTATCCCGGTCATGTCTGCAATTTTTCGATACGAAAATCCTTTTTTACGCAGTTCAGTTACCCTTTTTTCTTCAATATGCTCTATTAAGAACTGGCGTGCAACTGTCGCCCTGCTTGTATATTGATCATCTGCTTTTTGATCTAAATAGTTAACCACTTCTTGGGGAAGCGTAACATTTACCAATACGTTTTTCATCCATCTCACCTCCACTCTTCTAAATGTTTTAAAGCTCTTTTGATCGAATGTAATCGATTATAAAAGTAAGTCAAACCACCTAAAATTTCCCTGGCTTTTTCATATGTGATAATGTCACCAAATGAAAATGCAAGTATCAATCGCGGTGTATCAAGAACTTGCACCCCTTCAGATCGCGCAGCCTTTTCAAGCTTCTTATCATCAGTTACAAGAATAAGATTTTCTTTTTTAGCCGTTTCTAGTAGTGAAAGATCAACATCTGAAAGATTTTTATATTCAGGAGCGTGTGTTCGTATTTGTCGTGTTTTTATTTCTTCAACATTTACATCATTTATTTTTCGTAAATGCTGCAATTCCCCCTTTACTTCTTTTATAGTTACTACGTGTTCTAATATTTCAATCTCGTTAATATCATAAAGGTATGTGATTATATAAAAATATCTATTTTAATCAATCTGCCCCTTTATTTTCTTAAGGAGGTTTTTCTTTTCGGGGCTGTCCTTAAGCACATGCTGCAATACCTCGACAATGTTCTTTACTGCGATAATGTTTACCCGTTTTCTTCGTTCCGCATTAAGGTAGATGTCCTGTATGTTTGATTCGGGCACGATTACGTTCTTTATGCCACTTTCAATGGTCGCCTCAATCTTCGCAGTCACGCCGCCTACTGGCAAAACGCCGCCCCGGACGTCAAGCGACCCGGTTATTGCAATGTTTTGGTCGATCGGGACGTCTGCAAGCGCGCTGATGACCCCGACTGCAATGCTGATGCTTGCACTGTCGCCTTCAACGCCCTCATACGTGCCGATGAACTGGATGTGGATGTCCATCTTTGAAATGTCCGCACCAATGTATTTCTTTACGATTGCCGAAACGTTTTCCACCGCCTCCTTTGCGATCGTGCCAAGCTTTCCTGTTGCGATGACCTTACCTTCCTCCCTGCTTGCCGCAGACGTGACTTCTGCAACGATAGGAAGCACAAGACCGCTCATCGAGTCGCCAAGCACCGCCAGTCCATTGACCCGTCCGATCGCTTCACCCTTTGTAATGAGGGTATGGTACTCCTTCTTTCGTTCGATAATCTTGCCGCCAAGCTGGCTTTCGATCGAGCGCGATATTTTCTTAGCCTCATTTACGTGTTCTGCCGTGACGTATGGCGCCTGTATTCCCTTTGCAATGTCCCCCGCGGCGCGTACAAGCCCGCCGAGTTCACGAAGGTTAAGGGTAAATCGCTTCCGTCTGCCTGACATGCGCCGCGCTTCCTCGATAATTTCCGCAACCGCCTCGTCGGTAAAGTTGGGGATACGGTTGTCTTTTTTTACCTCCTGTGCCACGAACTGGACGAGCTTGTTCTCGTTTTCCTCGTTGTCTTCCATCGAGTCCTCGACATATATCTCATACCCGCCGCCCCGGATACGTGAACGGAGTGCCGGGTGTATTTGTTGCATGTCAGGGAGGTTGCCTGCCGCAACAAGGACAAAGTCGCATGGCACCGGTTCTGTCTTTACGAGCGCGCCAGAGGACATCTCGCTTTGGCCGGTAATGGAGTACTTTTTCTCCTGCATTGCGGTAAGGAGTTCCTGCTGCCAGTTCCATTTAAGCGATGCGATCTCGTCGATAAAGAGGACCCCCTTGTTTGCCTTGTGTATCGCGCCGCTTTCGACACGTAAATGCGCGGGCGTGCCAAGGCCGCCTGTCTGGAGCGGGTCGTGCTTGCAATCGCCAAGAAGCGCCCCTGCCCTCGCACCGGTCGCATCAATAAACGGCGCGGTCTTTTTCCCCGTATTGTCGACAATAAGTTTTGGCGTGCTCTGCTCGAATGGGTTTAACCGTCTGTTAAGCCCCGCGGTTGCATTTGAGATGACTACAAGAAATGCAAGCCCAAGGATTGTTGCGATGACAAGCCATTTCATGTTCTCTTCTATGTCGACAAGGAATATGATTGCAAGAAGCACTATGCCGATCAGCATGAATGAAAAAATCGGCGAAACCCCTGAAGGCGGCTGTTCAGCGCCCTTTCTGAAATTTGCTATCCTTCTTCCAAGCCCCACTTTAAGCGATTCCGCAAGCGTGCCCATGTCCTTTTTTTCAGAATACTTCCGTATATTGCCGATTTCCTCCGGCGTGTAAAGTTTTCCAAGTTCAGGGTGCTTGCGGAGTACTGTATTGGTAGGGTATGTTTTTACGACTTGGATGTTTGGCTGGTTCTCATTATTCGGGTTGGGCGTGACAAGGAGGTCCTCAAGCTCCTCAAGGGGCATAAGCTCCGTCATTGCCTGGGCAAGCATGCTTTTTCCGGTACCGGGCGGCCCGATGAGGAGGACGTTACGTTTCTGCACAGCCGCCTTTTTTATGATCTCAACTGCCTTTTCCTGCCCGATGATCTGGTCAACGAGCTTCTCAGGTACCTTAATATCGCCAGTAGTCTTGAATTTCTTCATATGTCTCCTATTTAGAGCGAAGGTAATATTAAAAAATATGTGACCCTATTTTTGGGCTGTTTTTTGGTAAATGCTCAACCGACTACTTGGACGTTTTCACATGCAATCCGGGGCGTGATGAGGTTTCCATACGTTATCTGTCCCTTCTCAATTGCGTATATCGTTCCAAGTAGCGTAAAGAGGTTGCCGCTGAGAATGAACCCACGCACCGGCGTACGTTTGTCATCCTTTACCTGCCAGGCGATGTTTACTTCAACCCCGAAATCGCCGGTGGTCGTATTTGCCGTATGGGTTCCATGAAGCGACTTTACAAGAATATATGGCCGAAGCTCATCCTCAAAGCTTGAATATGTCCCGCCTTCAATTACAACATTTGAGTTTCCAATCACAGGAAGCGACGTAAAATCGTTCCTGTTGCATGCGCCGCTTTCCTTCACGTCGCTGAGCGCGGCGGTTGCCCTGTCATATATGAAATTTTTTACTACTCCATTCTCGATAAGCGGTATCCTTTTGCTTGCCGAGCCCTCGTCATCACACGGCCGTGCATGGCTTGCAGGGGCGGTTGCATCGTCATATATGCTCAGTTTTTCATCAAACATGCGCATGCCTTTCTTGTCCGCTATGCCTGAAATGCCGCGCCGTTTCCAGTCACCTGAGAATGACGGAAGGAGCACCTCAAGCATGTCATTAAGTGCCTCGGGCTCAAAAACGACGGTATATTTGCCTGTCCCTACCTTTTGCGGATGTTGCATCTCAAGGGCCATTTTTCCCGCTTCCTCGCCAAGGTGGGTCACGTCCTTTGGGAGAAAATGGGATGAATACACGCTGTACCCAAATCCGTCCCCTTCGGTTGCTTCCACATACGCGCTGATGCCCGTCTTATTGTAGTGCGCCTCAAGGCCGGCGCTGTTTTCGATCTGTACGGTGCTTGAGCCCCCTGAAATGTAAATTCTTGCATGCTTGGTATACTTCTCCACGCCCCCGCGTATCTGGTAGAGGAGCTCCTTAAGGCCCTCGGCTGTCAGGTCCTCTAGTTTCTTATCAGAAATAGCAAGGCTTGGGTATTGTGTTTCTCCCTGGAACGTAAAACTGCTTTCAACGCTAAACCTTGCTACCTGCTCAGCTTCCTTGATGATCTCCGGGATTTTTACCGCCTCTTCGCCATAGCTAAATCCGATGCGCCGGTTGTGGACGACCCGTACGCCATACCCATGTGTCTTTGCAAATTCACGCACCTTGATTTCGTTATCCGAATATCGAAGCGAGCTGTCGCTTTCCTGTATTGAGAATATCTCGTATTCGCCTGAAAATTTCATGCATTGATTACCCACCATATCTTATTAATTCTTTAGCGCATAGCTACCACTATGCGAATCGCACTCTTTCAGATGGACACCGTTTGGCAGGAAAAAAAGCGTAATGTGGGGAAGATGGAACGCGCAATTCGTGATGCAAAATTAAACAATGTTTCGGTACTTGTCCTTCCTGAGATGTTCTCGACGGGCTTTAGTATGGGGCCGCAATCATTGGGCGAGGAAATTAACAAGTCAGATACGCTTGCCCGCGTTTCGGAACTCGCAAAACAAAATTCAATTACTATAGTCGGGAGCATTATCGAGAAGCGAAAAAATCATTTTTACAACACCGGTTTTGTTATTGATAAAAATGGCGCGCTTATTTCAACATACTCAAAAATCCATTTATTTCCGTTATCAAAAGAAAATGAAAACTATTGCGCGGGAAAATCAATCGAAACGTTTGAACTCGAGGGAGTAACGTGTGCGCTTGCCATATGCTACGATCTTCGGTTTCCTGAGCTATTTCGGGAACTCATGAAACGAGACGTACAGGTTATTTTTGTGCCTGCGAACTGGCCAGAATCGCGCAAAGACCACTGGCTTACTCTATTGCGAGCACGCGCAATTGAGAACCAGTTTTTTGTTGTGGGGGTTAATCGTGTTGGCAAAGACCCGCTTGCAAACTATGGCGGAAACTCAATTGTGTTGGACCCGTGGGGCGACATCGTTGCACGTGCAAAGACAAATAGTGAAGAGCTTATTGTCGCTGATATTGATTTAGGGAAACTCAAAACAATACGAGAAACGTATCCGTTTTTGAAGAGCACGCCGCTTTTATAGCTCTTTTTTTAATCATTTCGACCCACAATACGTGCTTATGCAACTTTTTAGACCAAATAACCACAGCGATCCGCGGATTCGATATCATCCAGTTGATAAGGCTAAAAAAGACCAATTGGCTGTAATTGCACAGACATACGGTAAGTTTCATGGGCTATCTGAAATTGAAATGAAGAGTGTAGAGCGTCCAGGATTCCATTTTCCTTCATTAAATCTTCTGGTATCACGGGCCAAATCTTCTTCAAAGGAAGACACACTTCTTCTAAAGAAATTTAGAACTGGTACAACTGATGAACGGATTGACGCAATGCTTGATGCATTTGAGTATTGCAGACAACAGACTGTTTTAGTCCCAAAAATTATCTGGACTCGAAATGGAAGACGTAAAATTATTGTTACAGATGCAGATCCAGAACTAAATGGAACGTATGCCGCATTTGAATTTTTTAATGGCTTTAGATATGCAGGTACACAGGAACAATTAGTAGCTGTTGCACGTGAGTTTGGTATTTTAGATAATGCGTTGGCAACATTGCCTAACGCGGACAAAATAAGCGAACAGAAAACGGTGCTTGGATTTGATCCGCCAACGGATTTAATCGGTGTATTACGCAATATAACTGCTCGTCCAGCTGCTAATGATTTTGAGCAATTATTGCATTCCTATGTATCTTTCCTTATCGAACTTGTCGATCAATACGCTCAGTCAAGAACAGGTATTGATCCATTTGATGGTTTACCACGACAAATAATCCACCGTGATCTCCATCCTCACAATGTAATTTTCGGAAGACAAGGTAATGGTTTTGGCTTACTTTGCATACATGATTTTGAACAACTTTGCTATTCTGAGTTGCTTCGTGATGCGGCGTTTGCACTTCACCGTTTTGTTCGGCAATACATCATACATCAGCGTTTGGCAGACAATGGACATCTGAAGGATCACGTGCGTTCTGCTGCCAGACTATTTTTGGATGAATACACTGCTTATTCCCCATTAAGCCAGAAAGAGATAGACGCAATTTCCCGTATGATCCAGCTTGAGCATCTTGGACGAGTTTTTATTGTGCTTGATATTTATTACAATAAAGACAACCGAGATCCGACACTCGTTGGAGAACTTGAAAAGCAGATAATGTCCATACAAGAAGCACAATTCTTCGAAAGACTCTAGTTATACTTCCGGAACACCGGCTTTACGACAGGCCCTTCTAAGTATTTGGAAATATTGTTCTCTTGTATCGCCTTCTTGCAAACCGTAAGCGCCTTTGCAACCGCATTCTTTGTTTTCTCAAGTTCCTTCTCACCATGTGAAAAGCTCGGTGCGACGTACGGGATGAGCACGCCGTTTCGAACCATTTCCTGGAGGAATAATGTTCGTAGTGGAAGTGATGTTTCACCATTTTCATCCTTAAAGAAGATGACCGGGCTACAGCCAAAGCCGCCCGCGTAGATAAAGCGTTCGATTCCATTTGCTTTCGCGAGTTCGTTTACTATTTGTTGCAATTTGCCCCCGGTATCCCACAAACGTTTACTCACATTTTTCTCATTTATTTCGCTAATAGTTGCAATTGCCGCGGCAATCGCATGCGTCTCCCCGCCGTGCGTTGTTGAAAGAAGAAATACGCGCTCTTTATCGTGTTTAAGGCCGCCTCGTTCCATGATTTCAGCCTTGCCTACAAGTGCAGAAACTGAAAAACCGTTTGCAATCGCCTTTCCAAATGTCGTAAGGTCCGGTTTTACATTAAAATGGGTTTGCGCACCCGCCGCATGATATCTAAAGCCGGTAATGATCTCATCAAGAATAAACACTGCGCCATGCGTATGCGCAAGATCCCGCGCCTTTTGGAGGAAATTGTCCTTTGGTTCTTCAGCAGTTGCCGCTTCCATGATGACGCATGCAACCTGATCTTGGTTCTGTTCAAGGAGTTGCTTAAGGCTCTCAATGTCGTTATAGCGAAATGGCACGCTCAAATCCTGTACTGCCTTTGGAACCCCTGCGTTACATGCAGTGGTGCCGATAAACCAGTCTTCGACGCTATAAAAGGGGTGGTCCTTGCAATACGCAATTTTATCCCGCTTGGTGTATGCGCGTGAAAGCCGGATCGCTGCATTGTTCACATCTGAGCCGTTCTTTGCAAACTTGACCATTTCTGCAGTAGGAATTGTTTTATGTAAAAGTTCAGCAAGTTCATATTCAATGGGGTTTGGCAGGATGAAATTTGACCCTTTTTTGAGCTGTTCCTGTGCTGCCTTTACAACACGCGGATATGCATGACCCAATATGACAGAACGGAGCCCCATGCCCCAGTCAAGATACTTGTTCCCATCAATATCCCGGACATATGCGCCTTTCCCACTGTCGATAAACCGCGGGGCATTTGACGGAAATTGATCCTGCCCCTTGCTATATGTGTGCGCCCCTGCGGGTATGAGCGTATGTACCCTTTCCCCCAATTCATGCGATTTTGTCAGATCTGCCATTTTATCACCGTGTTACGACCTTTTTTGTATCCGAACTCGCCTCTGCCGCAAGGAGGAGCGTATATATGGCTGCATCTTCCTCTAGCGAATACACATATTTTTCCTTGCCTTCAACTGCATTTACAAAATGCCGCATCTCCTCAATGTACATGTCGTCCTTTGCCCAGTAGTTTTTTTGTACTACTTTTTCCTCATCCTTAAACTCCGTCCACCCTTTATCCTGCGCAGTATACAACCTTACTTTGTCAAACTCCCACTCAATAACCCCTTCCTCGCCGATAATTCTCAATTGTCTATAGGGAACGCGTGACACAACGTCAAGGAGGAAAACGCCGAGTACGCCATTTCCAAATTTCAAAATTGATGCATAAATGTCGTCAATATCAACGTCTAATTTTGAGAACTTTCCTTTCATAGTGCTTACTTCAGCAACTTCACCAAAAATCCACGTAAGCCAGCTTGTTTCAAAACAGAACATCTCCCTGCATGCCCCGGTCTCGCGCCTTCCGACATAGAAGCTCTTGATGCTTTCCCAGGGGTGCCAATCGGGCAGGTATTGCCCCATATGGTAGTTAAACGCAAGCACTTTTCCGATTGTTTTTTTGCCAATAAGTTCCTTTATCTTTCGTACCGACTGTTTAAATCGAAGTGTTGAAGAGGGCGCGGCAACGATTTTTTTATTCTTACAGAGCTTTGCAAGTTCGTCAAGCCCGCTTCCGACCGTAACTTCCATGAAGAAATGAATGCCCCTTTTTGCAGCCTCGGTTGCATACTGCACATGGTAATTAGGGGGGGTTGAGATGACGATTGCATCCGGCCTTTCGCCAAGCGCGGCCTCAAACGTTTCATATGTCCGTATCTTGTACGTATCTTCAACTTCCTTTCTTCTGTCGGCGCGGGGGTCAAATCCGATTATGGCGGTATGCCCTAAAAACTGCAGGTTCCGTATCCTCCGTTTTCCCATTGATCCGAGGCCGACTACCAAGAATCGCAGATTGTTCCGTGGAACATCTTTTTCCATTCACATACCACCGTCAATCGTTCTTTTCGTGTATTCACACCCTTATTTCACGCAGTATTGCCATTATTTCGTGCTCATTTAGCTGCGGCATATTTCTTGAGGTCATTGCCTTATTGAGTGGCTTAGTAACCTCGCCTGCGCTTTCAGGGTATATCGCAATAATGTCATCGGCAAGTAGTTTTGCACGCCTACTCTCATGTTCAGTGAAAAGTTCCTCATCCATCTTCTCCCCCGGCCGTTTTCCGATCATTTCTATGCTGATTTTTTCAGGTTTTTGATTAAGGCGCGGTGCAAATTCCTTAATTGCCGCTTGGGCGAGGTCGCTGATCTTAAGTGCGGGCATCCGAAGGACGAATATCTCACCGCCCTTTGCAAGCGAAATTGCCTTTAGGATGAGCTTAACAGACGTTGGGATGGACATGATAAAGCGCGTCATTTCCCTGTCAGTGACGGTCACCGGCCCCCCCTTCTTAATCTGGTCAATAAATATTGGGATTACCGAGCCGCGCGACCCAAGCACGTTGCCAAATCGCACGCATGAGAATATGGTCGGATGGAGTCCCCTATATGAATTTGCGGCAATAGTAAGCCGCTCGCTTAAGAGCTTTGAGGCGCCCATCACGTTATGGGGGTTTACCGCCTTGTCAGTGCTGATGAACACCATCCGTTCGACGTTGTTGTTGAGGCATGCATCAATTACGTTTTGTGTGCCGATGACATTTGTCTTGATTGCCTCAAACGGATTGTATTCGCACAGGTGGACATGCTTGAGCGCCGCGGCATGGAACACGATATCGACATTTTCCATCGCGCGGTTGAGGCGCTCCTTGTCGCGTACATCCCCGATAAAATACGCCACGACCTTGTTGTCGTTTTTTAGTTCCTGTTCAAGTTCAAAAAGCCCCGTTTCGTTTGAGTCAAGCGCCCGTATTGCAAGCGGGTTGAATCTCATGAGCTGCCGGACGATCTCGCTCCCGATCGACCCCGCAGCGCCGGTCACCAATATTTTTTTCCCTTCAAATTCGTTCTTATTCATACTGATCACGCCATTGCCTTTAGTATGCTTTTGGCAAGCAACTCGATTTCCGTATCTTCCATGTGCGTATATAACGGCAGGGTAAGTGTTTCCTTTCCTATGCGCTCTGTTATCGGCAACGTAGCCTTATATGCGAGTTCGTTTTTATAAAAGTGAGTAAGGTGTATTGGGTCAAAGTAAACCTTGCTCATGATGCCGTCTTTTGCAAGCGCTTCCTTTACCCGATCACGCGTTTTCTGATCCTTAAATCGCACGGTATACATCTGGAACACGTGGTTAATCGATCCATCAAGATAGGGAAGCGTGATAGCTGAGCGAGAGAGTAATTCGCTTAACTGCCGGGCATTTTTTTGCCTCATACCGATTATCTTTTCAATTTTCTTAAATTGTGAAATTCCAAGTGCCGCCACCATGGTCGGCATGCGCATGTTGTACCCCAAGGTAACGTAGTCCATCGAGGCCGCGGAATTAAAGAAGTTTTGGTTTCCTTCAGCCCGTCCCTGCGAGCGGATTAAAAGGAGCCTTTCATATATTTTTGGGTTATCCGTAACCACCATGCCGCCTTCCCCCGTACTGATCACCTTGTTGCTGCAAAAGCTTAGTATCGCGCTATCCCCAAACGTGCCAACTTTCTTATTTGAAATCGAAGCGCCAAGCGATTCGGCAGCATCTTCGATAAGGGTAAGTCCGTGTTTTTCCGCCAATTCGCGCAGTTCATTTATTTCAAGCGCAGGCGAACCGCCATAATGGATGGGCATGATCGCGCGGGTTTTCTTTGTTATTCGTTTTTCCACATCTTTTGTAGAAAGTGCGTATGTCTTTTCCTCAATTTCTGCAAATGTCGGCCGTGCGCCGACAAAAAGGGGCGCATTTGCAGTTGCAATAAAGCTAAATGAGGGCACAATCACTTCATTGCCTTCGCCTATCCCGTATGCGATCATAAGCGCATGAAGTGCAGACGTGCCTGAATTAAACGCAAGTGCGTATTTTCTTCCGATATATTGCCCGACCTGCCCTTCAAATTCCTTAATCTCTGGCCCTATCGCCCAGTACATATTGCGCCTGATTACAGCAGTAACTGCTTCAAGATCGTCCTTTTCCGAGTACATCTTAAAAAGTGGCAGTTTCCATTCCATACAATCATTTCTTTTTGGCTACCTTCGCAGGGCTACCGTATGCTATGACATTTGGAGGAATATCCTTATTAACAAAGCTTAATGCACCAACTACTGCGTTTTCACCAATGGTTACTCCTGGCATAATGACACAGTGGCTTCCGATTCGGGCATTTTTTTTGATTACGACTTTTCCGTGCTTATCATCGATTGTTGACCATGAGTAGATCGAACAGTGCGAGCCGACCTGCACGTTTTCCTCGATTTCCACGCCATGTTTTGCGTTGATGTACGTAAATGCGCCAATATCCGTATTTTTTGCAAGCTTTAAGTTTTCATTATATTGGCACATCCAGTTCCATTTGGTCATACCTCTTTCGTCAAAGGTCGGCGGTTTCCAGTTCTTGAAGCGTTCTTCCATTATTATTCCTCCATCATCCTCTTTTGCAATAGTTTCTTGTCAAGCGGAATTAGAGAAAGCACTTTAACAATTCGTTGTGATGCGTTTCCATCACCATACGGGCTTTTGCATTGTTTGAGCTTTTTTATAAACGCATTGCCTAGTGCCTTTTTTATTGCACTCAGGATTGCTTCTTTTTTATGAATCGGTACGTCGATTACATTTATCCCGCGCTCGCGTCCATCCTGACGTATCCCTATATTCACAGCAGGTGTTTTGAAAAACGGTGCCTCAATAATACCACTACTTGAATTACCAACCACCGCGCCTGCATATTTTAGGAACCCTAGATAGTCACTATGCGATATACTTTGGAATGTTTTAAGGCATGGCATAGAAGGTTCATACGATTTAATTATCTCTATCATGCTCCTTCCGCCTGCATCAGCATTTGGGTAAATGAGAATTGTCTGGAGCGCAAGTTCTTTAAGTGCCTCAAGCGTTTTTCTTATTTGTTCTGTTGCCTCTTTTGTTTCTGTTGTAACGGGGTGCTGGACTACAAGGATGACCGGTTTACTAGTATCAAATCCGTACTTTCTAAACAGGGCTTCCTTTTCAGGCACTTTCTGCTTTTTTAAATAGTCAATTGCAGGCGAGCCGGTCATGTGTATGCGCCATGGGGCCTCGCCCATTTTCTTGATGCGTGCTGCACTTTTTTTCGTTGCAGGAAAATGGATATGAGATAGTTTCGTAATTGCACCGCGCGTCATCTCATCAAGGCCCGCCTTTGCATTGTCTCCGCCGTGAATATGGGCAACCGGGATGTTCATATAAGACGAAGCAATTGCCCCTGCAAGTGCTTCTGTACGGTCTCCAAGTACTAAAACAATATCCGGTTTGTGTTTTTGAAATGCACGCACCATTCCTCCTATGCCTTTTGCAATTGAGCGTGCCATTTCTGTGTTAGAATCATCAGTCTCGCTTGCCATGTCAATTATTTCATCTACGGTAAACCCATCCTTTTCTATGTACTCAATCGTATTTCCAAATGATTTGAGAAGATGCATGCCGCTTGCAAGGGTGATGAGCTCAAGTTTAACTTCATTTTTGATCGCTTTCATTACCTCATAGAGTATCCCGTATTCCGAACGGCTTCCGGTCATCACGCAGATTTTCCGTTTCATTTTACTCCTCTTTAATTCGGATTACGACAAATCCCTCAGCCATCTTCATGCCGCTTTCTGAGCCTCGCTTTACTGCAAGTGCGCGCAGAACCTCTTTTGATCGTGGGTGAGGTGGCTCTTTTAGCTCGCTTTTGTAGGTTTCAAGAATCTTTAGCTTTGCCTCAAATGTTTTCTCAATATCCACATAGTAGTTTGGCACAAAGGCACGCTCTTTTGAATAGCAGCCCCATTCTGTTTCTGAAACTGTTTCATAACAAAGTAATTTTGCTATCGACGTGCCTTCCTTTGGCCGTGTTGCAACCATGCCTGCATGAAACGTCATTTCATGGTCCCTGTTTAGGTCATGGACAAAGGGCAGATAGACGACAGTTGGTTTTACTTCTTCCACTACTTTTTGCACTGCATCATTGATCTTCTTTTGTCCAATTGTGTCAAGTTTTACTGTTGGGAATCCAAGGGTAAACACTTTTTTCATTCCGTATGCCTTTGCAACCTGTGCGATTTCTTCTTTTCTCTTTCTTATAAATTCTGCCGACCATTCCGGCGTGTATGCCTCAGTGATGATACACCAGTATAGTTCATCACCCTTTTTTGCATGTGCTAAAAGTGTGCCACCTGCGCCTAACGTCTCATCATCCGGATGCGGGCTTAGTATAAGTATCTTCATAATAGTTCCTCTTTAGTAGTAAATCGCTCGCCTGTTTTAAGAATGTTTAGATTTAAGGTATTTCCGTCTTTATCTGTAATTTTTAATAGCTCGATAGCACCCGTCCCGCATTTCACAATAATTGAATTAACTCGCGTTGTTATTGTTCCTGGAATCAGAGTATCGCTATTATCCTTACTACTAACCATGCGTGCTTTCCAGACCATTATTTTCTTTTCTTTATAAAAGGTAAATGCCCCCGGATACGGTGATCCAACCGCGCGTATGAATCGTTCAACGTATTCTCTATCTTTAGTCCAGTCAATTAAACCGTCTTCTGGCCTTCTTCTTGTTAAATAGGTTGCCGTACTCTCATCCTGTTTTTTTCCTTTTATCTTGCCACTAAGTACATCTGCAAGTTTTGTTTCAACAATTTTCTCTGCTGCCTGTACTGCCTTTTCATAAAACGAACAGGCGCTCTCGTCAGCTTCGATTGGAAACCGCTCTTGTGCGTAGATATCTCCGCTATCTACGGGGTGATCTCCTGGCTCAATCTTAAACATTGTTAATGCACTTTCTTTCTCATTGTTGATTATTTGCCAAGGGATCGCTGCACTTCCCCTATTCTTTGGCAAAAGTGACGGATGCGTTCCAAATACGCCTATTTTTGGAATCTTGAAGAACTCGTCTTTTATGATCTGCGACCAGCCCATCACAAGCACTACATCCGGGTTAAGTGAGCGCGCAAACTCAAGCGTCTCACTGTTGTTGATGTTTTCCGCTTCATGATGTGCAATATTATTTTTAGCACAAAACGCCTCAAACTCGTCACAATAATCAGAAATAATTTTACCTGGCTTTGCCTCCTTTCGTGCGATTACTCCAATCACGTTAAATCTGTTCTCAACCATTTTTTTGAGTGCACGAAATCCAAGGATGTTATGGCTTATGAGGAGGATTTTTTTGGTTGACATATCAAAATCGATCTCATTAATTTATTCTTATTAGAATTTATCACTCGATAGAATTAAAAAACGGCTACGAAGTAATATTTACGTGCGTCAATGCGTAAAATACTAAAAAATAAGAAAATGACAAAACAGGATAAAATTGATTATGACCAAGCAATGAAGGAGTATCGAACAGGAAAGATGGTAAAACTTTCAGATTGGTAAATTTATTTCTCAAGAAGCCATCGCCATATAGGTATAAACTGGATTTTTCTTTTTTGAATAGTTATTTCATCTCCATAATCTCGCGTAAGTATAAGTAAGTCATTACATTTGAGTTCATTTGCTGCTTTTAGAAGCGACGCTGTTTCCCTTTCCTCAAGTTCGTTTTTGGACGAAATATCAGTTACTTGGATAAGTTTGGTTACCTTATTTTCTTCCTTGATAACAAAGTCAACTTCGCGTTGTTGATGGTCCTTCCAATAGTAGAGAGATTTTTTTTGAGCTACTGTTCGCCTAAAAAGCTCAATTGCAACAATGTTTTCAAGTACTCGTCCCGTATCTTCAGAGACCTTAAAGCTTACTGTTTGAGCAAGTCCGGTATCAATACAATAGACCTTTTTAGGAGCACGCATCTGTTCCTTAAGCTTAAATGAAAATCGTTCAAGCAAAAATACTAGATATGTGTTTTGTAGGTAGGTTGTATACTCTTTTATCGTATGTGCACTCTTTACGTTAAGCACATCCTTTAATTTGTTAAATGAAACTTCCTTTGCAGTATTTGAAATAAGGTACTGCGCCAATTCCTTTAGCACTGATGGGTATCTGATTTGGTATCGCTGAAGGACGTCCCGCTCGATAATGTCCTTATAGGTTTCTGCAAGGAATACTTTGCCTACTTTATAGGTAAGAGGGAAACCTCCATTTTCACCATATTCTTTGAATTGCTTCTTTAGTTCTACATTTGATTGTGTACTATGCGTGTATGTTATTTCCTTAAACGCAAGAAACTCGCGAAAACTAAATGGGAGTAGCACTAAATCAATATGCCTACCCGTTAGGTGTGTTGCAAGTTCCTTACTTAAAAGACGCGCATTACTTCCAGTAACTATGATTTTTTTGGTTTGGAGAAGGCGCGATACAAAGAGCTCCCATCCAACTATATTTTGAATTTCGTCTAAGATTATGTATTCTAATTCTCCCTTAAGCGAATAGAGCGCCTCAATGACCTTATTTAACTCTGCCGAATCAAGGCGCAAACGCTCATCATCAAAATTTACGTATGCCCCCCTCATTTCTTTTACTACCATATATGCAAGAATGGACTTGCCGCACCGTCGCGGACCTGTAATAATGAGTGCAACATCAGAGGTTAATTTAGGAAGCATATCCTGCGCTTCTC
Source organism: Microcaldota archaeon (assembly GCA_964588555.1). Lineage (GTDB taxonomy): Archaea > Micrarchaeota > Micrarchaeia > Anstonellales > Bilamarchaeaceae > JAGVWJ01. The sequence continues at coordinate 135,436 of CAZPPT010000001.1, read as the reverse complement.
GTTTAATGATATTTTCGGTTTGAAACTTTTTCTTAAGTTCTTCTTCCCGATCCACGATTGCTGTTTTTATGTCCTCTAACGTTGCCATAAGAGAATTAGATCGAATATGTATTTAAATCTTTGCATTTACAACGCACACTTTTGCCAAATCTTTGCGTTACCAGCGCATAGTTTTAATTCTTTACGAGAGATCATCCCACGTAATCGTACTACCCTTTCTAATATCCTTTTTAGTGCTCTTTCCAATCACTTTGTCGTATTCTTCTGCTCCAATGCCATCAACCGGCCGTTTTGTTGCTACGCTCTTTTCAGTTATTTTCTCCCCTTTTTTGATATCTTTAGAAGCATATATCCCCTTTCGTACCTTTGGCATGATCTCTTCTTCAACTGCTGTACGTTTTTTTATCCCATTTCCGCGCATCTGTTCTGCAAGTCGAATCGATTCTATCATCTCTTTTAATTCGTCTGGTTCAAGTGAAGCCTTATGATCTGGGCCTTTCATTGTTTTATCAAGTGTAAAGTGTTTTTCAATCATGCAGGCACCTAAGGCTGTAGCAACAATATCTGCAACTATTCCTTTACTATGGTCAGAAAATCCAACTGGTACCTTGAATTCCTTTTGCATAGTTTCCATTGCCTTAAGATTAAGTAACCCAGGCGGTGCAGGGTAGCTTGTTACGCACTGAAAGAGTGCCACTTGCTTGTTTCCTTGCTCATAAATAATAGAGAGAACACGCTTTACCTCGTCCATGTTTGCCATGCCTGTAGAAATAAGCATCGGTTTTTTCTTCTTTGCAATGTAGCGCAAGTATGGGACATTGGTAATTTCTCCTGATGGAATCTTGTATGCAGGTACGTTAAGCGATTCAAGTAAATCGACACTTTTAATATCAAATGGCGTACAGAGAAAAAGGATTCCCTTTGATTTGCAATACGCTGCAAGTTCTCTAAACTCATCTGCCTGTAATTCAAGGCTTTTTAGCATCTCAAATTGATTTTTGTGCCGGGGATCGTTTGCATCCTGATATGATGCCTTTTCTGCATCTTTTGTTGCAAGTTCTTCAGTATTAAATGCCTGGAATTTGACTGCATCTGCACCCGCTTCTTTTGCCGCATCAACAAGTTTTTTTGCATTTGCTAAACTGCCGTTATGGTTTACGCCTGCTTCTGCAATAATGAAACATGGCTCATGTGTGCCTATTCTTCTTGAGCCTATTGTAATTGTTTCTGACATAAGAATATAGTAAAATGGAGGGGTTATAACGCTTATCCTTTGCCTTCCTTTACCCCTACAACAAAGCGGCAGCCTTTTGGCCCCGTTTTTGCAATATGTCGCGTACCGGCAGGTATCTCAAAGCGCATCCCTTTTTTTAGCACGTGCGTGCCATTTTTATCAATAAGCGTCAGTTCACCATCTGTAATGATGTGCACAGTGTGTACGTCATGGGTGTGCTCATCAGAAAACGGCTTGCCCGGCTCACCTACCGGGCACGCACGGACGTTTGTATAACCCTCGTGCATTAATTTCTCTATTAATTGTTTCTCGCCTGCGTTTTCCATTACTTGTTTAAGCGTATTTAGGTCCTTTTCCACCCACGCGGCATCGTCTGAAAATTTTTTATCATCCATGCCGTGCTGCCGTACGAGGCTAAAAACAATATCGCTTCCCGTACCATTTGGGATAACGCGCATGGGGTTACGGATTGTTACGCCTGACTCAAGCGTTACATCGTGGTCAAGAACCCCAAACTCATTTTTCTTGGCGAACGTGATCCGTATTTTTCCCATTGGCGAATCAGCGACCCATCCGCCCTTTACTTTTTTGATTGATTCGCCTAAACCGCTTGCCCAGAGCGGTAAGTTTTCCGGTTTTCTTGTAAATTCGTATACCTCATGCACCGGGCGGTCGATAAAGACGCTTATGTGCCTACTTTCCATTTTTTCACTTTTCAACGAGCGTCTTAAATCCGCCGTATGCCATGCGTTTTACATCAAACGGCATTGGCATGTCCTTGTGTTTTTCCATGTATTCTTCCATTTCTTTCATTACTTTCTTATTGACCTTATCCCGGTGAGCGCGTGACTTAAAAACAATGAATGAAAAAAAGACCGTTTCGCCAGGCTTTACTTTTGCCATGCGCGGAAATGTCACTATTTTCATATCGTGTCCCATATTTGGAGTTAAGTCATCCCCAACACATTCAAAGTAGTGGAGTGCACCATGTTTTTTCCATACCTTTCCTGCATCTTGTGCCATCTTACGATATTTTTGTATGTTTTTCTTTGGCACTGGTAAAACAAACCCGTCTACATATGTCATGAAATCAAGCCTCCATTATCTTATGAATTAATTATATATAAAAACCCTTTAATTTAATTATTTAGTATGATAAAAATCTTCTTTTATTCTAGTAATATTGAAAAACAAGATAAGTTCAGCAACTACGAAGTTTACATAGGAACTAATCCACCATTTGATCCATTAGAATATGATTATTTCTGCATTATGAGCGATGAAGAATTTCCTCGAGTTCTAGTAGAAAAAATCGTTGGAAAACCAATTTTAGTTATAGGGAATGGTGTTTGTAGTTCAACTAATTTAGAATTTCAATCTGCATTTGGCAGAAAATCAAATAATACTCATATACTTGATTCTTTTATTGACTCTATTTCCGGAGATTCTGTTAAATTTGAATTTTATTCTTCACCAGGAAAAACCATTAAACCGAAAGATAATCATACATTTAATACGTTATATGCTGAGGGTTATTTAAATTCTTATAAATCTATTCCGTCTGGAAGTACGATTTTATTAAAAGACATCCGAGATTATCCTTTGGTATGGAAATATAAAAGTACTATTTGGATTGGTTTTCCTAAAATTTTTGGTCGTCTTCGTAGTTATTATAATCGTAGCCATTCAGATGGGGAGAAAATCTCAGAATGTTCAGTTCTTTTATCTGTCCTCGTTAGCTATGTTTTTAATTTAAAAATTTTAGAAGAGAGCATAGAACCAAAATGGGCAAGCACAGTATTATTTGACGAAGAAACCCATTTAATGAAAGAGAGTTTAGAACTGAATAAAAAATTAAATGAGAATTACACTAGACTAATAAAGTATAAAACAATTAAGGGAATTCTATGGTCAAAAGGATCTGTTCTCGAAAATGCAGTGAAGATTTTATTTGATGATCTTGGAATTAGTTATATCAAAAAATATGGTTCTGATTTAATTGTAACATATAATAAAACATCAATTTTATTTGAAATAAAAGGAATGAGAAAAAATCTTGATCATGAATCTAGACGAGAAATAGATAATCAGTTATATACTCATAAAAAGGAATGGGAAACTCGAGAAGGACAAAAACCAAAATTATGCGTTGTTATCAACCAACAATGTGAAACGCCGCCAGCAGAACGTTCTCCTTTAAGCAAGCAACACGTTGATATTCTACTAAAAGATTTTGATTGTTGTATTATCTCTTCTACGGAACTTTTTAAAATTTATCAACTCATTCAACAGAATAGATTATCAAAGGAGAAATTTTTATCTTATATCGTATCAAACGCTGTTGAAATTAAACTTACTGATATCCTTGATTAGTCATCACCTAACGTCCAACCAAAAACTCCGCGAACTTAAAATCAAGTTCAGTATCAATATCAACCGCACGTTCACGGGGAACGACAAAATACCGTGTCTTATCTGTCAAGAACCGTTTATACTTTCGAAATGCACTTGTCTTTATTGCATAGAGCGGTGCATCAAAATACGCCTTTTCCAAATCCTGCCTGCGGGCAAGATACTTCTCAATTGGAAACAATGGCTTTAGAAATCCATTTTCATCAGGAGTAAGTGTCCACTGCGGCGGGTCATCAGCCTCAAAAACACCCATAACAGAATCGCACGATTCTTTTTGTGCAATTGCATGGCCAGAAAGTACGTCTTCTTTACTTCGTAACGGCGAGGTTGGTTGCAGAATGTAAATCCATTCGGGCTCGCTTTTTTTATTTTTTATATGATGCTCAAGCGCATGTTCAATAACGGGGGGCATTGGCGCTTTATCTGATGCGAGTTCTTTTGGCCTGTCAATTACGAGTGCCCCTGCTTTTCGTGCCACATCTGCGATTTCCTTGTCCTCAGTTGAAACGTAGATCGCATCAAAGATCTTAGCATCCTGTGCAGCCTTGATCGAGTACACAATCACCGGAATACCATTAAGCAACCGAACGTTCTTTCGCGGAACACCCTTACTTCCGCCGCGTGCTGGAATAATGCAAATATTACCTTTCATATGATTCCCTCCCCTTTTTCGCACTGATGCTTCCTAATGCACTCATACTATAGTTTTCAAATTTATAACTCTTGATGGTAAGTGAAACTGTCCAGGAATTGATTAACTTTCCAAACTTATTTCGAATGGTTGCAGTCAAATTCCCTAACTCAATTGCATCACGCGCAATAAGCACCATTGCAATATCCCATTCTCCTGCAACTGAGAAGAGTTCAACAACCTGCGGGTGGCTCTTAAGATACGCAATAAATTCCTCAACATCTTTTTCAGACCCGTACTGCAATTTCACCCGTACATCCACCACATTTGCAAACCCGAAATTACGCGGCCGGAGTTGTATTTTTGGATAAAAAATCCGCTTGTCAATCATTTTTTGCATCCGCTTCTTTACCGAATCAATTGACAAGCCAACCTCCTTTGCAAGTGCAGTGAGCGGCATACGGCAATTCTCCTGTAAAAGATCAAGTATCTTACAATCTTTTGCATCTAGGTCCATAATCTTAATATTTAAGATAAATATTTAATAATATCGAATTTTTAAGATAAAATTACAAAAACATATAAATAAGTCGACTGAGTGGATACGTCTAATATAATAGAGGTATTCCTATGAACCCAAGCATTTCAAAACCAGTAGAGTATGGCGGAACCCCGCCGCTTAAGCGATGTGTAAAATGTGTCATTCCAGAAACGCAGGATGCAGTCACGTTTGACAAGGATGGCGTGTGCAGTGTCTGCAGGAACGTCGAATTCAAGAACACCAAAATTGACTGGGCACAAAGAAAAAAGGAACTCTTAGAACTGGTTGACCAGTATCGCGGCAAGTATGATTATGACTGCATTGTGCCGTTTAGCGGTGGAAAAGACAGTACCTTTCAGGCCTATTACGTTGTCAAAGAATTAAAGCTAAAACCGCTCATTGTTTCATTTGACCATGGGTTTTTCCGTCCGACAAACCGTGAAAACGCAATGCGTGCAATCAAGAAATTAGGGGTGGATTATTTACACTTTAGGCCAAACTGGCAGATTGTAAAAAAACTCATGCTTGAATCGTTTGTACGAAAAGGGGATTTCTGCTGGCACTGCCATACGGGCATCTATTCATATCCAATCAGAATGGCGATAAAACTTAACATCCCGTTACTTATGTGGGGCGAATCAGTTGCAGAGTACATGAGCTACTATAATTTTGAAAACCCAGAAGAGGTAGATGAAGAGCGCTTTAACAAGTGTGTAAATTTAGGGATCACGGCTCAGGACATGCTTGGCATGCTTGACGACCCCAACATTACGGCGCGTGACTTATTGCCTTACACATACCCATCCTTACGTGAGTTCAAAAAAGCAGGCATCAAGTCGGTCTGCCTTGGTACGTATATTCCATGGGACATCCCAAAACAGGCTGAGGTAATCAGCAGGGAGCTTGGATGGAAAGGCGACCTAAAAGAAAACGTCGCGCCGCAATATTACTATGAGAAGGTAGAATGCGGCATGCAGGGGGTACGCGACTATATCCGTTTCATAAAGCGCGGATACGGAAGAACGGCACATCTTACCAGCATTGACATACGGAATAACCGCATGAATCGCGACGAGGCAATGAAACTTACCAAGGAGTACGACGGCAAACGGCCGCCCAGTTTAGATATTTTCCTAAAAATCGTCGGCCTCACGGAAGAGGAGTTTAACGAGACTGCCGCATCTCACATGATTAGCCCGTATAAGCACGATTTCAAAAATACGAAGAAGGAAAAGAAGCTCCACGACCAGGACGAGTGGCGTTTCACTGATGACGACTAGGTGCGCACCGCATGATTTGCATTATCGACTACGGCATGGGCAACCTACGCTCTGTGGAAAAGGCGCTTTACACGCTTGGCGCAGACGTTACGATCTCCTCTAAGAAGGAAGACGTGGAGTCTGCAGACAAGCTCATTCTCCCTGGCGTTGGTGCATTCGGCCATGCAATGGAAAACCTTCGTAAACGTGATCTTATTGAAATAATGACTCGTGAAGTGCTTAAGAAGAAAAAGCCGTTTTTAGGCATCTGCCTAGGCATGCAATTACTTGCAACGCGCTCTTATGAGCTTGGAAAATTTGATGGCTTGGACTGGGTTAAAGGAGAGGTGCGAAAGCTACCGGTAGAACAAATGGGTTTGAAAGTCCCGCATGTTGGCTGGAACGATCTTATCCTTAAGAAGGAATCAAAAATCCTGGCCGGGATCAAACCAAAAACGTCCTTTTACTTCGTACATAGCTTTGCACTTTATCCTGACGACCCAACTGTTATTAGCGGAACCTGTAGTTACGGTGACGAGTTTGTCGCATCTGTTGCAAAGGATAACATCTTTGCAACCCAGTTCCATCCTGAAAAGAGCCAGAAGGATGGGCTAAAAATACTTGAGAATTTCATGAATTTATAAGGTTTTACTATGCAAGCCTCATCACTTAAGGTAAGGATTATCCCGGTACTTTTACTTCAGAATAATCGCTGCGTAAAGGGCGTGCAGTTTACTCATTTTCGCGATACGGGAAACCCGGTGACTGCTGCGCGCGTGTATGACTCACAAAAGGCAGACGAACTTGTATTTTTGGATATTGAGGCAACGTCCCAAGAAAGAACTATCTCATACGATATTGCTGCGCAGGTGGCAGAACAGTGCTTTATGCCGTTTACTGTTGGCGGCGGGATAAAGAGCGTTGAACAGATACGAAAATTCCTTGAAGTTGGCGCAGATAAGATTGCGCTTAATACGACGGCTATTGAGCGTCCCGCACTTATCAGGGAGGCAGCAGAACAGTTTGGTTCGCAATGCGTCGTTGTCTCAATTGACGTACGGAAAAAGAACGATGGATATGAAGTATTTACCCGCAGCGGTAAAAAAGAAACCGGCCGTGATCCGCTTGAATGGGCACAAGAAGCCCAGGAACTTGGTGCGGGCGAAATCTTACTTACTTCAATTGATCGCGAGGGAACTCGAACTGGTTATGATATTGAATTAACTAAAACGATCGCGGACGCGCTCAAGATTCCAGTTATTGCAAACGGCGGAGTCGGTACATTGGAACATCTCTTGGAAGGAATACAAAAAGGCCATGCTTCAGCAGTTGCATTATCAAGCATGTTCCACTTTACTGACCAGAGTACCATTAAGGCGCGTGCGTATTTGCATGATGCCGGCATTAATGTGAGGCCGAACTGGTGATTTTTTAATAAACATCGGTTATACCTTATAAGGTGTTTCTGTGAACACAAAAGATTTTTCCCAAAAACTGCAAAGCGAGCGCACCTACTTACGGCTCCTTACTCCCGACGATGTAACTGAACGCTACTGCTCGTGGCTTAACAACGTGACTGTTACCCAGTACCTTGCCACAAAAAAATCAACAATTGCTGAGCTCCAGGATTATGTCAAAAAACGCATTGAAGATCCAAACTGTTTTTTCTACGGTATTTTCCTAAACGAAACTAATCTCCATATCGGAAATGTAAAGCTTGAGCCAATCAACTGGAAAAAAAAGCATGCAATCGTAGGCATCATGATTGGGGATACAAACTGGCAGGGAAAAGGAATCGCACCTGAAGTGTTAAAACGCATAACTCAATTTTGTTTTGACGAGCTTGGAATGAATGAGGTTGAGCTTGGCGTGCAGGCGGAAAATGTGCCCGCAATTATCGCGTACCTTAAGAGCGGCTTTATGGTGCGAAAAACAAAAAAAGTTACAGAAGGCGGCATAACCCGTACCGATCTTGTTATGAGTATCAAAAAGCAGTAGTATTTTATACCTTTTTTCATCTAACTTCATGTTCTGTGGTGGTCAGTTTGGTTAATTTCGGAAAAATAGATCATTTCATGATCCTTGGCGGCGGGGAGGTCGTCGCACATGCTGCACGTGAGCTTATACGGCGCGGATACCGCGTAACGGTTGTTACAAGCGCGCGCCATGCGCGTGAGCAAGTACTAAATAATCCAAACGACATCTCGCTTGGCGAGCTCCTAAGCCAGAAGAACATCCCCTTTTACGTATCGGACAATGTCAATACTGACGGGCACGTCATCTCGCTCATAACTAGCACCACCTGCGGGCTTTCGCTTGCCGCAGCCTGGATATTCAGGAAGGAGTTTATCGACCGTTTTAACGGAAAATTAGTCAATCTCCACCGAAGCAACCTCCCCCAGTATCGGGGTGGCGGCGGTTACTCCTGGAGGATACTTGCGGGTGAGCGGCAGGGCGGGCACACGCTTCACCTTGTTACCCCTGGAATTGATGCCGGGGACATCATAAAGCAAAAAATCTATACGTTCCCAAAGGAGTACAAATTGCCAAAGGAATTTTATGAGTACGCCCTTACCATTGACGCAACGTTTCTTGGTGAGTTCTTTGATGAGCTTGCAATGGGTACGGAATTCGAACTTGTTTCACAGGACGAGTCCAAAAGCACGTACTGGCCACGTTGCATACCGATTCCCAGGCGTATGTTAATTGGGAGTGGGACACCATGCACATCGAGCGGTTCATTGATGCGTTTGACGATCCGTACTCAGGGGCAATAACCTTTGTCAATGACATGTGCGTGCGGGTAAAGAAGTGCTCATCCACAACAAAGGACGGGACGTTCCACCCGTTCCAAATAGGGATCGTGTATCGAATACATGAGGGCGCATTGTTTGTTGCGACGCAGGGCGGAAGCATCATACTTACGAGCGTAACTGATGACGGGGGCACTGATGTACGGCGTTTCATACAGGTCGGGGACCGTTTTTACACCCCGCGCGATCATCTGGAGAAAGCGCGTGAATCAAGGATTATTTATACGCCACAAGGGCTCAAGACTCAGGCACGGCCATCTGCATCAAATATCTCACTACAGATGTAGCTTGCAAGCCGCTTAAAATCATCAAGCTTTGCAATTTGGTCAGCAGTAATGTCCGGATAGACGTATCCAAAAAGAAGCGAAAGGTCAACACCGATGCTTTTCTCATAAATTGCAGTAAGGAAATCAACCAGTTCCTCTTCATCATGCTTATACTGTGCAATGAGCGACTGTATTGTTTGTGGCAGTTGCATCGGGTTAACATTTTTGCCAATAAAAGAGAGCGGCGAATAGACACAGTCCCCAAATACGAGTACTGGTTTTTTGTGGAGTATTGTCTCAAAGCCGACCGTACCGGTAATCGAGAAGACGAGTTTTGCGTTTTTTATTATGTCCCGTGAACTGACGGTGGGGTCGATCAGCTTTACATTTGGGATCCTCTTGAGCTCCTTATAGAATCCCGTTGCGCGCCAGCCCCGTTTATACATAAGCGGATGTTCCTTTACGTATAGTCTGCATGTGATTGGGATTGACCTGGCAATCAAGCGAATAAGGTTAAGCTGGTCCACATACGGGGGCCCCTGCACCATGGTTGCAAGCTCAGGGTCAAGGTGCAATGGATAATAGACGAATTCCTCATTATAATCGGGCCTTTCAAAGAAATCCTTGTACCTCATTTTCCTTCCCACCTGGGTGATCTTTTCAAGCGTCCTGTTGAATGGCGTTTTACCGCGTAAATTATATTCGCTTGCCTGATCCTCTAAATAGTATTGCCACCAGTACTCAAAGAACCTAAGAAAATAATGCCGCGCTGAAAACACCTTTTTCTCAGAAATCGGCAGGTTCTGGATATACTTTGGCTTGAGGTCGGCAGTCCTGAACCGCTTCAGAAAGTCAAGTGCCTGTTCGTGTGCTTCCTTTGGCCGTTTGCCTGTTTTTCTTATTTTCTCAAATGCCTCAATGACTGCTTCTGGATTATCATAGGGATTTGATACAAAATAGCAGCGATCCTCAACTCGCGAATAGGTAAATCCGATCGGTTTTACTCCTTTTTTCTTTGCAACTGCGTAGAGTACAAATGACGGTAAAGACGCAATGCAGTCAAACATGAAGTAATCCGGTTTTGTCCTGTCGATAAACTCCTCAAAGCCCTTGAAAAGCACCTGGATCATCTTCTTTACGTCATCATGGCTATAGCTGTTGCTTGCAAAGGGCGGCACGATCTCCCGATCTGAATAAACCATTTCAAGTAGATATGGGTTTCCATATTCTTTTTCGAGCTTTTTTAAGAATTCGTCATCAACCTTTTCTTCTTTATACTTGTTAAATATGTCGCGAAGCACGACGAGCTCATAGTCGACATCCTTTTGATTCTGTAGTGCCGGCAAATCCTTCTTCTGCACCACTACGCCGCAAAACGAGGCATCCTCGTATTTGTTCTTTACAAATTTTGCAAGGGCATGGCAGAAGTTCGAGAACTCCCAGTTAAAGAAAAACATGATTTTCATGAATATCAATAATTCTTTTATGAAGTAATAGTTTATAAGTGCTTATTTGAATCTTATTTTTATTATTCTGTATTCGTGATAATATTTATAAATCCTTATTGCACATACATGTATGTGATTACTATGGTAAATGTAACAATCGCAGTACCTGAAGAACTCAAAAAATTGCTTGATAATCATCCAGAAATAAACTGGAGCGAAGTCGCACGCCAGGCATGGTGGCAGAAGGCTCGCGAGCTTGACCTACTTAATAAACTAACAAGTGCAAGTAAGGCAAGTGACAAGGATGTGCTTGAGCTTGCAAGAATGATAAAGAAAGGAATGGCAGAGTAGCACAACGAACAAAATAGGTCATAGTATGGACTTAGTGGTCGATACAAGTGTCGTTGTTGCAGCGCTTCTTAAGGCAGGAAGCACAGAAATATATTGTTTAGTCCGTACCTAAAGCTACATTCTCCTGAACGAGTTGAATATGAAATAATGAAAAATAAAGAAAAGTTCAAGGAATATGCGCACTTTACAGAAGAACAGTTTAGCGAATCATTAACACTTGTAATTAAACAAATCGATATTATTCCGCTTGAAGCTTATAGACAAAATGAAAATGAAGCAAGAGAAATTTGTAAGCAGGATGAAAGTGATTGGCCTTTTGTTGCGCTGGCTCTAAAACTTAATATGAGTATTTGGTCAACTGACCCGGATTTATTAAAAGGGCAACGTACTATAAAAGTTATCTCAACATCAGATTTAATAAAAATGATGGCAGGTAATACGTTATGAAAATCCTCATTACTGGCGGTGCAGGTTTTATTGGAAGCCATCTCTCTGAAAGGCTGCTTGCAGGTGGTCACCAGGTCATTGTCCTTGACAGTTTAATCAGCGGAACGCATAAGAATATCGATGGACTTGACGTTGAGTTTATTGAGCATGACATCCGAAAGCCGTTTGATATAAAGGCAGACCTTACGCTTGACTTTGCATGCCCCGCAAGCCCCGTAGACTATCAGAGCTACCCCATTGAAACGCTTGAGACAAACGCATTTGGGGTAAAAAATGTTCTTGAAAACGCGCGAAAGCATACCATGCGCGTTTTGCATGCCTCAACTTCCGAAGTGTATGGCGATCCAGAAGTGCATCCGCAGACTGAACGCTATTGGGGCAACGTAAATCCGGTGGGGATACGTTCCTGTTACGATGAAGGCAAGCGCTTTGCAGAATCCCTTTGCGTAAACTATCATAAAAAATACGGGCTTCCGATAGTCCTTGCACGCATTTTCAATACATACGGCCCACGGATACGCAAGAATGATGGGAGGGTGATCCCAAATTTCATTACGCAAGCCCTTGCAAACAAACCCATTACCGTATACGGAAATGGAAAACACACGCGTAGTTTTTGTTATATCGACGACCTCCTCGATGGCCTTCTCAAACTTGCATTTTCTGACATTTCGTTTGACATTTTTAACATTGGTAACCCACACGAAACAACGCTTCTTGAACTGGCGGAGCTTACCAAATCGCTTGCCAAAAGTAAATCTGAAATTGTGTTTAAGCCGCTCCCGCAGGACGACCCGGTAAAGCGAAAGCCGGACATCTCCAAGATCAAAAAAGCGACCGGGTGGGAGCCAAAAATCAAGCTTGAAGACGGGCTTGAAAGAACGATTAATTGGTTTCTAGATACAGGTCGATAGGATTAAAATAAGCGGATGTCTTAAATGGTATGTGGTAACTATGCACAATGCTACGCTTGAAGAAATCCATAAAGATGTTGAAGAGATTAAAAAGCAGCTTTCCTTTATCAGTGCATTGTTAGTTGAACGAATGAGCGAAGGGGATATTGCTGATTACGATGCTGCCTTGAAAGAGCACAAGGAAGGAAAAACTACCAAGCTTTCCGACTGGTAATGCGTATGCCATATACTGTTAGCATTGCCAATAAACCAAAAAAGTTTACCGAAAAACAATTCCCTGATTCCAAGGAACGAATAAAAGAACGCCTACAAACATTGTCCGAGGATCCGTACCCGCACGGGGTAATTCCGTTAGAAGGTCGGCCACATGCGTATCGGATGAGGGTTGGGCCTTTCCGCATTCAGTATCTTGTCTTGGAAAAGGATAAAACAATCGTTATCTTTAAAATTTCTAGGCGGGATGAAAACACCTACAAATGATTTATATGATCGGCATCATATTGGCAGCAGGAAAGGGAACGCGCTTACAGCCGCTTACCTATGGCATTCCAAAGCCGTTACTTCCAGTTGGCGGAAAGCCGGTTATTGAGTATGTCATTGAAAACATGAAAAAATGCAAGGACATAAAGAAAATCTACATTGGTGTTTCGCACATGCGCGATGCACTACAGCAATACTTTGACCATGTCGACCTTGGCATCGAGATCGAACTCGTGCGGACGCTTTGCTGGGAAACGGCAGGGGACCTCAAGACCATAGTAACTGAGAAGAACATAAAGGAAACGGTATTTGTCGCGTATGGGGACAATATAACCGAGCTTGATGCCCAGGACATGTGCAACTTCCATAAGAAGTCAAAACTGCTTGCAACTGTTGCGCTCTTTGAAGTGCCATGGGAGGATGTGCCGCGTTTTGGCGTGGCTGAGATGAACGGCAACCTCGTAGAACGATTTGTGGAAAAGCCGCCTAATGGTACTGCCAAATCAAACAAGGCAAATGCAGGTTACTACATTCTTGAGCCTAAGGCACTTGAGGCGCTTGAGCTTAAGAAAACAAAGGTTGAGCAGTCGCTCTTTCCCGCACTTGTTACGCGTAAGGAGCTCGCGGGCTATATATGTACATTGCCCTATTGGCTCGACATCGGAACACTCGAATCCTATCGAAAAGCAAACAAGATGATGGAGGGGATAATTCCTCCGGAGAATGCGGGGAAATAGCATGAACATCCTTGTCACCGGTGCAGCAGGGTTTATCGGAAGCACGATCGTTGACCGGTTGCTTAACGAAGGGCATCATGTTACAGGCATAGATAATTTCGAGCCGTATTATTCGCCCGAATTAAAGAAAAAAAATATTAAAAACGCGCTCGCAAACAAAAATTTCAAATTTGTCGATGGCGATATCCGTGATTCAAAAACGGTCGAACGCGCCCTTACGGGCATTGTCACCATCATCCATGAGGCGGCGCAGCCTGGCGTCAGGGTATCCGTTGATGACCCGGTCAAGACAAACGACGTCAACATCATGGGCACGCTTACCATTTTGGAACTCGCACGCAAAAAAGACGTTAAAAATATAGTTTTTGCATCTTCAAGCTCGGTGTATGGTAAAATCTCGTACCTTCCGTTTGATGAAAAGCATCCCACACAACCGATCTCGCCATATGGCGCAAGCAAATTGGCATGCGAGTACTACTGCACTGTTTTCTCACAGCTCTACGGAATTCCAATTGTCATGCTTCGCTATTTTACCGTCTACGGTCCGCGGATGCGGCCGGATTTGGCAATTAACAAGTTTATGCACAAGGCGCTTAACGGCGAGGACCTTGAGATTTATGGCGACGGTACAAAAACGCGTGATATTACCTATATTGATGACGCAGTTGATGCAACGGTTCGTGCGCTTGATTATGAAAAAACGGATGTGTTTAATGTTGGTGGTGGCAACAAGGTTTCAGTAAAACAATTGGCGGAAAAAATACTGGCAATTACAAAAAGCAGGTCAAAGCTCGTTTTCACAGAAAGCGTCAAGGGGGATGTTGAGCACACAGAGGCAAACAGCAAAAAAGCACAGGAATTATTGGGCTGGAAACCAAAAACAACCGTTGATATGGGCTTACATAACTATCACGAATGGATTAATAAAGAAGAAAAGCACAAATAGTGTATGCCTATGAAAATTGCCTTTATCGAATATTTCCTTAACCTCCATCTTGAAGGCGGCTCGATGTTCAGCCTTGACCTCTACGCACAAAAGCTCATTGAGCGCGGACACAAGGTTTCAGTCATCACGTTTCAGCCCGATCGGAATTCAATTGGAAGCAAAAAACGATATAAACTCATAGAAGAACGTATCGATGAGCGCGCTCCGCCGTTGTTAGATGCAGAAATAGCGAAACTTTTACAGAAGTATGAGGGCGAGTTTGACATATACCACGTCCATAACCCTTCACTTTTGATTGCCGCATGCAGGTACAAAAAAGGCGGGGGGAAAACACCTGTTGTCGTCGACCTGAACACCTACATGTTCTGCACTAATTTTCCCCTCATGGATGGGGAATGCCACAAAACCTGCGGGCTTTATACGCGCGTTACGCATTCCCAATTCCCCCTTATTAAAAAACTCGCATCAATTCCGATACGCGCGTATCAGGAGCAGTACTTGCATATCTTGGGGCACCACATTGAGCGCTTTTTTCCAGTAAGCCCCTTTGCAGAAAGGATATTTGCCGAATATGGCCTTCCAAAAGAAAAAATGACCGTCATTCCAGACGGGTTTGATTTTACGCATTTTAAGAAAGCGCGCGGTCTGAAAAAATTCGAAAAAGGTTTTCATCTCGTAACCGCATCACGCTTTGACCATGCAAAGGGAGTTGACGTTGCAGTACGCGCGGTCGAGGAACTTAAAAGGCGCGGCATAACCGACATCACGCTCCATATTATTGGAAACGACGGCGACAGAAAGGACGACATAATGAAGCTCGTCCGTGACCTTACGTTACAGCATAATGTCATCTTTCACGGCCATCTCGCCTTTGACAAACTTATTGAGACGTACGCACGCTCTCATGTTTTTATCCATCCTGCGCGGTGGTTTGAAACGTTCGGGCGGACGGTTGTCGAGGCTATGTCGCTTGGCCTGCCGGTTATCGTTTCGGACAAAGGTGCATTGCCCTGGACAAAGGGGGAAGGCGGTTTGGCCTTTACGTCCGGCAACCCAAAAAGCCTTGCTGATAAGATAGAAGAATTGTACAAATCGCCATCGTTACGAGAAAAACTGTCAAAAAATGCGCTCACCCGAGCTTGGGAATTCGATGTTTCAAATACTATTCTGGCATTTGAAAAGGCGTATGGGGAGCTTGTCAAATAACTATTTTCGGCACTATTTTAAGCGCTTGTATCCAATACCTTTCTTAGTATGGATGCGTATTTAAAAGACTTACAGGCAGTAATCGCCTCTATCCCAATGCAGGGCGTTACCCTAGTTGCAGATGCGATCCTTCGTGCGGCGCAAGAAAGCAAATCAGTATATATCTTTGGCAATGGCGACAGCGCGACAAACGCGTTTCATTTTTCTGCCGACCTTGCGAAGACTGCGCGCATGCACAATAAACGCCTTAAGATCATCTGCCTTAATGAAAACGTGCCGCTCATGACTGCATGGGCAAATGACGAATCATACGAATCGATCTTCTCACGGCAGCTTGAGAACTTTGTGGAAAAGGACGACGTTGTCATTGGCATAAGCACAAGCGGCAACTCGCCAAACGTCCTTAAGGCGCTTGATGTTGCAAATAAGCTTGGCGCGCTTACCATTGCACTGTGTGCATGTGGAGGGGGAAAGGTTATGTCTATTGCAAATCAAACGATCCTTGCAAACACAAACAATGTGGAAATCGCAGAAGATATCCATTTTATCATGGGCCATATGATTAAGCTTTATATTATCAAAAAGTGGTTAGCATGATTGCCTCGCGCACCCCACTTCGTGTTTCCTTTTTTGGCGGCGGGACTGATTTTAGGGATTATTACAAGGAGGATTATGGCTGCGTCCTTTCAACTGCCATTGACCAATATATATACGCCATGGCAAACGGGAAGTTTGACGGGAGCATCCACCTTAATTACCGAAAAACAGAGATTGTTGATTCAATTGACAAGATTGAGCACCCGACAATTCGCGAAGGGTTACGCCTCCTTGGGATCGAACGCGGGATTGAGTTAAGTGCACTCGCAGATGTCCCCGCGCATGGAACCGGCCTTGGCTCCTCAAGCAGCTTTATCGTTGGCGTGCTTAATGCGCTCCATGCATATTGCGATAAAAAGGCTAGTGCCGAAACGCTTGCGCGCGAGGCGTGCAGGATCGAGATCGAGAAGCTCGGTGAGCCGATCGGAAAACAGGACCAGTACATTGCGGCATACGGCGGATTTAAGCTCATCAAGTTCAACCGGGACGAATCGGTGCAGATAATGCCGGTTCGGGCAAACCGCGAAACGCTTGAAGAACTTCAGTCCCGCCTTCTTTTCTTCTACACGGGTATTGGACGAAAATCAAGTGATGTTCTTACTGAGCAAAAGAGTAATATTAGCAATAAACGCGACACCCTCAACAAGATGCGCTTCCTTGCCGAACATATGTTTAATGAACTTAACCATAATCGTTTTGAATCGTTTGGCGAACTGCTTGACGAATCGTGGATGTTAAAAAAATCGCTTGCAAACGGCGTAAGCAACAATGACATTGACCGGTACTATACGGCGGCGTGCGAAGCCGGAGCGACCGGGGGAAAGGTACTTGGCGCAGGTGGCGGGGGGTTTTTACTCTTTTACTGCGAGAAGGAAAAACAGCCGGCAGTGGTGCGGGCGCTTCGTGACCTTCGGCAGGTGCACTTTCGGTTCGTAGCGCAGGGGAGCGAACTTATTTACCAGGATCGGTGAATGTATGGACTTTTCTTCAAAAACCGTTGTTGTCACAGGTGGCGCGGGCTTTATCGGAAGCCACGTTGTTGATGAACTTTTAGCGCGTGGTGCAACAGTTATCTCAATAGACAATATGCGCACCGGCCAGCCCCATGTGGTGAGCGAGCAGGCGAAAAATAAAAATTATTCATTCGAAAAGATCGACTTGTTTACGGAACCGCAAAAATTAACCCGGGCGTTCAAAGAAGTGGATTTTGTCTTTCATTTTGCGGCAAACGCAGATATCCGCGGGGGCATGGCAAATACGCGTATCGACCTTGAACAGAACACCATTGCCACGTACAACGTACTTGAGGCAATGCGGCTTAATGATATAAAAGGCATATCGTTTACCTCATCAGCCGCAGTATACGGAGAGCAAAAAATAATCCCGACGCCGGAGGACGCGCCAAAGACGCAAAACTCACTTTATGGCGCAAGCAAGCTTGCCGGCGAGGCGCTCATTGAGGCATTTTCGTTCTATTATGACATGAAGAATTATATGTACCGCTTCGTTTCAATCGTTGGTGAGCGCTACCCGCACGGCGTTGTCATTGATTTTTTCCACAAACTAAGAAAAAACCCAAAGAAACTCGAAATTTTAGGAAATGGAAAGCAGCAAAAGTCGTTTCTCTACATTAAAGATTGCATTGGAGGCGTATTTACCGGCATTGAAAAGGCACAAAACCAAACAAATATATTTAATCTTGGCCATGATAGTACTGTGTTTGTCGACCAGGTTGCAGACTGGGTGATAGATGAGCTTGGGCTTTCAGGGGTCACGCGCGAATACACTGGTGGCGTAGCAGGCTGGAAAGGAGACCAGCCAAAGGTGCTTCTTGACACCAAGAAAATCAAATCGCTTGGATGGAAACCGCAAACAGGCATTGAGGTAGGGATCAGGAGAACGGTTCGATATCTGAAAGATCATGAGGTTTGAAGATGGTACTTATACTTGGAATTCACTTAAGCCACAACAGCACTGCCTGCTTACTAAAAGACGGTGCGATTGTCTCAGCGGCACAGCAGGAGCGCTTTGACCGTGTCAAGAACTCAGGCAGATTCCCCAGAGATGCAATCGACTGGATACTCGCATCCCAAAAAATTGTTCCGGAAGAGCTTGATGCGGTTGCAGTTGGCGGTTATGAGGTTTTGCCAAGTGGTGTTGAGCTTGCCACAAGCGGTGCAAAAAACGAGCACATCCCAATTACAAACCGCGTCTGGCGGCACATCGACTACCGCCACCAAAATCTACGGAAAGTCTTTTACCCCATTGTCATGAAAAAGCGCCATAAGAGCACTGCGCGCGGGCGTGACGAATTAAAACAGAAACTTGCAACTATCTATTCAATTCCCGCGAGCAAGGTTTTCTTTGTTGATCACCACACGTGCCATGCGTATAGCGCGTATTATGGTTTACGAAACAAGACAGATGAATCAATCGTCCTTACCCTTGACGGGGAGGGGGACGAAGTTTGTGCATCAGTTAATCTTGCAGAAGGCGATTCGGTCAAGCGCATCTCAACTACGCCGTGGTATAGGTCCCTTGGCTATATCTATAGCCAAACGACGACGTATTTAGGGATGAAGGCACTCGAACATGAATATAAGGTTATGGGTCTTGCCCCGTACGCAAAGGGCTACTTTATGGACGCGTACAAGCGCCTTTTTGAGCCGGTGATCAGTTTTGACAAAGACTCGCTTGAATTTACAAGCGCGTTTCCGCTTAACCGGTTTATTACCCATTTGAAGGAAAATGCAGTCGGTGAGCGGTTTGACAATGTTGCCGCAGCAGTCCAGCACCTGACTGAAGGGCTTGTCACAGCATGGGCGCGTACGGCAATGGAGAAGCTTGGCTGCCATGATCTTTACCTTGGCGGCGGCGTGTTTATGAACGTCAAACTCAATTTAAAACTGAGCGAATTAGACGAGGTCAATTCAATTCATCCGTTCCCAAGCTGCGGGGACGAGTCAAACCCGTTTGGCGCTGCGTACTATGTATATATCAATCATTTTTCAAAATCTCCTGCATCAACAAGGCGCGTCCGTGAACTATATCTTGGTCCGGAATACTCAAACGACGAAATAGATGCATTTATCAAAAAACGCGACCTTACGCGGAAATACGATGTTGATTTTTACCATGACATCGAAGGGGTCATCGCCGACCTACTCGCGAAAGGGGAGGTGGTTGCACGCGTTGCGGGAAAATGTGAATGGGGTGCACGAAGCCTAGGCAACCGCGCAATTTTAGGAAATGCATCAAACATGCAAGCCTTCTACAAGGTAAACGACCAGATCAAGATGCGTGATTTCTGGATGCCCTTTGCTCCAACCGTGCTTAAGGAGCGCGAAGATGACTATGTAGAAAATCCAAAGAAAATTGATGCACCGTACATGATCATGGCATTTCATTCAACCTCATTAGCTCAAAAGGAATTAGTTGCAGCGATCCACCAGGCTGATAAGACGTGCAGGCCGCAATTGCTTGAAAAGGAGTGGAACCCGCGCTACTATAAGATCATCAAAGAGTTCGAGAAGAAAACGGGCATCGGCGGTGTGATGAATACCTCTCTAAACTTGCATGGCGAGCCACTTGTGTGTTCGCCTGAGGATGCGATCCATACGCTTGAGAATAGCGGGTTACGGTATCTTGCTATTGAAAACTATCTTATCTCTAAGAAATAACGTGTAAAGATGAGTTTATGAAAAACGGGATAAAAGTATTACTGATTTTTTTATGTGTAATTCAAATTGTCTGGTCGGTTGAAATTTGGCATTTAGAAAATCCGATCCCAGACGGTCGTCTTATTATATTCTCTCATCAAGAAACGTACACTCCACTAGATAATAATATGAATGAGTATCTCGTTGTTACACATACTGAGGCGCATATTGAACCAAGTAAAGAACCCTTTAATTTCAGTAATTTTGGTTTATATTTTCGTTTTGGGAACCCAAATACGCAATATAAAATAGATTATGTTCTAGTTGATAATGCAGTAATTATAGATAAGATTAATACGCGTGAGGGCTCTAAAAGTAAAAATTTAACTGGAATATGGGCAAATGGAAACGAGATAGCGTACTTGCCCATAAGTTCTAATTGCAAAAATAATGGCTGTAGTATTGAGATTAAAACTCAATATAAAATAAAAAATATTATTCGAACAAATAGTAATTCTTTTTGGGAATTAAATAATAATTATTTCATGGTACAACCACTTACAAATAATTCACGTTATCTTGTTGAAATTAATTTACCTTCGGGATATGAATCAGATATGTACTACCCCCATTCGTCATATTTAAATGAGAATCGTATATTTTTAACTCCAGGTGGCCCGATAGACTGGTCACCTGGTTTATCGGTTCGGTTTGAAAATAAATCTTATAATCAACTAGTTGTACCATTTCTTTGGGCATTTATAGGTGCTATTCTAGGTGCTATTATCAGTGGGATTTTTGGGTTTATCTTAAGACGTGTTTATGAATGGTACAAAAATAAATCTAAAAGTCAGATTCTTAATAAGAATGAAACTACTAATCAAAATGCTAAAAAGTTAAAAAATCGAAAACGTGGTGTTAAAAAATGAAAATCTTAATCACAGGCGGTGCCGGATTGGTCGGTTCAGAATGCTGCAAATTATTTGCAAAGGAAAACTGGGAAGTCATAAGCGTTGACAACTACACGCGCGGCAAATTGTTTGGGACAGAAAGCGAAACAAGCGTCACCATGCGTGAGATGAAAAAAGAGTACTCGATCGAACACCACGAAATGGACATTCGCGATCCAAAAATCGGAACGCTTGTAAAAGACGTTGATGCAGTCATCCACACTGCCGCACAGCCAAGCCACCCCAAATCAATCGAAATCCCAATGGAGGATTTTCAGATCAATGCACATGGCACGCTCTCTGTGCTTGAGGCAGTACGGCACAACAACAAGGATGTGCCGTTTGTGTTTTGCTCAACGAACAAGGTGTATGGGGAAGCACCAAATTACTTCTCATACAAAAAAGTCGGCAAGCGCTTTGAGCCTATTGACCCTTCACTTGGTGACGGGTTTGACGAATCATTACGGTTGGACCAGATGATGCACACGCCGTTTGGCGTTTCTAAAGTTGCTGCTGATTTGTATTGTCAAGAGTATGCACATCTCTATGGTCTCAAAACAGGTATTTTTCGAATGGGTTGCATTACTGGTGGTGCAGCAAAGGCAGCAGAGATGCACAACTGGGAACCGTTCTTTGTAAAAAAGGCATTAAAGGGCGAAGAATTGACTATTTTTGGACACGATGGTTACCAGGTTCGTGATGTCATACATGCAGGAGACCTTGCTAAATTATTCTTTGAATTTGTAAAGCACCCGCGTCCCGGCCAGGTTTATAACATTGGCGGATCACGCAAAAATTCCATTTCGCTACTTGAGGCAATTGACCTTATCGAAGATGTTACCAAAAAGAAGATGAAGTACAAGATGGGCCCTGAGCGTGAGGCAGACCATATCTGGTGGATCTCAAACATCAACAAGGCACGCAACCATTTCCCGAACTGGGATATAAGAATTAGCTTAAGAGAAGTATTTGAAGAGATCACTGATGCGTTAAAGAAGGTAGTATTGTAAGACAAGGAAAATACTCTTTTATGCTTTTAGTAAGTATACCTATTGATTTAGATGTACGAAAATGAAAATGATTTTTGGTAAGTTTTGGTTTGATGATATGAAAAAAATCTTCATGTATGCCTCAACTGCGCTCCACAACGCGCACGTGCATATGCGCATGAACCCCCCGGACGGGTTTGAATACGAATACGAGGAGTTCCTGGCTGCTCCGACATCCAAGAATAAGCCAATCCGCTCATTTCTTGAATCAATACGCTGGACAGTTTCTCCTTATTATAATCACCTAAAAGTACTTTTGGGTACGCCAAAAGTGCGCTCTTTTTCAACTAGTTGCGATGTAATACATAGTACACAGTCGCTTCTTGACCCAAACGTCCCGTATGTATGTGATTTTGAGCATGCCGCAGTGTTTTCCGGCTATAACCAGTTTGCGCTTTCACATGAACGATTTGTCAAAAATTTAAAAACAATTCTCGAGAGCCAAAAACTAAAGAAATTGCTTGCGTGGTCAGATGCCGCAAAAGCGAGCCTTCTTAATTTTGTTGATTCGCCGATTATTCGTGAAAAGGTACAGACTGTTTATCCCGTCATCACTCCACCAGAAAAATTAGAAAAGAAAGACGATTCGGTCATCCGTTTTCTCTTTATTGGCGGTAATTTCTACGAAAAGGGCGGTATTGAGACACTCATGGCGTTTGACCAAATCAGCGAAAAATACGATACAGAACTTACGCTTATTTCAACTGTCCCAGCTCCTGTTCATGAGCGCTTCTCAAAAAATAAAAGAATCAAAATATCGCCCCGCGTGCCGTATGAGGAAGTCAAAAAACTATACCACCAATCACACGTATTTGTCATGCCAACACATATGGACACTTTTGGGTTTGTCATCCCGGAAGCGCTATCGTATGGCTTACCAGTGATTGCAGAGGACAGCTTTTCGCGCCCAGAAATCATTTCCCATGAAAAGAGCGGATGGTTAGTTAAATCGTATTATTCGTGCTTCGGTGCAAAAGGGGAATATATCTATCCAACCAATGGCGAACTGTATAGAAAAAGAAAAGAAGCGACGATAAATCCGCCGGAATGGTATGTAACCGAACTCGCACGCGCGATCGAGAAATTTATTGTTGATTCAAAACTCCGTAACGAATGCGCCAAAAACGCACGGAAGGAATGCACAGAGGGCAAGTTCAGCCCCAAAATCTGGAAGGAAACGATGAATCAGGTATATGGGGATGCTATAATATAATCAGCCTAAAATTTCAACAACCACTGCAACGCTCTGTTTGACTGGCAGAATTGGCAGTATGTTTGTAGTAGGCCTCCGTATATCAAGCATGGATACTTTTTGAATTTTTCCATTAGTTCCCTGAACACCAAATGCAAAATATTCAGAAAAGAACCTGCAAAGCGTTTGGTCTCTTGCCATGACAAACCCGTTAAAACCAGGCGGCCGACGGTGAGCCGCGCCGTCCGGTACCTCAATCGTTTCCAAGGCACGTTCCATTAACGCCGTAGCAGTCCGTAGGTCCGGCAACTGCGCTCTCACGCCAAGGTCTCTTCGTAGTTCAAGTACAATGGACCGCACGTCTTCAAGCGGGGCCCTTACTAGGGTTTCTACCTCTAGTCTTTTCTCTTCTTTTCCCCTTCGTATCGTAATCAATTCCGTTTTTCGTACTCCCGCAAGACTGGTGCCAGCAAGCCTTTGTAGTTTCAATTGCCCCATATTTATCAACGGTATGTAAGCGTATCAACAATCGCAGGTGCCGCAAGATAGCTTATAATTCCGAATATCGTTCCAAGAAGAAATAATATGCCCATTCCGCCAAGGATGAGTGCAAGCACCACCCACAACGTGTTTTTCCCTTGCGCCCCCTTTATTTTCTTAAAATAGATAAGCGCAGCACTGCCTAAAAGGACAAGAGCGACGATTCCCTCGATCATAATCGAAACAAGGAGGGGTGTCCGTGCACTATCCTCTAGGTCTTGAATCGAATCCTGCAGATTTGTCCGGATTCTATCCTGCGCAAACAAGATCGATATCAGCATAAGGAACAATACTATTCGTTTCATTATTTCAGCCCATTTCTTAATAAACAGGATAATTTTTAACCCCTCTTTTACATACCAGTATCATGCGTATTTTCATCACCGGCATTGCCGGCTTTATCGGCTCAAATCTTGCACGCGGAGCGCTTGAAAGAGGTCACGAGGTTGCGGGAATTGACGACTTCGCTACGGGTAATGAAGAGAACATTCGAGATATAAAAAATAAAATTAAATTCGTCCGCGGGAGTATTTTAGATACAAATAAATTAAATGAAGCGATGGGCGGATACGACTACGTCCTCCACGAGGCAGCAATTCCTTCAGTTCCTCGCTCAATTCAGGATCCCGTTACCACGAGCAACGTAAATGTTATCGGCACGCTCAACGTACTTGTTGCGGCACGCGATGCAGGAGTAAAGCGAGTCGTATTGGCATCTTCAAGCTCCTTATACGGCGACACGCCGACCCTTCCAAAGCATGAAAAAATGGAACCAAAACCGCTTTCACCATACGCAGTAAGTAAATTAACAAACGAGCTTCATGCACGGCAATTTTATGAACTCTATGGCCTTGAAACGATCGCGCTTCGTTATTTTAACGTGTTTGGACCGCACCAAGATCCAAAGAGTGAGTATTCAGCAGTTATTCCAAAGTTCATAACGCGGCTTCTTGCAGATTCACAACCGACAATTTACGGTGATGGTATGCAAAGCAGGGACTTTACGTATGTAAAAGACGTCCTTGCAGCCAACCTCTCTGCACTTACTGCCTCCAAACAAGCATGCGGCAAAGCATTCAACATCGCAGGCGGAAAAAGAATAACCCTAAACGAGCTCGTTATAATTTTAAACAAGTTGCTTCATAAGAGCATCGAGCCGGTTTACGAAGCACCTCGCGCAGGGGACATAAAACACTCGTATGCTGACGTTTCCTTGGCACAGGAGCATCTTGGTTATGGGGCAAAATATTCGTTTGAAGACGGGTTAAAAGAAACAATAGGGTGGTATCGGGGGCAGTAAATGTTACTTGAAAAATTGGAAAAAAAGGAAATTACCGTTGCACTTGTCGGCCTTGGGTACGTAGGCCTCCCCCTGGCGGTGGGATTTGCAAAAAAAGGCCTTTTTGTTATCGGCTATGACATCAACCCGCAGCGCATTAATGAACTAAAAACGGGCAAGGACCGGACGCTTGAAGTAAGCGAGAACGACCTTAAGTCCCTCAGGAACATCACGTATACTTATGACGAAGGCGACTTGAAGCGTGCACACGTTTTTATCATCACTGTCCCAACCCCCGTTGATAAGAATTATCAGCCTGACCTGCAGCCAGTCATGCGTGCAAGCGAGGCGATCGGTCGTAATATCCAGAAGGGAAGCGTTGTTATCCTTGAATCGACTGTTTATCCGGGCGTTACTGAGGAGCTCGTCGTGCCGGCAATTGCAAATCTGAGCGGCCTTGTCCATGGCAAGGATTTTTTTGCAGGCTACTCGCCTGAGCGCATCAATCCAGGAGATAAGCAGCACACGCTTGAGAACGTCGTAAAGGTGGTAAGTGGCAGTGATGAGCGCACGCTTGAATTTATCGACCATTTATATAAGCACGTTGCAAAACAGACGTTTCGCGCAAAAAGCATCCGCGTTGCAGAGGCGGCAAAGGTCATTGAGAATACGCAGCGCGATCTCAATATTGCCCTTGTAAATGAATTGGCAATGCTTTTTGATAAGTTGAATGTCAACATATGGGACGTGCTTGAGGCGGCAAGGACAAAATGGAATTTCCTTGATTTTAAACCGGGCCTCGTGGGCGGGCATTGCATTCCAACTGACCCCTACTATTTACTACAAAAATCCCGTGAGGCTGGTTTTGAACCACGAGTCATAGCCACGGGCCGCGAAGTGAACAACAGCGTTCCGGAATACATCGTTCAAAAACTTATGCGGACACATCCGATCAAGGGAAAAAATATCCTCGTGCTTGGGTTTACCTTTAAGGAAAATGTCCCTGACCCGCGAAGCACCCTTACCCTGCCTTTAGTTCAGATGCTCGTTAAGGAAGGTGCGCACGTTTCTCTGTATGACCCGATGCTTGAGGTAGCTGACATGAAGCGTAAGGTCGGCGACGGCGTCACCGTTCTTTCAAGAATCGATGACCTGGCGCACACGCAGGACGTAGTGCTTATGACGGTATTCCACATGCGCTTTAAGGAGCTGGGGACTGACCGACTTTTAAGGCTCTGCAAGCCGAATGCCATCTTTTTTGATGTGCGCCATGCCCTTACCAAGGAGCACGTTGAAAAGGCGGGGATAACGTATCTCTCATTGTAATGTGTATCCCCTATTTACCTGGTAAATCGAGGCAAACAATTCAAGATTTTCACCGTTTTGGATGCCAATTGGCACAAGTGGCGTAATATACTTGTCAAGGCTGTCATCCCAGGGATGTGCATAATCAAACTTTGCAGGCATGGCAATAATGACGCGGTATTGCGGGTATGTTTCAAGCCATGCCGGGTCAAGGTATTGCATTTCCTCAGGCGTGATGTATGGCACGCCGTTCTCATCAAGGTAGCGCCTGTATTCCGGCTTATCCCGGACCATGAGCGGGTCGTAGAGGCCGACAAGCTGCCCGTCCTGCACCCGAAACTCATTCTCCACCCACCTGACGGACCAGAAAAGGTATTTTACATTGTACTTTTTCAACAGCTCTTCTCGTTTTGCGTCGTTTTTGCCGTAAAGCATGACTGCATTGTCAAGCATCCGTTCATCCATGTCCGTGTATACGGGGGCATGCGTCCTTCGTGTGCTTACTGTCTTTCTTCCGGTAAGCGCATTGAGCATAAACCCGTCCTCGTTATTCGTGATGAATACGTCATAGACGCCTGTGTTTGCCGTAATCCAGTTTTTAATGTCCACATGGAACTGGGTAAGGGGCTGCCTGCCGCTTGTGATGTAATTGGTATCTTTCTTGTCCTCAAAATTTGAAAAATGGGTAAAGAAAAACGTAAGTGCGATAAGTATAAACACCCCCCCTACGAGCGGCGCCTTTCCAGCCGAACCGATTTTAACCGTGTCCTTCAAGAAGATGAGGGCGGCAGCGTATGCAACTGGTGCAATGGGGTAATAGAGCATCTGGAATAAATGCCCAGGTGCAAGGTGGCTATGGAGGAGATTAAACATAATTAAGTGGTGGGTAAGGCCCGCAAAGACCCCTAACAGTACAAGAAATGCAAAATGATAATACTGGTTCTCGTTTCGCTTTTTGACGATTACAAATATGCCAAAAAGCTGGACGAGCCCTAAAAGCGAATGCATCGCGTTTACAGTGCTTGAAAAGTCAAATGCAAGGAACGTTTCGCGAATTTCCTTGGTGATCGAGCCAACTTGCAAATCAAACCTCGTGTAATCCGGCCAGCCATAGACCTGGAGGTCGTTTGGCGTTGCTCCCTTGTAGACTAATAAGGGCCAGTACCAGTAGAGAAGTGATATGATAAAACCTGCTATAAATACGCCTATAATGGGGGCGATTTGCGCTTGGAATTCCTTGCCAAGAAGGAAATTCACGTTATTTCCTCCTTTTTTGAATTCGCCATATGCCTTGTCAAGTACAATGATGCCTAAGAGGATAATACTTGAGAAGAAGAGTTGCGTGCTTGAAAGGTGCGCAAGTGCAATTGCAATTGCCAAAAAGATAAACCTGTTTCTCGTTTGTTGTTCCAGGAATAATAGCCATGCAAGCACCAAAAGCGGCGCGGTCACATAGAATGCAAAGAGCGTATACTTGTAAATCGGGTATGCCGTAAGAAATACGAGCACGATGGGGATCATTACCCACTTGTCATCTGTAAAGCGCGAAACGATAAGGTATGCAATGATTGCGCTTACAAATATAAGCGGAAGCGAAGAAAAGATTGTGCCAAACATCGGGTCAAGGCCGGTTATTTTTGAAAGGATGACGACATATAAATGATAGAGCCACGGAACCCACGGTATTTCGCCGTTCATCTGCCCGTTGTCAAAAATCGAGCCGCCATAAAATATGTGGTACATGGTCCCTAAATGGTTGTAGTAATCCCCGCCATAGAGGGGACTTGGAAGCTGCTTAAACTGGTTGAGAAAATTGAAATTTATCAGTGCTACAAGTGCCGCAAGAATAAGTACGTATTTGAATGTGTCCCTTGATAATTCCCGCTTAATAAAAGTAAGTGACATGCAAATATGTATCTTAGTAATTGGTTAAAAATATTCCTTTTTAGAGAGGGTCGAATTTTTCATCACACATGCCCGTAGATTAGATAAAATTTTCGAATCGTTATGCAATAGTATACTTCACGCTTCTACCTTTGCCGCTTTTTACTATAATTTTTCTATCAATGAGCCTGTTCAGCCTTGCTACAAGACTCGGCCTGCTAAAAGAAATTGATTTCATAAGCCCTCCCGTGCCAATTTCTGTTTTTGATTTTATCACTTCGATTATTTTTCGGTCAGTCTGATCTAACTCTTTCATTGATTCACGGATTTTAACAGGTATGAAGTGAAAAATGACCTTAGTCTGACCTGCTGACAATGTAAACTCTGGTTCTGGATACCCTCCCTCATTGCATAATTGCCTCATCTTTAACAAACCAGATCCGTATTTCTCTATTTTCCCTACATCATAGAAATACTGTGAAAGAACTGGATTCCTCGGACGGTGTGCAGGAGTTTGTGGAGTTACATCTGGAGGAAACGATCCAGGATTTATTATCTCTAACCGATCTGGAAACATGAAAATTCTGACATCTGCACGATCAAAATAATTTCTGTGAATAAGAGCATTGTTAACTGCTTCACGTAAGGCTTCGAGAGGGAAACGAGGAGAACTAATCCTTTCGAATCCCTTTACTGTAACTTCTTTTGAAACTTTTTTAGCTAGGATATTGCCGACTGAATCGCTTATATTCCAGATATTTCCAGAGATTGTTTGCTCATCAAGCACGATCTGCATGTCGTTCCCGGCAAACTCAATTATTCTGAGTTGCGCCTGTGGATGAAACTTTTCAGGATTGCTGGAAAAGAACAAAACTCCTGCATTTGTTACATGTCCTTTAGAGGTAGCCCGTAGCATCTCCCAAACCTCCAGTTGCTTTATTCTAGGAATTTTGATGTGCCGCACTTCTTCTCTTTTGTCAAGATATCTATGAAGATTTTCTACCGGTAAATCAGATTCTCTGGCGTCAATGCATAATGCCTCATCAAAACGAAGCAAAAGTGATTCCGCTGCTTTCTCCACAATTTCATCAAGTTGCAATTCCCGCGTAGTGTTGCCTATTCTAAGATAACCCGTATTTCCAAACGTATGGAGGCGGTCACTCTTTGGGACGGTTAAGATGATAATCTGCCTTTTTTCTATAATGAGCTTTTCTATTGTTATTTTCGGGCGCGGAGATAGTACTGAAAGAAAATTTGATATTTTATCTTGTGCATCTAATTCACAACCTACTATATCGCCTTTATCATCTACTCCTATGACGATTCGTCCTCCAGCAGTATTCAGAAATGCACAGATTGTTTTGCCGACTGCACTTTCAGCCGTACGCTTAAATTCAAGATGTTCTCCTTCTCCTTTTCGGATAAGCCCCGTTAGTGCAATAATATCCATATAAGGATTCAGTGGTAAAGATATTTAAACCTAACGATTCCTAACAAATAACCTAATGATTTTAGTTATTTTTCGTTAGGCTAAATGTAAAAAATCATTAGGTTACTCTTTTGCTAGACGTTCGTCTAATCTCCTTCGTTTTAATAAAATTATCAAAAATGACAATAATGAAGCAAAAAGCGCTTTCTTTTTTGTAAAATAGTTACTATAAAGGATAGAAAGTGGATTTATAAATCTTATCATACATAAAGGAATTGAGGTTAATATAATGGTTGCAGCTCAAATTCAAAAAAGACACGTAGTAAAACTGACTGGCGAAAATGCAGGCTGGCTAGCAGCCAGAAATGCAGTAAAAGACAGGGGCGGATTGCCTTCTAACGTTCTTCATGACGATATTTTAGTAAAATTATGGCCAAGTCTAACCAGACGAGCGCAAGTGCAATTAAGAATGTATTATCCTGCGTGGGCACGAGAAGTTTTAGTGTACCCAGCAAGAGGAGGTCAATTCAAGAAAGGAAATGATATGGTTGGTGCATTCAAAGACGATGCAGGAAGAAAATGGGTGTTTCCTGCTTCTTCTATTCCAGAGCAGGCAGTAGGCAGGGAAAAAGTGGGTCTTTTTGTTGATCCCGAACAAGTTGAAGTAAAGGGCAGCAAGGTGGTGGTACTAGCCCGGCCTGCATCAGTTGTAGTTTTGGATAATCTCATACAATATTACGGTCGGAAAGGAAAAGTTGATGAAAGAACACGAGTTCCACTGGAAACTTCAGATAAATTAATTGATGATGAAACAAGGTGTTTATTGAGGACTGAGCGTGGAGGTGTTCATCCTTTGATCCGCGGCGTCAAGTCTATCAACATCAGGAGGCGTGACGTCCATGCGTGCGGCATGAGCGACCGTGCGTCAGGGGTGGCGTACGTTGACCTCGCCGCGTATGTCGCTAGAAGCGACATAACATCCATTGTTCGTTGCGACGAACAATCGGGAGGGACCGCCCCAAAAATTGAGGTTATTAATGCTCCTGAAAATCAGGGCATCTTAGTAAAAGGCGTGACCCTCAAAGATTTCAGAACTATGGTTGGCGATGCCAACGCAAATCTAAGCGACCTTGCCCAAACCGTCCTGCCGGAAAAACTTGAAGCATTGAACCGCTTGGTCAAAGCGTTAGAACTAAAAGAGTAATCTTTTCTCTTATTCCTAGGTTGCAAGCCTGGGCCGCACAACTTACTGGATTGCATACGCGGAATTTGCAAATACATATAAATTCAGAAAGAGAACTGCGGCAAAGTTCAATGGGGTTTCCACTAAATAATTGGAAGAATTATTTTTCCAACAACGCCGCAGCCAAAAGCGGAATCATGAGTTCATGCCTCCCAACGAGATAATATCCTTTTCCCGTGCCATTCGTCGGCCGTTCAACGACATTCCGTAATGGCCGGTAATGCGAATTGTAGTCAAGCACAACAGTTATGAAATCTTTTAGGTTTTTTCCCTGGTTTTGGCTGATTGCAACTGCCTTTAGGAATATCTCCGGAAGGATGACGTTTGAGCCTGCATTGATGTATGCGCCGCCGGTAAGCTCGCTTACCTCGTTACAAAAAACTTTGAAGTCCTCATACGTCGCCCTTCCCGTTGCGCTTCCGTCCATTGAGGGATGCATATGCACGATGTCTGTTCCAAATGCAACATGGACCGTTACTGGTATGTCGAGCCGCGCCGCAGCACAAATGATGCTGTACTGCGCAAATTTTGGTCTTTCTTTTACCAGAAGCTCCTTGATCCCCGAACCAAAACCCGTATTGTTTTGAGCTGCCGCTTGTGCCGCCTTGTTTATGAACTCAGCAGTCTCCTTTGCAACGCCAAACTGGCCGACATGGAGGCTTTCGCCAACGTCCTCGGAACTCTTGCCTGCAAGCGCAAACTCAACGTCATGAATCGCACCTGCGCCATTAAGGGAAAGCGACGTGATGTATCCTTCTTCCATTAATTGGATCAGAAGTGGGTTAAGCCCGAATTTGATGACGTGTGCGCCAATGCCCCACATGACCTTCTTTTTCTTTTGCCGTGCACTTTTTAAGTGGGCAACGATCGCCTTAAAATCAGCGCCCGTATAAATGTTTGGAATGCTTGCAATAAGGTCGGCAATTGATCCGTTAAACGGCTTTGCAAAGTCCTTAACGTTGCTTAGGCTTTCTCTTTGGAAGAGGGAATATGTTTTTATTTTGGAAAAATCAATACCCATATATATCCCTTTATAATTTGTTATTAATTAGTAAACGACAGGCTTTAAATTACGCGTGGTATGATGACAGAGAATAGGAAAAACGAAACGGCAAGCCCGCAGGAAATCAAATCAAGGTCCCGGTTTGACAAGATTGCGCTTATGCGGCTCCTTGATATCAAAATCGGCAGCATCATCTGCAGCGTATTGGCACTATTTAGCCGTAAACGCGCGCTTCCGTATGAAGTTAAAAAAATCGCGCTTGTCAAGTTCTTTGGCTTTGGGAACATCCTTATGATATCTCCCGTATTCCGCCAGCTCAAGGAAACGTATCCCGGTGCAGAACTTATCTTCCTGACCCTTAAAAACAATACCAAGCTCGTTAATCATTTCAAAGCGGTCGACCGCGTCATTGATATCGACATCTCGAACTTCGTGCTTGTCCCGTTCCGTATTATCGCCGCCCTTATCGAGTTAAGAAAACAAAATATCGACATAGTCATCGACTTTGAGCAGTTTTCCCGCACCTCGGCCATCATATCGTTTTTGGGCGGGCGGAAATTCTCAGTCGGGTTTGGCATCGACGGCAACCCGCGTGAACTTCTCTACGATATGGCCATCCCTTGTTCAGATAAGGAGCATGCGGTGCTTCAGTTCCAGAAATTGCTCTATTACGTACAAGTGCCCATGCTAAATAAGGAAAGCGTGGCACTTGAACCGATTGTATATGGGGATGCCGATCGCGCTTCAATCGACCCGCGGCTCCCAAACTCCCCGTTTATCATTTTTCATGTCGGGAACGGGCCGAATGCTCCTGAAAAAAGATGGGATATTGAAAACTACGTGTCCCTCGCTAAGCGACTCGTCACACACGGATACCAAATCGCACTTATCGGATCAAAACAAGATGCACCGGAGGTCGCCAGGTTTAAGGAATTATCGACGTCCCCCTCACTTGATTTTTGCAATATTTCGCTTTCCGAACTTGCCTATCTGATGACAAAGTCGCATGCATACGTTTCAGCAGATACCGGGCCTGCGCATCTTGCCGCGGCAATGGGTGCAAGCTCAGTTATCCTTTATGGCCCGACTGACCCGCGTACCTACGGTGCGTGGGGTAAAAATGTCCACTTTGTCTACAAGGGCATTTGGTGCAGCCCTTGCGCATCAAACGTGACATCAAAGGAGATCGTATGCATCAATAAGACCTATGCAAAGTGCATGAAGGACATATCCGTTGACGAGGTTGAGAGGAAGGTTTTAAGCATTGTTTTGGATAAATAGCCCTATGGCACGTCACAACCACTCACGGGTCGTGTTTTTTCCCGGCCAAACCGTCAGATTTTTGGGCAGGGCGTTCAAGCTCATTTCAGTCACATCACCTCAAAAACGGGCAACTGCCTACGTTGACGATTCAGCAATTATCGTGCGCCTCCCTTTAGAGTGCACACACCATGGTCATCTTTTTTCAACGCTCGTCCGCAGGTGCCTCTCACGCCTTGCCCATCCGATAATCCATGCACGTATACATGAACTTAACGAGCGTTATTTTCACGAGCCGGTAAACCGCCTTTTCATTAGGGACAATGAGCATAGCTTTGGAAGCTGTTCACCACGACACAATATCAGCATCGCCTTCCGGGCGCTTTTCCTGCCACCTGCCGTCCTTGATTATTTACTTCTTCATGAGCTTACACACCTGAAGGTGCGGAACCATTCAAAACAGTTTTGGAACATCATAAGCCATGCGATGCCCGAGTACCGTGAAAAGATGAGCTGGCTTGGCGAATATGGCCATGATGCATGGAAAAAGAGCATTACGTAAGCGTGCAGCCGGTACGCCCGGCAAGCTCTTCTAAGCTAAGCACGCGCATCACTTCCGAGCCGTCGTCGAATCTCCAGGTCGGATACCCGCCTATTTGTGCATCCCTACATGCCTGTAGCTGGCCGCTTCCATCAGGTGTCGAGCATTCGATATAGGGAAGCGATTTTGCTGCGCTGCCAAAGAGCGCTTTTTGGTCATTGCAGTGGGGACACCAGAATGCGCCATAGAATTTTGCCCCTTTTTCCGTGAGGCATGCGGCAAATTCCTCTTTTGCCCCATTATTCCCAAATGGGTTCAGTACGACTGCCCCTATGATTACTATTGCAACTGCTATCATGACATATTCAGTTTTTACCATGGTATCACGCTATACACGTTTCTCCTGCATTGCATGTCCCTTCTTCGGGAGGCGATCCGCGTTCCGGACACGTTCCAGAATAAATGCATGCCTTGTCTGTTACTTCTGTAAGCTCATTTATAACTGTTACCCCAACGTTCCCATATGTAATAAGAATTCGGTCACGGTCGCTAATCACATAGCCGTCAAACTCAGTGCGCTCCCGTCCATTTACAAAGAACCTGAGGCGTTTTTCATGTGTTGTGCAATACGCCTTTTCATCAGTAACAAAACAGCTGCTGTTAAATTGCATGCCAAGGGACGTGAAGAATTGTCCAAGCGTCACACCGCTCATGTGTTGGTGTATCACGTCGCCTTCCATATCATGAAGGTGGATAAAGTTGCTCAATGCCTTATTTCTACCAGACATGTATTTTTCCTGCGAGAAGTTGTAAGGTATTCCGTCTAGAAATACCTTGAAATCAGCGTGCACGTGCACGTCG
This sequence comes from Microcaldota archaeon, assembly GCA_964588555.1. GTDB lineage: Archaea > Micrarchaeota > Micrarchaeia > Anstonellales > Bilamarchaeaceae > JAGVWJ01. The sequence goes on along the minus strand of CAZPPT010000001.1, from coordinate 100,959 downwards.
CCAAGTACCGGCGGCTTTTGTTCGGGAAGTAAGACTATGAATGCGACAACTGCAATGAGCGCAAGAATGACCAGTATTTCCTTTTTCATAACTTCATATCGGAGGACCTGTTTTTATTCCTTAGTGGCAAGGGTCACGGTTATTTTTTCGGGGTTGCCATTTACCAGCGTAACCCGTTCTGTGCTTACGACCCTTTGAACCGGTTCCCCCCGGCAGTTTGTGATCCGCTCCCCGCCAACAAATATGCAATGTGACGTAAGCTCGCCAATTGTATGTACGTCCAGTTCCGCCTTTATGCGGGCGGCATTTGCCGCCTCAAAACTAAAACCGGTAAAATCCCCCCGCAAATATAAGACACGCCACACGTCATTTGCAAGCTGGTGCTTATAGAGCGAGCTGTCGATTTCGACCGGAACATGCCATTCAGAAGCAACAAGGGTGATAAACGACATGAACATAAAAAGGGAAATGATCGCCTCAAGTGTCTGCATCTATTCACCACATACGAATAACTGCCGTATTTCCAATTCATCTTCAAAAACAACAAGCCGGTAGATGCAGTTTTTTTCAGTGCGTTGCCAGCCAATGGTGAGCTCCTTGAGGTTCATGGTCTTTTGCAGTTCTTCCCTATTTAGGCTTGCAAGTTCGTTTTCGCTTATCCAGTTTGGGTATGCGGTGCTTCCGTAATGGCCCGAAGCCACTTCTTTTCGTGCTGCAAGCTTTGTCACGGTAAGGTCCGCGATTGCGACAAGCTTGTTATGGAGCCGGTTTGCCGCAAGATGTTCAACGTATTTCTTGTTAAGCGAGTCTGCATATTCCATCGTGTATACGAGAATGAGTAAAATGGGGAGAATGCTAAAGAGCGCGTCAAACGATATGAATGCTTTCATACGCTCACCGTATCACTCCTGGCGGTATGTATGAGGCCGAGGCAAGTTCGGCCGTACTGTATACTGAAACGCCAATAATCCCCGGTACGGGGCCGCTTTTGAGAAACTGTACCTGCGCACTACTGCCTTCATCGTCGAGATGCACCTGGATATAGTCTTTGCAACCCTCATCCTCGATACCTGTGCATTCCGCGCAGGCATGTGCCCTTTTTGAGGCATATATCCGCGAGGCAAGCCTGCCAAGCTCCTCATCAGTCGTGCTGCCGCACCATGCTATGACCCCGTACTCAGGCCCAAAGTCAAACTCCCTAATTTTTTTCATTTCATCATGTGCCCCGGCCTGCGCGCGGCGTACCATCTCTTCCTTGTCAAGATAGAGCGGCTTTTTCAGGATAAGCGCCTTTGCCGTTTCCTCTGCAATGTATTTTCGTATCGCCTCGTTTGCACCCTGTTTTGCAAGATCAAGAAGCGTATTTTTCACGTCCAGTTCAAGATAATACATTTTTTCCAATTCAATCGCTCGTGCGTGATTGATACGGTTCTGCGTCATGATGGATATGGTTGCCAGTATCACTGCGATTCCTGCAAATACAAGGAGAAACGTGATATACCCTTTCATCAGATACACCTAGGGATAAAACGTTTTTATTTGCTGCCCTTTGCCAAAAGATATATTTTAAAACATTTATTTTATTATTCTATAACATAAAGGTGTACGTATGGGTAAAGATAGAGATTTCAACCTAAATTTCATAATTCCTGATAGTAATACTACCCCTAATAAAAATATTAAGATTTTTTCATTTAATGAAAAGAAGAATTTTCTCGCTGGTGGTAAACCTGTCCCCTCCCTTCCACTCGCACGCCAGCTGCCTGTTGCACTCATGCGCACAGCAGTTGATAGTTTTGGCCCGGATGTAATTGCTGAGCTTGACAAAAAGGCAGGCCATCAAGTTACGGATCCACTTCTGGAGAATATACGCCCGTCCGAAGAGCCGACGCTTGGCATGGTGCTTGCCCATTTTGTAGAATCAGGCGAGCGCCTTATTTCCGACCATGCAGCGATAACCAAAGAAGCGGAAGGATTGGTGCTTCTTTCCGCCATGCCAAAGGAATCGCTTGTAATGCTCAGGGCGGCGCTTGCACCGCTCAAGGCTTTGTTGTCCTCCCATTCACCATTATTGAACCAATCAACAGACCGTCCGATCCATGTACCGCCGTATGTGCACGAGGCGTTGGAAACAGTCCAGCTTTTGCTCCCCATTCTTGAAACGCAGGTAAAAAAACTCCAGCAGCAGTTTGTCGATGGCAAACTACGCGAGTATGCACGGTTACGCGGCATGTCCCTCGACGAGCTCATTAGCAGGAGGGGCGAGTTTCACCCTGACCGTTGCATGTCTAGAACGCAAGCAGAAAAACAGTTTAATGCCCACATGTTCGCCATCCTGAACCACTACGCAGAAAAGCGGTCGCTTGAGCGCGATACTGCGCGCAAGAAAAAATTGGCAGAGGCGTATGCACGTGATCTTCGATATGCAAAGACGCATGCAGCAGGCAAAAAAGCGGCCATGCCAAGACTTCCTTGTGCACTTGTTCGTGTGCGGTTTGCGTAATCACAGTATTTTTAATCTTCTCCTGCCATATGCTTTTTATGGTAGCACTCAAAAATTACCTTTCTGATCATATTGAAGTATGTAAAAAGCTTACTGAAAAAGACATACAAAAGGCAGGCGAGCTTATCCTTGCAACCTATAAAAAAGGCGGCAAGCTCCTTATTTGCGGCAACGGCGGAAGCGCTTCGGATTCGCAGCACTTTGCCGCAGAACTTGTCGGGCGCTTCATGAAGGAACGAAAGGCGCTTGCCGCGATCGCGCTTACGACAAACAGTTCGAACATAACTGCGATCGGAAATGACTACGGATTCGAGCATGTTTTCGAGCGGCAGGTGGAGGGGCTTGGAAGACACGAGGATGTCCTCGTTGTCATTTCCACAAGCGGCAATTCCATGAATCTTGTTAAGGCAGTCGAAAAGGCAAAATCAATCGGCATGGCCACGATTGCGCTCCTTGGAAAAGGCGGCGGAAAACTGAAAGGCCAGTGCACGCATGAAATTATTGTCCCGTCAAGCGATACGCAGCGCATCCAGGAGATGCACATCCTTATCATTCACCTTATTTGTGGGATAATTGAAGCGGGGTTGTGACTATGGTTTTTTTCAAAAAGGCAAAAATCCTCTTAATCGGCGACATCATCATCGACCAGTATATCTATGGTACAGTTGACCGTATCTGCCCCGAAGCTCCCGTACCGGTGCTCAACTGCAAATCCGAAGAGATGTTTCTCGGCGGCGCAGGCATCGTGCTTACAAACCTCCTTCATTTGGGCGCGCTTCCGACCATCATCTCAGTTGCAGGGGAGGACGAGGATGCAAAGAAACTCCATAAGCTCTTCAGCGACATCGGCGCATCATTTGACCAGGTGCTTTTGGAAAAGGGGAGAAAAACGACCGTCAAGACGCGCTGCGTTGCAACATCCCCATTCTGGCAGATGCTTATGCGCTTTGACAGGGAGGTGCTTGACGGCGTTTCAAAGCATGCGGAGCACCTTATCACAAAAAAGATCGCCGAGCTCGTCCCATTGCATGACATTATCGTCATTTCCGATTACCGCAAGGGGCTTCTTACCAAACATGTTCGTGAATCTGTCATTGCCGCGGCAAAAGAACATAAAAAGCAGGTCCTTGTAGACTGCAAGGGGTCGATCCTTGACTACAAGGGTGCGGACATCCTTGCGCCAAACCGCATTGAACTGTGCAATGCGTTCAATACGCAGCCGACAAACGAAGACGGTATCGTACTTCAGCTTGCACAGAAGCTTGCACAGCTTATGCACTCGCGAGTGGTGGTCAAGCGCTCTGAAAAGGGCATCCTTTGGGTCGAGGACCGAAAGTACGGCTCAAGCCCAAGTACCGCGCAAAAGATCGTCAATGTTTCCGGTGCCGGAGACGTGTTTACCGCAAGCCTTGCACTTGCACTTGCATCCGGCTATTCGCTTGAGGATAGTGCGCATATTGCGAACTTTGCAGCAGGCACTGCGATTGGACGGACGCGGCCGCATATCACGCTTGAGGATTTCAAAAACTTTACGGGGCGGTTATCAAAATGAAACGCGCAGTCTTTCTTGACCGTGACGGCGTCATTGTCCATGACCGCGGCTATGTCCACAAGGCGGAGGACCTTGAGCTCCTTGAAGGGGCGGGCGAGGCGATCAGGCGGTTTAACGAGGCCCGCCTTTTAGTCATCATCATATCAAACCAGGCTGGCGTTGCACGCGGCTATTTTAACGAAGATGACGTCAATGTCTTCAACAAGGCGCTTACTGCCGAGCTTAAGAAAAAGGGTGCACATATCGACGCCATCTATTTTTGCCCGCACCATCCAACTGAAGGAACGGTAAAGGAATACTCACTTGTCTGCGAGTGCAGAAAGCCAAAGGCAGGCATGATACTTGCGGCAGCAAAAGACCACGGCATTTCGCTTCAGGGTTCATGGATGATCGGCGACCGGCAAAGCGATGTGGAGGCGGGTAAAAAGGCGGCCTGCAGGACCATCCTTCTTGGCAAGGATGCGCGCAACTTGCACGATGCAGCATCCATTATTCTTGATGGGAAAGAACCGCTGCCCCCAAATGATAAGCTCGTACTTTTCAACGAGGTAGGCACGCTTGCCGAAGAATTAAGAAAACAAAAAAAGAAAACGGTGTTTACCAACGGCTGCTTTGACCTTCTCCATGCCGGGCACGCCTATTACCTAAACGAGGCACGTAAAAAGGGGGACGTGCTCATCGTCGGCTTAAATTCGGACCGCTCCGTACGCAAGATAAAGGGAAAAGACAGGCCGATAAACAACGAACTTGAACGCGCGTATGTCCTTTCTGCACTTGCAGCCGTAGGCTATGTCATTATTTTTGACGAGGACGTCCCGCTTCTTCTTGTCGAGATGATCCGTCCTGACGTATATGTGAAGGGAAGTGATTGGAGAGGCAAGGGTATACCTGAGGAAAAAATAGTTCAAAAATATGGCGGAATTGTGGAGTATGTCCCGCTTGCAGCCGGGTTTTCAAGTACGAATATCATTGAAAAAATAAAGAAAGGATAACTATGGACTTAACGGTACTATTACCTACCTATAACGAGGAGGGGAACGTTGCAAAAGTGATCGACCAGGTACGTTCTGTCGTTCCGGATGCGCACATCTTCGTTGTTGATAGTAATTCGAAAGACCGGACAGTCGCGATCGCACAGGAAAAAGATGCGGAAACGCTCGTCGTCGAAAAACGCGGCAAGGGGTTGGCGGTTAAGTATGCGCTCGAAAAAATTACAAGCGACTACCTCATCATCATGGATTCCGACCTTACGTACCCTGCGCACGCGATCCCTTCAATTCTTGAAAAATTAAAATCATGCGACGTAGTCGTCGGCTCGCGATTTGACGGCAAGATCGAGACCGGTGCAATGTCCCCTGTAAATGTACTTGGAAACCGTTTTCTCACCACGCTTGCATCGCTTCTTTACCAGAAAAAGATAAACGACGTGTGTTCAGGCATGTGGGGTTTCACCAAGAATGCATATACGTCGCTCTTTATCGACGCGCCGCATTTTGAACTGGAAGTGAACCTGTTTGTAGAGTCCGTAAAAAGGGGCTTCAGGATTTGCGAACTCCCCATATCATATGCAAAAAGAGGCGGAAAATCAAAGCTGAGCATCAAGCATGGCCTGGACATTGCCGCGTACTTGGTGAAGAAGAGGTTTTGATTTGAAAAACTGGGTTCATACCCCGTTGCTTGCAACGAAACCCAGTTTTTCAAAGTTGTGACCGAATGGAGCATACTCCGCCAGCTTGCTGCGGGGTCCCTTCGGTCACATTGATTTCATAACACATTTTCAAGCTTGTTTCTTTCAATATTATTTTTTTTAAGGAATTGTTCTAAATCAAAATAATGAATGTGGTTCTGTTCTGTCTTTTTTGTGACCATATATGTTTTTGCTTTTGGATATGCCGAGTTAAATTGTTTTAGGCCTTCAGTATCTTCTGCTAAGATCCGATTTGCATACTTTACCTCAAATCCGATGAACGGCTCCTCAATAATAAAATCTACTTCGTACCTATTTTTATAGTTCCAGAAAAAACGGGGTTTTAATACTTGTGCAACAAGCGTTTCAACCACTTTTGATTCATCAGACTCAACAAAGCATGCAAGAGACGGATAAAATTTTTTTAGTTTTTTTTCAGAAGTGAGTGCATTTTTCGAATAATTAAACAGTTGCCGTACTACAAACCCATATCTTAAATAGGTCAAATATGCCGCTATTGTTTTTCTATTTCTTCCAAGATCTGACGCAAGACTACTATATTCAACAATCATACCTGGATTTTTTGAGATGAGGGAAAAAATGGTGAATAGCAATTCAGGCTCATCTATCTGAAAAACTGGTGGAAGGTCCTCGTATATGATTTTTCGTGCAATCGTCTTAGTATAACTCTTATACTCTAGTTTTTCGTTTACTACGAGTTCGGGAAATGGTTTTTTAATGTATTCCCAGAATGCAAGTTCGACTGCCTCCTTAAGCGAGCTTTCAATTAGATTTTCCTTTCCCTTAAAGTACAGAAATTCACTAAAGCTTAATTCAGGCATATAAAATTCATATATCCTTCCTGCTAAGCTCTCGCCCCCTTTCCGGAGGAGTGATGAATTTGATCCGGTAACTGTAATATGTGCCCCAGAAGTATCATACAATTTCTTTATTTTAGCTCTCCAGCCTTCTATTTTTTGTATCTCGTCAAGAAATAAATAGCACGCCTTATCTATTCTTTTGCCAATGGTTTTTTCATACGCATGTATGACCTCCCAGAAATCCTCATTCCCCTCGTCAAACGAAAAATAAAAAATTTTCTCCCGTTCGATTCCCCGCCTAATAAGGTCGCTTATGCATTGTTTCATAAGTATTGACTTTCCCACCCGCCGTAATCCATACACCGCAGTGATGAGGCCGCTATTTATTGAACTCATTATTTTTTCAAACAGTTCCCTCTTTTTTTCATAGGGATAGAGAAAATCCTCTGCCCAATGGGGATTTTGACGTTCAATTTCCATACGCTCATATTACAGTCACTCTTTTTAAATGTTTGGAAAATATGGCCATTATAACGGTCATATTTTCCAACTTTAAGGCCATAATAACGGTCATATTTTCCAATTAGTGAAACTGCCTAATCCTGTTCTGGTGAAGAAGAGGTTTGATTTACCTTATTTTTCCCATATTTCGTAGCTCCGCTTCCAACTCACTCTTGTCTATCCCCGCGTTTTCCACCACCCTTTTCAAAATAGCAAATACGCGGTCATATTTTTCCTGATCGTAATCATTTCCCGTTTTTGCAATCGGATCAGTTAGCTTTTCCCATGTTCCAAAACCGCCAGCTCGGTTCACTGCCGCCTTTATTTTTGAAAAATCACCCGTAAAATATGCATGTTTGAGTTCTTCTTCCCCCGCCAACCTGGCAAAAACCTGTGCCATCTGCGTTTCAAGTATGTAGACCCCTTCCTCCCTAACTGCATTATACCCCCTATTGCAGGTATATTTTTTTGCCAAATACTCAGTTATGCCCTCATGAAGTCCATGGTTGTCATTATGTTCCCGGGGGTTGGATATCGCTTCGGCATAATGGAGTATTTCATGGCCAAGTAATCCCGCCATAAGTGAAGGGTTTCGTTTTCCTTCTTCATACTTGTCTTGGCGTAAAAAAACTACATTGCTTTTGAAGTCCTTCCAGATGCCAAGAAACGTCCCGTCCGTATTCGAATAAAAGGCACTGTCTCCAAAACTTGTGCCGGGCTTTGTCTTACCAAGCACCTCAAAAAATTCCTTAGGCATTACAACTATATATGGGGGGAACCGTTCTATTGTTTTCTTTACTTCTTCAGGTAGAATCCCATAAACAACGTCCAGTGCCGGTTCAATATATCGAGAAGGCACTTTAACAGCTTGTGTCGCAAGCCTGTCAAGTGCTTCTTTATCTACTGCTGGTGCTTCCTTAACGAAAAATGGCCGCTGTCGGACCGCATCAAGTGGCGAATTCCAAAGCCCCCGTAGATACTCGTAAGCCTGCCCCGGGTTCGTGACATATGCCCATCCCTTCGGGTAGCCAGTTTCTTCTTCATCCTTTCTTATTGGTCGCGGAGTCGGCGGCATTACCAGCACACACCCTCATACCCCGAGCCAGTGCGCTTATCCAGTGCCTTTCGTCCGTCAAAAACAGTTTTTCCGTTGTATAGTTTCTCGTCCTTAAACGCGTCCCATTCCGTAAGTATGAATATAATCGGTGCGAACTCGAGCGCCTCATTTAATGTTGTCGCGTATTCAATTTTATTTCCAATTATCTTTTTTGCGTTCTCGTTTGCCTTTGGGTCGTATGCCTTAATTATCGCGCCTTCGCGTACAAGTGCATTAATAATTTTAATACTCGGAGCTTCGCGCATGTCGTCGCTATTTGGCTTGAACGCAAGGCCGAGCACCGTTATTTTTTTGTTTTTTAACAAACCTAATTTCTTTTTTGCGAGTTCGATAATTTTGAGTGGTTGTTTTTCGTTTGTTTCCTCGACAGCGCGAATAATCTTTGCATCAACACCGTTCTCTTTTGCAGTATGGATGAGCGATTGGACATCTTTCCGGAAGCACGAGCCCCCATAACCCAAACCAGCGTTCAAGAAATACGGGCCGATCCGCTTGTCCATGCCAACTGATCGCATTACTTCGTACACATCAATGCCAAGTGCCTTGCAGATGTTGCCAATTTCATTGGAAAAACTGATTTTGGTAGCAAGGAGGGCATTACTCGTGTACTTAATCATCTCGGCAGTGCGCACATCCGTCCGGATGACCGGCGCATTAATCGTTTTATAAAGCGCGCTTACTGCCTCAAACGACTTGTCATCAAGCGCCCCGATAACAGTTCGATCAGGTTTCATAAAATCATTAATTGCGTTTCCTTCTGGGAGAAACTCAGGGTTCATAGCAACGCCAAAATCTCTTCCCGCGCCCTTAGCGCTTTCGGTTTCAATAATTTCCTTAACGCGCTCCGTAGTTCCGGGAGGTACCGTGCTCTTCACCACAACAACGCAATAGTTTTTCTTTGTCTTAATCGCACGCCCGATGTCGCGTGCTGCGCCTTCTATGTATTTAAGATCAGTTGATCCGTCCTCACGCGAAGGCGTTCCGACACAGATAAAAATGGCATCGGCCTTTCCTGATAGCTCTGCCGTAGCACGGAGCGTTTTTCCGACGTGCCTTTTCAAAAGTTCATCCAGGCCAGGCTCAAATATGGGCGCATTTCCTGAATTGATCAATTCAACCTTTCGTTTATCTATATCAACACATGTGACCGTATGGCCGAGTTCCGCAAAGCATGCACCACTTACAAGCCCGACATATCCGGTGCCAACTATCGTGATGTTCATGAAAATATCATAATGGATTAGCTTATTATTGGTACGCTTTTCATCCTAATGGTACACCATGCTTACTGCAATTAACCACGTCAGCCTAAAAAAATACCGTTTCTTTTGCCATTTTGGCAATTTTTGCCCCCTATATTTTTTATATGGTATCCGTAGCCACTTCAGGACAGCAAATTAACTGAGGTGAAACCTATGGCAGACGAACGTGAGGAAACAAGAGGAAAGGAAAAGCGGGGATTTACAAGCATGGAAGAAGAGAAACGGCGTGAGGCTGCACGAAAGGGCGGCGAACAATCAGGCGGCAGCTCATCTGAGCGGTCAGACCAGTAATTTTTCGCCCTTTTTCTTTTCTTTTTTTAGTGCCTCGACATACTGGCCGCAGTTGCTTTTGATCGCATTTTCCTCAAGCGCGCCTATGCTTACGATCGTATCAAATCCATATGACCTAAGCCCGGCAACCGTTTCATTAAGCGGTTGTACCGTATCTACAAGGCCGCTCTGGAGGCCGTTCTCAATTGCCTTATACGTTGGGTTAAGGGGCGTTATCTTTACAAGGAATACTGCCGGGTCAAAGACATCCGCAAGCACCCGTGCATCTATCGGATAGCCGTGCATTGAAGCAAAATTAAGCGTTATCTTACGGTCACCAGGGCGGAAAAACCGCTTCCCATATTCTGCAACCTGCTCAAAACCCCATTTTTTGACCGGGATAAGCGCATCGCGTTTCTTTTCATCGCTTGTGTGTATTGAAAACTGCATCTGGAATTTGCCGCCTTGGTAGGACTCAGTCTTTATCCTTAGAAGGCGCTCAAAGAACGCATCCCGTCCCCCGGGCGCAATAGTTGAAACCGAAGGGATGAGGCCGGGCGCATCATACTTTTTTGGCAAAATTTCAATGACGTCAAGCACTGCATCGTTAAAGCTCGGCTCTCCCATGCGCGTAAACTGGATTTTCCATTTTTCAGTATTGATCCTGTTTGAATTAAAGCGCCTTCGTACCATAAATTCGACCTGGCCAAGTATCTCTTCTTGCGAGAGGTTGCCCCTGAAGTTTCCCCCTGCATCGCACATGAGGCACCGTACGGGGCATCCCCCCATGACCGATACGACAAGTACCCATTTTTTTTCTATCGGGAGGCGCGGGTCAAACGATTCGACAAACTCAACCGGCTTGCCGCTCTTGGTTCGTGCGACCCACACCGATGCGATGTCGTTTCCGTAATTTTTAAGTACCGTGAGCATCTAAAAACCTCCCAACCTTGAGTGCTGCGCAAATCCCGTCCCCGACCGCAATGCCCGTATGGCGAAACCGAGGCCGCCGCGCATCCCCTGCAAGGAACAGCCCGTTTCTTTCAAGTTTATGGGCGGGTTGCGACCTGATAAGTTGCCGGTTTGCCTTGCGGCCAATTGCGACAAGTAGGTAATCGCCTTTTGGGATGCGGTTTTTGGCGCACATGGTTATATGCGGGTGCGCCCCTGCGCGTTTCTTAAGAAGCGGCAAGGCACGCACCTTATGGCGCGCATATATCTCGACCCGTGCATGTTTTGCGCACGTAAGTGCATAATCAAATGCGACGTCCCCGCTTCCGATTATGCTGACCATCCTGTTTTTTATGGGCGGCAGGTCAACAACCTCATAAAAAATATCCTGTTTTGGAATGCTCCCATTAATTGCGGTCTTTTTTGGGACGGTCCCCGTTGCAACAATGACTGCACGCGCCGTGTACGCGGCAGTCCTTGTATGCACTGAATATCCATATTTTTTCTTTTTGATGGCGCGTACCTCATCATGCGCCCATTTGATATTTTGTGCCTTCAAATGCCCTACCATGCGCCCCACCAGTTTTTTGCCCCCCACGCCTTTTGGAAAGCCGGGGTAATTTTCAACCAGTTCTGCATTATTTAAGAGGCCGCCAAGCATCCTTTTTTCCAAAAGGAGTACCGTATATCCCATGCGCTTTAGCTGTATCGCGGCTGCAATGCCTGCCGGCCCGCCACCTATAATGATTGAGTCATAGCGCATTGGGCATCATCTATTAGGTTACATAATTCCTCAGTGGTTGTCACTACCGCGCAGCCGTGCGCCAATGCCTCAAGCGAGCCACGGTGCAGGCTTCGTGAATAGGTTGCTGTTGCATCAATGGGAAGCACTACGTCAAGGCCGCGCATGAATGCATCGCGTGCGGTCGTATCACAGCAAAGGTGCGTCATTACTCCCGTTATGACTACATTTGTGATGCCCTTTGTACGCAGCATCGGTTCCAAATCCGTACCGAAGAATGCGCTGTATTGCGTCTTCCTTATGACTGCATCCGCAAGCGCCTTTGGCAAGGACGGGGTAATTTTTGCAGCGTCCGTATCCGCATATATCTTATCGCGCCACCAGCGCCCCATTGCGCCCCAGTTTTCAGTATGGCTTACTGCCGTATACGTATAGACGGAATACATCCCCTGTTTTTTTGCACAAAAAAGGATTTTCCGTATGTTCTCAAGAACATGGTTTCCAGACGGGACAAACGCATGCGATCGCGGGTCAAGAAAATATTCCTGCATGTCAAGTACGAGGATTGCCGTTCTTTTAGGCATGGCATTTCTTGGCCGCGTATGATCAAAAACGGCATCTGCCAGTTTTGGCACAAACGTCCTGTCACTCAGGTAGTCCTCGCGTATCATGGCTTTCAAAGAGAAGTATAAGGGGCACCATTTTTAAAATTAGTGAATTTTTTTTCACGCATTTCGTACCCTTTGCAGCTGCGACTGCTTTTAAACAAGACGGTATACAATGCTTTTGTGAGCTCATGGATGGTGGCATACGGCCGTCTTTAGGGCATGATCCGGCTGCATTCGGGTGGTGCATTACGCCTACGGGAACGTATAAGATTTCCCTTCCTGCACTCAGCAGCGAAGAACAGTCCCTTATAAGCGCGGTTGACGATGCGTTTCGCGAAAGGACGAGGCACCAGTCAGTAAAGGATCGCGAGGAAAGCCTCGTACTTATCAAAAAACTTATTGAGGACTATGCACACGTAAACCGTATTTATATCGATAGCGGGCAGGCCGAATACCTTGGAAGGGTCGCCTCCATGCATATCTACGGCTTTTGCTTTATCGACGAGCTTCTGGTAGACCCCGCAATTGAGGAAATCAGCATCATAGGCATCAACAAGCCTGCGTACGTGTATGTGCGCAATGCAGGTTGGCAAGAGGTAAACGCACGTTTCACAAGCGAGGCGGCGATTGCAGACGTGGTGAACAAAATGGCGCATTCGATCGGAAGGCGCATCACGCTCCAAAACCCGCGCCTTGACGCGATGCTTCCAAATGGCGACCGCCTTCATGCATCCCTGCCGCCCGTCAGTGCCGGCGAAATCACCATACGGCGCTTCAGGGAAACGCCCTTTTCCCCCTACCAGCTGTGTGAGAACAAGACCATAAGCCCCGAAGCGCTTGCCTACCTGTCCCTCATCCTCCAAAGCGACAGCTCGCTTTTGCTTGCGGGCAATACCGCAAGCGGCAAGACCTCGATGCTTAATGCGCTTTTTAGTTTTGTGCCGCTTACCGAGCGGGTCCTTATAACCGAAGAAACCCCTGAAATAAACATACTGCACCCGCATACGGTCCGCCTTGTTGCAAACCGTGACATGGGCATTTCGCTTGAAGACCTTGTGTATGACTCGTTCAGGATGCGGCCGGACCGGATGATTGTCGGGGAAATCCGCAACCGCGAGGAAGCCCGCGCCCTTTTTGAGGTGCTCCTTGCAGGCCAGGCGCGCGGCAGCTATGCAACCATGCATGCACAAAGCGTCGATGAGGCGCAAAAACGCCTTACGTCCTTCGGGATTGATCCGGGGGACATGGCAAGCATCGATTGCATGGTCGTCCAGAAGCGCCTTACGCGCTATGACCGGAAACGGAAACTGAACTACGAAATCAGGCGCGTTGTTGAAATTGCCCAAAATACGGGTGGCGCATTCAGGCCGGTTTTCCAGCATGACCATTCGCAGGATGCGCTCAAGGCCACCGGGAGCATGCTTCTTGAAGGCCTTGGCGAACGCCTTGGGCTTGGTACGCGGGAAACTGAGGAAGAATTCCGCCTGCGCGTGAAAGCGGTCCAAAAGAATGCCGCGTCTTATGCGGCCTACTTTTCCTATGTCCAAAAACAGTTTTATGGGTTATCATATGAGTCTCCTTAAGGCGCTTGTCCTCGTGAGCCGTTTCTTTCCCCCGGTCAAGGTCAAGGGCGGTTCGCTATACATGCTTTCATATTTTTTTCCGCAATGCAACCCTTTGCAATATGCCGCACTTTCAATTTTTATATCGGGAATAACGGCCTTTCTTTCCTTCTTTTTTTTCCCCGTTGGCCTTTTTGGAATTGCAGCGGCACTTTTTTTGTTTGCCGGATGCCTCCTGTTCCTCCTGCGCCTTCCTGGAATCATGTTTTCCGCATCGATTACAAAAATGGAATCCGAGCTTCCCCTTTTCCTGCGGACCCTAAGCCTCCTTCTTGAGATGCGCGTTTCATTTCCCCATGCGCTCCATCTTCTTACAAGGGAACCGGGTGAATTCGGAAAGCGGCTTTCGCTTCTTTTGCGCCAAGTGGACCAGGGCGCCTCATTCCAAAAGACGTTTGCCTCCTTTGCCGCATTTAGCAATTCCCTGGTTCTCAAACGCGCGCTTGCGCAGATACAGTCCGCCTATGCAATCGGCGGGGGCGCGCATGAATTGCGCCAGCTTGCATACGAGCTTCTTTCTATCCAGCGGTTTACCCTGCGGGAGTACGCGTCGCGCCTTGCGCTTATCGGGCTTTTGTTCATCGCAGTCTCAACCATCTTGCCGACATTTTTTATCGTGGTTGCAGGACTTGGTGATGCGCTTCTTGAGACGAGCCTAAGCGGTACCGATGTGCCGCTTATCTTCCTTGGCGTTTTTCCCCTTCTTTCGCTTCTTGTCGTCCTCATAGCACGTGCCATGTCGCCGCGCCTTATATTTAGGCGTGAAGAACAGTTCAATTTCCTTCCCCTTGCGGCACTTGGCGCAAGCGTCATGTCCTTGTCGCTTGGGCCGCCCCTCAACATCGCCGCCTTATCTGTGCTCCTTACCGCAATGGCCGTCCTTTTCATTAACGATTACCGCCGCCACAAACTGGTTGATGAGGTTGAACGGCATGTGCCTGACGCGCTTATGGTCGCAGCCGCACTTCCTCCCGGAAGCAAGCTTGAGCAGGTTTTTCGTGAATGGAAGGCAAGCAACCTGGGGAGGCTTTCTGATGAGGGCAGCATATGCCTCACACAGCTCACTGCACATGTAAAGCCTGAAACCGTGCTTTTTGACCTGCAGTCCCGTTACGACTCGCCGATCCTTCGCCAGGCATGCCGATTTCTTGAACTTGCGATCAACACGCGCACGCTTGACCGCCTCAGCGAGGTTGCAGAAGACATACTTGCATTTCGTGAGGTCGACCGGGAACGCCTTTCGCTTCTTTCGATGCAACGCTACACGGTCCTTTTTGCAAGCGTCCTTACCCCGCTTATCATCAAGTCGTCGCTTGCGCTTGTCGGAAGCCTTGGCAGCCTTGCCGAAACTTCGCGCCCCGCGGACTTTTCCGCACTTGTCCCGCCGTATATCCTCATATTTGCGGCGCTTACCTCCTATTTCATATCAGAAGTGGAATCGGCACGTAAAAACGCAACCGTCTATTTTCTTGCAAGCCTCCTTCTTGGCGCAGGTACCTTTTATTTTATAACCTTATGATATATGTAATAGCATGGCAGAACTCGATTTTCTTTCCGTGCTTATCGGCTCGCTTCATTATGATATAATCACGTTTATTTCGCTCATCATAAGCAATGAGGTTTCGTTTGGGCTTCTTCTGTTCTTCCTTACGCTTGTAGCCGAGCGGAGGCCTGAAAAGCTCAAAAAGGTCATCATCGTCCTTGCATGCGCATTTCTTATAAGCACGCTCTTTAAGCTTGTCTTTCAGGTTGAGCGCCCCTGCGTTGCGGTATCTTCAGATAAGATCATATGCCCGACAAGCTATTCGTTCCCAAGCACGCATGCGGCGCTTGCGTTTGTGCTCCCGCTTGCATTCCTTAACAAGAGGTCATACCCGTTTTACCTTCTCTTTGCGCTTTTCGTGGGATTTAGCCGCATTTACCTTTCGGTGCACTCAGTTGTCGATGTCGCGGCAGGCCTTGTCGTGGCGGCAGTTTCCTATTACGCGGTTGACCTGTTAAAGGCGAATCTTAAAGACAGTTAAAGTTTTTCTGTCCATCGATGGAAACAAAGTCTCTTTTGTTGCAACTGAAAATGACCCATGGCACAGGCACTTATATTATGTGTAGGCAAGTAATCAGATCCCTTATATTCCTTTTCTTCTTTATCGTTATATGCGCGGGCAGATAAGTCTTGAATTTCTATTTACGTTTCTTCTTACGCTTACGTTTGTCGGGTTTCTTACTGCGTTGTTAATTGATTTTCATAGTAAACTTAAGGAGCAGGAGGAGGTGGTGAGGTTGACTATCGAATTAGAAAATGCCGCATTGGAAGCTAACATACTATCTTCAGCGGGCGATCATAAACACGTTCCAGACCTCCAGAATGGTATGATTAGCGACATTAATACTCTAAAAATAATTAATAATGATAAGATACTTGTGGTATATACTATAAAGGACATAGCTCGGCCCAAATCACAGCATATTTGATTTTTATGAATTCTAACGATATACTTAGAATCTTTAATAAATATCCGAAAATTTATTTTTTATTCTTTTTATTAGCAATTATTAGTATTCTTCTTTATTCTTATATTGTATATTTAGAGAATCAAACAAAAATAGTATATCATGCAGATGTAATTATTGACTTAGAAAAAGATCTTAACTCAGGTAAAGAAAATGTACTTCTACGCGTATTTCTTTCTAATGTCTACCATGGTAAAAAAGATTATTTCATTTGCGATAAAGAAGGATTTCTTATAGATATGCCTTATACTAAATGCCCTTCAATCAATTTAATAAATGGAGCTGAAGGATATCAATTAATAAATGACCCCTACCTACAAGGTCATTGGATTGCTGGAGATATAAAAGTAGGCGATTATTTACTAACTATTGATATAGAAAATGATGGGAAAGTTGACGGTACAATAAATATCCCAATAGAACGAAAGATCAGGCTCATTTCACCTCTTCCAAATGAAACAATATCTAATTTTGATTTTATATTGAAATGGGATGAAAAAGAGAAGGAAAAATCCGATGAATTGCTTTTAAGACTTAACCCAAACTATAAGAAGAGATACGGCATTGTAGTTGAGCCGTTTAAGGGATATCAAGAAGCAATTAGTATAAATAAACCCCCCCTCTTTCTCAAAGATTATTCAATTACTGAAAATACAAATTTTTTAATACAAAAACATGATATGGATGCTAACTATTTATCTGGAATTTTTAAATTAAGTTTTATTAACAATTATCTTCTAAGTGAACCACAAGAGCAAGATAAAATTAAATTTAGTTCTATCTACCTTTCAGAAAAAACCACCCTGCTTCTTAATTTCGGCAACTATACTCCGATTAACGGTCAGACTATACAATAGAAGTCAAGTTAGGCATTTAACTTAGAATTTTATTTCGTCAAAACTCGTTTAAATGTATCCTTCTTAAACAAAACTATGAAACCAGTTAAAGGAAATAATGCGCAGCTTGGCTTTGAGCAAAAATTATGGCAAACTGCCGATAAACTCAGAAATAATATGGATGCTGCAGAATACAAGCACGTTGTATTAGGACTTATTTTTCTAAAGTATGTGTCTGATGCCTTTACTGAACTTTATAATAAACTAAAAAATGATAAAGATAGTCTTGGTCCTGAAGATAAAGATGAATATAAAGCGAAAAATGTTTTTTGGGTTCCAAAAGAAGCACGTTGGGATCACTTACAAAATAATGCTAAACAGCCAAATATAGGTAAAATAATTGATGACGCAATGGATGCAATCGAAAGAGAAAATCCTTCACTTAAAGGCGTTTTACCAAAGAACTATGCACGGCCTGCACTTGATAAGCATAGACTAGGTGAACTTATTGATCTTATTGGAACAATTGGACTAGGAGACACTGAAAGTAAAGGAAAAGATGTACTGGGCAGAGTTTATGAATACTTTATAGGTCAGTTTGCGGACGCAGAAGGTAAAAAAGGAGGTCAATTTTATACTCCTCGTAGTATCGTTAAACTTCTTGTAGAAATGATTGAGCCATATAAAGGACGCGTGTACGATCCGTGTTGTGGATCGGGTGGTATGTTTGTTCAAAGTGAAAAGTTTGTTAGCGAGCATCAAGGAAGAATTGGTGACATATCTATCTATGGCCAAGAATCAAATCAAACAACATGGCGGCTTGCCAAGATGAATTTAGCAATTCGTGGCATTGATTCAAATATTCAGTGGGGGGATTCTTTCCATAATGACTTGCATAAAGATCTGAAAGCTGATTTTATCCTTGCTAATCCCCCCTTTAACGTAAGTGACTGGAACGGCGAAGTATTGCGTAATGACATACGGTGGAAATATGGTGCCCCTCCGGTTGGAAATGCTAATTTTGCCTGGGTACAACACTTTATTCACCATTTATCCCCTGTCGGGGTTGCTGGCTTTGTACTAGCGAATGGTTCTATGTCATCCAATACATCTGGCGAGGGCGAAATTAGAAAAAATATTGTTGAGGCTGATCTTGTTGATTGTATAGTGGCATTGCCAAGTCAACTGTTCTATAATACTATGATTCCTGCATGTCTATGGTTTATTTCACGTGATAAGAAAAACCATAAATTTAGGGACAGAAGAGGTGAAGTTCTTTTTATTGATGCACGAAATTTAGGGGTTATGGTTGATAGGAGGCATAAAGAGCTTACAAATGAAGAAATCGCAAAAATTGCTTCAACTTACCATGCATGGCGTGGGGAAAAAGGCAAGTACGAAGATGTTAAGGGATTTTGTAAGTCCGTCAAATTAGATGAAATTAGAAAACATGATCATATCTTAACACCTGGGCGTTACGTTGGCACAGAAGAGCTAAAAGATGACGGAGAACCGTTTGAAGAGAAAATGAAACGATTGACTTCTGAATTAGCGCAGCAGTTTAAGAAATCGGATGAGTTGGAAGAGGAGATTAAGAAGAATCTTAGTAATATTGGATTTAAGGTGTAGTTGATGGGACGTAGAATTAGTTTTCTAACAAGAACAAAAATAAAAAAGAGAGTTTCATTTTATTCTAAAGGAGAAAAAATTTCATTTGTAGCAAAAATCCCTGCAAAAAGAAGAAAACGAGTTAGTTTTAGTTCGAGGTATTAAAATGAAAAATATTGCTATAGATAGCGACGTTTTTGTTTCTTCAGAAATAGATACTGAATCAAATCATAAAGAATCAAAAGAATTTGTAGAATATATATTAGCTAATAAAATAAAGAATATTTTTTTCTTTACTTCCATATTTACATTTCTTGAATTAGCATGTGCTATGATTAGAAGAACTAACAATAAGGATAGGGCATATTCTCTTCTATATAGAATAGGTAGGTCATGGAAAAGTGTAATAAATCCAATTCCTTTTTTTTCTTCTAAAAAACAGATAACTCCAACTAGTTTTTCAAGAAATCTAATAGATGATTTAATTGAAACTGCAATAAAATTTAATGCGAGGGCTGGGGATGCGATCCAAACCCAAGCAGTTTTAGAGAATCAAATAGACTGTTTTGTAACTTGGAACAAAAAAGATTTTGTAGCTCTTGAAAAAGAAATCAAGGATTTTAGAGTTTTAAGCCCATCAGAAGCCCTTCAAGAAATTAAAAAACTAAATGGGATGTTGGCATGAGTTCTGAAACAAAATTCAAAGAAACCGAAATCGGAAAAATCCCCCAAGACTGGCAAATTAAAGAACTCAAAGAGCTAGTAACTTTCAAGAATGGCAAATCTTCACCAGAAAGAGATGCAAGTTATCAGTATGATGTGTTTGGTTCAAATGGAAAAATTGGTAAATCCAAAGAATATAATTCAAATGAGAATATAATTGTGATTGGGAGAGTTGGAAGTTATTGTGGTTCAGTTTATTTTTCTGAAAATAAATGCTGGGTAACAGACAATGCAATAATCGGAGAAAAGAGATTAGATACAGATTCACGTTTTATTTATTATCTACTAATAAATCTCGACTTAAACAGAAAACAGACGGGTTCAGGCCAACCGCTTCTAAATCAATCAATCTTAAATTCAATAAGAGTTGCTGCCCCTAAATCAAAAGAACAACATGTCATCGCCAAAATCCTTTCTGACTTAGACGTCAAAATCGAACTCAATGGCCAAATGAACAAAACTCTCGAACAAATCGGAGAAGCGCTTTTCAAAAGATGGTTTGTGGATTTCGAGTTTCCAAACGAAGAGGGTAAGCCGTACAAATCAAGTGGGGGGAAAATGATTGAGTCGGAGTTGGGGGAGATGCCAGAGGGATGGGAAACCGGAAGCCTATATGACTTATGTAATGTTATCTATGGTGCACCATTTAGTTCAGATCTTTTTAACAAAGAAGGAAAGGGGCTTCCACTGATAAGAATTAGAGATTTGCATGATTATTATCCAGGTTTTTATACCACAGAAGAGCATCCCAAAGCAACAACTGTTAAACCCGGAGATATAATTGCTGGGATGGATGCAGAGTTTAGACCGCATATTTGGTTGGGTTCAGAAGCTTATTTGAATCAACGTCTATGTATGTTTAAACCAAAATATTCTTCAGTACATAAATATTTCATATTCAAAATAATTAAACCCCATCTTGAATTTTATGAGAGATCAAAATTAGGTACAACTGTTATACATTTAGGAAAAACTGATATTGATAAATGGGTTATAAAAATTCCGCCTAACATGGTACTGGAGAATTTTTCTGATCTAATTGACCCACTATTCAATAAAATAATTATTCTTTCACAAGAAACAAAAAAATTAGTTCAAATTCGTGATTCATTACTTCCAAAATTAATGGCTGGAGAAATAAGGGTGGCAAAATGATTAGAGAATATGTTAAGATTTTTTTATTCTTAAGTTCGTATGCTCCTTTATTTGCTATTCTAGCTATAAAAAATTACTTAAACGAAAAATTTGTCCTTATCATGCTTCTGCTAATCTTAATTCCTAACTTTCTACTTGTATTTATTATAAAGAAGGCATCTACAATGAGTGGAGAATATTATTTGATAAATGAAACTGATAATAGATCGGATCAATTTTTGGAATATATTATCGCATACATTATTCCGTTTCTAGGTTTTAACTTTGAAGTATTATCTGACATCGTAGCGGTTACAATATTATTTGTCTTAATGGGAGTTTTATACATAAAAAATGATCTTTTATATATGAATCCAACACTAAACCTTATGGGCTATTCTCTTTATCGAATTAAAACTGATAATGAAATAATGATGCTAATATCAAAGCAAGAAATATTTGATAAAGATAAGGTCAGAGGGTACAAGATATCAAGAAATATTGGAATAGTGAAATAAATGTTAAAAGAAAAAAAGATGTACTGTGAAGGCCTTATAAATCACCTAGAAAGTGATGGGTTAGCAGTAAGTATTCTTTTTATTGCTAAAGAAAAAAGTGATGAATACCAAGTGTTTAAGGCTAATTTAAATGATGGAATCAGTAAAACTTTACAAAAAATCTGTTTGGTAATTGCAAAGAGATCATACGGAAAACCAGAAGAAAAGCAGTTTAGAGCTTACGATCCAAGCAAAAAAACAAGTGAACATACTGAATTTTTATCAGAAAAAGACTTAGAACAAATAAAACCAATTCTGAATTTAATAGAAGATAAAAAGATTGATTTGAAAAAAGTCGATAAAAAATTCTTGAAAAAATTGTGGTTTTATGTGATACGTCTTGAGAGTGGAACCGAGAAAGTTTTATTCTTCAAAAAATATTCTGAAGGGATGGTACTACAAAAAAGTATTGGATTGGCACTCTTATTCAAGGCGGGCAATTTTGATAAACTAAAAAATGATATATTTATGATTTCTAAAAAAGCAGATTGTATTTACTACAAAGAGCAATTAATTATACGTTCAAAAGGAAATTTTGAAAAAATCTTCAATTTCTTACATCGAATCGCTGAGAATGCGAAAGCGGCAGTGGAAGTAATTAGAGAATTGCCATTTAAGATAGAAAATTTTAGTAGTTTTGAATCACAATGGATGAAACATGAGAATATGATGAGGAAATTGAATAATGTTTATGCGTCTAGAAGTTTAGAAAAAATAAAACCAGAAAATATACAACTTCTTGTAGAACAAGGAATCCTAAAATATACTACGATTCAAAAAGATGATCAAGGTAGAATAGTAATAAGATCCTCTGACTATTGGGAAGTACTTAATATACTTGATGACGATTACGTAAGATCTATGCTTACAGATATATCATACCAAGCAGGCGTAAAAAAAGAAATTGGTCGATAAAATGCACTCAATCATAACAGAATCTCAAACAGAAGATCGCGCATTAAAGATACTTGCAGAACTAGACTATGGAATTTTATACGGTCCTGATTTAGCCCCAGATGGTCCGAACCCAGAAAGAAAAACGTATCAAGAAGTTGTTCTTGTTGATCGATTAAAAGACGCAGTAAGAAAAATCAATCCAAATGTCCCACTAGAAGCGCAGGAAGAAGCAATCAAAAAGATATTACGAAGTCAAAGTCAAGATGTAATGGTTAATAATCACGAATTTCATAAACTGCTTATTAACGGTGTACCAGTTGAATTTAGAAAAGGAAACGATGTGCAGCACGATTGTGTTTGGCTTATTGATTTTCAAAATCCTACTCACAATGAATTTTTAGCAATTAATCAGTTTACTATCATTGAGGGTAACAATACAAGAAGACCAGATATTATTCTTTTTGTTAATGGGCTACCTTTAGTCCTTATGGAACTAAAGAATCCAGTAGATGAAAAAGCAACTACTAAAACAGCATTTAATCAACTCCAAACATACAAAATGCAGTTACCATCCCTCTTTAATTTTAATGAGATTCTTGTTGCAAGTGATGAAATTGAGGCAAAAGCAGGAACTATCTCATCAGATTGGGAGCGCTTCATGCCGTGGAAAACAGTAGATGGAAAAAAGTCTTTTAAGGAAAAATACTCTCATTTAGAAATTCTTATTCGCGGCATGTTCAAAAAAGAAATTTTGCTTGATCTTATCAGACATTTCATTGTATATGAGACGGATAAAAAAACAACAATAAAAAAATTGGCAGCGTATCATCAATATAATGCCGTTACTAATGCATTGGAATCTACAATAAATGCTGCGGGTAAAAAAGGAAATAGAAAGGGCGGCGTTGTTTGGCACACACAAGGTTCTGGTAAAAGTCTATCGATGGTTTTCTACGCTGGAAAACTTGTTTTATCAAATGAACTAAACAATCCAACGATTGTTGTTTTGACTGATAGAAACGATCTTGATGATCAACTGTTCGAAACATTTGCAAAATGTAAGGAACTATTACGGCAGACTCCCGTACAGGCAGAAAGTAGAGAGCAAATAAAGAATTTTCTAAAAGTCGCTTCAGGAGGCGTTGTTTTCACTACCATACAAAAATTCTTTCCCGAAACTGGAAATATCTATCCAATTCTTTCTGATCGGGAAAACATTATTGTTATTGCGGATGAAGCTCATAGAAGCCAATATGGGTTTAAGGCGGTTATGAAAGAAAAACAGGGGATCTTGGAGCAAAAATATGGTTTTGCAAAGTATCTACGAGATGCGCTTCCAAATGCTTCGTTTATTGGTTTTACCGGAACTCCTATTGAAAAGGCAGACAAAAGTACTCCTGCAATTTTTGGAAAATATGTTGATGTTTACGATATAACACAAGCAGTAGAAGATGGTGCAACAGTAAAAATTCTCTATGAAAATAGATTGGTGAAACTTGAGTTAAACCCAGAAGAAGCACTCCATATTGATAAAAACTTTGAAGAAATAACTGAAGGAGAAGAAGAGCAAGGAAAACAGCAACTTAGAAGTAAATGGGCACGGATTGAAGCAGTAGTTGGCAGTAAAGATCGAATACGGCGAGTTGCAAAAGACGTCGTTAAACATTTTGAAGAACGTTCAAATGCACTTGAAGGAAAAGCACTATTTGTTTGCATGTCTAGGCGTATTGCAATTGAACTTCACGATGAAATAGTAAAACTTAAACCTCAGTGGTATGACAAAGACGATAAAAAAGGCCACATTAAGGTTATCATAACAGGTTCTGCTTCTGACCAAAAAGAATGGCAGGAGCACATACGAAACAAGCAAAGAAGAAAAGAAATTGGAGAACGTTTTAAGGATCCACACGATGGACTAAATTTTGTTATCGTGAGAGATATGTGGCTTACTGGTTTTGATGTTCCCTGTTTACATACGATGTATATTGATAAGCCGATGCAAGGGCATGGGCTTATGCAGGCAATTGCAAGAGTTAATCGAGTTTTCAAGGATAAGCCAGGTGGTTTAGTTGTTGATTATATTGGCATAGCTACAGACTTAAAAAAGGCTCTTTCTCAATATAGTAAAACTGACCAAGAACAAATTGTTGAACAAGATACAGCAGTTACAGTTTTACTTGAAAATTACGAAATACTTGAAGAGCTATTTGTACAATTTGATTATAAGAAATTCTTCAAATTAGACCAAAAGCAAAAACTGCCATTCTTAATCGAGGCTTCAGAGCATATATTAAAGCAAGAAGAAGGAAAAGAGCGTTTCCTTAAATTTTCTCTAAAAATTGCACGAGCGTTTGCTTTAGCAACTCCGCACCCTAAGGCACTTGAACTTCGCGATGACGTCGGTTTTTTCCAGGCCGTACGGTCAATTCTAGTAAAAACAACTACTGGTGAAGGAGAAGTAGAACGAAAAGAATATTTGGATTCAGCAATTCGCCAATTGGTCTCAAAAGCATTGGTATCAGACCGAGTTGTAGATATATTTGCTGCGGTTGGATTGAATAAGCCAAACGTTTCCGTTCTTTCAGATGAATTTCTTATGGAAGTAAAAGATATGCCTCAAAAAAACCTTGCCTTTGAAGCATTAAAGAAGCTTCTTGAAGACCAAATAAAACTCAAATGGAAAAAGAATATTATCCAGGCGCGCACCTTTTCAGCAATGCTTATTGAAACAATTAAGAAGTATCAAAACCGAAGCATTGCAACTGCACAAGTCATAGAGGAACTTATTGGAATGGCAAAAAGTATGAAAGAGGCAGATAACAGAGGAGAGAAGTTAAATCTTTTGGAAGATGAATTAGCGTTCTATGATGCTCTTTGTGATAATGATAGTGCTGTTGATGTCTTAAATGATGAAACACTACGCACGATCGCACGAGAAGTGGCAGATACAATAAGAAGAAACAAGACCATCGACTGGGCTTTTCGAGAGACCGTACAAGCTCAATTGCGTATTTTGGTAAAAAAGACCCTTCGAAAATACGGATATCCACCGGATAAAACGCCACAAGCTACAGAACTTGTTTTGGAGCAGGCAAAATTACTATGCGAGAACGAATAATTGGATCACATACACAGCAATAAAAACCGATTATATTGTATAAATATTGGATAAAATGGCGAATGGATCAAGAATTACGTTTTTTGCTAATGTTTTTCCCTCAAAACCAATTGTTCGATGGCATACTAAACTCATAGTTGGAACTATCATAGGTACTACTCTTTTAGGGGGATGTATTAAGAGGCCATCTGCTCTTGATTTACCATTCCCTACAGTAGAGAAACCAAAAGCAAATACTACTCAAAAATCTCCGCTTGATGATATTGATTTAACAAAATTGCCTCAAATTTCTTTGGATGATACTCAACACCCTATTACTGGAGAAATTATCAAAGGTGTACGAACTGCAGATAAAGAAAGCGGAAAATATAAACGAATAAACGGTTCAAACGGCAAGGGTTATTTTAGTATTGTTCAAGTTAAAATTAATGAAGCAGCAGAAGGTCATCTTGTTGTAGGGGCATTCATTTCTGGTCCTCTTTTACATCGGCGTGATACTGACCCAGCTTTTATGTTGATTCGATCGTTCTCCCCAGATGAAAATCCCGATACTTTTCCTATTGGTGGTAAGGAGATAGGGAGTATAAATCTAGATCCTCTTATTAAATTATATACAAAAAGAACTGGTCACGACATTTATTCGATTCGGTTAGTTGCAGATCAAGGTACTAATAAAGATGGGCAATGGATTGGGGTAACAGTAGTTCCAGTTAATTCTCCAACAAGCCCAATTGAAATAAAAAACTTACCTGTTCTTAAGGTGGTCATTCAAAATGAAAAAGTTGTTGGCAGTCATTTTATTCTTTCTTCAGCACCCAAAAAACCATTTTCGGATCAGTTTCTAAATAGCTTAGAAAACGATCCGAACCTTTCTAAATTCCCACTTGCCATCATTGATACTTTTCAAGGTGGTATTTGTAAATCTTTTAATTGCCATACTGATCCAGAACCGTTAATTAGTAGCGACCTATGGCAGACATCAATTACTGGAATTAATGCTCGAGATGGCATATTAGGGGCATTTGTTAATATTGGGTTTGATAGACGTTTTTTTAATTTTTATCAAAATAGCATTGACTTATATCTTGATGAGACATACGTGCAAAGTTTTGATTTAGCCACCTTGGGTGCTAGATACAAGAAAATAACTGGAAATCGGTTAAGCTTTGTTAAATTAGTTGTAGTTCAACACGAATATACGAGGGGTCAATTAACCCATATTTTTGTTATTCCTGTAGAAAAACCTGGCGCAGAAATAGATACACATACGCCCTATCTTGAAATTTGTTATCAAAACAAGAAATTTTTTGCATTACACGGTATACTTACTGAATAGTAGTCGTCGAATCCGTCACCTGTCGTACATACCCAAAGCCTTTTATACCTGTGTAGCGTAATAGAATAAGGTTGATTATGTCAAAAAGAACCAGAAATCGCCACTTAGAAGCTACTCATACTCCTAGATATAGAATTGTCAGACCCAAACCAAGACCTAAAGCCAGATGGGCTACCAGACTCTTAGCAGGCGTCGCAATTGGTGCGGCTACTATTGCTTCATTTACTCCTTCAGCGCGTGCGCAGGATAAACCCGGTGTAGAATTACTCGCACAAGGCCCGAAGGCTGATCCCGTAGAGGCTCCGCGTGCTGCGGCTCCAAAACCTGATCCTGAATTGGCGAAATTACCGAAAGTCTCGATTGAAGAAATGGAGCGATATGATAAAGAGAGCGAACAGTATAGAAAAATGACTGGAAAGACATCACTTGGTTTTTATGCACTTGTTAACGTTTCTCTTGATAATGTAGGAAATCGTTTAGTTGTTTCCGCTTCCATATGTGATAAAGTAAACTGTGGGCATGAAGAAAAAAGCCCACAACGGTATGTAGTTGTTCGATTATTGTCGCCTACTGACAGCGTCTTTGCAAGTCAAGAAAGTGGTAATGCAGGTAAAGTATTAGCAATTATTGATTTAGATTCGCTTAATAATGCATATAGGAAAATAACTGGAAAAGATATCGAATTTGTTAAATTAGTTGTAGAACGGGGTATAGACCCAAGCGCCGGCGCGTATGTTCAAGTGCACGTAGTTCCTGTCGCAGAGAAAGACGGGGAAATAAAATCCAATACTCCTATTCTTTTAGTTCCGTTTACTATTCCGGATCGTTCATTGTGGGAAGAAAGCCAAAAACTCATTGCAATGAACTAGTTTTTTAATTCTTCTTCTTTATAAGAAACTGTATGTTTATATTTGGACTTGCAGCGGGATTAAAAAAGGCACCTAACGAATTTGAACAGACGAGCATATCCCTTTCAGAAGATGAACAAATACAGCATCTTGATCGTACCAAATCAACAGCATCTAACTTATTTGCAGAACAACAAGCAAGAGAACTTTCGCCACAAACTCAATCCGCTCTACAGAAAGCAAAAATAGACCTCCCTCAAGTTGCAGCTAGGTTTATTATCCCTACTCCCCAAGGAGTTGATTACACTGAAGAGCAATTTCTTGTACATATCCGGCAACAACAACTTACGGGTACAATTACAGCAGAAATTGAAGTATTAATTCGAAAAAGTGTTGCCCCAATTGAAGATACTATTAGGGGTATAGAATTAGAAGTCCGGGCATCAATTGATTTTGCAAATGGCTTAAAGGGCGCTGCACTTAAAAAGCGCTCAGAATCAGCGCAACTTGTAAAACCACATGGTCCTACTGCCGAAATGGCGTGTCAAGGTGAATTTATTGCAGGTCTTGCACGCGCAAAGAATATGACTGAGGAAGAAGTGTGGGAAAAAACAGGAAGGGAAATTACTGAATTTTCATTAAAGGCAGGTTATTCATCTGATTCCGTCTTAAGAATCGCTAAACGGCTTGACAAGATCTACGGCACTGACGTCGCGTCACAGCTTACCAAGGAAAAACTCGCACCCGAACCACCACAAATTCAGGGCCAACAGCGGCGTATCGCCATGCTCTATGCACAGGCATTTAACCGGTATGTTGACGAGCTCCTCAAGAACAGGGCAGCCCCCGCGAAACCTGATATGCGGGAGGAAAAGAAAAAGGAACTTGGCGTTGATGATGAAACGAGTTTTGTTAAGACTGCCGTTGATACAATGGTCAAGGACGTCAAGGGCGCCGAGAAGCTCATTGCAAAGATCCAGGCAAACCAGGAACTAAGTGCCAGGGAACAGGAATCGCTCAACCGTTTTCTTTTAAACGCGATAGAGGCGCGCATGGCGCACCTGTCCCTTACGCGCCTGGGATACCGCGGGTTTGGGACCCTCACGAAGCAATCATAGTTTAAACGGTGGCTGAAGAAATGAAACAAAGTGAAGGGGTACGCCAGCTCATCCATATCGGCGCAGGGATATTTTTCCTCCTTTTTTTCCTTGCATTTGGGAGGATCCCGTTTATCGTGCTTGCATTTTTCCTTCTTGTCATCGGGTCGCTTTTTATCCATTTTAGGATGGTCGGGACGTATATCCCCCTCATACACGATGTCGGCGACTCGCTTGAACGCGACGGCGCACGGTTTCCGGGCTGGGGGCCTGCCTTATACCTTGTCGGGCTTCTTATGATCGCAACGGTGCTTCAAAATGCAGATGACGTGGCTGCCGCGATCCTTATCCTTGGGGTAAGCGATGGCGCCTCCACGCTTGTCGGGCTTCACGGCCGCCATCCGCTTCCGTATAATAGGCGTAAGACTGTCGAGGGCACGCTTGTATTTTTCTTTACGTCGCTTTTTGGCTATGTTTTTATCGGGCCCGCCATTGTCCCGCTTGCGTTTCTTGCGGCACTTGCCGAAAGCTCAAACGTGCCGATTGACGACAATCTGCTTGTCCCGCTTGTCAGTGTCATATACCTTTTTATCTTCTAGGTGCATGTATGCCAAAGGTCCTTTTTACCGAACATAACGAGGCAAGTAAAACGCTTGCAACAGCACTTATTGGATTAGGTTATCAATCGGTTGGCACGGACGTCTGGAAAAAAGGCGGAGCCGAACTCATTAATACGCATGCGCCAACCGTGCTTGATGTGTTAGATACTCCGATACGGCAGGGGCATTTTGATGCCGATTACCTTATTGTCCTCAGTTCCCATAAAAGTAAGCATGACCAGCATGCGCTCACTGCGCACTTTCCGGGCAATTGGGGAAAAGCTGATTTTGGCGGGAACGACCATACGCTCAATATCGCATACGCGAGTAAATTAAAGCTTATTTTGCAGGAAATGAAAAAGCTCGATACAGAAAATGAATGGCAAATCACGCTCGAAGCCGACCATCACGGGCCGACGTGCGGCATCCCCATTATTTTTGTCGAGATCGGGAGCACGGAAAAAGAATGGAACGATAGAAACGGTGCATCAATCGTTGCACGCGCAGTTGAAAAGGCGATAACAACCGAAACCCGTTACAAAACCGTTTTTGCAATCGGAAGCGGCCACTATGCAGACGAATTTACAAAAATCGAGCTGGAAGACGGGTCAGTTGCGGTCGGGCACATCCTCCCTAAATACCACCTGAAGAACCTTACCGAAGACCTCTTTAGGCAGGCAATAGAAAAAAATGTCGAAAACGTATCCGAAGTTTTTGCCCTAAAGGAAAGCACGAACGTTGCGCAGCGCGAGCTTATCAAAAAATTGTGCGATGAAAACGGAATTATTTATACAAACCTTTAAGTTCCTACCCCCAACGAAAAATTATGAGACACTTATTAAATAGATTTGCCCCCAAAATAAGGTCATGGCACGCAAGAAAAAAGATGTAAGCGATGACGACCTTTCAAACGAGCTTGACCTGTTCATCACTTCAATCCAGGAAGAGATCGAAAACGCGATCCGCGAGGGTTTTAGCCTTGGGGCAAACCCAAAGATTGTCGGCTATGCGGTCTCCATAGAGCGCGTGGGGCCTGAAGACAAAAAGGCAAGGGAAAAGAAACGTCAGCCGCCGCTTTTCTACGAAGTAATCGAAAGAAAGGATGCAGTCATTCTTTTAGTCCAGTTTGCAGCACAGCCGTTTGACTTTGACCTTGCCTTTGACGAGAGACGAAAACAGCTCATCCTTACAAGCGAACTTGCCGACCGCTCCATTAAGAAGCGGATTCCTTTCAACCACTCAGTCCATTTTAATAAGAAGGAGGCGCAATACAAGAATTCCGTGCTTGAGGTCAGGTTTCCTAAGAAAGGAGCATAAAATTGTCATTCTTTCTCTTTGGCTCCGCCTTTTGGTAGTGACGAGTCTTTTCTCGCAGCTTGTCTTCTGCGAATTGCATCTATCAGCATCATATCTCCCATAATGTCGGCAATTGCCTTTTGTGTTTCCTGATCTGGTTCTACTAGTCCTTTAGTTTCAGGTTTGGGTTCTCGACGTGTTTCCGATGTGTCTGTATCTGCAACGATTTCTCTAATTCCTTCATCGTCCCTGTTGGCAATATCTCTTTTTATTACCGGAGCTACAACTTGAATTCTAACTCGTGCAATTTCTTCATTGCCATGTGCCTTTAGTGCCGCCATAATCATTTCTATGTTGGATCGCCCACTCGTATCACTTGCGCTGCTTGCTATTGCCTCTACTAATCCATCCCGTATTTCATTAGGGGTAAACAGTCCCACTTTTGGATTTACTATATAGATTGCAATTGCCTTTGCTTCGTCATCTGTAAGTCCTTTAATTTCACGAATGAACGCCATTGTTTCTGCTTCGCGGGTCGGCTTCGTGCCGCCTACATCCATTGCACCAGCACCATCAACAACAATTTTTTTATTTACTGCAAGCCATGTTCGTAATCCTTCCCTCACATATTCTTGCGTGACATATTTCATGTGTTCGTAAGGGCAAAGTGCTTGGGCAAATTTGCTTGTGTTAGTCCCGTTGTTCTGTACTGCAAGTTCCAGAAGCGTTTCACGAATGGCGTCTTTTCCTTCGTCAGATTCTAATAAAAATCCCACTACCCGTCCAGTAACTTCGGAAACAACAAGCAATTGTTTTGCAAATGCCACGTCATTTTCAAAAGCAATAACTACGTCGGCGCATGCACAGAGCAATTCCTTACGTTCGTTTGGTGCACGTGCCAATATATGATCGTTTGTCAGAATGCCCTTACATCGTTTTACAAGCGTTACCGCGGTTTTTTCCATTTTTTCAGAAGCTTCCAGCTGGTCGCCGATATCTTCAAGCACCCCTGCAAGCCGTATCAATGCAGGCACCTGTTCCTTTATCCCCGCGCTATTAATTAGTTCGCTAAATGTGTCAGCCACCCCTTTCAATGCGCGCTTACGAAATTCCGGTGCAAGCGATTTGTAGAGTGCATCAAATGCACTGCCGTCGTCCTGTCCTTCAGCAACTGCTCGAATTGCGGCCTTGAT
Organism: Microcaldota archaeon; assembly: GCA_964588555.1. Classification (GTDB taxonomy): domain Archaea; phylum Micrarchaeota; class Micrarchaeia; order Anstonellales; family Bilamarchaeaceae; genus JAGVWJ01. Next base: position 69,570 of record CAZPPT010000001.1, on the reverse strand, counting down.
TCGTTTTGTTTCATTCGATTGGAAAAATTGAAATATCCTGCTTCCTGCTCGTCCTGTATCTACACCTGCTAATGGTGGTTTTTGACGTTTAAACATGTTATATATTACCCCTTACCATTTTATAAAGAGATGTTTTTAGTGGTAAAATATAAAAAAATGGACTCGGAGGGAGACGCGCACGTTCATAATGAACTACCGGTTTTGGTCCACCTTTTCCTAAAAGGTGGGACTCGCACCCTCGGCCCCTCGCGATCTTGAAGCTAAATGATCAACAATCAAAAAGTCTTGCAAGGCGAGTGCTCTGCTACTGAGCTACGAGCCCATATAGGATATAATTTAAGTTACATCAGCTTAAAAATACTATCTCTTAGGTTTTGCCTTAGTCCGTGCGTAATTTTGACAGGCCGCACGGCTGACGGAGCGAATAAAAGGAGACGACGTCCCACAAGGCATAAGAACGGCGACGCGTAACAGGAGAATGTGTTTTAAGTATGCATCACCCTATTTTGCGTATGGATGAAAAACAAAAAGGCCTCCTTCAGCTCCTGTTCATGGCTGTTTTTGTCATTGCCATTTTCGTGTTTAGCGACGAGCTTGAACGCTTCAAGGAGTACGGGTACATAGGCGTATTTATCGTGTCTTTGGTATCCGCCGCAAGCATTTTTCTCCCTGCGCCGGGGTGGGCGATTGTCATTGCCATGGCGCGCTTTCTTGATCCCATCGTCTTAGGCCTTGCTGCAGGGACCGGTTCAGCGCTAGGTGAAATAACGGGTTATATCGCAGGGCAGGGCGCCTCAAAGGCAATCCATGCAAACTCGCATTTTAAGCGCCTGCGCAGTTGGATGCAGAAAAATGACCTTATTGCGGTTTTTTTCCTTGCGGCAATCCCGAACCCCCTTTTTGACGTTGCGGGCATTGCTGCAGGAAGTTTGGGAATTCCGCTCTGGCGCTTTTTACTTGTTACTGCCGTCGGCCGGATTATCCGTTATGCGCTTCTTGCGTACCTTGGGCTTCTTTCAGTACAATTTATCTAATTTTTCCTTCCAGTTACTGCAGTTGGAAAATCAAGTTTTTCTATCTTGGAAAGGCCAGCAGCCTTAAACCAGTCAACCAGTTCATCATGGCTGTGCTTTGACTGATACTTCGGGGAATACCAGTCGAACGTGTCAAGCACCCTCCAATCCTTATTCGGGTGCGTAGATATGAACGCACGGAACGGATACCCGACAATCGGTATCTTTGTTGCCGCATAAATCGGTTCAACAACGGTATTACAAAGTGCGTAAAGGTACTCCTTATCTATGCGCGTCGTTACCACGCGAAGCACGTCAGTTGCAAGGAAATGCAGTTTCTTGCCATACACCCAGATGCTGATCGTGCCGCCCTTCTTAAGAAGCCGCGGGAGCTGCATAAAGGCGCCCTTGCAGTCGGGCGTATGGTGGAGCACCCCTAAACTAAATATGTAGTCAAATGTATCATCCCTAAATGGCACGTTGAATATGTCAGCCTGGATGATGTTGACGTTTTTTTGTTTTCCGATAGTGGTAAATGCCGCATCAACCGCAAAGCTTAGGTCTATTGCAATAACTTCTGCACCTGCACGTGCAGCAACCTCTGAATATCGCCCGCTTCCGCATCCTGCATCAAGGATCAGCTTTCCCTTCAGTTCGTTCAATACAAATCCGGTGATCCGCTTAAAGTTCTCCGTTGACTCGTTTGTCCCGGTCTGCGAGTCAAGCTGGGTACTCTTATGCTTATGCCACTCGAAGCTGAAGTTATCCACGTACGCGTCAGTTTCAACAAAGCGCGGGATATAATTGCGTATCGGGTAGTTCGCATTACATTTTTTACAGTGGAGCGTGCCTTCCTTGATTTCGTTTTCTTCGTTTTTTTCCGCTGTGCATGCGAGGCTTTCCTTGCACGCTGGGCATACAAGTATTTCAAGAAGCTTTTCTTTCATGGTATACTGTTCGTTGTGTATATTTTTAAATATCGTGCTGCAGTTATTTGCCCGGCCGCAACGCTTTTATTTTTAGGCAGCGTGCATCATGCATGCTTACGCAGGAACAGATCACCACGATAATCGAATGGTGCGAACAGGCGCGCAGGGAAAAGAAGGTCCTTTCAACCATCGAGCAAAACCCGTTTGCAAAAACAATCCCCTGGACCGAGAAATTCTCGTTTATCTATATCGACCTCCCGCGTGAGCGTGCGCCGAAAAATGCGCTCGTGTACGATTCCGAATCGCGTACCATCTGGTACTACTCATTTTCAAAATGGATGCCCATTTTTGGAAGGGTGGAGACTAAGATACGGTAAGCGAGAACCCGTTTTTAACTATTTTGCCTTATTTATTAACAAATGGAACTTAAGGAAAATCACAATCAGTTTTTAGCATATTGTGAGGAGGCACGCACGTATGCATTAGGCCTTGAGAATCCCCTCATTGTCCACCATTACGATGCAGACGGCTGCGCAAGCGGAAGCATCGTCATGGACGCCTTTCTAAGGGAGAACAAGCCCTTCAGGGCATTGTGCATAAAAAAACTTGATGACACGGTTATTAACAAGCTAGCTGAAGATGGCGAGAAAAACATCATCTTTGTTGATTTGGGCTCGGGGAACGCGCGCGTTAATGAATTTAAAAACGTGGTCATCATAGACCACCACCAGCCGCTTAAGGAGATCAACGTCCGTTTCCACGTCAATTGCATGCTCCATGGGATCGACGGCGGAGATGAGCTGAGCGCTGCGAGCACCGCGTACCTCGTGTTTCGCAACCGTGTTGACCTTGGCGTTACCGGCGCGGTTGCAGACCAGCAGGCACCGTTTGTCGGCATGAACCGATTTGTTCTCGAAGAAGGAATAAAGAAGGGCGAGGTACGTGTTGAAAACGACATATGCTTTTACGGCAGATATGCACGCCCGCTCATCCAGTTTCTCTCCTTAAGCGACGACCCGTATGTGCCTGGCATAAGCTATAATGAACAAAATGCGACAAAACTGCTTTCTGACCTGGGGATCGAGCTAAAGGGAAACGATGCATGGCGCACGTACGCCGACCTTGCGCCGGATGAGAAAAAGCGCCTTGTAAACGCCTTGGTGGACATCCTTGTTTTACGCGGCCGCTATAAGGCGGCCAAGGAACTGATTGGTGAAAGCTACGTATTTCTGGAACATGCACGGGACGAAACATATGAGGCAAGCGAATTCTCAACGCTCCTGAATGCATGCGGAAGGCATGGCGCGCATGATGTGGCGGTAGGCGTCTGCCTCAACAAACCCGGTGCAATCGACGAAGCCCGGAAACTTCTTGCCATGCACAAGAACATGATCCGCACGGGCATTGAATTCGCGTTTGCGCATCGCCAGGACCTCGGGCCGTTCTATTTTCTTGACGCCCGTGGCGTCATTAATGAGGGGATTATCGGCATTGTCTGCGGCATGACGCTCCAACATGGCGCAAAAAAACCTATGATCGGCATATCAAGCGGCGAATTGGGCACCATTAAATGTTCCGCAAGGGGCACAAAAGAACTTGTTGCAAACGGCCTTAACCTTGGCGCAGCCATGCACCATGCTGCCGCCGGTGCGGGGGGTATTGGCGGCGGACACAAGATTGCTGCAGGTGCAAGCATACCTGCTGACAAATTAAACGAATTTCTCGTGTTCGCGGCAGAGAAAATTAGACCATTGTCGTAATCGAATTTACATGGAGGCGTATATTTAAATAGTGAATTTTAGTTCTCATTGTATGAACTTTCTTGCTGTCATACCGCCTACTACAAAAAAGGTACACACGGCAATACGGCGCATATCTGCATTGTCTAGGCATGCCCTAAATCGCATTTCTTATTTCAAGCCGCTTGAAGAGGGCCATATCTCGAAAAGTAACATGCCTACCTGCCCGTCGCTTAAGAAAGTGCGGGATGCACTTGCCATTTGGCAGTCTCCTTATAAGTTTGGCGGAAGGAAAAAGAGGCTCTATTATTATTGTAAGGGCGGGCGGAAAAATAATGCGAGGCGTGCATTAACCGGGTTTCTTAATTATTACGACTGGACCGGTAACTATTTTGCCCATGCATGGCGCCATTCAACCGATCCATTATCCGGCTTACAGGTCAGTAGTTTAGGCAAGGCAAATTCTGATAATTTGGGTTATAGGAGCGTTCATAAAATTGCGGCCCAATTTGCTTGGCATCGGCCGAACGAGGGCTTTGGCCATGTCGAGGTTGCTGGAGAAGCTCACAATAGGCATGCTGAAGACCGTATGTCTGCCGGTGAAGCTGCCCGCAAGACTCCGTTACATTATCTTTTCCCCTTAGATTCTTTGCCACAACCTAATAGGACAGACAAGGCAATTGAGGGGGAAATCACTTACGCCTATGCCGCGGGCGAAACACCTACTGCGTTTCAATCAGCGTCCATTGCGGCACGTGCGCTTATGGCTCATGCCTACGAGGAAGTTGAGGCAGTTTTATCAGGATTCCCACTTGTTATAATCCAGTTCCCCTCGAGTATGCCTTTTGGCATTCCAGCCCATTTGGACTACCAAGCTGATGTTCACGAAGCGTATTCACTACCTTTGCCACCGCTATCTTGGCATGTGACAATGCCTATGGTGACGATTTTTTCTCTTGTTTCCTTACCTTATTCATTTGAAGAGATGGCTCATTTGCCAGTACAGCATGCCGACGTCGTTTCTTCGGGATCCCCGCATGCCGTCCATGAATCCGTGGTGACCGCTGTTGGTGTATCCGCCCCTAGCCACCCTTATCCTTCTGAGGAGTTATCAATTAGCGAGCAAATGGCATTTATGCACAATCCGGCTGGCGGTACTCCCCTTACGCAGACTCATTTTGGGGGCGATACAAAGGTACGCCCTGCGTCTATAACGAATGGGCCCCACCCGGTGGCTTCTCATGTTGCAGGGGCAATCCCCGTAAGCCTTATTTTTGATATCCAACGGAGGAAGCATATGTTGCTTTTTGTGGTTGGAGCAGTTCAGCCACCGCCTGAATAGGCATATGTGCCACTTTTCTATAAATGCCCCTATAGAAATCCTTAAATATGAGTTAGGATAATAATATTTTCTGAATTTTTGGCGTTCTGAAAAAGAACGTATGGGAGGATAACTGGTCGCCTTGCCAGGGATGTCAGATCCCTGGCCTCTTTCTCTTTACGTTTCCAAACTGCCTTAGTATAAAAACAGTTCGCCACCTAATTATTGTATGAAATTTTACAATTCCCTTACCAAAACAGTCGAGCCGTTTGTCCTTTCAGGAAAAGATATTACGATGTATGTTTGCGGCCTGACCCCCTATGACAGTGCGCACATCGGCCATGCCCGCACGTATGTCGCATTTGACAGCATCAAGCGCTACCTTGCTTCCAAGGGATACCAGGTATTTCACATCCAGAACATCACCGACGTTGACGATAAGATCATCCGCCGCGCAAAGGAAACCGGTGCTGACCCGCGCGTGCTTGTACACAAGAACCACGATGACGCCCTTAATTCCTTTGATGAGCTTTCAATCATTCGTGCCGACGTCTACCCGAAGGTGACGGACCATATCCAAGAAATCATTGGGCTTATTGAAAAACTTATTGTAAAGGGCTATGCCTATTTGACCCCGTCGGGCGTGTATTATCGTGTCAGTAAATTTGCCCCGTATGGCGCGCTTTCCGGCCAGAAGCTTGATGAAATCAAGGCAGGTGCACGGGTTGAGGTTGACGAAACAAAGGAAAATCCCGAAGATTTCGCCCTCTGGAAGCGGACTGACGGAGAACTAATCGAGTTTGATTCACCATTTGGCCGCGGCAGGCCCGGCTGGCACATTGAATGCAGCGCAATGGTCGCAAAACATGCTGGCAGGACACTTGATATCCATGGCGGCGCGCGAGACCTCATCTTCCCGCATCATGAAAATGAGATTGCACAAAGCGAACCTGTGCACGGGACACTTGCACGGTTTTGGCTCCATACCGGCTTTTTGACCGTGGGCGGGGAGAAGATGAGCAAGTCGCTTGGAAATTTTATTACCGTACGCGATGCGCTTGGCAGGTTTAGCTCCGCGGCACTACGGTTCTTTTTCCTTCAGACGCATTACCGGAGCCCTGTTGATTATAGCGAGGAGAACCTTGCAGCAGCAGAGGAAACCGTCGAGCGTATCTTTAATGCCATCGGCCTGCTTGACGAAATGCTTGACGTAAAAAAGGACAGCGAAGACAAGGCATTCCGTAATGATATCGAAGCTTCAATAGCCCAATTCTATGGCTCCCTGGACAATGATTTTGATACGCCGCAGGCGCTTTCGGCATTTTTTGACATCATACGCATGGTCAATGCCCACCTTCAGAACGAGCGCATCGACAAGCGCTACCTTGCGCAGCTGCGCAAGGAATTTGAGTCCATGCTTTTTATATTCGGCCTTGGCGAAAAGAAAAAGGATGCGGGCGATAAAATCACGGAACTTGTCCGCCTTGCGGACTCGGTAAGCGAGCTCTTTGGCATGGAGCGCGTAGCTGCGCATGACGCGGAATTGATCATCGAAGAGCTTATCATGTTTCGTGACACGCTTCGTAAGGAGAAAAAATACGAGGAAGCGGACCGTATCCGGGAAAAGCTCATGGAAATCGGCATTGTTATCGAGGACAAGGAAAAAGGAAAAAGATGGAAGGTCGCTTAGCGTATCGCCTTATAATCCTTGTAAACCGAGACCTTCCTAAGCGTCTTACTGTCGTATATTGAGACAAGTTCAAGGTTTGCGTAGTAAAGCACAGACTGGAGTATGCCGCCTTTTTTGAGCCTCCGCGCAGAGGTCACGACTGTCGGTGTCGGAAGGAACATGACCTTTGCCCGCTCCCGCAGTATTTTTGCAAGCGCACCGTCCTCAAGCGGCACGTCAGGAAACCCGCCCACCTCAAAAAACAGGTTGCGTTTTATCGCATTGTTAAACCCAAGGAGCTCGCCCTTGCCCTCAGAACCCTTGAGGAGCATGTACTTGTTTGATACGTCTTCAACCAGTTTAAGCATCTTGTTCTTTTCATCAAAACGGAATGCGCACGATATTGCCGCAAGGTCCGGGTCCCTCGTGATCGCATGCACGACCTCAAGGTAGTTTGTCGGTATGCGCGTATCCGCGTCAATAAACACGAGCACCTCGCCCTTTGAGCGCTTTGCGCCCTCGTTTCGCCCGTTTGCTATCCCCGGTTTCTTTATGGCAATTACCTTGTCCGCATATTTTTCCGCTATCTCGCGCGTTGCGTCGGTACTGCCCCCGTCAGAAACGATGACCTCATAATTAAGGCGCGTCTTTTGCGCGGTAATGGACTGGAGTGCCCGCTCAACGTACCGTTCCTCGTTAAGCGTGGGGACTATGACTGAAACATCTACCATAGGGAGCTAACACTGATCTCGCTTAAATACGTTTTCATTATGGTTTTACACTGTGATACATTCAGGCAGGATTTATTAATTAATACATTTTTTACCATAAATGAATACCTTTATAAATTGTTTGAGATAGTATATTTGCTATGGCAACCATACAAAAACAGTTACGAGGTACCGAGCACGAACGGCGCGTGGCTCGTATAATTGCACGAAGTATGGATCGGAAACTTGAGGGACATAGCCAGGTTTCAGTTCGTGGGCCGACCGTTAAACTGCCAATAAGTTCACCTATTCTTGAGGCTGAAATACGTTGTTTTAAACCCAAACCCGGCACGCCGCTGCCATCAACGATTGTGTATTCTTGGTTGAGTGGAAAAGATATACCGCTTGGCGATTCGATACAACATGCCGCCGCGGCAGTTTTGGAATTTTTAACTACGGTGCAAATTCCGCCGCACATCTCATGTACGGTGAATCGTTTTAGTGCGTCTGATGCCAGCGATGGGAGAGTACATGCCATTCACATAGACGTTTTTGAATCAAAGTGACTCATAAAACCGCTCGACATTCCTAGTGACGTGTTCCCACGTGTATTTTTCAAGCACCTGTTTTCTGTTATGCGCGCCAAACGCACGCGCTTTTTTATCATCCGCAAAAATCCGTTCAATCGCTTCTTTTAATGCAAATGCATTTCGCGTAGGCACTACAAAACCGCCTTTTCCCGTATCAACCAGTTCCGCGTTCCCGCCTGCCCTTGTCGTGACGACCGGTAAACCGCATGCCATTGCTTCAAGGATCGCAATTCCAAGCGGTTCATAAAGCGAAGGAAGTACAAAGCAGTCTGCATTGTTATAAAGTGATGCAAGCTCCTCGTCCGTAATCCGTTCAGTAATAAAGCGAAGGTCAACACCTTTTTGCCGTGCACGTTTTGCAAGTTCTTCCTTAAGCGGCCCGCGCCCAAATACAATAAGCGTCGTATCAAGGCCCTTCATTGCGTCAATAAGGTAGGCAATCCCTTTTTGGGGGAGGAGGCGCGCATTGGTGAGGATCATTTGTTTTTCTACCCCCAACTTTTCCTTCCATTCTGTATTTTTGCCAGGTGCATATGTCTCATGGTCAACGCCGTTGTATACGACGCGCGTCACGCCCGGGTACCCTGCCGGCATGGTTGAGGCAAGCGTGTCCTTGCTTACTGCGGCAATTCCGTCACATTTATTCATAAACCGTTTGGCAATTACGTCATCATACATGCCCCCAAACGTGTCAGTGACATAATCGATGTTCCGCGGCCGCGCGTTATGGAGCGTAAGTGCAAGTTTCTTTCCGTGTTTTTTTACTAATGCCGCATCGCTTAGCCCGTATACAAAGCGGTTGTGGGAGTGGACGATCTCATAATCGGCGATATGCGTTTTTAAGTACCGCGCATGTTCCGTAAGGATCGGCACAGGCGGCGGGAACGGGGGCGGCGTATTATGGTATACCGTAAGCGGCTCACGCACGACGTGCATGCCTTGAAATTCCTCTTCCTCTACCGTACCGTCTATCTTTCCGGTAAGTACGGTTATGGCATGTTTTTTTGCAAGGCGCTTCCCGACTTCGACAATATGTTTTTCCGTGCCCCCCTGATACGGGTGGAAAAACGGGTTAAGAAACAGGATATGCATAATGGCACCCTAGTGTGGCGTATACATTACCTTTCTTCCATCAACTTTATATGTCCCATTGCTAAACGAGTCAATTATTTTTTTATATGCCTCGTGTTCATGCCGCAGTATCTTCGCCGTAACCTCGTCCGCACTTTTGCAGCCCGCTATTCCCACTGCCTTTTGATAGATAATCGGTCCGGAATCAAGCCCCTCATCAACAAAATGTATCGTAAGGCCGCTCATGGTGCACCCATACACAAACGCCTGTTTCTGTGCATCGACGCCCGGAAATGCAGGGAGAAGCGAGGGGTGGATATTGATGATTTTGTTTTTGTATGCATCAAAGAGTTCCTTTGCCGTAAGGAGGCGCATATATCCTGCCAAAACAACAAGCTCGACCCGATATGCGTCAAGTATTTTTTTAATCGCGCTATCCATTTCTTCACGCGTCGCGAATTTTTTGCGCTCGACTATCTCAACGGGAATGTTAGCTTTTTTTGCCCGTTCAATTGCCTTTGCATCCGGATTATCTGTTATAAGTACCTTTATCTTTGCATGCACCTCACCTGCATTAATTCCGTCAATGATCGCCTGGAAATTGCTTCCGCGCCCGCTCGCAAGCACGGCTATGTGGATTGGTTTTTGCGCCATATATAGCTAAGGAGAGTTGCCCTAAAAAGGGTTTCGATTCACCGGGGTATGCTCTTTTTATATAATATCCTTCTCTCAGTTACGATGCGGTCCATCTGTTCATCATGCCCATGGCGGGGTATCTTCTCAACTATTTGGAAATCATAGCATATCCCAATGCGTGTGCTCTTGACCGTCTTGAGGAGGCGGTCGTAATATCCCTTGCCATACCCGACCCTATGCATGTCGAGGTCAAACGCAAGGCCGGGCACGATGATGACGTCCGGCTCATCCGTATCTCCTATTTTTGTCCGCGGCTCAGGGACGCCGAACTTCCCCCGTTCAAGGTCGCCAAATGAGGTAAACTCAACAAGCTCGATCCTATCCGTTGTTATTGGCACTAACACCTTTTTTCCATCCTTTCTGAGGCATTCAATCAGTTTATGCGTATCAACCTCGCTTCCCTTTGCAAGGTACGTGGCGACGCAACGCGCATTTTTTACTGCCTCAAGTGCCAATACGTTTTGCACTATGTATTCTTCATACTCCTTGCGCATGCCCCCCGTAATCCCGTTGCGTGCATCCTTCATTTTGTACCTGAGCAGTTCCTTTGCATCCATGCATTGATTTTGTGACGCTTATTTTTAAACGCTGACTCATTTTTGTCCTTATGTTTCGGCGCGTCTTCCGAACAATGCTCCTCTGTTCTGCCATTGCCTCAGTAGGGCTGCCGGCACTGTCTCATGCCCAACCTCCATTTTTACATAAACCGCTTCCGGAACGGCTTGACGCAGGCGCACCTGCCTTTGCACAAAACACGTCGCTTTCGGATCGCAAGAAAAGAGAACTCGAATCTGCGGTCGGGCGAATGCCTTCGTCTGATCGTGTCGCACTTGGCCTTTTTGTGGATGCGATCGAGCGTTCGTCTCCTGACGCGCCAGTTGCAACCTTTACCACGCTTGGCAAGATCGTGCTTTCGGGCAAGTGGGATTCACGGCTGCCTACGTTTCTTGAACCGGTGATTTCGAGGACCGAAAGCGCATATTATTTTATGGTGTGCGTGTATGCGCTTCTTCAGAACCCCCATTTTAATGCCTCTGTTTTTACTGATTCACTTTTTATGCGCCTTGCCAGCATCCTTGAAAAAATAGAAAAGGCCCCGCTTGATGGCGAGCGCATAAGCCCTGCAATTGAGGTTGCATACGCGTTGCGCAACACGCCTGTCCTTTCAGCCCGATTTCTTGATGTTCTTGATTTCTTTGCAGGCATAAGCGATGCACGGCGCTCGGAAGCACTTTCGGATATTGGCGTCATGTACCGTTTTTCCGATGCCACAAAAAGGCGGTTTCTTGACCGCATACTGGACAATTATGCACGCGCCGGCCTTCTTCTTGGGGAGTTGGGTGTTCAACCTGGCAATCCAGTTCTCCATGCAAACGTGGCGTACGCAATCGGTGCGATCGGGGAGGAACGTACGCGTACCCTTTACACTGCGCTTGGTATTTCCTATTTTGCCAGGTATTCACCGGCAGTACTTGAAGCGGCGTATGCCAACCTTTTTGATACGGGTTTTTCAGAAAAACGAATACTTGTTTCGGTTTTTAATAAAAACGACTCGAACGGGGCATTTTACCGCGAGGGCGGCGAGCTTGATGCGCTTCTTGGCCCATATAAGGTCATCATCATGGAAGGATCAGAAGATACGGTCATGTTTCGGATCTGCGATATTTCCGCAGTACACGGTACTGTGCATTCAGTGGTCTTTGGTGGGCACGGTTCTGAAGACGGCTCATCTTTTTTACTTGGTGATGACGTTGCGGGGGGTGCCATTGATACGGGTGACTACCTTATCACCCATTTCGTTAGGGGGTGCCTTTCACGTAATCCTGAGGTGGTCCTTATTGCATGTAACAGCGGTGCGGAAGGTGGCGTTGCCGATTTTTTCAGGTCGGAATGGGGCGCACGGGTATTCGCACCTACCTTGAGCTCATACAAAACGACAATTTATACAAGTGAACGCGGCATCGAGCAGGTTACGTATCGCTACTGAGTTCTCAAGCAAAACATATTTTAACTTCATCTGCGAAATAATCTTATGCGCAGGTTTGCGTATCGTTTTGCGGCACTAGGGGTTACCATCTCAGTCAGTGCCCATGCACAGGATTTCAGGCGGCCACCGCTTGTCCATACCAGTACCGCATCGGTCGAGAACGAGGTCGTGCGCATTGCACGAAAATATGCAGGGATGCAATATCGGTTCGGGGGTCGCAATACGGTAAGGCGTCCCCACCTTGACTGCGTTGGGCTTCTTCTTGCAGTGCTTCGCGAACTTGTCGATATCCCATGGAATAAGTGGAGCCATCAGCCATCAAAGTTCCTTAACGAGCTTACTACGTATCCTGCGGTTCGAAAAACAATACGCGGCGGCCAAAACGCCACACACGAGCTTACACCTGGAGATTTTTTGTTCTTTTTTTCACGGCGCAAGGTTCCCGACGACCCTGTCCTTATTGAAGGCCGCAAGCACTATTGGGTTTCACATACGGGCATCTATTTAGGCAACGGCCGCTTTATACATGCTTCCTCACGAAAAAAATACCGCCAGGTGGTCGAGGAATCCCTTGATGAATATTTAAAGAAAGGCAGGATGCATGGCCTTATTGCAGTGACTGTCGTGCCACGCAGGCTTGATTCAATGTGATTATCCCCAGCCTTCTATTTTTATGTTCTGTGGCTTTGCACCATTATTAAGAACCTGGTCCTTTACTGCCTTTACGAATTCGACCGGCCCGCAGAAGTACCATGTTGAATCACTTAGATTAGAAACGTATTTTTTAACCATGTCCGGATTTATGCGCCCCCGTTCACCGCTCCAGTCGTCGGGGGGTTCTTGTGTGAGTGTGAAAACCGTTTTTATCGACGGATTCCGCTTCCCGAGTTCCTTTATTTCATCATAATACAGTATTGAGTCCCGTGTCTTATTTGTGTACAGGAGCGTAAATGCCCCATTTACCTTGTTGTCCGTAATGTGCCTTAACATGCTCATCATGGGCGCGATTCCCGTTCCTGCCGCAACAAACACGCAGTGCTCCTGTCCTGCATATACAAAGTGCCCAAACGGTCCCGCAAGCCCGATTTCAGAACCTACGGGGAGTTTGTCAAGCGGTGCGGTGAACCTGCCGTCAGGCGCAATCTTTATACAAAATTCAAGATAATCAAGGCCGGGTTGCGATGCAATGGAGAATTGCCTGAACAATGAAAATGCGCCATTTTCCTTTAGGTACAGGTTTACGAACTGCCCCGGTTTGAACACAAGTGTTTCACCGGTTGCACTTTCAAGGCGATAAATACGAATGTTCTCCCCGTGTTTTTTTACCTGGGTAATCCTATATGTTTTGATTTCAACCATGGATGTTATTTTGCCAAATAGCTATTTAAATTGTATTCCCATAATTGAGAGTTATGGACCTGCCACCGCTTGGTGTTGACGAGCATCTTCCCATTATGAAAAAGAGCCGGGCATCAACCGGCATACATGACCTTGACATTATTCTTGAAGGAGGGTATGCTTCACCAGGCAATATAATGCTCCTTGGTGCAAACGGCATGGAGAAGCTTGTGTTCTCCTATCATTTTGCCCACAGTGCGCTTGCTGCAAAAAATGAGTATGTGCTCTTCATCACTGTTGATGCGACCCCTGCAACCATCACTGAAAAGGCTGCCAGCTATGACCTTGCTTTGACGGGTGAACGAATCACGTTTATTGACGGGTATTCGGCAACGATCGGCCAAGGGACAAAGGAGGACGGCGTAACTATGATCTCCGGGCCACAATCCCTCGAGGACCTTTCATTTGCGATCAGCCAGGAGATTTCTAAACATGCAGGCAAGAAACTTAAGGTCGTGTTTTACTCGCTTTCAACGCTTTTACTGTACAATCCGCGCGACTCAATGCTTAAATTTCTGCAGCTCGTGACCGGCCGCCTGCGCAATGCGGACGCAACGGCGCTATTTCTTGTGGAGGAAGGGGTGCACGACAAGCCGCTTTTAAGCATGGTGGAACATGCGATGGATGAATGGTATCTCATAGTCAACACAGGGGGCAATTTTGAGTTTCGTGTCAAGTCAAGCGGCCTAAGCCTTCCCATAAAGCTTGGCTCGAACGGCATAACTATTATATGAATCAGGCCATCTGCAATGCAAGCGCAATACTAATAAATATATAGAGGGCAATATACCCATGGAAACGACTAAATCCGCCAGTATCGAGGGAATCCTCGGTGGTCTGCAAAAGGACGGCATCAGGAGCGCGGTTGTGCGCAACGACGGGCTTCTTCTTTCATCCACGCTTACGCTTGGCAAGGCAGGGGCAGGTGCGCTTGCATCATTTTCAAATGTTTGTGACGCGCTTCTTAAGACTATGCAGGATGCACCGCGTGAAATCGAGGTGACATCAGGCGGCAATTATGTCGTAATCGTCCCGGTCGGAACCTACCTTTTATGCGGGGTGCTCCAGGATCGGGACCAGAAAAAACTGCTACGCAGTTATGCTGAAAAACTGCGCTTGCTTGTTTAGCGTACGGTTGTTGTCATGGTAGATTATCTTTCGCTTCTTGCTGCGTATCCTTATGCGGATCTACGCAGGTATGCAGGTACTGACGCTTCAATAAAAATAAATAACGATGAGGTAAGCATCTCAGCGGGCCGATTTTATGGCATATCCGCACGGGTGCTTGCCAACGGCTCATGGGGCTTTGCCTCAAGCAACGACGCCACGTGCCGGGTTGATGAACTTCTTGAACGCGCACACCGCCTTGCGCTCCTTGAACGCGGGACCATAAAGCTTGATGACAAAAGGGTTGAAAAGAAGAAAATTACTATCCCTTTTAATACGATCCCTGTCGAGGAGAAAGTCACGTCGCTCCTTGATGCAAAAAAGGAGATCAGCGGCCCCCACGTCATCGGTTCGACCATATCCTGCACCGATACGGTGGTTACCAAGGAATTTTACAGTTCAGAAGGAAGCGAGATCACCCAGCACCTTAGTTACACATATGTTTCCTATTCAGTTGTTGCAAAGAATGAAAAGACGCTTCAGCGCGGATACGAAACTGCAGCATCGCTCCACGGTTTTTCCAAGATTGACCCCCATGCACTTGCACGGACTGCCGATGAAAAGGCAGAGCGGCTTCTTGAGGCACTTCCGCCCGTAAACGGCAGGTTTACCGTAGTGCTTGACCCGGAGATGACAGGGGTGTTTTCGCACGAGGCGGTTGGCCATGCTTCAGAAGCGGACAGCGTTGTCGACCGTGAATCAATCCTTTCAGGAAGGCTTAACGAGCGTCTTGGAAGCGAGCTTGTCACCATTGTTGACGACCCGACTGCAGACGACTTTGGCCATTATGTGTATGACGACGAAGGGGTACGCGCGGCAAAGACGCCCATTGTCGAAGGCGGGAAGCTTGTGAACTACCTTAATTCGCGAGAAACATCCGCACGCCTTGGCATTTTGGCAAACGGACATGCCCGCGCGGACGGTTTTGAGCAGGTACCGATTGTCCGTATGAGCAATACTTATTTTATGCCGGGCAGCACAAAAAAGGAAGACCTTTTTGATATTCGTTACGGGGTTTATCTTAAGGGGATGAAAGGAGGAAGCGTTGACATATTCAGCGGCGGATTTATGTTTAAGGCAGAAGAAGCTTATGAAATCAAGAATGGCGAGCTTGGAAACCTCCTTCGTGATGTTACATTAAGCGGCAATATTCTTGAAACGTTAAACGGCGTCGAACTTGTTGGCACTGATTTTGGGACTTCTCCAGGCATTTGCGGAAAATTCGGCCAGCGTGCACCGGTAAGCGATGGCGGTCCGCATATTAGAGTGAAGGATATGATGGTTGGCTGATTATTCTAGCGATTAATAGAATATGAAAAAGCGCGGTGTGAAATAGCTCTCGCCAATTTTGAGAAGTTCGATTATCACTTCTAATTCGTTATTTTTATGAAGCCAGTGGCTCTCGTTTTTCACCACTTAGTATTTCTCACCATCGATACTAAGCACATCATCTTTTTTTATTTTACTAAAATCTATGTCTGTTTCTTTCTTTTCTTTACCAAAAATCGCAGCTGGAATCGCACCAAGCGCAAAAAACACCGCACCACCCAGAATTGCGTATAGTGCATTTGCAAAAATGATCACCACAATCCCAACACCCAATACGCCCAGGGCACCACCTGCTCCAAGGGTGCCTGATCCCATGACTGCAGCAGCACCAATCATAAGAATTTCAAGAATTGCTACTATTGATACATTAATAATATAGGCGCATGCTGTAAGCGCACCACTCTCAATAACAGTCAGTCCTTTTTTTACGCCGATGTAGCCGGTCCAGAGTGCGACAGTAGTGGACAAGACAAGCATGATCAGCGCCGCAATAAGAAGTGCCTTATTCCATTGGCTCGCTAAAATCGCCTCGCGGCATGGTAAGAACTACAAAACCAACAAAGAGAATTGTAATAATAAAGAGAACAAGTGCATATGGAAATGCTATATTACATAATCTTTTAACATCCATACTAATACACTATAAAACGAAAATTTTAAAATGAGGGTAAAAAAAACAAAATCCAAAAATTTTACATCTAATTTTCCTTACTTACAGCGGTTAGCTGTAAATCGGCTTAGAATTTCTTGTGTTTCTTGTAACAATCTCGGCAGTACACCGGTCGGCCTTCCTTTGGCTCGAACGGTACTTGACAAGCTTGTCCACAATCGCTGCATGTAGCATCGTACATGGGGCGATCTCGGTCAAATGCCATTTTATTTTACACCTTTATTTACTTATTCTTCTATGGCTTTGGATAAAGGCGAAAACCTTTACCCGTCCATCTAAGTAGCTATATTAGGCCACTATCCCAATTTAAACCTATGTATTTAAGTAATCAGGTATACGATCACAAGGCAGAACAACCCTGCAAGAACAAGCTTTAGTCCCGTGATTGCCGCACTCTCGCGCGATATCCTGCCAAGAAATGCCCCAAGAAGGAAGAACGCCCCTATTGCAAGGGCAAATGAGCTATAATATAATGTCTCTATCGGCGCAACCATGGTGCCAAAAAAGAACGGGCTGAGGATTACAAGCGACGCAAAAAGTGTCGACGTCCCGTCAACAAGAGCCGCAAGTGTCGCCGCATACTTATATGCATGGTGTATCTCGGTTTTTTCAAGCTTGCGGTGGATCGTTGACTCTATATTCCTAAGCTCGCTTTTTCGTTCGGCACTTTCGATAAAAAAGGTCCCGGTAAAACCCGACACGCCTACCGCCGCCGCAGTTGCAAGGCCAAGCTTGATAATCGAATCGGCATCCTCGAGGTTTGCAAAGTATGCGCCGACAAGCACCCCAAATATGGTAAGCGCGCCGTCAAACGCGTTCATGACAAAGTAACGTCGCAATATGCCGCTCATTTTGGTCATGCGGTCATAATGCCTAAAACGCTCCACATGTTTACGGAAAATTGCAAGCACACGCATCTACTCTTCTGTTTTCTTCCCGACTGATACACGGTCAATGCTCTGGATCGAAACGCCCGTATCCTCAATGGTTTTTTTGATGTACTCAAAATCAAGCTCGTTTCCTATTATCGAGATGCGTGCGATCTCCATCTTGCGCTCAACTTCCGTGATGTTTATGTCTACGCCTTCAACACTTCTTGCCTTGCCGATGCGCTTGATAAGCTCAATACTTGATATCTGCACCGGTATCATTGCCCCCATTACGATTCTCCATATGCCTGCCATGTGTTTATTACAAAGTTAATGTTCTAAAATATAACTTTAGTGGCCGTTCATGAGTAGCTGGCGGTCTTTCATGACAAGCGTTCCGTTTATTATTGAGTGGGTGACATTGCCAGGGTGGGTACTGTAGGTGATGTTTGACACAATATCGTTTTGAGGCTTAAGGTTCGGTGCCCTTGCATCTAGAAGGATAATGTCCGCAAGCTTTCCCTTCTCAATACTTCCACCATTAATCCCAAGCGCTTGCGCCCCATTGACCGTGGCAAAATCAAGAAATGCTTGCGCAGGGACGACGTCTGCCTTCCAGTAATGGTGCTTTTGTAAAAGGGAGCTCAGTTTTATTGATTCAAACATGTTAAGGCTATTGTTGCTTGCCGGGCCGTCAGTGCCAATGCATACGTTTGTCCCTTGTCCGTAATATTCGCGTACCGGACATATCCCGCCTGTCGCAAGCTTGAGGTTGCTGACCGGGCAATTTACGACGGTTGCGCGTTTTTTTGCAATAATTCCGATTTCGCGTTTTGTGACCCAGCTTGCATGTGCGAAAATAGAATGTTCATCGACCAACCCAAGCGAGTCGATGAATTCGACAGGATATTTTTTTGTTTTCTCAAGGCAGTCAAATACCTCCTTTCGCGTTTCGGAAAGGTGCATGTGAAACGGGACATTTTCCTTTTGTGCAAGTTCCTTTGCCTTTACGAGTGTTTCTTCTTCACATGTGTAAATCGAATGGGCCGATACCTGAGGCATAACAAGCGCCCTTTTTTTCCATCGTTTTAAAAATGCGGCCGAATCATTTGCCGTATGTTTTGGTTTGTCGATGATCGCGTGACTGATGCTCCCCCGTATCCCGATCCGTTCGCATGCCTTTGCAATTTCATCAGGAAATACAAAGTACATGTCAATAAACGCCGTAATGCCCGAACGGATCATCTCTTCAATTCCAAGAAGCGAGCTTTGGTATATCTGCTCTTTTGTCAGTTCCTTTTCCATTGGCCATATTTTTTCGTTTAACCATCGGTCAAGCGGCAAACCCTCCCCCAGCCCGCGGAGGGTTGTCATTGCAACATGGGTATGTGCATTTACAAGACCGGGAAGCGCGATTTTATCGGTTCCGTCGATAACAAACTCGGCACGCGCGTCTATTTTTTTACCAACCCGCTCGATCGTGTTTCCAGTAATTAAAATATCGCAATTGTCGATGATGTCCCGATTCGGGTTCTGCGTTACGACGGTTGCGTTCTTTATGAGAAGTGACATGCAGTAGATTCAAATCCACTATTTAAAAATCGATTATGTAATGTATTTGTATGTCATCCATCACCTGTGCCGGCTCAATTGCACTAGATACTACAAGAACCCCGTTTAAGACAGTTGAAAACGTCCTCGGCGGTGCAGCGAGTTATTTCTCATTGGCATCAAGCTTCCTTGCAAAAACATATGTGTGCAGTGTTGTCGGAACTGATTTTCCACATGAGTACTGGCAACTCCTCGAAAGAAAAAGCGACATGGGGTCGGTAGAGAAAAAAGAGGGAAAAACGTTCCACTACGATTCAACTTTTTCGTTTGATCTCTATCACCGCCATACCAATAAAACTGATTTGAATGTACTTGGCGAGTTTGAGCCAGTTCTCTCAAAAGAGGCTTCAAAGAGCGAATTTATTTACCTTGCGACCATGCCACCTCAAAAACAGCTTGATGTCCTTACACAGGCAAAAAATAAGAGATTGGCTTTTATGGATACGATTGAACATTATATAAAAAACGAGCGTGACTCACTTATCAATACAATTGCGCAGGTTGACGGGGTCGTGCTCAATGACTCCGAGGCGCGTATGCTCACAAACGAAACCAATCTTGTAAAATGTGGCAAAAAAATAAGCGAACTCGGGCCAAAAATCGTCATCATAAAAAAAGGCGAGCACGGCTGCCTCTTGTTTTACGGTTCACGCGTCATTCCGTTTCCAGCGCTTCCCCTAGAAGTTATTGTTGACCCGACCGGTGCAGGGGACGCGTTTGCAGGCGGGTTACTTGGCTATCTTGCAAATGAACACGCAGTTTCGCCGATCATTTCACAACTAAAAATCGCAATAGCATACGCGACCGTAATGGGTAGTCTCGCAGTTGGGGATTTTTCTGTCAATAAACTGGCGGGTGCGGCAAAGAAAGAAGTTGAAAAACGGTTTACGGACTATTGTGAATTGGTGCGGATCTAAATAAAAATCCTAAACAAAAGCATAAGCGTCGGTACAATTACCGCGCCCATGAGCGTTGTCCGTTCCACATTCATCCTAATTGTCAAATAGCCAAGCGCGCTTGCGAGAATAAAGATAATTAATCCGATCACGCCGTCAAGGACAAATATGATTGCAATGAGGTAAAGTGCAAGCACTATATTAAATTTTGAAAAATCGATTTGCGCAAGTTTTGCTATGTGTTTTCTTAGTGCGTACACAATCGCCGTAGCAATAACGATCCCCGCAAGAAACAGTGTAATAATGACAAGCAGATTGTCCGCAATCGGGAATACCTTGTCGAGTGCCTCGGTTGCACCCATTCGTGATTTGTTAATACTTGCGGCAGTCGCAAATGAAAAAATTGTTTCGCTCATTGAGATCGAGGTTATGGTTGCAAGGTAGCCAAGCGTATTAAGGGGCAAGAAAATAGTGAGGAACGTTGCCACCTGCGAGGGCGAGCTTATGCCGGGCAAAATGTCAGCACACATCCCGGCCACGGTCCCGATTGCAACATATTTCCCTACGTCAAGGTCGATCGCCCGATCCCCCTCATTCTGTCTTGGTATGCCTGATTTGTTATATGAAATGATTGCAGCCATTGCAAACAAGCCAACAAAGAGCGGCAAAAAAGGGTCGGTCATTTTTGTATTAAGGCTGTAGTATCCAAGCAGTCCCGAAACGGAGAATGTCAAAAGTGACAAAAGCGGATTTTTTGTCCTTACAATAAACAGAAATGAGAATGCAATGACTACCCATTTGATGTGCGGTTGAATCGTACTGTATGCGATTTCAAAAAATGGCAGGGAAAATGCGAAAAGCCCGATCGAAACGAGCACCGAAAAGAGCGCAGCGGTAAGCACTACCTTTAGCGCGTACAACCCGTTGCCCTCAAGCACCATCCGGTGCCCGGGAAGGGCAGTAAGCACGGTTTGCTGCTCCGGGATCCCAAAGAAGATTGCGGGAATAAATGCAATAATAATATTTACCGGGAGCAGTCCAAGTATCATATAGGCCATCTGCTCCTTCGTAAAACCAAGGGAGGCGACGACTGATATTACTGTATTTTGGTGTACTCCCGGTATGAGCCCGGCAATAATCCCGGCAATTACCCCCATGACGTAAAATAAGGCATCCACGAACCATTAAAGCGCATCCTTATTAAAAACAGTTTCGGCCATATTATGCATATGCGTAAAATGCAGGAAGATGAGGACTGGGACGATTACGATTTTGAGGATGAGGAATGGGACGAGGAAGAGACGGAAGAAGGAATATAAATAGTTATCGCTTATTAGTATAATTAGTCGGGCCCGTAGCGCAGCCATGATTTTTGATCGTATTGGCGAGTATACTCGCCAATTCCAAGAAATTTTTGCTAAAATTTCTTGTGATTTCAAAATCACTGCAGTGGATAGCGTAGCAGCCTTCTAAGCCATGCCTTTTTCTTTTGAAAAGAAAAAGGCCAGGCGTGGCCAAAAAGAAAACGAGGCGGGTCTTAATTCCCCGTTTTGGGGCGCCTTTTTCTAAAAGGCGCAAGCTGAAGGTCGTGGGTTCAAACCAGTTTTCAGTCTTGAGTTCTCAGTTTCGTGTAACTCGGAACGGAAAACTGAAAACAGTGAATTTCCCACCGGGCCCGTTTTTGTAGGGGTGGTACCATGGATTCAAAAATAGCTGAGATATGTGAGATGATCAAGCTTCTTACCAACGATACGTCGATTCCGAAAAATATCCGCAAGGCCCTTTCGGATTCGTATGAGCGGTTGGGGGGGCCTGAAGAGCCAAGCGTGAAGGTGAGCGCGGCAATTTACCTTATTGAGTCCGTAAGTGACGACATTAACATGCCACCCCATGCGCGTACGCAGATTTGGGCGATTGTCGGCGCGCTTGAGAGCCTCAAAAACCAATAATTTTAATTGGTCTTGCCTATGTTTGAGCGGCTTATTGAGAAAGGCATACGTCTTACGCTTGAGGCAGAGGAGCTCCTAAAAAAAAGCGATATCCGCGAAGAGCTTGAAGCAGAATTGCTTGCGGCCAACAAGCCGCTTGTCTCAAAGGACGATGTCGATTCCATTATTGACAAGAGGCACAAGGCGTATCTTCCGACATCCGTTGAGATACAGAGGAGCCCTGATTTCAGGCCGCTTGCACGGGAATACGAGTCGGACGTAAAGGTCGTCCATTCACGCGATGTCACGGGCAAGTCGCGGGGCAAGGGGGAGGTCGATGATTTTGTTGGCTACTTCCGGAGCAGGTATGAGCGCCTTGCACGTCTCCTTCGGGGCATGAGCAAGTACCAGAATGTCCAACTTAAGGACGTCAAGCGCTATGTCAATGAAAACGTCCGGGTCATCGTCTGCATCTCAGGCAAGCGAGAGACAAAAAAAGGGAACCTTTTGTTTGATGTTGAGGACTTAAGCGGCACGTTTCGCACCATCGTCTCTGCAGGCGGATTCTCAAAGGAAAAGGAAAAAATCCGGGAAAAGGCGCAGCAGCTCCTCTTGGATGACGTGGTTGCAATCTCAGGCAAGGTACTTGAGCCATACATGATTGTTGAGGACATCGAATGGCCCGACCTTCCGGTATTGCGCGAAAAGAAACTGACTGAAAAGGACCTTTGTATTGCATATATATCCGACCTTCATTTTGGCTCGCGTTATTTCCTTGAACATCACTTTAATTCGTTTATCGAGTGGATCCACGGGAACGAGGGGGCAAAGGAGCTTGCAGGCAAGGTCAAGTATATCGTCATCGCAGGCGATATTGTTGACGGCATAGGCATCTACCCAAACCAGGAAAAAGAGCTTATCGTTAAGGATATCTATAAGCAATACGAAATGTTTGATGATTTTCTTGAGCGCATTCCGGATTATATCGAGGTGATCGTCGCACCGGGCAACCATGATGCGGTGCGCCGTGGCGAGCCGATGCCTGCAATGCCGACCGACCTTTTTAAGGGTAATGCGATACGGGTTGGGAACCCAAGCGTTGTCCACATAGAAGGGCTGCGCCATATCATTTACCATGGCACCTCCATGGATTCCATGATCGCCGCCATCCCAAACGCAAGCTACGACCATCCGGAAAAGGTCATGATGGAGTACCTGAAACGCCGCCACCTTTCCCCGATGTATGGCGGAAACCTTATCATACCTGAGAAGGTCGATTACTTTGTCATTGAGGATGAACCTGATGTGCTTCACTGCGGCCACGTGCACAAGAACGGGTATGCAAGTTACCGTGGCACGCTTCTTGTTAATTCGGGAACGTTCCAGGACCGAACCGATTACCAGGTCAAGCAGGGCCATGTACCGACCCCTGCAGTCGTGCCGGTCTACGAGACAAAAACAGGGAAACTAAAATCCATTGACTTTAAGCTTTGAAATCAGTAATGCCGCTCAACCGGGTCGAATCTTGCTATTGAAACAGGCCTGTACCCAATTTCCACTTCTTCCCCATCCTTTCTACAGGTAATGTGCTTAAGCCAATTTCGGTCGTCGCGCTTTGGATAATCGGTCCTATAGTGCGCCCCCCTGCTTTCTGTCCGGCAGGATGCGCTTTTTGCCATGCACTTTGCAATCAAAAGCCCAAAATATACTTCATAGGCGCGGGTAACCTCGGAGTTGAAGACGCCGCTATGTTCGGTGACCGCCACCTTGCCAAATTCGTTTTTAAGCGCACCAATCTCATGTCGGGCAGTTTGCAGCATGTTTGCATCCCTAAACGGGCCGACGTACCGATCCATCACCATGCCAAGTTTCTTTTGGATGTCGCGCGGCATCAGTTCACTTTTCTTTGACTCTTCAATCCATTTTTTTATTCGTAGTTCTTCCATTTCGATACTTTTTTTATCGACATGTGCGCTCGACTTCGTTCTCCCTTTAACATATTGTAACGCGCTCATCCCCGCACGCCTCCCGAACACGAGCGTTTCCATAAGCGAGTTTCCGCCAAGGCGGTTTGCACCATGCACGCTTACGCATGCACATTCGCCCGCCGCAAATAGTCCCTGTATTTCAGTCTTTCCATCCGTGTCCGTGGCAATGCCTGCCATTGTGTAATGCTGTCCGGGTTGCACCGGTACGGGATCATGGAGTATGTCGATTCCCAAAAGCTCAAGCGCGTTTTTTCTGATGTCAGGCACGCGCGACATGACCACTTCGCGGTCAAGATGCCTAAAATCAAGATATATGGAATCGCCAAGTACCCCGCGCCCTTCCATGATCTCAGTTGCCTCTGCCCGTGAAACGACATCACGCGACGCAAGCTCCAATTTGTCAGGCGCATATCGTTTCATGAAGCGCTCGCCTTTTGCATTGATGAGGTATGCGCCCTCGCCCCGCGCAGCCTCGCTTAGGAGCTTATTAGTCCCCCGGATTGTGGTCGGATGAAACTGGATCATTTCCATATCCATAAGCGGTGATCCTGCAAGGTATGCAAGCGCGATACCGTCCCCTGTATTTTCAGGGTTTGTTGTCTTCCCGTAGACTCGCCCCGCACCGCCAGTTGCAAGGATAACTGCCTTTGCACCAATCGGAGTCACTTCGCCTGTCGAGCGGTCGATTGCAATTATTCCTTCAATTGCATTCTCGTAAGTTGATAGCCCAACGACGTGCCATTCATTGTAGATACGAACTCCTAATTCAAGCGCGCGCTTGTAGAGCGTATAGAGTAATGCATGTCCTGTTCTGTCAGCAGCAAAACACGTTCTATTGAATCGTTGCCCGCCAAACGCACGCTGCGTGATGCTCTTGTCATCGTTTCGGTTAAAATTGACCCCAAACCCGACAAGTTCATCAATTACCCGCGGCGCATCGCTGCATAAAATATCAACCGCATCCTGGTCACAGAGAAAATCCCCGCCATACACGGTGTCGTACGCATGGTTTTCCCATGAATCTTTTGGATTGATTGCCGCATTGATTCCCCCCTGCGCTTCACCTGAATGTGCACTGTTAGGGTATGTCTTGCAGATGATTGCAGCATCGCATTTTCCCTTTAGCTCAAGCGCCGCACGTAACCCGGCGAGTCCGCCGCCAACTATGATGATGTCGTGTTTTATCATATGTGCTACCCCGCAATATACAATATACCTTCATAAGCAAGATACAATTATAATATTTCTCTGCATAACTAACGCATGCAGTCTTCTTCTTATTTTGAGCTACTCCAAAAAGAGCTTACCCGTGCATATTCGTGCGCACAGGAAGCACGTAAAAAAGGTTTTGACCCTTCAACTGAAGTTGAGGTGAAAATTACGCAGGACGTCGCAGCCCGTGTGGAGGGGATTGTCGGCCCGCCCGGCATTGCCGACGTTATCCGTTCAATGATCAGTAGCGGCAAGACACGCGAAGACGTTGCATTCGAAATTGCAAAGAAGATCGCGTCAGGCGAGATCATACAGAAAACAAAGGAGGAATTAATTGAACAAGCGGTCCGTACCGGTTTAGGGATATTGACCGAAGGCGTGCTTGTTGCACCCACGGAAGGAATTGCAAAGGTACGGATACGCTCAAACCCTGACGGAAGCGATTTTGTCGCGGTATATTATGCAGGACCAATCAGAAGCGCAGGTGGGACTGCGGTTGCATTAAGCGTCGTGCTTGCTGACATTGCACGCCGTGCAGTTGGTATTGGGGACTACCGGGTAACGGATACGCAGATGGAGCGGTATTTGGAAGAGATCAACATGTACGAGGCACGCATCGCACACTTGCAGTACAAGCCCCCTGAAAAGGACATCCAGGTAATTGTGCGGAACTGTCCGGTTTGCATCGACGGCGACCCGACTGAAGAGGTCGAGGTAAGCACATTTAGAAACGTTCCAGGCGTTGAGACGAACCGGATCCGCGGCGGCATCCCGCTTGTCGTCTGCGAGGGCATTGCGCAAAAGGCAGCCAAGCTCTTTAAATACGCCAAGAAGCTAAATCTTGGGTGGAACTGGCTTGAAAACATCATAAAGATCTCAAAGAAGGAGGACAAGATTGAGATAAAGCCTGATGATACATACCTTGACGGCCTTGTCGCAGGCCGGCCCGTGTTTAGCTACCCTTCAACGCCAGGCGGGTTTCGCCTCAGGTATGGAAAAAGCAAGACAAACGGCCTTATGGCAAAGAATATCCACCTTGCAACCATGATACTTCTTGAAAACTTCCTTGCCGTTGGTACGCATGCAAAGATTGAACGTCCTGGCAAGGGCTGCGTTATTGCGCCGTACGAGGGGCTTGAGCCGCCCGTGGCGAAATTAAACGACGGAAGCGTCATAAGGGTGACTTCGCTTGAACATGCACTGAGGGTCAACAGCCAGGTTTCCGAAGTCCTTTTTCTGGGCGACATGCTTATCAACTATGGAGATTTTTTCAAGTCAAACCATCCGCTTATGCCCGGCGGCTGGTGCATTGAGTGGTTTTTGAAAGAGTGCGAGGCAAAAGGAATAACCCTTCCCGCATCGTTTGATGCAAAAAGTGCATTTGCGTTTTCGCGGGACCATGGTGTTCCACTCCATCCTGATTACACGTTTGTCTGGCATGATCTTAAGGCTGATGAACTCAAGGCGCTTGCACATTGGCTTACCGGTGCGGCACTTGTGTTTGAGGGGGAAAAACTCAAGCAGGCAACGATCACGCCTGCACCTGAGAAACGCCTTCTTGAAATGCTCCTTATAGAACACCGCGTTGCTGACGGAAAAATTCATATTGATGGAGAAATCGCATATTCCATCCTTACCAGTCTTGGAATGCTTAACGGAACTGCGCTTTCACTAGAGCGGTTTGATTCGGCATTTGCGAGCGAAAAAACATCTCTTCAGATCGTAAACGAAACATCCGGGATTTTAATCAAGCCGAAGGCACCGACCTATATTGGTGGAAGGATGGGCCGGCCTGAAAAGGCAAAGGAGAGAAAAATGGACGGTTCGCCATCAGTGCTCTTTCCCACCGGCTCAGAAAAGAACAGAAGTATCCTTAAAATCTATAAGACTGTCAAAACGCATACGAATGAAAAAACAACAAACCTTGAACTGGTCCGAAGACGCTGCACAAAATGCGCGCGCCTTGGCATCTCGCCAACGTGTCCGGTGTGCAGCAGCCCCTGCAAGAAGGAGCTTATCTGCCAGAAATGCAACCGGCCTGTTGAAAGCGAGATCCATTGCGACAAAAAGACGCTTTCGTACGACCGCAGGCCCATTGACATTATAGAGCTTGTGGACGAGGCAAAGAAGCGCCTTGGCTTTTTGCCTGATGATGTCAAGGGCGTAAAGGGGCTTTCAAACCCCGGCCGCGTCCCCGAACTTCTTGAGAAGGGTTTTATCCGGTCAAAATATGGCGTCTATGTCTTTCGTGACGGCACGTCGCGCTTTGACGCAAGCAATTCACCACTAAGCCACTTTAGGCCGATCGAGGTCGGGACAAGCATTGCAAAATTGCACGAACTTGGCTATGACAAGGACTATCTTGGCAACCCGCTTGTAAGCGAAGACCAGACTGTGCCGATTAAGGTGCAGGACATTATCCTTTCCAAGAATGGCGGGGATTATTTTGTAAAAGTTGCACAGTTCATCGATGACCTTCTCGTGAACGTGTACGGGGTGCAGGCATTCTATAACGTACGTACGCGCGACGACCTTATCGGCCATCTTTTTGGCGGGCTTTCCCCGCATACAAGTGCTGCGGTCCTCTGCCGGGTTGTTGGGTTTACCAATGCAAATGTCGGCTTTGCGCACCCGTTTTTCCATGCGGCAAAACGGAGGAATTGCGACGGCGACGAGGACTGTGTCATGCTTTTGATGGACGCATTCCTTAATTTTTCACGGGCATACCTCGATGAAAAGCGCGGCGGGACAATGGATTCGCCACTTGTGCTTACTCCCGTCATGGATCCCAAGGAAATTGACGACGAGGCGCACGCCATCGAACTCGTGTGGTCGTACCCGCTTGAGTTCTACCATGCCGCAGAACGTTATGCAATGCCTGGTGAAATCAAGATCAAGACCATAAAGGATGTGCTTGGGACAGACGAGCAGTTTGAGGGCATCCCCCTTACGCATCCGGCAGGTGAAGTCGACAAGGGGACGCTTCGTACCGCGTATGTCCAGCTTGAGTCTATCCCTGACAAGATCGCCCTGCAATTCCGCCTCCAGAAGAAGCTGCGCGCAGTCAACATCCAGAACGCCGCAGAGCGGCTCATATTAAGCCATTTTATCCCTGATTTGTACGGTAATCTCAGGTCATTTTCGCGCCAGACATTCCGCTGCGTAAGCTGCAACGAAATTTACCGCCGCGTTCCCCTCGCGGGAAAATGCGTAAGATGCGGCGGAAACCTCCTCCTTACCATCAACAAGGGCGGCATCCAGAAATACCTTGAGATTTCCAGGCAGATTGCACGCGACTATGGCCTGCCGCTTTACTTGCAGCAGCGCCTTGAGCTTGTTGAGCGTGAGATCAAGAGCATATTTGAGGATGAAAAGATCAGGCAGATGGGGCTTGCGGATTTTGTGTGATTAATATGGCGGATATAAAAACGTATAACGTTTTGAAACGGTTGGAAAAGCTTTTGCAAAAGAGTAACGTAACAAATGAAGATGTAGAAAAATTAGCAGAGAAAGTAAAAAGCGGCATTGCAAAAAGACATCGTATATGATCGTGGTTAAATGCAAGGATTAAACGAACTTATAGAACTTTCAAAAAAGAACGTTACGAAGTGCCCCTGGTGCAAGGAAAAGACCCAAGAGACGTATTTTCCCCTCCTTATGGATGAGATTAAGGAACTCAAAGCGGCATTCAAGAACAACGACCTGGATAACCTAGAAGAGGAACTTGGGGACATCCTATGGGTCACACTTACCCTTATTTACATCTGCGAGCGCGATAAAAAAGTAGATTCAGACAAGGTAATTAAGCGGGTGCTTGAAAAATTCAAATCAAGAAAACCGTGGCTCTTAACCGGCGAACCGGTCAGCCGCGAGGAAGCAGGGAGGATCTGGGAAGATGCAAAGAAGAAGGAAAAAGGCAGGAAAAATAAGCCCGCGTGAAATATCAATCCACCCGTTATAAAAACCTTTTTAGTAAATGGATACATACTAGTTTCATTACGGTGAGGTT
The DNA here is from genome assembly GCA_964588555.1 of Microcaldota archaeon. GTDB lineage: Archaea > Micrarchaeota > Micrarchaeia > Anstonellales > Bilamarchaeaceae > JAGVWJ01. The sequence goes on along the minus strand of CAZPPT010000001.1, from coordinate 40,768 downwards.
CCATGATAGAACAATCAAGAAAAAGCGATTTAGTGAGCTATCCGATTAGGGATATCGTACAAGAGGCAAAGTTGTTGGAAAAACAAGGAAAGGACATGGTCTACCTTAACATAGGCGACCCTGCTCCATACGGGTTTCGCCCGCCGCAGCATATTATTGATGCAATAGTTGACGCTGCACAGAATAACTATTCCGGCTATGCGCCAAGCGAGGGTGACCCTGAACTTAAGAATGCGGTTGCAAAATATGAAGGCGTTGAGCCGCATGACGTGTTCATATCTTCAGGCTTAAGCGAAGGTATCGACTTTCTTTTCCAGGCATTGGTTGACCCGGGGCGCAACATCATCCTCCCTTCGCCAACCTACCCGCTCTATCTTACGAAGCAGCGGATCAGTTTTGGAAGCGAGCTGTTCTATGAGTGTGATGAAAACTGGGAGCCGCACGCGGACGACCTTCGTAAGAAAATAAACAAGTATACGCGCGCGATTTTAGTCATTTCACCAAACAACCCGACGGGCGCGGTTTATTCACGAAAGACGCTTCAGTCTATCGTAGATGTTGCTGGCGAGTACAAGCTCCCAATCATTTCCGATGACGCATACGAGATGCTTATTTTTGAAGGTGAAGGGACCAACCTTCGTACCCTATGCAAGGACGTGCCGCTTGTCAGTGGGAACTCATTGTCAAAGAATTATATTTATCCGGGTGCACGTGTCGGCTACCTTGCGTTCCATGGAGACAAATGGGATAAGATCAAGGATGCCGTGCAACGTTTATGCAACCAGCGCTTAAGTGTGAACTGGGAGATGCAACGCGGCGCACGTGCAGCAATCGAAGGCGACAAGTCCCATATCACCCATTTTAACGCAGAACTGAAGAAGCGCTGCGACCTGCTTGCAAAGAGGGTCGATGAGATCGACGGCTTAAAAATGGCAAAACCAAAAGGGACATTCTATGCATTTATTGAGGTTGAGGATGCGGCACGCAAACGATGGAAGAATGACTGGGCGTTTGTCCGCGGGCTTCTCCAGGAGGGCGTCGTTGTTGTGCCCGGCAGCGGCTTTACGAGCACGATGCCTGACCGGATGTTCTTCCGGCTTGTATTTCTGCCAGACCTTGGGACATTGAATACTGCACTGGACCGAATTGAGGCGTTTATGAAAAAATCATCCGGTTTATAAATCTTGGTCGTGAGATGCTTTTCATGAAATTCTTATTTTTTACGGCACTCCTTTTTCTTCTTGTAAGCGGCTGTGTTACTGTCGAGTACCGCCACACGGTGGCTTTGGACGGCTCAGGCACGCTCACGCAATTAATTGACTTTACCAGGTATGCTGAATTTGTAAATACAAGCACGTTTAACGAGTCAGTCATCTCATCCTTTTGCACGTCAATGCAGGATCGGCTTACCTCCGGCACGACATGTGCAGTGGAGGGAAATACGGTCGTCCTTAGTCGCCAGGTGGACCCTAATGGAGGTTTTTATTCGTTTGAATCTTCAGGCGACCTTTTTAATCCGCGCGCAAAGCTTACTGTTCATCGGATCCCTTCAACTTCCTTTTTGGTGTCCACCGGCATTGACAATGTCCCAGTAGAAGATATCGATCTTAACGACCGTGAGCGGAATGCGGCTGCAGCAGCGTCACTGAGAATCGTCGGTGCAAATGTCACCTATGCAATTACCATGCCGTTTACCGTTACGAGCGCACGTGCAGGTAATTACACTGCGATAAAAAACGGAAATACTGCCACCTTTGACCTGCTTGCCGTACTTTCAGCTTCAGAGCCGCTTGTTGTTCAGGCAGGCGTCTTTAACATACTCCCTGTGTTGGGGGGCATATTAGTTATCGCCATGGTTGCGCTTCTTGTTTGGCTATTTTTTGGAAAATCGAACCGCAAATGATTATTTTTTTGCATTCTTAAGGAGGATTTTGTGTATGCCGCTTCCGTACTGCATTGCCCTTTTTTTGCGGTTTACGATCATGGTAGGGACTCCAAGAAGTCGTGCAGCTTCCCGCAACACGCCTTTCTTTAGTTCCTTCTCCTCCATCCGAAGGTCAAGCGGGATCGCAAATACGAATTCAGCAAGCTCCTCGTTGTAAAAGGGAAACCTCGCCTGGAGGTTCATCTTATAACAGACGCGCTTTATCCAGGATATCTCCCGGTTTACAAGCGTCTTAAACTCCTCACGCAAGAGCGTATCAAGGTCCTTACCCTCTTCCTGGTAGCGGTAGTACCGTTCATATCCGACAAAAAGTTCCTCAGTTGCGGACCCGAAGAGCACTACCTCATGGTCACGCGCCCGCGCCTCCTGCGCGATTTTATAAACGGGGACAAGAAGCTCCACCTTAAGGAGGTCATTTGGGACGATCTGGTAGCACTTGTTGTATATGTCAAGTATCTCCTCTTCGCTTACCACGCTCTTATAGAGCGGCAGGCTCATAAGTCGTGCCGCATGTTCTGCATAGAATAAGTCTTCGCTTTGTTCGGTCCCGCATGAGAAAAGCTCCACCTCGGCATGGGTTTTTGCCACCTGCGCAACAAGGGAACTGTCTACACCGCCTGAGAATGCAACTGCGACCCGTTCCTCAAGGCTTGCTTCAATGGATTTTTTGAGTACTGCTGCCAACTCGGGGATCATCATTTCACCAAAAGGATACTATAACGAGCTAAGCGCTTAAAAAATCTTCTGTCCGAAATCACCTTATGGGGACATTTAACATAAGCAACGCGACACTTGGTTATGCGGGCATCATTACCGGCGGCCTGGTTGCCGCCGCTTCCTTTGCACCGATCCAGCTTCCAGTGCACGAGACTGCCCTGTTTATCGGCGGCCTTGGCATGGCGGCAGGTGGTGCCGCATTCGCATTGTCGGATCTTGGCGGTAAATCAAGCATTTGAATAGTTGAAACTATAGTTTAATAAAATAAAAAAATCGGATACGGTTAATAGAGTTATTTTAACATGCCAATAATTTTCTCTATTAACCTAGCCTGAAAATCAGGAGCTATTTTTCCTATTGATTTGATAACTTGTTTTTGATGAATTTTTATAATTCCATCAAAGCGTGCAGCACTTCCCTTTTCAAGTATACAATCAGCGTCTTTTTCTGAAATCGTCATACAATAATCATCATTTGCAGTTGTTATCGATGCAACTAATAAGAAATCATATGCATGATACGCGTCATTGGAAAGCACAATTGCAGGCCTTGTTTTACTTTCATTTGAATCGGTAAAATAAACTTTTGCAAGTATGATCTCACGCCTTTTTACCATCTTATAAACCTCTTTGTTTATGCCTGTCAAAAAGCTTAAGGCTTTTTGCCATGGAAATACCTTTTTATATAAAATTCCGATGCTTTTTCATCAGAGGGGTTATTCCAATGGGCTTCTATTGTTGATTGATTAAGCGAGTCGTTCTCAACCTTTCGTGTAGCACGCCTCTGTTCTTCATAATATTTCACAATAGCAAGGCGTATCGCTTCAGTTTTGTTTGCTGCAAATCCTCTTTCTACTAACTCGTCAATAAATTCTTCAAGTTCGCCTGTTATATGAAGGTTTACATTCATGATACTCACCATTATGGCATTTTAATAGCGTTAAACATTTATAAATAGTGCATTTAAAAAAACGGGCCCGATGAGACATTCTGTTTCGCCCTTTTTAGTTTCTTAAGTTCTTCTTAATCTAAAAAGGTCGAACCCCAAAAACCAAAAAGATCAGAGTTGACTCGCATGGTTTTTTCCAGGGTTTTTGCCATCAGAAATGCTGAAGTCAAAAAGCCTTTGAACTCACGACCTTCACCTTCCACCTTTTAGGAAAAGGTGGACCAAAACCACCAATTCATAAAATTAGGACGGTGCCGCTCTATCCAAGGTACTCTGCGCCGTTTTAGCACCCACGTTTTGGGGTGCCTCCCAATTGTTCGAAGAAATTCGAACAATGGGCATCATGTCCGCAGCGCGGACATGATTGTATTCCAAAAGGCACAACTGAGCTACGGGCCCATAACTATACTATTGAAAAGCGGTTTTATATTTTGATATGTTTTTTATTTACTTTCGAATAGTTTAATGCGTTGCATAAACCCCTATGGTATTCTGTTTTTTATGAGCGGGGTGTAAGGGGGACGCGGGAAATCCATCATAAGTCAACCCATAGGAAACGGCCTTCAGCCGTCCGAATTGTCCGACGTGTCGGACAATGGGACATATTGTCGCTTTGCGACAATCATGTTGGATGGTAGCGGCTCCCTTAAAAATACTGTCAAAAATCAGTTTCTTATTATTTTTAATCCTTTGTTTTCTTGTTCTTTTTAAAGAACAAAATCTACTATAATTGTTCTTTTAAAAAAACATAAATGAAGATCGGAAGTATAACTCTTGTTTGCGTGGCTAAACACATGTTACACTTGTTTTTATTTATTCTTACGCATAATTAGTTTGATCTTATGCCACCTTATCGACGCCTAGCGGCTACTGGGAGGAAGGTTATCGCAAGCGCGCTTGTAGTTGTATCCGCCCTCAACCCGTTCGCTATGTTTAAAAATTATCCTTTCGATAACGTAGCTATGGCTGGCGTTCTTAAGGAAAAACCATCGTTAGACACACTCATAGGCCTCATGAATAATGATGCGGACCCGCAAAAAGTGGCGCAAAAACTTTTAGAACTACTTGGTTATTATCCGGATATCCATACATCTGGTGCGTTCAAAGCCGCGGTTGTAACCTATCTTGGGGAATACCCATCTTCTGAAAGAAAATATAGGGTTATCAGAAATGCATTGAACACTGCTGGTGCAAAGCTTGCTGCTGCCCGTTGGCCTGAGTCAAGTAACTTTTACGCCTTAACGGCACATGTTTTTACTAAGAGTTATGATGCAAGCGTTATGCGGAGTTCTGCAATTCCACGGCCATCTTCACCAGTTGATGTAGTGCGATTTTCTGCAGGTTCAAGAGACGAACTAATCAGGTTGTTTAAGGAAGGTCGCTCTCCCCAAGAGGTTGCTGATTTTATCGACAATTTTAAATTTAGCGACATTTTGGCAGTTTATAAAAGCGGACAGGATGAAATTGAACGCTTGCAACGCGCCAAGAAAGAAGGGTCGGAGGGCGCGCCGCTCTCAATAGAAGAGGAGCTCAAGCTTACTGACAAGAACCCAGCGGTAGCATTTAAGCTTGCATGGGATCGCTATTATACTGCAGGGGTACTTTCTGTCGGCCAGATCGTTTCTGAACAGATTCATGTACGGGATCGGATAGTTGGGACAGTTAGCCATTTTATCAGTACGCATCCCTCAGCAGTACGAAGAAATCGAGCGTATGATCCGAAAAATATTGAGGCTATTTTTGATAATTTGCCAACTGAGCCTGTGCGTTCATTGGCTGATTTGCGTGATGCCCTTACCCAGTTAAAACGGGAAGGCGGCCCGGATCTTTCTATCGAATTAGGAAGATTAACGCGATCAATAAACGAAGATTCACCTGAAAAAAAACTTGCGGCGTATGTTGATGAATTAAAACGCGCGGCCGTAAAGGTAGGTATGCTTGGCACCCATGTGGATACTACTACTTGGGACAAATTAAATCTTATGAATGCACATGACCTTGCCCTTTTTGACAACTACGTCGCACAAATTATTGAAAAAACAAGGTTTCAATTGTCCGACGCGGAAGCGCGGTTAAGTCACCATGTTTTTGCAGTACGTGAGCTTGCATACAAGGTAAACCTGCTTGCCGAACTGGTACGCAACAATGAATTTCCAGAGCGGCAAGCTCAGTTGAAAAAAGACCTTATCGGTTCACTTGATTCAATGCTCTCAAAACCCTATGAATTTGCAAACACTGATTTACCAGCACAGCGAAGCGAGAAACAAGCTAAACGCGCCCGACTCAGGCAAGAGATTACTGATGCCGTAAACAATGTAGATGTTCAAAAGTTAAATGAGTTCGTCCAGCGTGCGTATGGGGGCGCGGAACCAATTCTTGGCCAGATTCGGGCACTTTCAAATTATCTTGGCGTAGAAGTTGACTGGGCCGCGGTTAAACGTGCTTTGGAAAAACCGTCTGAATTTGATGCTGCGATAAAAAAGCATAATCTTGCAGTTCCTGAAGGAGAGCGGCAGCGCGCTCTTGCCGCATACGCACGACGTCTCCACGATTCCTTTTTTGGCGATCTTTCAGCTGCCATTGAAAAAAATATGAGGGGCTGGCAGCACGATGCAACCGCCTTATACAATGAACTAAACGAAGGAAAAACTGCGCCACAGCTTAGGCGTGAGCGAGTTGATGCGTTATATCAGGCACTTACCCTCGGTGTAGATATACTTGCATTTGTGCCTGAACTGGCACATGGTTTTTCAACAGCAGAGTTCTGGAAAGCGATGGGCACTGCCGTTGCAGGTGGCCTTTATGATATCACCGTAGAGCCGCTTGTTCGTCCCTTTGCTGGTGAAACTCATCTTATCTCTGGTGAGCCGCTAGAGGGGTCCCGTTCTGTTTTTATGATACCTCCGCACTATGTTGAAACGTGGTGGAATACGGCGTGGTTTATCGGAACTGATGTTATTCTTCCAGTCGGTTCACTTAAAAATTGGCGCGCATCGGTTGACGCTTCCTTAGCAAATCCAACGCCTGAAAATGTACGTGCCGCATCGCTTGCATTTGAACTTTTTTTAGTCGATCTTGCAGCATTTAACCTCCCTGTTGAACGGATGGAACAGCTTGCAAAGGGTGTTAAAAATGCAAATTATCGCGAACTTCTTTTCAAGGCAATCCAACGGGCTGCGGACCTCAGACTTGCAGCAATCAATACGCGGGACAAGGCGGTTCAGTTAGCGCGTGACCTTCGGGGTATCGCAGAAACTAAATGGCGTACGTATCGGGAAATGGCCGATGAGCCAGTAGGTACTCACCCGGACGGTACGGTAAAGACGCGAATTGAAGAATTGGTTGAGCGGTTTGGTAAAACCCACTCCTGGACCGTTGCGGCGCTTCTTGCCCGCCGCGAAATACTTCGCGACATTGCAGTAAGGAAACTGGCGGACGAACTCGTTAACCTTTATAAAATTGGCGTTGATGAAGCGCGCGCCATTGCAGAATTTCAGATCCGTATTTTGGGTAAGAAGACTTCCTCATTTGCCGAAGTAGAGGGGATCAGGTCGTTCTTTAGGCTTTACACTCCCGAAGAGCTTGCCGAAATGACTCGGATCATCCGGCGCGAACGTGGGAAGCTTCCGTTAAATGAGCGTAAAAAACTTGCCCTTGCAACAGAGGAGTTACGGCAGAAAATGCAGAAAACAAAGAAATTAACCGACGAGGAGTTATCGCTTAAGCAAAAGGAGAAAACAAAATTGGAAACTGACATCAAAGATTCAAAATCAAAACTGGGTGAATTATGGTCTGGCATTTCAGATGCCGCCAAGGCTGCCGGCATACCCCTTGACTTTTTTGACACCGGGTTACGGGATATCCTGAAATTTGGTTCAGATAACCCAACCTTATTATATGATAAGTTGGCCATGTATCTTGCCTCAAAAGAAACAAAGGATGCTGCCTGCAGGGCACTTAGAAAACTTGCGCAGGAGATAAAACGTGCTGGTGGCGATCCGGCAGTTGTTAAACAGGTGGAGGGCCTTATCGAACAGGCGGAAAAATTGGTGGCTGCAAAAGAACTCGTAATAAAGGTTGATACCGAAATAACGGGCGTTGCACGGAGCAGGTTCCGCACGTTCCTTCGTAGTGTTGCAAGGCGCTTTAAGCGTGAAGGGCGTGAAGAAGCGCTTAAGAAACTCGAAGAAGGTAGCAGGACGCAAAATGCGCCAATTATACGCGAGCGCCGTGCACGCAGAAAACTGGCTGAAGCATATGAGGCGGCAGAAAAGGAAATTGCGCGCTTGGAAAAACGTGCGGCAGAACTGCCTGATGAATTAAAACGCCTTGACCCGAAAGTTGAGGCATTACGAGAGCGCTTGCTAAAACGAAGGCAGGAACTTGAAGCTGCGGGAAAAGTTGATGAGCTTGCCGCGATCGATTCCAAACTCGAGCGTGTGCAGAAACTTATCGACTCACGCGATGCACGTTTAACAAAAGAGCTAGAAGATATAAGTGAGAAATTAGTAGCTGCAAAATCATCAATTGAAGACATCGGTAAAAAAATGCTCGCCGCAACAAGGGCATATTATGCCTCCCCTTTCCTCAGTGCATTAACTGTGCCCCCTTGGCTAACTGCATTATTTATCAAGGAAGTGGGGCGGGTGCCTGGGATTGGTGAAATCCCCCGCTGGGTTGGGCCACTATTGCCTGATGACCCCAGCAGCGCACTGTTTGCGCTTTCCAATAGTTATTTGTTACAACGGACCCTTGCTGAAGCTTTGGAAGAGGCCGCTACTTTTTCCACTCCGTTGGTAGGGCTTCCTCCTGATGAATTGCATGCTATGGCCGGCACAACGACCTCAACCGCATCCGCCGGTGTTTCCGGGGCTCAAAAGTTTGTAAACCCGCCTGCACCGCAGGAAGTCGATACGAGTACGCCGACAAGATCAAGAACAAGTACGGTACCGGTTCTTCAACCTCAATCTGTGCAGGCGGTTGAATGGAAAAATCATCCACTTATTAAAAACAATTCGAGTGCAATAGACATGATCACTGGAGCGGGAGCATATGGGGGGTCACCACTTGTCAAACCGGGGCTTGAATTAGATTTTCTTACTGCATTACAAAAAGCAGGCAAAACGTGGCCAGATGTTGTTAATGGGAACATAGGCCGTGAATTCGATAGATATCTTAATCTTTAAATGGTAAAAGTAATTAAAAACTGTTTTTAACAAATTGTAATATATGAAACGCATTCATGTAATAGCTCTCACAGGCGTATTTGCCGTTCTTCCACTTCGATCCGAGCTCGCTAAGTTTAAAAGCTTCTCCTTTACAAATGTAGCTATGGCACAGACGCAGGTTTCCAAATTAAATCTTATCCAGGTTTTAAGAAACGATTCATTAATGACTGAGTTACGTGTCGCATATGGAAACAGTCAAGATCCAAAAGTTCCAGCTCTTATTATAAGACGAGATTCTATGAAAGAATCTCTGTTCACAGATGCAGTACGAAAAGCATACACTGAAATCGCAAGCAATCCGAATGTAAAATTCGGCAATGCATTTTACGATATCCTTCGCCCGTATGTTATTGTAAGAGAAAAGGTAAAAGAAAAAAAAGGGGCACCGAGCGCACCTGTCGAAGAAGAACCAATCCGAATTCCGGTGCCTGCGAAAAAACCTGCAAGAACCGCCGCGTTTACGTTGGAGACATTAAGAACAAGGGGCGTTGAGGCATTTGTGAACGAGAGCCTCGGAATTAAGCGCCTTCCCATTCCTTCCCCCAATGTCAGAAGGGATAACCGCACAGAAACAATCCTTGCAATTTTCACTGAGCTATACGATTCCCAAACTGTTGCAAACCAACCGCTCTACGAACACCTTATGACTACATTCAGGAGAGACGATCCACGTGCATTTGCCCTTGTCCATGCGTATATGTATGACGAGAGTAAATGGGATCCAAAAAAAGGGTTTAGCAAGGGGATGACAGATGCTCAATTTGGGGCGCTCGTTACGTTTTTCCAAAGCTATCTGAATGCCCAAAAGACCGGGAAGGTCGATGAAGCGACCCTGCGCGTATTTGCGGATGCATACCTAAAAGACAAGGGGATCAAGGCACAAGAACCAAAAGCGCCTCCAACTCAAACAAAACCGCCCTCATCAGTTGTGCGTACTGCGACTCCTGCTGAGAAAAAACAAGCTCCCCCAATCCAAAATCAGACCGATGTAATCTTTTAGCTTGTTACACTTCTTTAAAAGCATTTGTGTGTTAAAAGAATAATATATGGGCACTAGATTTAAAAAGGTCATTACCGCGGCAGTCTTTATTGGGCAGTTTTTTTCCAGTGCGCTTACCGGCAGGTCGTTTGCACAGGAAGGAAAACCTTTTAAACCTCCATCAGATAATTCACCTACTATGCCTGTCGTTGTATTAGCAAGTAATACGCCATTTCCTGTCAATAGTGTTGCACCCCATGCCGAAGAATTAATTCGGCTACAACAACAGCTTAATGATTTTGCGCGCGGGCGCGGATATGTAAGCGGGGCTTCCGACCTTAGTTCAAAACTTAAGTCCATCTCACCGTTCCAAAAAGGACAACTTACGCTTCATCTTGTTTCTGAGTTGTACGCGATCGATCCTGCGCTTCGTAATTCAGACCCCCGCGGTCGGGCAATTTACGGCGTCATCAATGCGCTTACTTCTGACAAATCACACCCTGACTTTCAAAACGGCTGGAGTGATGGGGCAACAAGGGCAGAGCTTGCAAAATTAATGGCATATAGGCAATTTCAAGCGTTTAAGGAAGATGTGTACGACCCGTACGTGAAGGCTCAGAGTGCAAAGAAAGAACCAATCATTCCGCTCCAGGACTATCTTTATCGTGGGCTTGACTTGGAGCGGTTCCCTGTTCCTGTCAAACTGGAGGCGTTATTTTCACCAGCCCGGATTTCCGAAAACGATATTGATCGCTTATTGGGGACATTTGGGATTCCTCTTGTTCGCCCAGAGCGTACTAATCCTAAAGACCGTATGCATAAGATCGGCGACCTTATCCTTCATTTTCGCCGTTTCTACGGGTCTGACTTATTTGAAGCAGACGGGTCGCGCCGTGTTCTTGACGAATCCACCGGCATATATTTGACCCGTGCAATCCTTGAGTCATTCTCGTCCCTAAAAAGTGAAGACGAACGGAAACTTTTTATTTCATGGCTCGTCACTGACCGGGAATCAATTGCCGCGACACTTGCAAGCACCCCTAAACCCGATTATACAAACGTGCTTCTTTCGTTTGAACGATGGAAGAAAACGGACAAGGCAAAACCGCTTGACGAACAAGCACTTAAATTACATGCGGAGTTAGAAAAATTCCCACCTTCAATTCAACGTGCAAGCCTGGGCTCACTTCAGGGGGAATTTGAGAAACAGCCTGACGGCATTCGCTTTTATCAGGTTATGCAGCGTTATGGATATGTCCTTACAAAGACCGCGTATCTTACATTAACCAAAAGTAATCCTGAGGAATTAGAAACTTTAAAAGAGGAGCGCGCAGGACTTCACGCGTGGCTTAGCGGCCTTAACCTTGAATTACCGACAGATGCAGAGGCTACCGACCTGAACCTTCTGCGTGCGCTTCAAAAGGAACTCTCTGACTTGCAGCGCGCATATGTGAACACACAGGCAGAAACGCCTCGGGCTGCACCAACGCACCTTCTTACTATTCTTGAGCGCCATGCTACAAGAAGCGAGTCGCTCTTTATGCTTTCAAAACGTTTTGTGAGTAGGCTTGATGCCGAGACTATGGACCTCTTTGGGGGTATTGAGCCGACGCGCCCTGATTTTATTTCACTTGTGGAACGCCGCATTAACGACAACCTAAACGCAGGCCTGGTAAACCGCGCCAATATTATCTGGACGACGGATTATCATCGCGTTGCGTTTGATGCATATTACCGGCGCCAGCTTTTTGACCAGGAGCGACATGCATTCCTGGGCATTGCACAACTTGACCCGGTTGTTGCGGTTGCCTTCTCCCAGTATTACAATGCGCTTCAGATCGCGCAGGTTGCATCACCTGAAGAAGAGCTTCATGTTGCACAAACCGTTGCGCGGCTCCATTATGTCAGCCCCCTTTTGGCAGTGCAATACCTAAATGCAATCAAGAATCTTGCACAGGTATCCCGCGGAAATCCGGATGCATTTCGGCAGGCGCTCTTTGCCATGCAGGGGTATGTCTTCGGTGCAACCGAGCCGCTTGTAAGTGGCGCCGAGACGCCTGATCCGCATACTATTCGCCGCACCATTACAAACTTGTCTGCAGCATTTGATATGATCGCACATAAGATTGACGAGGGTGCGCTTACGAGGTATTCACGATACCAGCTTATGGATGATTATACGTACGCAGACAATTATCCGCCGTATGTTGTGCGGCAACGTCAGCCCGGGTACCGATATTCATTATTCCCACCCGAAGAACAACCATTGCCGCTTACCGCATCCTCCCCATTTCCCGATTACCTTCTTACCACGCAAGGAAGCATTTTTGCTGCAGCAGGGGACGTGGGGGCAAGCCAGGTTGGGCTTGGCACGGTTTCGCTCCCATCAGTCGGAGGCGGCCTTATATCCGGCCAGAGCGAGCGCGTGCTTGCAAATGTACATGCATATCTTTACCCGCAGCACCAGATACCCGCCATCTCTGCACTTTCCCTTGGCACGTATATATCCCAGCTAAGCCCCACACAGCTTCTTAATGAGATCCACCGGGCATTTATTCCGGTTGCAGAGCCTGAATATAGCGGCACTGTAACTGGGGGCAGGTTTGATTTTGGTGCCCGTTCTGTTCCGGTTGACGGTGCGTCGACAACAGGCATTGTCGGCCTTGGTGCAATCATGTTTCCCACTGGTGGCGCGGCAGTTGGCGGTTCTCTTGAATTTCAGCCGCGTGTTGTATCAGAAGAAGGAGAAGACCCACGACTAGAAAGTGAACTCTATCGAGGGGTTGCCGGCGCAACTGCAACAGGGGTTCCAATTGGCCGGATCGTGGGAAAAGAAGTACATATTGAAAGTGCTGCAGGGGGTTATGAACACCAAGATGACGTGGAAGAAGCAGTTGCTCGCGTATTGACAAGCCTTTGGGATGAGGAAAATCCAGGCCATATACTTCTTTCATTAAATACCCAAAAGGCACCGAGCTTTGACGTAACCGGGAGAACAGAAGGGGAAAGCAAGCGCTGGCTTGTTGGGGAATATCTGTATGTTGATAGGGAGGGAACGATTTATCGGTTTGTCGGCGGCATTAACGAGTTTCCCGGTCTTGAGCTTCTTAATTTTGGTGCGCTCTATGCTGATCGGGCGCGGGATACGCCAACTACGGTTTCAGCAAATTACGAGTGGGAGGTTGAACGCGGTGGTTTTGTCGCGGCGTGGGACCTTGATAATACCACCTCTCTTCTTGGGCATTTCCAGGCAGTACTGTTTCATACCGAATATGATGCACAAGGAAACAAAAAGAAACAGCCCTTGTTATTAGAGTGGACTCCCGCCATTGCGACTACTGAAGAGACGGGACATAAAACCACTGTTGATACGGTTGCAGTACCAGGGAAATTCCTTGACATCTATACTGGCGATGACCAGGCAACTAAGGAACGATACGTTGTACAGGACCTCACCTACCGCAGAAGGGTTATTGAAAACGACGAGGTATGGCAGATTTCAGCAGGCGCCGGATTGGTCACGCGGCCGCGTGGGATCGGGGGCCGCGCAGGATTTTTCTACCAGGAACAAGCACGCGGTAGGTACACCGAAGGGTATCCCAACACGTTTGGGTATGGCGCTTATTATGAATCAGGTGCAGAAAACGTTGAGGCGCTTGCACTTCTTGGCGAATCAGATCGGATTCGCCGTTATGTGGAGAGCATCCATCGTATTGCAGGCACTATCTACGGCTCAAGGGAAGCGGCAAATGAGGCTGTTTTTGGCGGACTTGCACACGGCATATTGCAGGGCATATACGACGGCGAACGTCTGGAATATGATAACTTCTTCTTTAGGCTCATTGGGTTTGCAAAGGGCATGGAGGCATTTGGGGCAAAGCTTCATGGAAAACTTGACATGAGACGAAGCACCGGCTTTGATGAGATTCTTGCAGATTACGACTCAATTTCACGTACGGTTGCACAAGACCCGCGACAGGCAGCTGAAGCGCTCAGAAGATTTAGGCAACAGTACGGTTCCGAGCAGGAACTTCGGCAGATTTTTGACCGGTATCAGATCGTATTCCAGGTAAATGATGATTTCTCGGTTGAGCTATTTGCAGTTACCCGTGAAGAAGCAAACAAATTTGCCAACCAGAACCTGGATACCGTCTATGGCCGTCTCTTATGGACATTTGACACCGGTTTTGTCCGCGCATTTGCATCAGTGCCTGTTTACTCCCCATTTGGTTTTGCAGCACAGGAGCGCCAAGGAGTCGTCGGCGTAGGTGCCGGCATGGACCTTCTTGAATCATTCTTTTTACAGCGTGCCGCGTTTGACGTCGGCGTGCTTCTTTCCAAAAAAGAGGACGCGTTTGATGTGCTTCGGAATTCATTTGATGAACCAAACGGCGTGTTTGCCCAGGGCGCCGTACAAGTGTTTTCAAGCTTGGTTTCAGACATGACAACGTATCGGCTTTTGGTTGAGAATTTCAACGAGTACCAAAAGGCACTTAACGAAGGAAAACTTGCAGACATTGACCCGCGTGTTCGGGCGTTTATGCTTGGTTCCATCCCTGATGCGATAAAAGACACCACTCGCCTTACTGAACAAGAAGAATCCATTCTTGCCGGAGACATTCACCTTACTCCCACCCAGCGGCAAGTCCTCAGTGATGCGCTTGGCATTTGGTTTTATGATGAAAAGCGTAAGGTCGAAGATAGGTTTAACAGCGATTTTGAGCATTTCCGTACCTACGTGGCGGGGAGCGTTTTTGCAGGTGCATTTCCCCCTACGCGTAGCACTGGGGTAGATGGGGGGGCAACTACTGGAGAGCAAACCGGCTTTAGGGGTACTGTGCGTGTTGACCTTGGCATCTTTGCAGAATACGTTAACCAGGTTACTGAACTTAAGGCACGCGGCTATGTTATTGGGACAAAAACAGATCTTGCGGGGCGTTTTGGTGCTGCAGACCTCGCAGATGCACGAAAGAGTGAGTCAATCGGTGGCTATGCAGGCATTGATATCGAGTTGGTTCCAAATGTCACTGTCGGCGCGATCGTTGGGGTTGAAGAGGGGGGCAGCAGAGCTGTCCAACGCAGGCCTCAAGCAGATGCAGAAGAAGGTGGCATTCGGGTTAGCGGCGGCGCATCAGTTCGTTATGAATTTAGCCTTGGCGGTCTTCCCTCATCGCTTACTGGTATTATATATGGTAGGAGTGAAAATCCGCCGGTGTATGTTTCCCCGGTGCATACTGTAAGTACGGGCTTCTTTGGAAATCCTGAAATCGGTGCAGCAGTGCACCTCTCCATTGGCATTGGCAGTGCAGGGCCCACGTTTAATGCCCCTGCGCAACCTCCTGCGCCCACAACACCAGCCGGCCAGAGGAGAGGGTATTAAAATCTTCGCATAGTAAGAGACTTGATTATTATGCAACTTGTCCATATAGAATTTGACTTTGCAGATACGCGCAAAAACACGCCTCATGTTTCGCCGCAGGGCATTAATTCAAATATTGACTTGTCACAGGTTGGTCAGGATGGCGACTCATTACTTGTAAATTTCGTTTATCTTACTACATACCTCCCGGACAAAAGCTATATCCGTATGGGAGGAAAGGCGCTCTTTAGCGGCCCTGAGACGGAAAAAGCATACGAGGAATGGAAAAAATCACGGCGCATAAGCGGAAGCGCTGGCGAATACATAGTCAACATGATCAATTACAGCGCATCCATAAATGCAATTTTCATTGCACGTGTTTTCAACTTAACGCCGCCGATCATGCCGCCGACCATCCGCTTTCAGAATCCGGCGCCACCGCGCACAAGTGCGCCCGTATCACGTCCACAAGCAAGCACAAAACCGGCTGCAAGGCAACCTGGAAAACCACTCAAGCGGACCGCAGTTGCAAAGAGAAAATAAGTTTTTACTTTTTGGTGTTACTTCTCTTTATCAGACGATTAGAATGGAAAGATCAAAACCCATAAGTGCGTATAAGGAGCGATGTATAACATTGAGGCAAGCTGCGGATGCGCTTGAATTTGACTATTGGCAGGTGCAGGCATTTTTTGACACGCATGGGATTCCAGTAACTGATCTGACAAGTAGGAAAGTAGAGGAACGGAAAAAGAATGTTGGGGCATGCGCGATTAATTTTCGCATGGAAACGAAAACCGAATTGGCTGAAAATTTACTTCCTGACGTGTGCTACGTGGAAATGATCCTTTGAACTCGCTTCTTGACCCATGGCGGAACTCTCCTTAAATATTCAACGAGGACTGGTTTTCGTATTTTTTCTTTTATGCCTCCAAGAATTTCCGGGGGGATTTTAATTTCAAAATAAACAAGATCAATAAGCGTTTTCTCTATGTCCGATACGGGGATCCAGAAGTCATAGTAACGTATCATTTCAAACCCAAAGAACATTCTGCGGCTTATCCTCCGTATGAGGTAATTATTTCCAAGAAATATCCGTATCCCATTTCTTACTTTTCTTGGCGTGATCACCACGGGGTTCGTTTCCTGATCCCAGAGATTTCGTAGTGATAATGCCTCTTGTAGCCCATGATAGAATGGGGTATACGCAAAGCCCACAACCTGAATATCTTCCTTGAACGTATACGTTCCCCTTGTTATTTTTTTAATTTCCCCCTTTTTTATAAGGTGGTGGAGCATAAGATGCAGATACGCGTCACTTATCTTTGTTGCCGATAGGGTTCGCCGTACATCCCCTATGGTAAATGTGGGGCGATTCTTAAAATAACTTTTAAAAAAAGCCCTATATCTCATGTTAATATAAATCAACGAAAATTATAAAATAATATAAGTTTCGTTTATTTGTAATAATTTATTTTTAAATATATCGTTTTTATTATTAACGATATGTTTTTAAATAGGCGATTTTATAAATAATGATATGGATATTGAAAGCTTAAGCATTCTCCAAAAACAGAATATCTGGTGGGAGGGAAGAATGGAGGATGATTCACACCTAAGGCAATGGCACGAGCACGAAAAGAGGTGGATTCCGTTTCAGATCGATGAATTCGTACTTAAGCCATATTCTTTTAATATGCTTATTGGCCCGCGTCAGGCAGGAAAAACAACTCTCATTAAATTTGTGGTTAAAAAGCTCATTGAAGAAAAGACTGACCCCCGTTCTGTCCTTTATTTACGTTGTGACGAACTTTCTTCTTCACAGGAACTACGGCTAATACTTGAAAATTTTTTCAGTTATGCACGCTCAAAAAAAGTATTTATTTTTCTTGACGAAATAACGGAAGTTGATGGGTGGGAAAAAACACTAAAGGGCTTTATTGATGATGGCGATTTTAGAGAAGCAGTAGTTACAGTAAGTGGATCAAATGCATTTCAACTTCAAAAGGGAAGCGAACTGTTTCCAGGAAGACGAGGTCATGGCATTACACTTTTTATACTCCCACTATCATTTAGAGAATTTGTTCATGTTGTTGATCCTGAGCTTATTAAAAAAATCCCCCCTCTTGAAGATATTTTAGATTTTTCACAGTATTCTAATCTTCTCCAATTTCAGAATCGTCTCCACGTATACCTTCTTGATTACCTCATATGTGGCGGGTTTCCCCTTTCGGTTTTATCATTCTTAAAAGAACATATTGTTTTGGAATCTGCTAGAGAAACATATCGAAGTTGGGTTATTGGCGACATTCTTAAGAACGGGAAAAGCGACGCAATTGCACGTGAAATCATAAAAGTTATTCTTTCAAAGGTACCTTCACCAGTAAGTTGGGAGGCAATAAGTCAAGAAACTTCAATAAAATCCCCCCCGACAGTTTCCTCGTACGTGGAGCTTTTTGAACGCTTATTTATTCTTTTGCCGCTCTATGCCGTTAACCCTAACTCAAGAACAAAGGAATTCGCAAAAAATAAGAAACTTCACTTATTTGATCCGCTTTTATGGCATTTGTTTGAGGAATGGTGCCTACAGTCGGTTAAAAACAAGACTGAAGCGATGGTTGAGGCGGTACTTGCAGTACACGTCGCCCGATTCCTTCTTAAAAAGAACCAAGGCCGGCGTTTTAATGATTACGTTTCATATTGGAAGAACGGAAGCGAGGTCGATGTTGTTGCGTATATTAATGGTGAACTTGCAGGTTTTGAAATGAAATGGACCGACCATAAAAAGGAGTTTTGCCAAAAAGTACTTCCAATAAAACCGTTCATATACGTTTCAAAAACTACATTTCGTCAAGATCCACCGCCCATCATCCCGCTTGCCCTTTTTCTTGCTCGCTTGTAGTATACGATGGGAGTTTATAAATGCAATTGGCTAAACATTTTTTATGTCAAAACTCCAAATCACCTTTCTCGGGACAAGCGCAAGCGTCCCAACGCCTGCTCGCGGCATGCCCGCAATTGCGCTTAAATGGCAGGGAAAAATCTATTTATTTGACTGCGGCGAAGGCACGCAACGAAGGATGATGCAGGAAAAAATCGGCTATGGGTCTTTGGAAGCGGTCTTTCTTTCGCACCTTCATCTTGACCATACGCTTGGGATGCATGGGCTTATCGAGACGCTTAACCTCTTGCAGCCTGTGCCACGGCCCATTGAAGTGTTTGCGCCAAAAGGCCTTTCACCGATGAATAAACGCGCGTTTGTGACGCTACATACTATAAAACCGCGTGGCGGGCTTCTATTTCAGAAGAACGACTGCACCATACGTGCCGTACGCGTAAAACACGGCGACGGCGATGCACGGTATGCATATGGCTTTATTTTCGAGGAGCATGAACGGAGGAAATTTGACGAGAAAAAGGCGCATGAGGCCGGCCTGAGGGGCCAGCTTTTTACTGAAATACAAAAAAAAGGTTCACTTGCCGTTAATGGAAAAACAATCCATCTTGATGACATAAGCTGGGTACAAAAGGGGCTAAAGGTCGTGTATTCAGGCGACTGCGCACCTTCCGAGGCACTTCGGATTGCAGCAGAAGGCGCAGACATCCTTATTCATGAATCGACATTCTCAAGCGACAAGGCGGCCGAGGCAAAAGAGCGAAACCATTCGACTGCCGCAGATGCTGCGCAGCTTGCAAAGGATGCCGGCGTTAAACAACTCATACTTACGCACATCAGCCCGCGGTACAGCGATGAGGAAAAACTTAAAAGTCTCCATACGGAAGCAACCACAATCTTCCCAAACACGGTGGTCGCACATGACGGTTTTGTTGCCAACTTATGAGATAAAAATAAGGGGACTTCGTTATTTAGCGAATAGCTTGTTCGTTGTTTGTCCTTCTGCTATTAGTTTATTATAAATTTGAGTTTATGTTTGGTCATAACATTTATAAATGTTATGTTGGACATGTGTTGTTAATCTGATAGAGAATATCTTCTCTATCTGTGTTTTTTGGCCCTGTATCGGATGATGGGATCATCGTGAGGCCGTGACTTCCCGTTGCGGAATCAAACGATACGAAAAACCGTCAGTAGTCTTAATGAGAAGGGCCATAGGGGCGGTTGAATAAACTGCTGGAAAGGAAGCGACGCGCTTCTTTTTCCGAAAACCTTGAGGTGAATAAATGAAAGTGAATTTAAAGAAAATTGGTGCAATTGTTGCAGGGGCAACAATCTTGGCAAGCTCAGTAGCGTTTGCCGGTTTGATGTTCGGCAACACGGCACTGGTTAATGACCAAGGAAACACCGTAGCAAAAGTAGTTGTCGGTGAATCCGCAGCAGCCAGTGACGGTGTCGCAGCAGCAAACATTGCAGCACAGATTGCGGCAAAGGCATGGAAGTCTACCGTCTTTACGGCACAGGTAAGCGGTTCAGCAACCTGTACAGTTGGCGGAACAGGCGGGGCATGCGCAATCAGCGATGAAAAGGCAAAGCTGGAAATTACTGTTCCAGGCACGGCAACACCCGGTACCTACACCATGAACTCGTTGGTCGGTGATATTACTGATAGAACGATTCGGGACAGAGGTCAGGGAAGCTTGCTTGTTTTTAACAGGACAACTGCAGAAACAAGCGATGAAGCACACCCGTTCTCAGATGGTGCAAGTGCAGGTGGTTTAAGCGGTGTCTCAAACGAAGAACTCTTCCGGATCAGCGGTGCTGAATTTGAACCATTTCAGGAAGTAACGATTCGTGATGCAGATGCAGGCCGTGACTACAAGGAAAAGCAGTACTTGTTCGTCAATGCACACTCCCAATACCGCGACTCATTTGATGATGTCGGTGGTCGGTTTAAGGACTTTGTCTATCAGGTAAAGTTCACCCACGACCAGTATGGTATTCCAGTTTGTACTGTTTCAACAAACGGTAGCTGGGGTGGTGCAGACTCAGGTTGTGCATCAACTTCAACAGATCACACCCAAAACCACAAGGTTAAGATTAAGTTCTTGGGAAGCGACTGGGTAATTACCAAGATCGACCCAAGCTCACCCGCAGTATCTGATACGTACAACGAAACGACCGTACGAAGCGGTGGTGAAATCAACCTTGCTAAGGAAACCGTCGGCGGTATTATCAATGTCGGTGAAAGCTTGGAAGCAGCAGGCGGCGTCCGCGTACGGCTTGACGATATCAAGGAAGGTTCGTCAGCTACGGAACAGCACGCAATCGTAAGCGTCTTGGATGCAAACGATGCCGTACTTAAGCAGACAACCATTGCCCCGGGTGTTACACAAACAGTTTCAACATCAGGCGGCGTACAAGTTCGTGTCCGCGTCTTTAAGACTGCTCCTGGTTACACCTTCGGTGCAAAATGGGCAGATATGTCGGTTATCTCAAACGAGATGAAATTAAAAGACGGTGATGTTGTCGAAGTAAACGGCGACCGAGACAAGAACTCAAAGTGGAAAGTACGTCTTGCATGGAAAAACCGCGATACGGGTTCCAACAACGACACAGACCACTTAAGGTCAATCTTGATCTACCGGGATATCTCAGACTTCTTTAAGAAGGGCGAGGGATACAACTTGATTGAGGATCCAACAGGCTACAAGTTTACCTACAAGGGACTTGACTTGAACCCCTCATCAAGCGCAGACTACGACACGCTTAAGTATGAGTTTGTCGAGCTTGGTTCTTCAGGCTTTACCTATGTTGCAGACGGTTCAACGACAACAACCCGTGAATCAAACGCAACCGGTTACGTCCGGATTACCACTGGTGTTTCAGGCGGTTTCTCCACAAGCCAGGGTACTGGTAGTGAAGTACGTGTCCTGTTACTCACAGACGGTACGGGCGGATTGCTCGGAACCACCGGTAACTTGACCAAGAGTGATTTCTCCGGTTTTAACTCAGGTGGATATCACGTCCTTGTTCCAGGCAGTACCATTATGAAGTTGGAAGGTACTCCAGAACGATGGGTATTCTTGGGTAACATAACGTCACAAGTTGGCGGCAACGTTGGTTGGGCAAACGACACGTATGTAAACTTGCAGTATGCAACAGCAGGTGCTTCAGCAAGTATCTCAAACGGTGGTTTGATCCGAATCGGTTGGGGCGGTGCAGGTAACGGTACCAACGGTAACTCATTTACGAGTGTCCAGAATGGTGCTAACTTCTCTGCAGCAGACCGGACCGGTATGGGCAACACCATTGTAGATACGGGCGGTCTTGTCATCTTGCTCTCAGAAGACTCAGGTGAAGACCAGTCAGCATCAAAGCCAGACGCAATTGCGGCATTCTTTAACATAACTGCAAAGAGTTTCAACAAGGACTCTCCAAACTCGAGGTACTTAAAGGACAAATGTACAATTGCAAGCGCGGCAAACTTCTCTGCAACCCGTGCGTCCCACGACCTTGAAGGCGTAACAAGCATGCCGACACAAAGGGAGGTCAACTACATTACCCACAGAGGTACTGTATGTCAAGAACTCAGTGATTCGGTTATGACCTTGAAGGTGCCAAAGGCCAAGGTAGCACACCCGCAATACGTGCTCTCTACTGCAGAAGCAGCAGCAGCTGACACGAGCGGTTACCAAGTAACTCTTGGTGAAGGTGAAAGCTATGAAGTACCGGGTACTGGCGGTATCTCCGTAAAAGTACAGGAGATTACTGAAGCAGTCGGTGCATGCGGCGTTGGGGTCGGTGGTACACCAGCATGTACTGTTGACAGCTCTGCACAGAGCGCAGTTGTGCTTGCTGATGGCAAGGATCCACAGGCATCTTACACAGGTGCATTGCCAGGATCTGTCTCAGAAAGCCTTGTTGTGCTTGACAGGGATGCAGCAGACGTTGATGTTGTTGTTACCGTCGGTGGTCCGGCTGTAAACGATGTAACACGAAGCGTCTTGGAAGGTGCAAGCGTTAACTTTGAAACCGAAAGAAAGGTTGTCAGAGAAATTGTACCGGGCAAGAAGATCGTTGTTGCAGGTTATTCAGCAGAGGATACCCTCGAAGCAGCACAAGACTTCGTTGCACAGTTAAGGAGACAATAAATTTAGTCTCTTTTTTTCTTTTATTTTTTTAAAATAATTGGGGGGTTAACCCCCCTCTTCTTCTGAAGTAAGTAAGCTATAAATAATTTTCCGTTATCTGTTTCATTAACAAATTGGGCCGCACTGTTTGCATCTTCCGTTATGTGTTTGGGAATCTGGATAACGTGGGATCGGAGACCCGAAACTAGATGCGGTCTTGACACTGCCACCTATTTAAATTTTATTGTTGAATTTTACCTATGAAATGTACGCGGTGCGGCCAAGATGCCCATGAATACGGAGTAGATGGGTTGTCGTATTGTGGCAGCTGCATTTTTTATGGGTTGAACAAGTCATGCAACAAATGCCGTATGTACCTGCCTGCAACTGAACTTCAAACATTTAAGGGCCAGCTTATCTGCCCGAATTGCATTATGGACGTTCGTGATGAGGAACGCCGTCATGAGTACCGGGGCGAGGGATACAAAAAAGAACGGTATGCCTCCACCGTTTCGTTACGCGAGCAGTGTGAACGGTGCGGGCGGGAATTGACCACGGTTTATTTCTACAACGGAAAACATCTTTGTTCTACCTGCACTGAAGCTGAAAAGAAGAGCTGGGACACGGTGCATGGCGAAGGCCCGCCGGTTATGATGTACCGGGTACGGACAGAAAAGGTGCGGCAGGCCTCGCTTATTGTGGCGCTTAACAAAAAGGTAAATGAATGGGTAAGTGGCATCATGCGCACCATAATCCGTGAGGACGAGCGCGAGCGTGACAGAAATCTCCGTAAGCCGCTTACTGAAAAAATAGTTACAACTTCTCCCCTGGGCAAGCAGGATGCGCTTGCACAGTTTAAGGACGTACTTGACGAACGGCCTGCTGCAAAGCCGTCCCTATCAAAGGGGGTCGTCCGGAAGCCAGTTAAAAAGAAAAAGGACAGTTCGCGCAAATAACTCTTTTAAACCTTATTATGCTACTTGCTACAGGTGATATTTGTGGAATTTGAACATACGCATGTCGTATTTGGCCTCGTATTTGGGATTGTTCTTTTGACCTCAGGCGTTCTTGCAGCGGCAATGCCCAAGGAAGAGCTTTCAGGAACTGTTATCCTTGCCCCGGCAAAGCCTGCAGTTGCAGTTGTATGCACCGATAGGGACGCACTTTCAGAATCGCCAATTAACAGGCGAAGCTACGTCACTGCGCGCTTTAGCGATGCGACAAGCGACCTTCAGACCGATTCATGCTATAGTGCCACGGCAGTAAATGAGAAAGTATGTGATGTTGACAGGCGCATTGGTACCATTGTTACTGAATGCGCATTTCCAAAACCGGTGTGCGAAAACGGCGCATGCGTCGCAACGACGATGTCATGCACCGACAGCGATGCGGCAGATGATGCGTACGAACAGGGCGTAGTGTCCATCCAATATCGCAAGGTCAATCCGGAAAATCCCAATTTTATAGGGCGTGCCCGTAAGGCGTACTACGACAGTTGTTCACCTGATGGCATGCTTGTTCAGGTAAGCTGCCCGACAACGCCCCAGCTTTCAGGCGACCTCAGCGAACCGCATGTGGGAACTACTTCAATAAGCTGCCCTGCAGGCATGGTCTGCAAGGATGGCGCGTGCACCTAATTTTTTCTTTTTTCCGTTCCATTTTTTAATTGTACTGCCGTAATTATACTGCTTCTCTTATTTTGCAGGTGCATTCATGATCACATATTCTTTTTTACGGGAAATACAAAAAAAAGAGACCGAGTCCGCAGGCCTTACGAAATTAAGCGACTCATTCTACGAGGAAGTTTCGGCATTCCTTAAGGCAAAAAAGGAAGAGGCGATCAGCTCGCAGTCGCTTCTTGCGATAAAGGAGTATGAGAATATAAAAAAACTGGTCAAAATCATCCAGCTTAAGCGCGAGGAAAAGCTCGTCCTTCTTGCGCTTCGCAATCAGTCGTTTGACTCGCTCCCGCGGATCGAGGCGGAATTGCTTACCGAGCTGTCGCGCATCGTTACCTCGTACCGTAAGGAACTCCTTGACGCCTGGTCAAGCGAGACCTCTGAACCAAAACCGGTTAAAAAAATAAAAATAGTAAAGGACGTCGAGCAGTACAAGGGGCTTGACAATTCAGTGTACGGCCCATTTAAACCGGGCGAGGAGGCGACCCTTCCAACGCCTGAAGCCGAGTGGCTTTTGAAGTCGCAGCTTGCCGAATTAGTTTGATTTTTAAATCCTTCCCATTACAATTATCTTCTCTATTTTCACTAGAGTAAAAGAGGTTTATGATATGAAATTCCCAAAAGAAATAAATGCATACTGCCCTTTCTGCAAAAAGCACGAGAAGCACGGCGTTAAAGTTGCAAGCAAAGGAAAGGCACGCACCCTTGCGGCAGGTAACCGTGCGCACCAACGAAGCCTTGAAGGCCACGGAGGTAAGCGCGCAGGTGAAAAGACCGTAAAGAAACAGGGAAAGCGCCAGAAACTCACGCTTACCTGCAGCGCCTGCAAGAAGAAGCACGAAAAGGTGCTTGGCGGCGGAAGGACCAAGAAAAAAGTTGAATTACGTGCATAGGTGATTATGATGACAAGCAAGTTTTTACGGATAAAATGCAAATGCGGCACTGAACGCACGGTATTCAGCCATTCGACAACTTCCATTTCCTGCGAGTCGTGTTCGACACCAATCGTCGTCCCGCGGGGAGGGGAAAGCGCGTTCTTTGCAAAGGTAACCAAAGAGGTCGGCTAATGGCAGACATAGAACTACCTGAGCCAAATGAGCTTGTTTTTGCAATCATTAAAAAGATCCTTCCGTATGGCGCATTTTGTATACTTCCTGAGTATGGCAACCGTGAGGCATTCCTGCACGTAAGCGAGGTCGCCCCCCGGTGGATAAAAAATATTCATGAATTTATTTCTGAAGGGCAGCGTCTTGTTGTCAAGGTGTATCGCATCGATACGCAGAAGAACCAGGTTGATGTCTCATTAAAACGGGTAAGCGAGGAAGAAAAACGGAAAAAACAGGAGCAAATGCGCTCTGAAAAGCGGGCCGAAAAGCTGCTTGAGCTTTCAGTGAAGGAATCAAAAACAAAACTTTCAGTCCAGGAAATTCAGGCGCGGCTTGAAGGCGAGTTTGGAAATGCGTTTTCCGCATTCCAGGCTGCGTTTGAGAACCCGAAGGCGCTTGACGATATCGACCTGCCAGATTCGCTTAAGGCAGCAATATATGATATTGCGCAGAAGAACATCAAGAAGCGGGTTGTTGAGATATCCGCAGTTGTCTTATTGACGTGTTATGATGGCGACGGCATAGAAAAGGTCAAGCAGGGCCTCTCAGTCAAGAACAAAAATGTTCGCATCCATTATCTTGGCGCACCCTCCTATAAGGTCTCCGTAATCGGTGAGGCATATAAGGATGCGGAGAAAGTCCTTGCAAAGGCACTGGAACATATAAAAGACTTTGCAGAGAAGAATAACTGTGATTTTGACTTCAAGCGCGTAAAGGGTGAATAGGATAATGAAAAAAATGAAACGCTGCGTCGTATGCCATTCGTATACCATCTCTTCTTATCATTGCGGTCTTTTGGCAGAATCCGCACATCCCCTTTCATTTAAATCCCTTGACCCGTACGGTTCATACCGGAGGGTTGCAAAGAATATAACTGACCATATCGGGTGTGGCATGTGAAGGATACTATCATCGTAGACAAGGTAAAAATCAAGCCGTCAAAGGACGGCGTACTTGTCGTTGGCCTTCCAGGCATCGGCCTTATTGGCAGGGTCGTTGGCCGCTACCTTGCAGAAGAACTCAAGGCAAAAAAGGTCGCAGACCTCTTTTCCCCCCATTTTCCCCATCAGGTGTTCATGACCAAAAAAGGAGGCATGCGCCTTATCAACAACCGTATCTACCTCATACGGGTAAAAAAGCGCGATATCTATCTTCTCACTGGAGACATACAGGCCATGTCGACCGTTGGCCAATATGAGGTGGCTGAGCGGATTATTTCGTATGCAAAAAAACTTGGCGTTTCCCTTATTATTACGGTTGGCGGCTACAGCACCGGAAAGGTAAACGAGGAGCGCCGCATATTCGGTGTCACCACGTCAAAAGGCCTTCTTGCAAAGTTCAAAAAACTGGGTGTCCAGTTTGGTGAGGCAAAGGGCTCCATTGTCGGTGCGGCAGGCCTTCTTCCGGCGCTTGGCAGGTTGCATGGCGTACCGGGCATCTGCGTCATGGCAGAGACACATGGCGGCTATGTCGACGTCACTGCCGCAAAAAATGTCATTTCGCTTCTCGCGCGTTTCCTGGATTTCACTATTGACATGAAGAAGATCGAGGAAAAGGCAAAGGAAAGCGAGACCATGCTTAAGAAAATTGAACAGGAAGTGCAGAAAACCATGATCACGCCGTACGAGGCAGAAGGCAAGGGAGTTTCTTATATTAGGTGAGGCTATCTCTGGTTCCGGCAGTTATCTATTTGCCCCTGATACAAATCGGCCACCATTGCAGGAAAAAGTAGACAAGGTTCCGGTAAGAATATCGCAAGTTGATTCGCTTAGCAGTATTGGTGCAAAGCGGATTGCGCGTGAGTTACTAGAAGATCCAAAGGCAGCTGCCGAGCACATAAAAAAGTGGGATGCACTTGTCTCCAGTATCGCAGGGATAGTGCGTGCTGATATTGCGGGGCTTGAAGGAAAAGCGCAGGAAGAGGCCTTTATCAAGAGTGTGGCAGGCGTTGTCTACAGTAATCTTGGGATTAAATATGGCCATTTTGGGGATAAGCACGAGTTATATACCTCTCTTGATTCAGGACTTTTTGACTGCGATAATTCCGCATTTCTCTTCTACGACGTTGCAAACCAACTCGGTATAGAAACGCAAATGGTTTTTACTCGTCAGCCGACATTCACCCATATCTTTTTAAAAACTAATCATTTTGCGTTTGAAACGACTGAACCATCATATTTTCTTTTTTTTGGACCAAACTATTTTGATATCTCGGATTTGAGCGCCCGCTATCCCGCGCATAGGATTATCGAAACTTCCGAAATGAGATTCCTTCTTTATTGTTTCTACCTTCCACCGGTTATTTATCCGGAAGAAGACACATCATATAATAGGGATGTTACAGAATTAACTAAATTAATAGCCGCCAGTCCGGATGACCCATTTTTATATGTGCTGAGGTCTGGTGCATATAGTGCATTGGGCATGCTTCCTGAAGCAACTCGTGATTATGAGAAATCAAATGAGCTATTTGACGCACTGGGGAAAAACCGGCAGTTAGAACAGCGAAGGATTTCGCAGCTTGCTAAACTAATCCCCCTTTCCGAGCCGTCGGTTGATCTATTTTTATTAAGAAGGGATCCGGAGCAAGAAGTACAGTATAAGGGTCTTTCTGCTTCTCTTCGTTTTTTGGCGCCTGAGCAAGTTCGGATTTCTGATTTTATGTTAAAAAGCGGCATTATCACTACAATAGTGCCAGGATCTTATACGTTTACAAGAACAATCGCGGCGAAACCCCAGACAATGACTGGCTTAAAGGCATTGATCGGCGTTCCGTTAAGCCTTTTTGATAATGATGGATTTGAGATTGCTCGTCTTATTTTTGGCAGTGCCTATGGGCGATATATGTATGCGGAGAGCATGATCACCACTCTTGATTTTGGTGTCGATGCAGCAGCGCGGTGGCCTATTATAGACCAGGAGACTGCGAAAGTTTACCTTTTTGGGCACGGGGAAGCGAGGATTGGTAATTTTAAAACTGAATTTGGTGCGGATAAAAATGATGGCTTGCGGGAGGCATTTGAAAAATTACGCGTTGGCGAAACTCTTACAGTAGGTTTTTCTGCCTCGTTTAGTATTTTTGACCTTGTTTTTAATCAGGCACTCGGATACACTTTAACAAATTATGGGCACGGCCCAAACGCGCGGGCGATGTTTGAAAAATCAGTCGGGAACATACGCCTTTCGTTGGAAGGTTCTTTTTTAGATCTGGCTCCCTACGGACGCAATCCGCCATATAAGGGCGGCAGTTTGTATCTTCTCTCAGCCCATGTAGGTTTTTAGGGATAATCCAATTAAAAATTTCTTAGCTTGCGGGATGGATCGGCTAAAGATTGAGCGGACTGATCAGCCGAACGAAATGGGCAGTCATATTGATGAATATACTCGCAGAAAGGAACCGTAAGAAGTACGAGGAGTTAATGAGAAATCGCTGATTTATGCCGTGTCCCAATGCCCGCATTTTTTGCAGTGCAATCTGAGATACGGTTTGCAGTGTTCTTTACCTTTCATTTCCCAACGCGCAACTTCTGGAACTAGCTCGTTTGATCCGCATTTGCTACATGTTGGTTTTTTACTTTTCATGTTATCGCGCCCCGCCCCCTCCGCCACCACCACCGCGTCCGCCGCCAAATCCGCCACCGCTTCTCCCCCCTCCAGAGGAGCGAGAGCGGCTTGCAAGGAGTGAACGCGTCGCACTTCCAATGCGTAAGCGAGCAGCTGCAAACGAAGATCTATTGCGGTAGAGTGAAGAAGAACGCTCAAGTTTACTTTCAGGAATCGAGAGTTTCATTACCTCAAGCACCTTTTCAGAAATACCAAACGCAGTTGCGTACACCAGATACGTCTCCCATACTGTTATGTCGGTAATTTTCCGTTCCTTAAGAAGCGTATATTCGCTTAGGAATTTTGCAAAGTTTTTACACTTCTCAGAAATCACTCGCCCTTCAGGCGTGAATTTGCCAAGAATGCCTGGTTTTGACGCCACAAGGAGTATGCCTAAGAAAAATTCTATAAATAAGACAAAAAGCGCACAGAACTGGTTAAATCCAAGAAGAGATTCAAAACCAAGAAAGCCAGCGATAAATAATGATAAAAATGATCCAAAAAGGATGATAAATCCAGTTCCCGCAAAATAATTGTTTCCCTTGCTGTTGAAGTATTCCTTATGTCGCCCATTGATATATTTTGAAAATGTATCGTAAAGCGTGCCGTATCCCGCGCCGTCGAATTGTTCAAGGTTGAATCTCCCATTTATCGCATTAGTATTAATGTAGGTAAGAAGCGCAAGTTGGTGTGGCTTGAGTAGTTCTGCATGCGCATGCGGAACTGTCCTTATAAAGGCCTTTTTCCCGCCAAACTCGGCAGTCTCTTCAATTTCTAAATGCCCTTCCTTTGCAAGGTAGAGGAGCTCGGCACTTATTGAGTTTGGGGATATGCTCCCTGTACGGAGCACTTCTGCTTCTGCTGCAGATATATTTTGAGGCGGCTCGCGTTCATATACTGCGTTATACCCAAGTTCTCCAAGTGATTTTTCACGCCCGTAGCGCATATAGAGAATTACAAATGATGCTGGCATCATAAGGAGTACAAGAAGCGTTATCATATTTGCTATTTCTTGATTCTTTTTTTGTTGTTCCTCCATTTTGATTCTATTTTCCTCCTCTTTTTTCTCACCTTCTATTATTTCTGCCTTTGTCATGTATGTGTCTGCTTTTCTTAAAGAGAAAAACCACTCTTTTGGCATAAGGAGATTTATTTCAACATACGTTGCAGGCGCATGATCCGTGGAGGCAAGCGTAATCTCATTTTGACTCGCCCGCATTTTTACTTCACTTGCCATATATTCTGTTTCTCCAAACGCGTTTTCCGAATGAACAAAATAGGTTGTTTCTTTTGCGTCACCTGGTAAATGAACAGTTATTTCAAGATTCCCTACCTGGTTTTGCCATTCTGCACCCCATGCCTGGTAGAAAAACTGCGCGGTATCCTTCTGTTCAAGAATCTCTTCATCAAGCGTATACGAAAATCGTGCAGTCACCGTTTCGTCAGAAAAATCCCGTGCAACAACAAGCTCGTGCCAGCCACCATTTGACTGGGTAAAAAAGCGGCAGGGTTTTTCGCGTGGCTCGCACATCCCACTTTCATTTCGTATTTTTAGATCAGGTGGCTTTTGGAGATAAAGCTCTTGAAATGTTCCGCTTAGCCTATACGTTATCTCTTCAGTAACATCAATCGACCCATCTTGGTTGAGATGATAATCAACGTGCGCTTCCGATATTACGTAACTTTTTGCATGGAATGTGGCGACAAAAAGTAATAAAAGAACTACTATTTTTGTATTCATAACTTCACCACTACGCCCGTGCGTTCAATATCGCTTGCTTCAAGGTGGCGCTCTTCATGAAAACCAAATAACGGCGCAATCATATTTGCAGGAAACGAATGTATTGCCGTATTATAAAGTGTCACTACATCGTTATACACCATGCGTGCATAGGCAATATCCTCTTCGAGTGCAATAAGTTGTTTTTGTAATTCCAAGAAGCTCTCATTTGCCCTTAGGTTTGGATAGTTTTCAGCAACTGCAAAAATCGCCTTAAATGTTTTTGCAAGCGCATTACTTTCAGAAATTGTTTCTTTTTGGTTTGCTGAATTCAATATGTTTGTTCTTTCGCGGGTTATCTTTTCTAACGTTTTTTTCTCAAAACGCACGTATGATTTTACAATTTCAACAAGATTATATACAATGTCCGCACGTTTTTTGAGCTGTACATCGACCTGTGCCCAACTATTTTTTACTTTTTGGCGCGCACTGACAAGACTGTTGAATACGAATAATGCATATAAGATTACTGCTGCCGCCACCATGAGGGCTATCTCGAAGGCCATGTGCCCTATTCAGCAGCTATGCTTATAAATTTTTACCTGTTAATCTACTCGGTGGTGCCCGTGTTTGATGATATCATAGCTGCTGCGCGTGAAAATTCTTCTGTTAAGGTACAGGAAAAACCTGTGCAAGAAATGCAAAGGGAAGTCCCAAAAAGCGATCATGCAAAAGACCACGGGGAAAACGAACACGATGATTCAAGCCAGATCCGCATTACCGTTATTGGCGTCGGCGGCGCAGGGTGCAATTCAGTGAACCGGCTTATGGAAAAAGGGATTAAAAGTGCACGTACCATTGCGATAAACACGGACGGCAAGCACCTCAAGGTCGTAAATGCACATAAGAAAATCCTTTTAGGTAAGACAATCACCCGCGGCCTTGGCGCAGGCGGTTATCCGGAAGTCGCACGCAAGTGCGCAGAGGCGGACCGTGCAATGCTTAAGACCGAAATCGGCGAGTGCGAGCTCGTATTTGTCTGCGCAGGCATGGGCGGCGGCACGGGCGGCGGCGCAGCATCAGTTATTGCGCAGATCGCAAAGGAACAGGGTGCCATTGTCGTATCAATCGTCACCTACCCGTTCAAGCATGAGCGGGTGCGGCTCAAGAAGGCGCAGCAGTCAATTACTGAACTTTCAAAAACCTGTGATACGGTTGTCGTGATTGACAATAATCGTCTCTCTACCTTTGCACCAAACTTACAAATTGACAAGGCATTTGAGTTTGCAGACAGCGTCACCTCAAGGGCAGTGACGGGCATATCGGACACTATTATGTTTCCAAGCCTTATGAATATCGACTTTGCAGATGTGCGCTCCATTATGCAGGGCGGCGGCATCTCGCTTATCTCAATGGGAGAGGCAAGCGGCGTTGAACGCGTCGATGCGGTGGTAAAAGACACGCTTGAGCACCCGCTTCTTGATGTCAGTTACGAGGGTGCAAAGGGGTGTCTTATCCACGTGGAGGGCGGAAGCGACTTAACGCTTGGTGACGTCATTAAGATCGGCGAGCGCCTCACCAACAACTTCGACCCGGATGCAAACGTAAAGGTCGGCGCACGGATCGACCTTTCCAGTGCAAACACAATACGAGTCACCGCAATCATCACAGGCGTCAAGTCGCCTTATATATTGCAAAATGGGCAAGAGGGGCAGGATGCCGAGCGCGAACTTCTCCCTCCCGCAATGACTGACGGCGGTTTACAATTTTTGTAATCCTCTTTTTTTGTGATTTGCGAGCGGTTTTATAAATCATACGAAGCATTAGTCTTTACCATTGTGGTACTATGGCACTTATTTCATTTAATCCCTATCTTATGCTCCTTTGGATCCTATTTATCGCATTTATTCCAGGTGCGCTTTTGGCACTTGCACTTTTAAGAAAGCACGAGCTTCACCTGTATGAGAAGATCCTTATTGGCTGTGCAGCGGGCCTTATGGTGCCGTCGCTTATATCATTTGTACTTAACCTTGTTGGCATTTCATACTCATTTTTGATTGCACTTGTGAGCGTTCTTGCATTCTACGCGATGGCGCTTTATTTATTTTGGAAGGAGCGCGCTTACGAATTGTTTAGTTCGTTTAAGCCGGCACTCTCGCTTAATACGATCGTACCCATTATTCTTTTGTTCATCATGGTTTCGTCATTTCTTATGCGCATTTCCGCATATAGCCCTGTCTTCCATGAGCTTGACCCGTACTTTTATGTCTATCCGGCGCAGCAGCTTTTGACGCTTGGCACGACCCCGTTTGAGGATAAGACCGCTTGGTTTCCTGAGGCATTAAATGACCACCGGACTGCACCAATGCTTTCGTTTATGGAGGCAAACTGGTACTCATTTTATACGGGCGGTGGCGAATATAGCAATTATCTTCTTGCGCTTGTTTCCGATGTGTACCCGCCCCTTTTTGCGGCATTCATCGCATTTTTTGTCTATTTATTTGTTGCATCGCATACGCGAAGAAGCTATGGACTTGTTGCCGCAGCGCTTGTTTCGTTTATGCCAATTTTTGTCATCAAGCTTGCAGCAGGCGAGTTTGAGATCCAGCCATATGCATTCTTTGCACTTGCCATGTTCTTTGCCACGTATGCCCTTACGCTTAAATTCAAAAGCAAGGCATTTGCCATGTTGGCAGCACTTGCATACGTCGGCCTTTCGCTTGGGAGCGCGTCTGAGATCGTGCTTATGGCGGCACTCATCATCTTTGTCCCGCTTTATTCAATCATGTTATTCCTTAAGGAAAAGGATACGAATGAGCTTTATTCATTTTTGGTTTTGAATGCGATTATTATCGGCATCGGGCTTATGGGAAGTTATGTGCTTAAGGATTATTATGTAAGTAATGGGTTTCACCTGGCAGCTGCTCAAACATACGTTTCAATTCTTGTCCTTGGCCTTCCGTTTGTCCTATATCTTATTAAACAGAAGGTCGCTGACCGTGAGCACGCAGTATACGCGCTTGCAGCCCTTATCATTGTCGGGTTTATCGCACTTGCATTTACCCCCATTGGCTACGCAGTGCGGAGCATTGCGCTTTCAGGCCTTGGGATCGCTGAATACACGTATCCGCTTCAACGTACCATTGCAGAGCAGCCGCCGTCAAGCCCAAGTGATTACGTAAGCCAGCTTGGCATACTTGGCGACCAGGTTCGCCTTGAGCGGAGCTCCCCGCTTGCGATTGTTCCGGGTGTGATTAACGGCATGTTCGGCGCACTTATCTCACTTGTCAATGCGCTTGTTGGCACAAGCCTTGAGTACAACAATACGCTTCATTATTATGGCAGAATTGTTGAAGGGGGTGCAGCCCAGCCGACAGAATTTGCATTCAGCCATATATTTATACTTGCATTTATCCTTCTTTTCCCGATCGCATGCATCCTTGCACTGAGGCGCCACCTGCGCGGCGAGACGAACCTTTTCCTATTCTTCCTTGCGGTCATTGCGCCGCCCGTGCTTGTCGGTATCCTTAAGGCAAAATTTGTCATCTACATGGGCTTTCTTCTTGCAATTGCCTATGGGTTTATCTTAGGTGAGTTTGAGCGCGTTGCGCGGTTTCTTCTGAGAAAGGCAGACCTTGAGCATGTCGTTATTGACAAGCATACGGTCTCAGTTGCATTCCTCGCTTTCATATTTCTTGGCGGTGCCTTGTCTGCTGCGCAACTGCTTGATGACCGTTTCCCGCCACGTCTTGGGCTTTTGTTTAATTCCATGACTCCCCGCTACCAGGATGACCCGCTTGCAGTACAGCCAAAATTAAGCACGCTTTGCAGCCAAATAGAGGCACAAGGGTCAGACGGAAGTTACATCTGTGCAGCGGCACGCGATCCGATCGGGTTTGCCTCACAGGGGATCAATTACCAATATAATTCCGACTTATGTTTTCTCTCTGTTTTTGATGACCCATTTGCATACCTCCTTAAGCAGAATACCGGCCAGCCGCTTACAAGCGACGAATCGGTACGTGCAACAGTTGCAAGCTACCGCTGCCAGCGCGTCTCAGACTACTGGATCGACTCCATGGAATGGATTCGGGACAACACTGAAAAAGACTCCCGTACTACCAGCTGGTGGGACTATGGCCACTGGATCAATTTCTTTGGCCAACGAAACACGGTGCTTCGGAATGACCACGTTTCTACAAACATGATTGGCAGGGTCGCGCACGCATATCTTCACGGTTCACTTGATGACCTCAAGACAACGATGCGCGCTTACCATTCAAAATATGCACTCTTTGATATTGAGATTGCCGGTGCGGACATAGGTGGAAAGTATCATGCGCTTAATTACCTTGGATGTGCCTGGGCAAACGAAACTGATGTTTCGCGCAACCCGGGAAGTTCCCCGTGCGAGGCAGAGCACCTCTGGGAACACATTTACCTGCCACTTTCCAATACAGAACAGGGAACCTGCGTTATTTCTGAGATTTCCAATAAGACCGGCACGCTTGCATTCTATAACCTCCAACAGGACGGGCAGGGCAACACCATCGGCCTTAACACGCCCGTGTACTGTACTTCCGAAACAACGCTTGCAAACGGCCAAAACGTGCTTGCGACCTATTACCTTGACCGAAAACATGAGAATGGGGACCTCGTACTAAACAAGGCAAACCTCGTGCGGAACAACGACATCCGTGATGCATCAGGTAGCCCCATCGTCACTTCATTTACGCTCTTCTACACCGATGAGCCAGTTTGGGTTGAAAATGGCGAAGTCAAAAGCGGCTATGAGGACCGCAAGGGCAAATACTATGATTCAAACCTGTACCGCGCATTTTTCCTTAAGGACCTTCCTGGCTTTGAACTTGTATATGAAAGCCCGCAAAGATCCCAGTTTGGGGGGCATGTAAAGATTTATAAGCTTGTTGAGTGATACATTCGCTTAGGTGTGATGATATGGATATTGTTGCAATGTACAAGAAAATGGTATTAAGCCTAGTTCCTGATAATTTGAAGAAACAGCTTGCAGAGGAAAAGGGAACAGTTGGTGAAGGGGTAAAATATGTCCTTCTCGGTTCGCTTGTTGCAGGCATTATCAATGGGATTGTTATCCTTCTTTATGCGCTTATGGGCGGCGATGCCGCAAGCGCGCTTTTTCTCGTTCTTGCGTACGTAATTGCAGTTCCTATCATAAGTGTCATCTTTAGTTTTATCGGGAACGGCATTATGTATTTTATCGCAAAGGCACTTGGCGGAAACGGCACCTTTGGCAACCAACACTATCATTTCTCAGTTACGGGTAGCGGTGTTTCGATTGTTGCAAGTTTGGTCTCATGGATACCGTGCATCGGCGGGGTCATCGGGCTTGTGCTTGGGTTATACTACTTTTATGTTACCTACCTTATTTACCGTGCTGTCCACAACCTATCAAGTGGCAAGGCCATCGTGCTTACAGTACTGCCGATCGTGGTGCTTATCGTGCTTGCAATCGTATTTGCGGCAATCTTTGGTGCGCTTTTCTTAAGTGCAATGCAAAGCCTTGGGTCTACATACTGATAGTTAGCTTTCCGCCTAACTATTTTTCTCTTCTTTTTAAACCTAATTGTTCTAACCTACTCTAGGGGTGAATCTATGGGATTGGAAAAGGATAGCACAATTACGTTATTTGTATTTCTTTTAGTTGCGCTTGCCGGCATGTATGCCATTTCAACACAGGCGCGCGTTGGCGATGTGTATATCAGCCCACAGCCTTCTGAAAATACGGTTACGGTAAACGGCGAGGCAAAGACAAAGGCCACACCAAATCTTGCGCAGATTTCGTTTACTGTTGAGACAAACGATACGCAGTCGGCGCAGGCGACGCAGGAGCGAAATGCACAGATTACTGCCGATATAAAGGCAGCGCTCCTTGCTGCAGGCGTACTGGAAAAAGATATCGAAACGACGCAGTTCCTCGTTACACCTGTGAAGGTGAGCAGGTGGGACTGCCCTGTCCCGCGGGATATTGCGCCTGACGTAGCATATGACTGCAACCCTTACGATCGTACCTATTATGATGAGGTTATCGGGTATAAGACAACGCACCGTATTTTCGTAAAGACTGAAAATACTGAAAATGCGGGCGAACTACTCGACATAATTACGCGAGGACGTGGTAATGAGGTGCGCGTTGATTCCGTTTCCTTTGGACTAAAGGATGAAACAAAACGGCAGCTTGAGGCCTCGCTTCTTGAACGCGCAGCACAGGATGCAAAGGCACGCGCGGAAAAAATTGCAGCAGGTTCAGGAAGCTCGCTTGGCAGGCTCAAAAGCGCATCTGAAAACGTGTATTATCCGTACTATTATGACAACTATTTGGCAAGGGACGTTGCTGCAGAATCAGCCCCTGCGCCAAGCACAGATGTCTCACCGGGACAGGTCGATGTGACTGCACGTGTGACTGTGAATTATGAGGTACGCTGATGGCGTCGCACATTGTATGGGTGGCATGAATGAGGTTCGGGTTACTTTCTTTATTTTTTGTTTCTTTTTCTCTTACTACCTTGTGTGAAGACATTGAGCGTGTTGCTTTTGTAATTATGGGCATTTCATTTATTGTTTCATTTGGGCTTGGTATGTACTATTTTAAGCAAAAGAAAGAATCAAAGAAGGTAAAACTCGCACTTGCCATATTTATTGTTCTTTTTGCGCTTTTTGCAATTGTATATCTTCACCCACAACTAGTTGTTGATTTGTTATCTACCGAAAAGGTGTATTTATGTCGAGGGTATTGATCTTGGATTCCATTAATAAACCTAAAATGAGATGATAGAGACATGTCAGATGAAATCGTCGTAACGCGGGACGTCCTCAAGGCAATCGGCGCAGATACGCGCATCGCAATACTTAAGGCACTTGGTGAGCGCCAGAAAACGCAAAGCGAACTGGCAACCGAGCTTAAGCTCTCGCCACCAACCGTACTTGAGCACCTTGACCATTTAGCCTCAGCAGGATTAGTTGAGCGTATTGACGACGGCAGAAAATGGAAGTACTACAAACTCACTAAAACAGGCGCGCGCATCGTAAGCAAGTCCCCTATCCACGTAGTAATGATACTTAGTTTTAGCCTTCTTGTTGCACTTGCGGCACTATTCTTAATTGCACAAAAAACGATTTTCCTTACGCCAGTCGTCCCGCAAAGCGCTGCAAGTACCCTCGAGATGCCGTTACAGGCAGACGGGGTTGAGAAAATGCGCCAAGACGATTCGCTGGAATCCCCGATGCAGGTTCCTTCTGAGTATGGCGCCGGGTACGAGGACCCCTATTATGACCCGTCTCTAGATAGAATAGGGATGCCTGTTGATTACCAAGAACCTGCGCTTCAAACAACGGGCTCTTCAGCCGAGGATTCAGAGGCCGCCCCAACTATTTTGGAGCGTGCAGATGCGTCATCTACCGAGCCACACCCTGTCCCATCCGGGCCGCCTTCTATAATTCCCGAGGCGATAATACTGGTAATTTCATTTACTTCAGCACTTATCTGTGCCTGGTACCTTATGCGTGCGGAAAATGCGTACCACGAGTAGGATTCAAGTAGTTATTTAAACCTATAGGGGTACTAATTAATACTAGTCTGTTTTTCACACTCGAAAATCATTCTTTCTAAATGATGGATATGGTTACACTTGATAAGGCAATTATTGCTTCATATGACAAAGGAGGACATCATTTTGAGTTATACGTTGACCCGGATGCCGCACAGGCATATCGTGAAGGAAGAAAACCGGATCTGAAAAACATCCTTGTTGCAGACGAAATCTATACTGATGCACGCAAGGGGGAACGCGCCAAAAGTGAGCCGATCCAAAAGGCGTTTGGCACAACTGACCCAATGAAGATCCTCGAAGTCGTCCTCAAGAACGGAACGATCCACCTGACGACGGAGCAAAGAAGAAAAAAAGTCGAGGAAACCAAGAAAAAGATTATCGCAATTCTTGTGCGAGAATCAATCGACCCGCGTACCAATGCACCGCACACGCAGATCCGCATTGAAAACGCGCTTGAACAGATAAAAATTACCATCGACCCGTTCAAGGATCCCCGGGAACAGCTTCCTGACATTGTCAAGGAACTGCGTCCGCTCCTGCCGCTTAAATTTGACAAGGTACGCATTGCAGTTAAAATTCCCGCCACATTTGCCCAAAAAAGCTATGGGGTACTTAAGAATTACGGCATTACAAAGGAAGAATGGGCAAGCGACGGGAGCCTTGTCGCAGTTGTTGAGATATTTGGCGGCTTGCAAGGCGAGTTTTTTGACCGTATTAACAAGCTTACGGGCGGGTCAGTTGAAACAAAGATACTAACGTGATATGATGACAGAACGAAAATTAGTTGTCCCAGGGGAAATGGTTGCCAATAAACGGGCAGCATTCCCACATACGTATATTGAAGGTGAGAACACCTATGCGGCAGTGCCAGGCATGCTTGACGAGGACGGGAGGTTCATCCCCCTTGAAGTGCGCTACAAACCTGTCCGCGAGGATGTTCTGGTCGGCGTCGTGACAGATGTCAAGCATTCAGGTTACATCGTGGATGTCAACCTTCCTGAGAATGCGTTTATCTCGGCAAAGGATTTTGTCAAGGAACTGCGTTTTGGCGACATCGTCAGCTGTACGGTGGGC
The DNA here is from genome assembly GCA_964588555.1 of Microcaldota archaeon. Taxonomy (GTDB): domain Archaea; phylum Micrarchaeota; class Micrarchaeia; order Anstonellales; family Bilamarchaeaceae; genus JAGVWJ01. The sequence goes on along the minus strand of CAZPPT010000001.1, from coordinate 1,795 downwards.
GACGTTGACGAGCTTGGCGAGGTTGACTTTATGGAAATCAAAAGCCTTCCTTCTGGCAAGGTGATCCGGTTTCCGCCTGCAAAGGTGCCGCGGCTTATTGGCCGAAAGTCAAGCATGCTTAACCTGATCCGCGATGCGGTCAAGGGCGACATCGTCGTTGGCAACAACGGCTACGTATGGGTACAGGAAGCGGCAAATATCCCGCTTGCACTTACTGTATTTGACCTTATTATAAAGAAGGCGCACACATCGGGCCTTACTGATGCGGTTGCGCATTTTCTTTCAGATAAAAAAGAATTGCCGCCGGGGCAAAAAAACGATGGCACACAGTAACGCCATCGGCATCAAAGGTGAATAAATGGAAGACGTTAAACTTTTACAGAATGGAAAACGCCTCGACGGGCGCGGGCAGTTTGACCTGCGGCCGATCCGTGTCGAGGCAGGCGTGCTTAATGACGCTGACGGCAGCGCATTTGTCGAATGGGGCAAAAATAAGGTAATCTGCGGCGTCTATGGGCCGCGCGAATGCATACCAAAGCACGGCGCAAACCCCTACCGGGCACTTATCAAGTGCAGGTACACAATGGCGCCGTTCTCCTCAATCGAGGAACACGGCCGAAGCGGGCCGAACCGGCGAAGCATCGAGCTTTCAAAGGTAATCCGTGAGGTATTTGAAAACCTCATCATTGCGGAGAATTTCCCCCGCACGCAGATTGACATATTTGTCGATGTGCTTCAGTCTGACGGCGGTACACGGACCACCTGCATCACTGCGGCAAGCGTTGCGCTTGCAAATGCAGGAATCCCAATGCGCGATATCGCATCGGCACTTGCCGTGGGCAAGGCTGATGATACATTGCTTATTGACCTTGCAAAGGAAGAGGACAATTTTGGCCAATCGGACACCGCGCTTTCGTTTGCGCACCGGAGCAAGAAGCTCCTTTTGTTCCAGATGGACGGCCTTCTCACCGTTGAGGAATTGCAAACGCTCCTTGATGAGGCTGAAAAGGCATCTGAAAAGGTCCATGACAAGCAGGTAGGGGCACTTAAAAAAGTATACGAGAGCCCAGGCAGTCCATTTAAGTTGTAAGAGGTGTATTCATGTCAGGTTTTAAGGATCTTATAGTAGCTGAAATGGGACGCGACGTCCTTCTTAGCACGCTTTCAAAAGGAAAACGTTTTGATGGCCGTGCCTTTGACGAGTTTCGGCAGGTTGAAGTACAAAAGCATGTCATCCCGAATGCTGAAGGGTCTGCGCTCGTGAAGCTTGGAAAGACGCAGGTGCTTGCAGCAGTTAAGTTTGACATGATCACGCCATATGCGGACCGCCCTAATGAAGGGACCATGGTGACAAGTGCGGAGCTTCTCCCGCTTGCAAACGCAAGCTTTGAGCCCGGGCCGCCGGATGAGAACTCAATCGAGCTTGCACGCGTTGTTGACAGGGGCATTAGAAGTGCTGAAACTGTTGATTTCAAATCGCTTTTTGTTGAGGATGGAAAGGCACTCGGGGTTTACATTGACCTGTATGTACTTGACCATGCCGGGAACTATATGGATGCATCAGGCATTGCAGCATTGGCAGCGCTCCTTGATGCGCGCATGCCGAAGGTCGAAGGCGGAAAAATCATCCGGACCGAATCTACCGGTCCGCTTAAGGTACATGCGCTTCCGCTTACGGTAACGTCAGTTAAGATCGGCGAGAGCTGGCTTGTTGACCCGAACCTTGAGGAAGAGGCGGCTCACGAGACGCGCATCACGATTGCAACAACTGACACGCATGTCTGCGCAGTGCAGA